>NZ_JBIAWE010000031.1:0-60727 GCF_042895235.1 Streptomyces sp. NPDC001410
GAAGAGCGGCCGGTGGACGTGGACGGGGGCGGAAAGGCCGACGGTGAGCCGGTTGGCGGCCGCGGCGAAGGCCATGTTGACGTCGATGCCGACCACGTAGGGCTTCATGCATTCCGCGTCCGTCAACGGCCGGGACCACTGGTAGGCCTCTTCGTCCAGCACCTGGTCGGGGGTGCGCTGATGGAAGCGGGGATACAAGGCGGCGACGGCCGGGTGCCCGTCGGGAGCCTCGGGCGGGGCGCACTCCACCGCCTCGGTCAGCGAGCCGGGCACCGGGCCGGAGACCCAGTTCCCGGTGGCGGGGTCCTTCACCGCGCGGGTGGGCGGGCGCAGTGCGGTCATCAGTTCCAGGCCGGTGACGGCGGTCGAGCCGCAGGGGGTGAGCACGCGGGTGGCGTAGGTGCCGAGCAGGCGGGCGAGTTCGGCGGGCTCCAACTGGTCGGCTGTCCCCCAGGAACGGGTGTCGAGGGCGCCCCACGGGACGACGGCGAACTGCACGCACTGGCGGCGTGCGCCGTCGGCCGCGCGGTAGACCCGCGCCCACGGGCCGAAGCCCCGTTTCGTCAACTTCCACTGCGACTTGGTGAGTTGCTTGATTAGCGGGTGGTCGTCGGGCAGGCGCAGCCCGCGCCGGTCCTCCAACACGGTCGGCAGACCAAGGCGTTGGACGGCTGAGGCGGTCAGCACAATCAGCGGGTCCGCGTCCTTGCCCGAGCGGTGAAGGCGCGCAGCGCCCAGTTTCACCTCGCCCAGCGCCCAGTCGACCAGTGCCGGAAGGTCGGTGAGAGGGCAGTCGAGCACCTGGCCGCCCGCCCCGTAGGCCGTGTCGTCGCCGTCCACGACGACGAGCGGCCCGTCGGCAAAGCGTGTGTCCGCTGCGGGCGCGGCCGCCGGCTTCTGGGGCGCCGACCGACGTGCCGTCGCAGGCCGCCGGATCGGGGTCGCGGGACCTGCTGTGGGCGCGACAGGCGGTTCGGGCGCCTGTGGCTCTGTGATGGCGGGCGGGCCAGTACGCGGTCCTGGCGCCAAGCCGGAGGACGCCGCCGGGACGGGAAAGCGGTCAGCGAGGCCGTCGAGGAGGCGAATGTAGGCGGCCCGCTTGGGAGGGCGTGGCTCGGTGCGGCCCGCCTCCCAACCGGTCACCGTCTCGCGTCGCACGTCCAGTGCCTTCGCGACCTGGTCCTGGCTCAGGCCTGCGGCCTCGCGCAGCCGTTTGCGTTCGGCGGGGGCCGGCAGGGCATCCGGTGCCGCCGCCTGTTCCAGCAGGGCATCGACCGATGCAAAGAGCCCGTTCTGCTCATGGGACACGAGAGCCACCTCCGCCTCCACCCTACACGAAAAGCACATCGAATCACACATGAAACGCACACTTGGCACGCGGAGGTGAGCGGATGTCAGCAGCCCTGCGGCTGTGCAGGTCCTGGGGGTGCCGACTGGGCTATCAACCGGCCGTTGAACCTAGGGAACGACGTGTGCCGCAGGTGTGCGCAAGCGAGTGTCGGACGACGGTGGGATGGACGAACACAGCGCGGTGGGGCGCTGGTGCAGATCGTTGACCGTTGGCCGTGCGACGGGGCAGGGCTGGCGGAGGGTGCGAACGTCGGATCGGTCAGGTCCACCGCATGTCAAGGGCTTCCAGAGCGTCGAGTTGTTCGCGGGTGAGTCGGGCGGGCTCGCGGCGCCGTTCTCTGATCCAGCGGCCCAGATCGAGGGGCTGACCGTCGACGGTGCACGGGTAGCTGCGGGGGACGTTGAGGTGCTGATGAGAGCGCCAGAAGATGCGGGCGGCGCGCAGGCCGCGGGCGAAGGCCCAGCCGGACGGGCCGTAGGGCCGGCGCAGGAGAAGGGCTAGGGGATGCTGGAGCGGTAGAGCGCCGAGGAGATTGTGCTGCATGTCGGTAAGACTGCCGAGGCGGTCGATCTGGTCGTCGAGCCAGCGGGTGAGGGGGCTGTCGTCGTTGTCGGGGCTGAGGTCGGGAAAGGTGAGGTCGCCGCCCCGAGCGGCCTTGAGGGCCTTGGCGTAGGTGCGTTTCCACTCGTCTTTCCATCTGGCGGCCCACCAGGGGTAGATGTCGTTGAGGGCCCGGTGGTAGCAGTCCGGCAGAGCGCGTTGGCGGGCTTCTCGGCGCCAGTCGGCGACGTGGCGGCCCAGGGCGATGCCTGCGTGATGTTCGTTGGCGCGGGGCGCGAGGTGGCCGTGCTGGGCGGTGTAGTCGCGGGCGATGTCGAGTTTGTATTCGATGCTGCGGGGCGGGTGCTGCCAGGTCATGCTGAGTGCGGTCAGGCGTTTGATGCGGTCGGGCAGGAGCATGCGGTTGGCGCGCAGTGAGCGCTGCTTGCCGAGCCACCAGCCCAGGTACAAGCGGTCGGAGGTCAGGTGCCTGCTGGCGACGTCGAGGTTGCCGTGTTCGGTGTGGTAGCGCTGGGCCTGTTCGAAGCCCATCTCCCAGACCTGGTTGGGGGCATCGACGTGATCGAGGCCCAGCACGGCGAGGATCTCGTCGACGCGGATGGGGTGGGCTGCGAGTTCGGGCTCGGTGGGCTCGCCGTCCCCGGTGAGGTATTCGACGCGTTCGAAGACATGCTCGTCGTAGACGCTGAGTTCGATGAGGACTTGATAGATCAGGTGGAACCGGGTGCGCCGGGTGGCCTGCCCGATGTCCTCTCCCGGTTCGGTGTAGACGGGGATGATGATGGTGGAGATCTTGCCGTCGCCGGGGGTCTGGCGCAGGGTGCGGCCGACGGCCTGGACGATGTCGATCGTGCTGGTCTTGGGGTGGGCGAACAGCAGGGAGTCGATGGCGGGGATGTCGATGCCTTCGGCGCAGCAGCGGCAGTTGGTCAGCACGGCCCGGCGCGGGTGGGTGTCGGCGGGGTGGGTGGAGAGCGGGGCGGTGCGGAAGGCTTCGTAGTTCTGGTAGCGGACGAAGGAGTTCTGTTTGGAGTTGACGGTGTTGACCTGGAGCCGCGACACGTCGTAGCCGGGCATGCGGGCGGCGGTCTGCGGCAGTGTTTCGGCGCATGCTTCGGCAGCAGCGATGCAGGGGTGGAAGGTGAGGGTGCGCCTGAGGTCATAGCGCTTCTGGGCCACCAGAAGAGCGATCTGGGCGGCGGCGGCCCGCAGTCCTTCGCCGGTGTAGCTGGTGACACTGCCGCGCAGGCTGCGGCGTAGGTCTTTATTGGTGATCGTGATGACGGCGATGCGGTAGTCGGCGAGCAGGCCTTCCTGGATGGCCTCGGCCATGGAGAGGCGGTAGACGACGGGCCCGTACAGGCTCTGGTCGTCCATGGAGGCGATTTCGATGTCGGGCCCGCCGTCAGGGCCTTTTCTGCGGTTGAACTTGCGGAACGTGGCGGTCATATAGAGGCGGTGCCGGGCGGGCAGCGCGTCGTTGTCGTGAACGGTGGCCCAGGCCTTGTCGAGGCGGCCTGCGGTGTGGTGGGCCTCGTCGGCGACGACGACGTCCCAGTCCGGCAGGTGGTAATCGGCGTGTGACTGGGCGATTTTGAACAGCGACTGGTACGTGCAGAACACGTTGAGAGGACCGTCGGCGTCTGCGGCGGCCTCGGCGAGGCTCTCGGGCGTGTTCACCACAGTCAGCGTCTTGGCCAGGGAACGGCTGAGGGCCTCGTCGGGCGAGCAGACGCCCAGGTAGAGGCCCGGGCGCCCCTCCCTGTGCCAGGTCTGTGCGGTCTGTTCCAGCAGCGCCTGCGAGGGGACCAGGACGAGAGCCCGCCCCTGGGGCGCGGTCTCCTGAACGGCGTGCAGAGCTACATGGGTCTTGCCGGTTCCGGTGGCCATGGTGCTGGTGACCCGGGTGGCGCCTTCGGCGAAGCTGATGACGATGGCGTCCACGGCCATGTCCTGGTGACCGTACAGCGGTGTCTTGAGGCCGTTGAGGGTCAGGGTTGCCACGCGGTGTCCTCCCCTGGGTGTCATGGCAGTCCTCGCCCCGAGGGTGAGGAGGTTTCCGGCGCGCCAGAGACCGGGTCGGAGCAGGTTCACTCGAAGGTGTGGCCGGGTCTTGACGGCCTGTGCGAAGCGGCACGAGTGTCCTGGTGAGGCGTGCTGTGGCGGGGAGGAAGTCCCATGGACTTGGCGGGGTTGCTGGGACCGAGCCGTCCGCTGCCGGTGCAGGTGCGGCCGGTGGGCGGGGAGTCGACCGGATCGTTCGTGCGGCGGCTGGGGCGGGCCAACGGTCTGAACCTGGCGTCGTTCCTCGACCGTGTCGGGCAGGGTGAGGCGTCCCGGTCCGGGGACCCGGAGCAGGTGGAGAAGTACCCGCAGTACACCGAGATGAAGGTGAACGCGGCGGGGCGGACCTACCTGTCGGTGCTCTCGGGCCTGGACGTGGGGCTGCTTCAGTGGGCGTTGCCGTCACTGGCGGATGACCTGCTGCTGCCCGGTACGGGGCCGGCGGTGTGGCAGTGGCCGTGGGAAGCCGAGGGCGGGCATCTGGTGCCGTGGTGCACGTCGTGCGGACACCGGCGGCAGGTCGGTGAGCGCGTGTGGCTGATGTCGGCGGACAGCTGGCAGCTGTGCGGCCGGCACCTGCGGTGGACGGACGACTCACGCAGCACCGTTCCGGACACCGTGCCGCTGGCCGCGCTACCAGCGTGCGTGGCAGCGCACCGGGACAGGCTGCGCCTGCAGCGCAAGTTCAAGTCGGCCGGCGAGGAACTGTTCGCCGACGCCTGCCAGGTCATGTACCAGTGGTGGACGTATGCGCCCGACACGCTGGTGTGGGTGCAGCGCGCCTGGGCGGCGGGGCTGGAGGCCCGCTCGGCGCGTGCCGTACCCCTGGTCGTCTTCCCCGAAGCAGTCAAACTGGCCTGGCTGATGCTGCGATTCGAGCAGGCCGGAGGGCGCACCCCGCAGGACCGGGGCAGGTGGCTGGTTCAGGTCCAGCGTCAAGCAGACCTGTGGGACGTCGACTTCGCCGCGGGCAAGAACGCGCTGTTGCAGTGGCTGGAGCGCCACAGCCGCCCTGCCGCGACGGGAACGGGAGCCGCAACAGCAGGGCGGCGCCATCTCGTGCTGGCGGAGCGGCACAGCCGGATCGCGGCCCGTGCGGGCTCTCTTCAGCAGCGCTCGTGCATGCCTGGCACATGAGCCTTCAAGGGGATGCCCGCGAAGAATCGTGAGGCCGAAAGCGTGGCCGACCTCAGCCTCTCCCCCGCCGCCGTACGCGCAGACGATCGCGCAGGCAGTATTCGATCGGAACAGTCCCGGTGGCCGAGTTCAGCTGTCCCCGGCTCGGCGCACGCTCCCAAATGGAACCGTCCCGTCCAGTTGACGGGTCGACTGCTGGAGACATGTGCGCTCCGCCGCGTCGCGGGGTGGACGGCGATTCTCCCTTGAGCCAGGATCACGCAGAAATCCGCTCGGGGAGAGCCGCACCTTGTCGCTGATCTGTCAAGGGCATGCCCCTCGAACGGAGGAACTCTCGGCGCTTACCCGCCGTGTGCTGTCGCCAGCGGTGACCCTGAGCTGAGCGGTGAGCACGGAGGGTGCCATGCATGACGTACGGGTGTGCTACCTGGACGAGCGTGAGCAGTTGGTGTCGGCGGCACCCGCTGATCTGGTGGGGGTGGCGGTGGAGGAGCGGCGTCCGCCGAGCGAGCCGGTGGCCTTTCACGGTCGTCCCGGGAAGCTGTCCGACTGCTGGTGCGCCACGACCAATGGGCATGTGGTGTGCGGTTCGCTGCGGCGCCGTCGGGTGGCACTGGAGCTGGACTTCGATCCGGAGATCACCTGGATCGGCGGGGAACCGGTGGAACTGCACTGGCAGGGTGCGGGAGGCAAGCGGCGCTGGCGTCCGGATTTCGTGACGCGCACGGTCACCGGGGCGCGTCAAGTCGTGCTGGTGGAGCCCGAGAAAGGCGGTCCGCATTGGCGGGAGGATCTGGAGGTCGCACACCAGGTCGCGATGGCGGCCGGCTGGCAGGTGTCGGTTCAGCGGGTGCCGGAGGGTATGCGCCTGGCCAATCTGGAGTGGGCGGCCGACTACCGCCAGGCGGTGCCGGTGGCGGCCGCGGAGCGGGAGGCGGTCGAGGAGGCCTTTCGCCGCGAACGCCCCATCGGCGAGGGGGCGCGGGCCAGTGGCGTGCCGTACGCCTTGGCGCTTGATCTGGTGTACCGGCTGGTGTGGCAGCGCCGTCTGAACATCCGCTGGGACCGGCCCCTGATGCCCCGCGCGACGGCGTGGCTTGCCGATGGGGCGGCATGAGCGGGACGGGCGCGTTCACGCCGGGGCAGGTGCGTCTGGGTGACCGGGTGCCGTGGCTGGGCCGGGCCCACCAGGTGGTGGCGTTCCAGGGGTCGAACGTGGTGCTCCTGTCCGAGGAGACGTCCACGCCGGTGGAGGTGCTGTACACGGCCATGGTCTCCGCGCCGGGCTTCGCCGTGCTGAATGGTGACGGCTCCCCCGTTGCGTCGGCCCCGATGCCCGCCGTGGATGCTCCGCCGTCCAAGGCCCAGCGCAAGGAGGCCAGGCGGTGGCATCGGCACATGAAGGAGCTCGACACCGGCCTGCTGCCGGGCAGCAGTCAGGCCCGGCCCGGATACGAGCCGGGAGAAACGACGCTGGCTGAGCGTTATGCCTGCAAGTCACGGGAGTTGGCGGCCGCAGGCATGGAGATCAGTGCAAAGACGCTGGAGTCGATGCGGCTGAAGTGGAAACGGGCGGGCGAGAATCCGCTGGTTCTGATCGAGCGGCGCCCCCGGGAGAGCGGGCATCGCACCGACTCGCGGGTCATCGAGATCATGCGGGAAGTGGTGATGTCCCACAGCCGCGGCTCAGGGGTGGACATCCAGACCGTCTGGGAAGAGGTGCTGGACGTCGTCCAGGACCGCTTCAAGGCGGAGCTGGAGGATCCGCAGGAGGCCCAGCGGCTGCTGCTGAAGCGGACCACTTTCTACCGGCGGATGGACGACACCGGGCTCGCCGAGTACCTGGCCGCCCCCACACGCCGGCGTGCGCAGCGGGCGAGCAAGCCGCTTCCTCCCTACCGGCCCTCTCATGCGCGGCGGCCTGGCGAGGTGGTGCAGATCGACACCTCACCGCTGAAGGTAAAGGCGCTCGGGGACGACGCCCAGGTCATCTCGGCCGAGTTGACCTCGGCGATCGATGTGGCGTCGCGTTCCAACTGCGCGGTGATGGTTGTCCCGGTGGTCACCGGGGAGGGTTCGCCGGGCAAGCGGATCGGCGGACGGGCGACCAGGGCATACGACCTGGTGCTGCTGCTGGCTCAGTGTTTTGCCCCGCTTGCCTGGCGTCCGCACTGGGATCCGCTGGCGCTGGCCGCGAACTCGGCGCTGCCGTACGAGGATTTGCGGGATGCGGACGAGCGATTCGCGCGCGCGGTTGCGGCGCGGCCGGTCATTCATCCCCGTACGGTGATCATCGATCAGGGCAGCCCCTACCTGAGTGATCATTTCAAGTACGTGTGCGACATGCTCGACATCACCATCGTGTATGCGCGCAAGGACACTCCGACCGACAAGCCGATCAAGGAGCGGTTCTTCCGCACCCTGGGCAGCCGGTTCAGCCAGCACGTGGTCGGCTGGACCGGTAACGGTTTCGCCCACCGGGGGCTGGGGATCGACAAGGGCCCCCTGTATCCCGTCAACACGCTGCAGGACCTGGCCGAGCAGTGGGTCGCCCTCGAATACCAGCAGACGCCGCACAAGGGGCTGCGCAGCCCGTTCACCCCGGGCCTGACTCTGTCGCCGAACGAGATGTATGCGCAGCTCATGCCCATGACGGGCTATCGGCCGCGGCCGATCACCGCAGCCGAGACACGCGAGCTGCTGATCCCGGCCTGGGTGAAGATCAGCGACAAGGGCATCGTGATCGAGAACCGCATCTATCAGAGTTCGGACCGGCGGATGCGGCTGCTGATCGAGCAGCGGTCCGGGATCAACGAGCACAACGACCGGTTCAAAGCCCGCTATAACCCCTACCACCCCGAAGTGGCCTACCTCTTCGACCACCTGTACACGCAGGAATGGATCGAGGTGGAGTTCATCTACCGGGGTCTGCTCGAGGACGACTGGACGCAGGACTTGTGGGAGCGGGCCACCGCGGCGGTCGTGGACAACGGCGGCCGCAAGGACGATCAGCTGGCGATCGTCAAAGCGATGCGGGCGCTGCGCCCTTCACTGCGCCAAGGCCCGGGCAAGGCGCACAAGAGCGCCCCCAGGATTCCTTTCCAGGGGCTGGAGGTGGCCGCAGAGCCCGAGCCGGTGGTGGACCCGTATGCGGGGGTGTCCATCGACGTCGAGACGGTCACCGCCTATCCGTCCCTGCCCATCGCCGGCCGGGACATCGACCGGCCGTCGGCACCGGACGACGCAGACGCTCCGTGACGGACAACCGCCCACCGCCGGCGCCCATGGGGGGGGCGCCGTGGCCCCCATCCCGTCCCTGAGGAGGACATCGTGGCAACCTCCGCCGCTGCACGCACCGCCGCACGCGCCGAGCGGGAACAACAGATCCTGGACCATGCACGGGCCGCTCCGATGGCGCCGCGCTGGATCTTTACCCTGCAGGGCTGGAACACCTACGTACGCGAGATGATCAAGCGTCCTGAGCTCGCGGACTCGGCCCCGCTCGGCACCCCGGTCACCTCCGACGACCCCCGCCTGCGCTACCACGGGCACCTGCTGCTGGTCCCCAATCCCCCATTCGATGCGGCGCTGTTGAAGACGCACCGGCTGCTGCTGGCCAACCGCAACCGGCGCGAGGGATTGATGGACCGGGTGATCGACGGGCCGCCCGGAACCGGCAAGACCTTCCTGCTGCGGGCCATCGGCCGGGAGTTCCAGACCAAAATCGAGGAAGTGCACGACGACCGGATCCCCGTCGTGCACATCATGGCCCCGCAGGATGCGGACAACATCGTGAACTGGGTATGGGCGATCGCCGAGTTCCTCGGCCTGGCTCCGGCGCCGCTGACCGAGGAGGAGATCCGTCAGCCCCGGCGCACCCCCGACCTCTCCCAGTCCGTGTGGCACGTCCTGGAGCGGCGCTGGACCCAACTGCTCCTCGTGGACGGCATGCAGCGGGTACACCCGGACCAACTCGTCCCGGTGCTGCACTACTTCGACCTCCTGCGCGAGCAGCTGGGGATCACGACCGTCTTCTGCGGCACCGGTGCCCGCGAGATCGTGCGGGCGGCCCGCGTGAAGGCTGACGGCCTCAGCGAGGCACACGAGGGCCTGAGTCAGCGGGCACCGGTCATCACCGGCGAAGACGGCAAGCAGCACCGGGTACTCCCCCAGGCCGATCCCAGCCGGCTGCCGGTGACCTGGCTCGACCCCATTCCGCTGTACGACGGCGATCAGGAGACCTGGCCCAGCGTCGTGCGCGGCTTCGAAGAGGCTCTCTGCCTGCACCAGCTCTCGCCGCATGCTCTGGTCGGCGAGGCCAAGTACCTGCACCGCCGCACCGGCGGCTACCTCAGACTGCTGTCCCAGCTAATCTGTCAGGCGGCCATCACGGCCATCGAAGAAGGCCTCGAGGACATCACCAAGGAACTGCTGGAAGACATCGACATCGGCGGCTGATGACCGGGCCCAGAGGGGCGCCCGGATTCTTCCGTACTTATTTCGCCAAGCCTGCGTGCCGTACGTGGGCGCAGCCCGGCGCACCGCCCGTTGTAGCCGGCGTGTGGACTGCAGGCGGCCGGGACGCCGCTGTAGCGTGCAGGCTCCGCGGATACCGGCAGCCAGGTAAGGGCGTTCGGTGTCGGTGTCTTGCCGCGGCACGACGGTGATGGGCCCGCACTTTTCCTGCCGGTGGCCTCCGCCGAGGCTGCCGTGCAGGGTAACGGCCGCCGTCCGGCCTGTGGGCAGGTCGTCTGTGGCGGCAGTCGAGCCCGGGCCCGGTTCGATGTCAGTGGCCGCCGTTAGGGTCGACGCTGTGATCAGGGAGTACTACCCGCGGGCGTGGCAGCATCTGGACAACGCGCGGCGGGCCGAGACGGCGATGGCGCGGTTGTGGAACACGCTGCTCGACGGCGGGCTGGTTGAGGAGGGCGTGGTCACGCATCCGGACGGGTCTGGGTTCATCACGGCCTGGCTGGCGTGGCCGCCGGATGGGCAGGCGCAGCTGGCCGAGCTGTTCCGCGGGTGTGTGCAGGAGCTGTGGGCGTGCCTGGATGCGCTGGTGACGGAGTCGGTTGAGGCGTTCAGTGCGCTGCAGCGGCTGCGCAGGCCGGAGTGTCCCCGGTTCTTTCCGGTCGCTGATTCTCTTGAGGGATTCCGGGAGTCGCTGGCCGAGTCGTGCATGGACGGCGCCTTGCGTTCGCAGGTGGCGATGGTGGAGGACTGCCAGCCCTTCCAGGCCAGCGACGGCGACGATGTCATCGACCGGCTCCGCCGGGGGCTGGGCCATCTGCTGGCATGGGAGGCGGCGCTGGATGCCGGGGCGGTGATGGGCGCGTGGGCGACCCCCGTCGAACCGCAGGTCCGTGCCGCGGCACCCGCAGTGGTCGAGAGTGTATCCGCGGCGCAGCCCGGCGCGCTCGGTGAACAGGAACAGGTCCTGGCCCGCTACCAGCTGACCTCCTACCGGAGCGGGTGTGCTGTGACCGCGCCCAGGCAGGCACGTATGTCGACGTGTGCTTCACGGAGGGGTTCGTCCCAGCAGACGGCGAGGACACCTTCGTCCGGCGGCTGTCACTGGTGATCGAGGCGGTCACCCGGTTCGCCCTCTCGTTTGGCCCCGGTGTCCTAGCTCAGACACCAGCCGCAAAGTAGCGGCGTGATCACGTACTCGCCGCCGTGGCGGCCTGCTCGTCGTGCTCGCGAAGCATCCGCATGGTGGCGGGCGAGGGGTGCTGTCCCTTCTTCGCTCCCGTGGTGATGACGAGCCGTTTGGCGATGTCGCGCAGGCTCACACCTTGGTCGCGTAGGTGGAGGGCCATGGACAGCATGGACTCGTCGGTGACGCCCGCGCCGCCGATGGTCGTGCCGCGCTTGCGGGCGGACTCGTGCCCTTCGAGGGTGCGATCTCGGATGTACTCGCGCTCCATCCCGGACATGGCTGCCAGCACAGTGAACACGATGCCGGACGGATCGTGGGAGCCCTTCAGTTCCCCGGTGAGGAACTCCAGCCCGACATCGCTCGCTTTCAGCTCCTCGGCGAGCATGTCGATGGCGTCGGCCGCGTCCTCGACCGCGCCCGTGCTCCATGTCGTCGACGTCACCGTGTCGACCAGCTCGCACACCGCGTCGGTCACCGCCGCCGCCTGCTCCTCGACTCGCGGCCGCGGCTCTCCCAGGTTCATGTCCCGCACAACGACTCCGCCGCGCTCCGGGGTGCCCGTAGCGTCTCGTGAAGGCGTCACCCGGTGACGCCTTCTGAACGCGAACGCCGCTGCCGGTAGGCCCGTGTGCGGCACTTCGTTTCTCTTGCGTTGTTGCTGTGTCTCGTTGAGGCGTCGGCAATGGTGTCGGAACGGTGGACTCACATGCTCCTTGGAATATCCCGGTGTTTACTGACGGAGTGTAACGAAGCTTGCCGGCTGCGTCTCCGGATGAGTTGTAGGTGCCGCTTCAGCCGGACGGCACGGCCAGCGCAGGCCAGCCTGATAGTGAACCAACCCCCACAGTCGTCCTGGGGTGAATGACACTGGTGGAATCAAGTAGATGGATCTTCGGTATCGGCACCCTTGCCGAATGTCCGGCTAAGTGAACTGAAGATTGATTGCTGATTCAAAGCCACGAAAGGGATCGCTCCAGCAAGGGACAGGATCGGCGCAAAGGCAGGGCCGGGCAGCTTGGCCAGCGTAAGCACCCAGGCTGTTCCTGCCGTGAGCACGAGTGCTGCGATAGCGGCAATCGCAGCTTGCCGATGCTTCGCGCCCCCCTCGAACCTACCGGAGTTGACGTCTAGAAGTCGTCTCGACTGCAGCAGGCTGCACCACCGCTCCTCGCGAATACCATCCAATGTGTCAATGACCGATCCAGCAATACTTCCCAAACCAGCCGGGCCTTGGATGAGTAGCCCCCGGGTCCTCTCGCCGAATTCTGCACTAACCGCGTCCGCATGGGCGATGAGCGCCTGGCGTACGTCCGGGTCCTGGGTAGTGAATCCGCTGCGCGCGTAGCGGCGAATCCGCCTAGTGAATCGGTCGATCTCGGCAGTTACATCTTGAATGCCCGGTATATCGGAAGATCGACTGCCTGGATCTCTGTACTGAACAATCGCACTTGCGCATCTAAGCAGTGCCTGCATGCCAGCCACCGCAGCAGTGGCGCCGGCGAGCCTCCGCTGCCGCCATGCATATTCGGCAACCATCATGGCCAATACTGCCACTCCTACGGCAATTATCAGCAGAGAGATCAAGGTTTGATCGGTCGAGTAATTGTATTTCGACTCAGGTCCCGAGATCCAGAGGGCTGAGGTCTCCCATGCGATGAATATTGGCATCCACCAGAAATACCAACCAAGGAAACCTAGCCTGGCAACCCTTCGCGCAACTTCAATGTGGGACCTAATATCCTCGCTGAGCGAAATGCCGCCTTCCTGAAGGAGATTCACATGTCTCTCCGTCTGCCGCCTGGCAGCCTTATATGCGAGCCTCCGGAATGGATGGATTCCTTGCTTCTGTGGCTTTCGAAACGAGTGCCTATGCTGATTTCTTGATTTATTGCGAAGCCATAGGAAGCGCAGGAGGCCTAGGTAGAGAATGGTAAGGGAAATCGCCAGTACCGTGGCTGATGTCTCCAAGCCTGAATCCGGCATGGCTTCCTCCATGGCGGCATTGGGTGCGTTTACCATTGCCCATATGGGGACCAGCCTCACCTCCCCTTAGGTACAGGCTAAGCCCTTCAACCCAAGTTGTCGCCTGGACCGCGTCGTTGCGCCGCCCCGCGACTGGTGACCGGCTTTGGGTGCGGGTCGGTCTAATTTGGGTGAATGAATTGGTGTTCTTCAAACCGGAGGGCTGGGAGACGTGGGGACTCGAACACGCGCCTGTGATCCCCGAGCAGATGCCGATCCTGGTCGACAGCGACTTGTGTTTCGAGGATGGTCCCGCGTCGCCGCGGCTGGGGCGCCCGGCCGCCCGGTGGGCAGCAGTCCCCGCAAGCAAGGTCGCTTCGGTGGACGTCAACTCCGGTAGGTTCGAGGGGGGCGCGAAGCATCGGCAAGCTGCGATTGGGTAGCTTTCACGTCGTCAGACGGCCCGTTTCCCGACCTCGGGCGCCTCGTTGAGCTGATCGAACGATTAGAGGCTCAGCGAGGGAGGGGCGGGAAGTGCGTCAGGAGTGGTCGCCGGAAGAGCTGTTGGCGAGTTGGACGCTGGTGGAAGGCGGCTGGAAGCTGGTGGCCAACAAGACCGGGGCGACGCGGCTCGGCTTCTGCCTGATGCTGAAGTTCTTCGAGCTGGAGGGCCGGTTCCCCGAGCCGTTGGAGGAAGTCCCACAGGCCGCGGTGGAGTACGTCGCCGGGCTGGTGAAGGTCCCGGCCGCCGACTTCGCGAAGTACTCCCTCACAGGCCGAACCGCTGAGTACCACCGCGCGCAGATCAGGGAGGCTCTGGGATTCCGGCCGGCGACGCTGGAGGACGAGGAACAGCTCACCACATGGCTGGCCGCGGAGGTGTGCCCGGTCGAGCTGGTGGAGGACCGGCAGCGCGAGGCCCTGCTGGTCGAGTGCCGGGCACGCAGCATCGAGCCGCCGGGCCGGACCCGGATCGAGAAGGTGCTGGTCGCGGCCCGCAACCGGTGGGAGCGGGTGTTCTGTGCGCGGGCCATCGAGCGCTTGGGCGAGGTCGGGGTGGCCCGGCTGCTGGCGCTGGTCGCGGAGGGAAACGAGGACGGCGCCGCACTGCTGGCGCTGCTCAAGCGTGACCCGGGCGCGGTCGGCCTGGACTCCCTGCTGACCGAGGTCACCAAGCTGAACGACGTGCGCAGACTCGGGCTGCCCGAGGGGCTGTTCACGGACTGCTCGGAGAAGCTGGTGGCCCGCGTGGCGGGCACGCGCGATCAAGATGTACCCCTCGGACTTCCGCGACACCGCCGAGGACGTACGGATCACGCTGCTCGCGGCGCTGTGCTCCTCCCGGCAGGCGGAGATCACCGACGCCCTGGGGGACCTGCTGATCGCCCTGGTGCAGAAGATCAACGCCCGTGCCGAGCGTCGGGTGGAGAGGCAACTCACGGCCGAGTTGAAGAAGGTCCGCGGCAAGGAGGGCATCCTCTTCAGGCTCGTCGACGCGGCGATCGGCCAGCCCGACAAGACCGTACGCACAGCCCTCTACCCGGTGGTGGGAGAGAAGACGCTGCGCGACCTGGTGGCCGAGGCGAAGGCGAACGAGAAGGTCTTCAAGGCCAAGGTCCGCACCACGCTGCGCTCCTCGTACAGCTCGTACTACCGGCAGATGCTGCCGCCGCTGCTGCGGACACTGGGCTTCCGCTGCAACAACACCGCCTACCGGCCGGTGATGGACGCGCTCGCGCTGCTGGAGAAGTACGCCGGGGTGGACGGCAAGACCCGCTTCTACGACGCTGCGGACGCGGTGCCGATGGACGGCGTCGTACGCAAGGACTGGCGCGAGGCCGTCGTCGACGACAAGGGCAGGGTCGAACGCATCCCGTACGAGCTGTGCGTCCTGGTCGCGCTGCGCGATGCGATCCGGCGGCGCGAGATCTACATCGAGGGCGCGGCCCGGTGGCGCAACCCGGAGGACGACCTGCCCGGAGACTTCGAGGCCACCCGCACCGTGCACTACGCGGCGATCCGTCAGCCGCTGGACGCACGGGAGTTCATCACGGATCTGAAGCAGCGGATGACGAACGGCCTGGACCGGCTCACGGCCGCGCTGGCGGACGGCTCGGCGGGCGGGGTCAAGGTGACCACCCGGCACGGCGAGCCGTGGATCTCCGTGCCGAAGCTGGAGAAGCTGGACGAGCCCACCGGCCTCCAGGCGCTCAAGGACGAGGTCATACGCCGCTGGGGCGTGCTCGACCTCCTGGACGTGCTCAAGAACGCCGACTTCGACACCGGCTTCACCGACGAGTTCGCCTCGGTCGCCGCGTACGAGCGCATCGACCGCGCCGTCCTCCAGCGCCGCCTGCTGCTCGCGCTGTTCGCCCTCGGTACGAACATGGGCATCCGCGCCATCGTGGCGACCGGCGAGCACGGCGAGAGCGAGGCCGCGCTGCGGCACGTGCGCCGGCACTTCATCACCGTCGACAACCTCCGCGCCGCCGTACGCAAGCTGGTCAACGCCACCTTCGCTGCCCGCGACACCGCCTGGTGGGGTACTGGCACCGCGTGCGCGTCGGACTCGAAGAAGTTCGGCTCGTGGTCCTCGAACTTCATGACCGAGTACCACGCGCGCTACGGCGGCAACGGCGTGATGGTGTACTGGCACGTCGAGAAGAAGAACGTCTGCATCTACTCACAGCTCAAGAACTGTTCGTCGTCCGAGGTCGCGGCGATGATCGAGGGCCTGCTGCGGCACTGCACGGACGCCGAGATCGAGTCCAACTACGTCGACACGCACGGCGCGTCCGTGGTCGGGTTCGCCTTCACCGAGCTGCTCAACTTCCGGCTGCTGCCGAGGCTGAAGAACATCGGCAGCATCCGCCTGCACCGCCCTGACGACACCCCGCCCGGCTGGCCGGCGCTCGGCGGCTCGCTGACGACCCGGGCCATCAAGTGGGACCTGATTGCTCAGCAGTACGACCAGATGGTCAAGTACGCCACCGCCCTGCGCCTGGGTACCACGGAGGCCGAGCAGGTCCTGCGCCGCTTCACCCGCGGCGGACCCAAACACCCCACCTACGCCGCACTCGAAGAACTCGGCCGCGCGGTGCGCACCATCTTCGCGTGCGACTGCCTTGCCAGCCCGGACCTGCGCCGCGAGATCCACGGCGGCCTCCAGGTCGTGGAGAACTGGAACTCGGCGAACACCGTGCTGCACTACGGCAAGGACGGCGCCCTCACCGGTCCGGACAAGGAGCACGCCGAGACCTCGATGCTCGCGCTCCACCTTCTCCAGTCCAGTCTTGTCCACATCAACACCCTGCTGCTCCAGCGGGTACTTGCCGAGCCGGACTGGGCGAAGAAGCTCTCGGACGAGGACCGGCGCGGGCTGACCGCCTTGTTCTGGTCGAACGTCAACCCGTACGGCACGTTCCGGCTGGAGATGGACAAGCGCCTCGACCTCGGTGTGCCGGCCGCCGTACCCCGCCCACGTACTTTGGTGACCGCCGACGACCAGCTCGTGATGGAGCCCCACCCTGCCCGCTGACAGTACGGGGATCAACGCGGAGAGCGTCGCTTCGGATGCTCCCGTTCACACTTACCTTGGTCACACCCCTGGATTGCCTAGAAGCTGTTCCGCGGCGCGTTGGGTTCTCGGCTCCAGTCCCCACGGGTGTCGCGTCGGGCGAGCACTTTGGCGACGACGTCAGCGGCGTCCCGGTTGAAGCCCTCCGGTCCCAGCGCGACCCGATGGCAGCGGAGGTCGCTGTCATCGGAGTAGCCGAACCACTTGCCGTCAGCGTGACGCTGCCAGGGCCGGACGACGTCAAGCAGGCCGAACGCGTCCAACTGCTGGTGGGTCTCGTAGGTCTCCCGTCCCAACCCGTAGTGGCCGGCCCTGATGTCGCTCGCGACTGCGGCGACGATCACCCCGTTGTCGAGCTTCATGCCGAAGAACTGGAGGGCGTCGAGCCACATGAGCAGTGCCGCGATCTCACTAGTGGTGAGGACGTGCACCCACCCTTGTGTGAACAACTCGACCGGTACCGCAAGGAACGGATCTGCGTCACCGGGCACTGTGTACTCGATGGGGGCCGCAGCGGTGCTCTTGGCGTTCTCGTGCAGGAGCATGAAGCCCTTCCGTGACCTACCAGGACCCGCAGACGGACGGACCAGGCCGCTCTCTTCCAGCTTCTTGAGTGCCTGTGTCAGCTGACGCCGCTTGTTGGTCACCTCAGACGCAACCTGGATGCCGGGCCCGTGGTATTTGGCGACGGTGGGCACGAGCGCCATCCACGAGCTACTGCTCTCGGCAGTGGGCTCGATGGGAAAGACGTCACGCCAGGGCTTGTTCGGTGCAGCCGCGCACTGGGCTGCGAACAGCAGGGTGAGATGCAACTTCAGGGTGAGCCCCTTCGGCGCGATCATCCGTGCGGAGGGAGGCCGCTTCTCCCTAGGAAGCGGCTTGCGTTCGTCAAGCACGGTCTCCATGACCGCGTTGCGGTAGTACGAACGCCGGATGCGGATGACCGGCGGTTGCAGCCCCTCTGTCCAGATCCGCTGCGCCTCGCTGAGCACGGCTGGGAGTTCGGCCTGCCGAAGCTGTTTCAGCTGGTCCTGCCGGACCTCGACCTTCCCGTCCTTCGGCGCCATCCACCCACCAATTTCGCACGATTATCCGCTACCGATTAATCCGCATGAGGCTTCACCCGACACTTCAACTTTTAACGGTTACCGGCTCATGAGGATCAATCGGTAGCCAGGGTACCCCGGAACGGCGTTCGGCGTCGGGCAGAGTTTGAGGAGCGGGCCACAGATGGTCCGTAACGTCCCGCAGGAACCAGGGCAACGAGCCGGCAAGCAGAGCTGCCCTGGACCTGCAACGACTCTCAAGGAGAGATAGTGCTGCCCGACGCATCGACCAGCAAGACCCACGATACGCATGCTTCCTCATCCGTCCAGACCGGATTCGACCTCGCCGCCTTCCTCGCGGTGCTGGTCACGGGTGTCGTGCTGATCTTCGGCTCCCACATGCCGCCGGAGTCCATCGCCCCGACGGCGACCGCCGTCTTCGGCGTCTACGTGATGTGGCGGCAGGGGAGCGCCACCCGCCGGTAAATCGTTCGCGGGGCCCGAGCCGACGGTCGGGCCCCGTTTCCCGGCGGTCCCGAGTGTCGGCAAACGATCGTCTGCCGACACTTGGGCCAGTGATCACGAACCCGCAGGTGGGCAGTGTCGGCAACTAGCGTCGGAAATCAACGTCGGAGAACGGTCCTTCGGATAGTTTCCGACGATGCTCATTGGCTACTGCCGCACATCGACGGCCGACCAGAACCCCGATCATCAGATCGACGCACTACTCCGCCACGGCGTCGACCGCGACAACATCCACGTCGACGTCGCCAGCGGCGCGAAGGCGTCCCGCCCGAAGCTCGATCTCGTCATACAACTGCTGCGCGAGGGCGACACGCTGAAGGTGACCCGGCTCGACCGGCTCTCCCGCTCCGTGCTGCACCTGGTCACCCTCGGCGCCGAGCTGCGCGAGCGCGGCATCGGGCTGCACGTCATCGAGCAGGGCATCGACACCGCCACCATGGAGGGCCGGGCGATGTTCGGGATGCTGTCCGTACTGGCAGAGCTCCAGCGCGAGCTGATCGTGGCGAACACGAACGACGGGCTCGCCTCCGCGCGGGCCCGGGGGCGGGTCGGCGGGCGCCGGCCGAAGCTCACCGAGGACCAGGCCGCGCTCGCCCAACGCCTCTACGACGAGCGGGAGAAGACGGTCCAGCAGATCGCCGACATGTTCGGCGTCCCCCGGTCGACGGTGTACGGGCACCTCGACAAGACCAACACCGTCCCCCGTCAGCCGAAGAAGACCCAGGTCACGAAGTCCTGACCGCTACCTTGCGGCTGGTGTCTGAGCTAGGACTCCGGGGCCCGTTTGCGTGGCTGTCGAGCCAGGTGCCGGGCAGCCGGCGCGTGCTGTCCGCCGGACAATCCGCCCCCGGGGATACCTGGATCGCAGCCGCACGCTCGTCCAGGCACTGGTCCGCCGAGCAACTGGCCGCGCTGGCCTCCTCGGACATCGGCCTGGGACGAGTCGAGGACGCCGACACGCTCACGTTGATGGTGAGCACCCCGAGCGGGGTGTTCGAGCGGGTCATCCCGCACGCGACGCCCCTGCGCCACCATGACCGGCGGGGCACGGCCGCGGAGATGGCCGTGCAGGATGCAGCGGCCACCTGGGGTCTGCCGGATTTCGTGATGGCCCCGAGTGTGGAACGCAAGGGGCGCGGCGTGCGGGAGATCAGCGACGGGCTGCTGGTGGTCGGCGACCAGGGTGTCGTCGTGCAGATCAAGGCCCGCGAGGGCGAGCCAGCCTCAGTAGAGCGGGAGACGTCCTGGGTCCTGAAGCAAATCACCGCGGCCGGCAAGCAGATCGAGGGCACCGTCCGCCGGTTGCGGGCGGAGAGCGTACACATGGTCAACGGGCGAGGCCACCGGGTCCGTATCGACGGACCGGCCGTCGACTGGGTCGGTGTCGCCATCGTCGAACACCCTGATCCCCCACAGGAGTTGATCGTCGCGGAGCATCACGGACGCACGCCGGTGATCGCTCTGCTGCGACGCGACTGGGAGTTCTTGCTCAACCAGTTGCGCTCCACCCACGCCGTAGTCGGCTATCTGCACCGGGGCGGCACGTCGGCGCCCGTGCTGGGCGGCGAGCCGGAGCGTTACTACGAGCTGGCCGCCGCGGACGCCGAAGCAGTACCGGGGCCGGCGGACCCGTCCTGGAACCGGCGCGGCGGACGGCCGCACAGCGTGCCGCTGCTGCCCGCCGCCCCGGCCGGCAGTGACGACGACGAAGCCCACACCATGGTCCGCATCATGCTCGAGGACGTGGCTACCAGCCCACTGGACCCGGACGAGTGGGACGCCCGGCAACGCGTCCTGGCCTGCCTCGACAGCCTGCCGGTCGGGTACCGCACAGATCTGGGCCGATTTCTGCTGGACGCGCTGGCCGCGGTCCCCGAACCGGAGACCGGCACCACGGTATGGCGGATGCGGACCTTTGTCTCCGGGCCTGATTGGGCCCAGCTGGGCTTCGCCGTCTGTTCCGCCCTGACCGACCACACCCGCGCCGCGTTCTCCGCCTGGCTTCGGCTGCGCCATCACGAACGCGGCGAGCATGCGGACCTCGCCCAGCTCACGTCGGTCGGTGTGCTGCTCACTCCCCGCGCCGACGGCTACCGGGAATGGGACACCACGATGAGCGCCATCAGCGGCGACCCGGAACTGACGGGTGAGGAACTGCGCGCCTATCAGGATCTGTTCAATACGCCCAACGACCCGGCAGCCACAGCCTCGACGCCATCGCCCTGACAAGGCGGCAAGGCGGACAGCGGCAAGTCGCCGGCTCCGGCTGGCGGCAAGCAACTGGAGCAGACCGTCAGTTGAAGTGGGGATCTGCCATCGGTCGGTGATCGGCCGGGCTGACACTGTGGTCAGTGGTGTTCACGCAGCCGGGTAAGGAACTGCCGGACGAGGGCGTCGACTTCGCGGTCGGCACTGAATCCCTTGAGCAGGATGCGTTCGATGTGAGCGATTCCGCTGCTGCGCCAGGACCTGTCGAGGGCGGCGTCCGCGGCGACGTGTTCGTGGTGATGGGGGTCGTCGACCTCGATGGCACCCACCCGGCCGGAGGCGGTGACGAGGAAGTCCGGGACCCAGGCGCTGCCGCTGCCGAGCCGGCCCCTTGGCAGCGGGAAGACCGCGATGGTGGAATCCTTCGGCAGCTGTGCCTGCGCCCGCTTCAACGCATCGTAGACGAGCAGTTGCTCCTGGGAGTCGAAGGCGAAACCTTCCCGGCTGAGAGTCGCGACTGCCTCCGTGCCGCAGAGTCCGGGGTCTTGGCTGGGGGGTGTCTTGTTGATCAGCTTCTCTTGGAGGTTCTGGCGCCATTCGTCACCGGTTTCGGGGAGGGCCGGAATGGCGCTGACGTTGTCAACCAGGAGGTCGTGACGTGCCGCAACGTGGACGAACAGGCACTGGATGGCGGCGAGGACGTCCGGGGTGAAGCGGCCAACGAGGTAGAGCGGCACGATGAGGGCGACGTCTTCGCCTTTCTCAGGTCCGTCGCTGGGGAAATGCTCGAGGTCTTCCACGTCCGTCAGTAGGGCTGCGGCCTGGCTGTTTCCGTCCTCGTACAGCAGGAACGCCGTCTGGGCCAGGATGCGATGCAAGATGCTCGTCAGGGGCTCTTCCGGTTCCAGTGACGTGTCGGTGGCCGAAGCAGCACCGGGCGCATGCACGTGCGTGGAACCTTCGGGGCTGGGGAGGTCGAAGGGAGAGGGGATCTTGCCCTGCACGAGTAGCTCTACCGCGGGCGGAGGATTGACAAGCTCAGTGAGTACCTCATCGAGCACGATGCGGCAATCCGAGCTGATCAAGGTGTCGTATGCGCCCGGGCTGAACATGTTGAGCGTCAGCGTGGTGCCGTCGTAGAAGAGCACGCTCGCGTTCTGGCTCAGCAGGATCCAAGCGAAGCGCATCCGCTCTTTGACGACTTGCAGAAGCTGCGGCCACAGCTCCTGCGTATCTGCAGTCCCGTCCACCATGGCACCCTCCCCATGTGCTGCCCTCACCGGCAGCGTAGAAAGTGACACTGACCGCCAAAGGCGGATCGCTGCTGCCGTTACCCCGTATGCATGAACTCCGGCCGCACGAAGGGGCCTTGGACTTGCTCATCCCGAATTGGCCGCATCGCCGCAACCTCGGCCGGGGCCCGTCGGACCAACTCGTCCGGCCCGGTTGGAGATGCGGCAGCTCGCGCCACACTGAGCAGCCTCGCTCAATCGGCGTGCTGTTCTAGAGAATCCCGCGCCCGACCAAGGACTCCGCGAGAAGATTCACTGGGTCGGTGGGCAGAACACAGCGGGTCACCGGTGCACGCGGTTTCCCGGACCGGCCGAACCACAGCACGCCGGTGAGGGTTGGATGGCGCTGGACGCTGCGCGAGTGGGATGAGGCCGGGGGGGAACATGGCAAAGTGGTTTGAGCGTATGGCAGCGATTCCTGGTGTGCGGTTCACCGGGAGCCCCGGTATCGCCCGCGAGGCGCTCGCAGAGGCGCATGTCCGTCCGCAGATGTCCTACGCCTCACTGATGTGGCCGACCGCTGAGGGCAGCACGTCGGCAACGCCGGCCAGCCGCCATGTGCCGGTGGAGGCAATCGGAGCGGACCTGGTCACCCGAGCCTGGGAAGCACTGGAGCTTCCCGGTGAAGCGATGGACTACCACTTCGTCCTCCAAGGTGCGGTGGACCGCTTGTGGAGCGGCAGACGCTCCTACCCTGACGGGCTTGAGCTGCTTGAGGTGTTCGCGCTGCTGGACTTGGAGTTGATGGAGGCTGCCCCACAGGCGGTCTCCTTTGACACCGGCCCCGTCCCAGCTTCGTTCGTGCACGTGACGTCCGTTCCCCGGCTGGTGATGCTGCTGGAGCGCGAAGGCGCCTTGACCGACGCCCTCGAAGTGGCACGACGACTGGCTCCTTTCGGGCAGGGTGAGGATTCGGTAGCCCGCCTCTCGGAGAAGATTGGCGCGCTGGCAGCCGAGGCGACGGTTGGCGGGGCGGCATGAGTGCTGGGCTGGAGCAGCTGATCCCCTCGGCGTCCTACCTGGAAGAGGCCTTCCTGCGCTGGGTACTCACTCCAGCCGCGCAGCAAGGAATCGTGGCGCATGTGCACAGCCAGCATCCGGTGACGGTCAACGAGCGCACCTACCGGCTGGACTATCTGATCGCAGGCGAGTCGCTGCACCTGGCCGTCGAACTGGACGGCTTCACCTTCCACAGTGACCGTGCCGCCTTCACCTACGATCGGCTGCGGCAGAACGATCTGGCGGCCACGGGGCTGACGATGCTGCGGTTTTCCTACGACGCGGTGCGCCTGGACACCGCCCGCTGCGTGGCTCAGCTGCAGGCGATGCTGCGCCAGGATGCCGTGCTGTCGCCGCTGGTGATCGCCGCGCCGCGCGTCGAGGTCCCGGAGATGGTGGGCGATCCGCTGCGGGCGGCCGATCCGCCACGGGGCGTCCAGCCAACGGCCGATGAGGCCTACTTCGCCGGTGCGCGGTCCCGGGTTGTCCGGGGGCCGTTGCGGGCCTGCCAGGAGGAGGCCCTGGCCGCGCTGGCCAACTACTACGCCTCCGGCGGCCGGCATGCGGCCACGGTGATGGCGGTCGGGGCCGGCAAGACCGCGCTGGGGGTGGCGGCCGCGTTGTCGTTCACCAGGCGGCGAGCGCTGGTGGTGACTCCGGGCTCGGTCATCCGCGGCACCTTCGCCAAGGCACTCGACCCCGGAGTGCCGGGCAACGTCCTGTACGGGCTGGCGGGCGGCCCTCTTCTGCCGGGTGCCCAGCCGCCGGCCACACTGGTCCTAGACGCGGACGACGAGCAGATCAGCCGGGTGAGCCGGCAGCGGATGCTGGCCGCGGACGTTCTGGTCACGAACTTTCACGCATTGGGCACCGGTGACAAGGACGGGGACCTGCTGGCCAAGCTGGAACCGGAAGATGTCGACTTCATCGTCGTCGACGAGGCCCACATCGCGGCCAGCGCCTCCTACCAGCGGCTGTTCGCCCACTTCCGGGGTGCGCGCACGCTGTTGATGTCGGCGTGCTTCCAGCGCCTGGACGGCAAGCCGATCGACGCCGATGTCGTCTACCGCTACCGGCTGGTGGATTCCATTGCGGACGGCTCGGCGAAGAACCTGCGCGTGCACCGGTTCGCCCCGGATGCGGCGGCGACGGTGTATGAGGCGGTGTGGCCCGACGGGCGGCGCGAGCAGATCGTGGGCCGCGACGCTCTGCTGGCTGCGCTCGGGGACGAGCGGAAGATGGCCCGCATCACCGCGCAGTCCGATGCCTCGATCCGGCAGGTGATGACCGTGACGCGGGCCTGTCTGGACGCGCAGGCCAAGCTGCTGGCCCCCGTCAAACCCCGGGCGCTGTTTGCGGCGTTGGGTGAGGCCCACGCCCGGCAGATCGCCCGGATCGCGGAAGAGCACGGCATCCCCTGCGCCACGCTGCATCACAGCATGTCGGCGTCGGCGATCAAAGCCACCCGGCGGCGCTTCGAGTCGGACGCGGGTGATCTGCAGGGCATCGTGCAGTTGCGGATGCTCGGCCAGGGCTACGACTTCCCACCCATCACCGTGGTCGTACCCGTACGTCCCTACGGCAGCTTCGGCGAGTTCTACCAGTTCATCGGGCGCGGGGTGCGGGTGCTGCGGCATCCCGGTCTGGCGGCCGATCAGCAGTACCTGGATGTGGTCTGCCACGCCGAACTCGGCCTCGAGGACCATCTGGAGGCCATGTGCGAGGACAACGACATGGATCCCGCGCTGCTGCTCGACGTCCCCCTGATTGACACCGGCATGCTGGAGGCGGACTTCACGGACAGTGACGGCCTGGGGGAAGGAACATCTGACAGTGCGTTCCCGGGCGAGGTCGATGCGTTCGTGCTGTACGAACGGGGGCGTGTCGAGCAACGGGTCGTACACGACCTGGACCGGGTGGAGGCCCGGCGGCAGGAGCGGCAGATGCAGCTGATGGCCCAGCGCTACGCAGTCTACGCGCAGAACACCACGACTCCCATGCCGTTTGAGCAGTTCGTCGAGTACATGCGGAGGCTGACGAGTGGCCAGTGACCAGCCGCGCTGGTGGCAGCCTGCCCTCGGCGCGCACCCGGACGAGGCGCTTGCGTTGGAGGCAGCTGCCGGACAGCAGCAGCGGTTCGCTCAGCTCGACGCGCTCGCGGCCCGGCTACTGGCCGCGGCACTGACCGGCCGGCCAGTGGCCTCGGTGGTCAGGGGTACAGGGCCGGAGGCAGCGGACAGCGTCAGGGTGTTGAGACTCACCGCCCGGGACAAGACGTGGCGCGCTGAGGCGTTCGGCGTTCAGGAGCAGCAGCGGCGAGGTGCCTGGTACCTGCCGCAGAAGATGTCACTGAAAGCCGGGGCGGTGAACCTGCCGCACCTGGTGCGCGAACGGCCCGCCCATTCCTTGACGTTGGCCGCGGACGACTCGGCCGGCATCATCCTGGTGGACGGCTCGGCCGACGCGGTGTTGCTGTGGTCGGTGCTGGTTCCGTTGTTCGAGACCCTGATCGAGCCGATCCGGGTGCGGGCGGCGGGCCCGGCGAAGTCCATCGACGACCAGCGGCGGCTGTGGTCCGGCATCGAGGAACGCTACCGCCTGCTTGGTATTGCCGACGAGGCGCTGGAGGACTTCCGCTTCGGTGGCGGATGGCACCGGTTGGACCGGCCCGGGCAGCAGCGCGCCCGCCTGCGTCTCCTGGACGCGCTTACCGCCGTCGATCCGCTGCAGTTGGTCACCCGTCATCGCAGCCTGCAGCTGCAGGCCCTGATGGCCGGCTTCGCGAAGAAGGCCGCCAAGACCGGTACCGCCCTGGCGCGCCGGGTGCTGACGCGCGCCCTGCAGCCGGTCGTCTCCGGCTACTTCGCCGGCGACTGGCTGGCCGTGCTGGACTACCTTCAGGCGCCGCCGCACCCGGACGAGGAGGTCATCACCGCACTGCCTGAGCCGCGCCTGTACGTGGGGATGTCCGCCCATGCGGCCGGCATGGCGGCCGAGGCGGGCATCCCGGAGGACGAGATCCATGCGATGCTCGCGGCTTTCCTCGGCGGCCCGACCTCCCTCTCCCCCGTCGAGGAACGCGTGGCGGCCCTACGCGAGTGGTGGACGGCCTTCGACCAGGCGCACGCCGTCCAACGGCCCGGCATGCGGACACTGTGGGGACTCGTCGATGACGGCATCCTGGGCTTCGGGCCGGACGAGCACGTCTTCACCCAGCAGCTGTACCGGCAGGTGCTGCCCGCCTCCGTCAACGAGCAGGTGGACCGGCTGTGGCAGTCGGTGACCCTGCAGCGGCACGCCAAGAGCATCGTCAGCAATCCCCTCCCCCACCACCTGATGGCCGAAGCCCTCGGCCCGGCCCTGGAGTTCTGGCACGGTGTCGCACTGACCGCCTGGTTCGTGTGCGAAGGCCCCTACTCCCGCGCTCCCTTGTCCGGTGTGGCCGACTACTACAGCCGCCCCCTCACCGCGCTGCGTGCCGCCGGCTGTCCGGTCGCCCCGGGCCTGTTCCAGGAACTGCGTGTCGCTGAGCAGCACCTGGGCCCGGAAGAGATGATCGTCAAGGAGCGCGAAGAGCTCCCGGTGGACACGGCCATCGGCTCCTTCACCATGACGTCAAGCATCAGCAGGGGCAGCCGCCGCGAAGGCTTCGAACGGGTCCGCGACATCATCACCCGCCATCGTCACGCCTGGGCCGAGCAGTACCTCGACAGCTATCTGCAGCAGCGCTGGCGCACCGCCTTGGAAGGTGTCGCCCAGGCGCACCACCGGTTCGTGGCCGCGAAGGGCCGGCCGCCCACCCTGGTCCAGTTCGCCCAGTTCGCCACCGCCGCGGCCAATCAGTGGACCGGCGGCGATCTCGGCGCTCTCTACACCGCGATCGGAGAGCCCGCGCCCGCGCAGCAGGAGCGCCCGGCCCGTCTCCTGGCGGGTGACGGCTATGACTTCGCCAGGCGCGTCTTCGCCGCGCTCGGCGGCACCGCCGCCGACGACGACGTGCGCATGAACCAGCCCGAAGAAGCCCAACGGCAGTGGCAAATCAGCCGCCTAGCTTCCGAAAGCCTGCGATACCTGCAGCTCTACGAAGCGCTCGGACAGCCTCCAACGGCCAAACAGTTCGGCTCTTCACGCCTGGCCTGGCCATGGCCCGGAGAAGAAGTGGAGGGCTGGCCGCTCTTCCAGCACACCCTCGCCTCTCTGACCAACATCAGTCCGCCCGCAAGTGAACCCGCCGCAGGGGCAGCCGAGGCCGCCCCCGGCCCGCCGGAAAGCACCAAGCACGTGCTGGCCAAGGGGGCCAACGCCCCTGTCCGAACCGAATCTGTAGCGGTGCGCCTCATCACCACTGGCGTGCCGGTCGACGTCTCTGCCGTCCTCCTCGCCAGCAACGGCAAGGTACGCAGCGACCACGACCTCGTCTTCTACAATCACCCGCACCACGACGGAGTCCGCACCAGCGGCGACACGGTCATCGCAGATCTGCCCCACGTTCCCGACGACGTCCACACAGTGGCCGTCATCGCCAGCATCGACCTCGAAGCTCAACCCACCGCTTCCTTCGACCAGTCCACCACTTGGCACGTTGAGGTCGCCCAGCCCTCTGGTGGAGGACTGGCATTCATGCCTGCCCCGTTCGTCTCGGGTGAGACCGTCACCATCGCCATGGAGATCTACCGGCATGGTTCGGGTTGGAAGGCTCGTGCTGTGGGCCAGGGCTACGGCACTGGGCTTGCCGGCCTGGCTGCGGACTACGGCATCAACGTCGAACCCTGACGGCGACTGTCAGTGCCTGTCGCTAGGGTCGATTCTGTGATCAGCGGGACCAAGGAGCCAAACCCACCGACCGGCAAGGAGACACGGCAGGAGGCAGTCCGTGGTTCGTCTCCTGCATGCGAGTACGACCGTGGCCGAAAGCCATGTTGTGCGTCGGATAGTGCTGGAACTGCTGTGATCGCAAGAGCCGTCCTTCATCCCGTGCCCGCCGGCTGCCGGGTTTCGGGAGCTGGGAGAGGTGGCGCACGGTAAGTGGAGGGATGGACATGTCGCGTGGGCGGAAGATCGTGGTGACGGTTGCTGCTGTGGTCTTGATCGTCTCAACTCCCGTTTTCTGGCTGCTTGATGGGCCGGATGCCGGGCAGTTGGTGGGGGCTTCGGTCCAGGGCGCCACAGGGGTGTGCGGCCTGTTGTGGGCCTGGATCCAGCCAGCTACTCGGGCGCGGGACACCGTCACGCGGACGGGACGGGCTGAAGCGTATGGCGGAGGAGAGGCTCACACCGGCATTCGCCGTCGTCATGGGGGCAGCGGAGTGGGTGGTGTGGAGCAGAGTGGGGATGCGATCGCCCGCGGGCAGGGAAGCAGGGCCGGCACCGGCATCGACTACACCGGCTGAGGCAGGCTGCCATGACAGCGGGTGAATGGTGGGAGGGCCGATGAGACGGTTCCGGGTGAGGCGCCCGTCCCGCGTCCAGGACGGCACGGAGCAAACGGCGCCACCCGTCAGTGTCAGCGAGAGCGGTGATGCCGTTGCCACGGGTGGCGGCGATGCGCTGAGCGGCTACCGCGGCCCGGGCCCCCAGACGGATGGCGGGATCGTGCGGGTGGAACGGTCAGGCGATGCGGTCGCTTCGGCAGCCCATGCGGTGGCCATCAGTGGCCATGTCAGCCAAGTGCTGGTCTCCGCTCCCCCGCCGCGCCAGCCGTTGCACTGGCCCGTCCGGCTGGGCTCGGTACCGGTACTTGCGTCCGCGTTCCAGGACCGGTCCGCGGTTCGCGATCGGATCGATCAGGCCAGGGTCGGCCATACCACGGTGGTGCTGGCCCAGGTCCTGTCCGGCGGCGGAGGCGTGGGCAAGACCCAACTCGCTGCCGCCTATGCCCACCAAGCCCTGGAGGACGGCATCGACCTGGTGGTGTGGGTCGATGCTAGTGACATCGAGCAGGTCATCGCACGTTACGCGCACGCCGCACACGTCGTGGAGGCGGCGGAACACCTTCTGGGCAAGAGCGCTGAGTCCGACGCCGGACTGTTCCTTCAGTGGCTGGCGACCACCCGGCGCCCATGGCTACTCATCCTTGACGACCTCACCGATCCAGAGGCCATGCAGAAGTGGTGGCCGCCGTCCTCCGCCTTCGGTTGCGGCCGCGTCGTGGCGACGACCCGCCGCCACGACGCGGTGCTGTCAGGCGGCGGCCGAACCGTGGTGGACATCGACACCTACAGCGCGGAAGAGGCCGAGGCCTATCTGCACGAGCGGCTCGACTCGGCGCATGCCGCCCATCTCATGGACTCTCAAGCCGGTAAACTGGCCGCGGCACTGGGCTACCTGCCGCTGGCTCTGTCACACGCGGCCGCCTACATGGTCAACGAAGACGTCCCGTGTGCAGACTATCTGCACCGCTTCAACGACAGCACAGCACGCCTGGACGACCTGCTGCCGCGCGCGGCAGACACCGAGGGTTACGGGCGGCAGGTCGCCGCGGCCCTCCTGCTCTCATTGGATGTCGCACAAGCGAGCGAGCCCGTCGGCCTGGCTGTTCCAGTCATGCGTCTGGCCGCCATTCTGGATCCAGCCGGACACCCCCGTTCCCTGTGGGCCAGCGACGCCGTCACCCGCTACCTCAACACCCAACGCTCCGTACTTCCCAACGAAGTTGCTGCCACCGTTGATCCCGATCAGGTGCGGGCCGCCCTGCGACTTCTGCACCGCTACAGCCTGCTCACCGACCACGCGCAGGCCGGTTCCCGCGCGGTGCGGCTGCACGCCCTCACCGCACGAGCCGTACGCGAGTGCACTCCCGATGCCACAGTGCCAGCGGTCGTGAAAACCGCCGTCGACTCATTGAGAGAACTATGCGACGAGGTCTCCTGGTTCGACCGTGAGACGACAGCCGTGCTGCGCACCAACATCGACAGCGTCGATGCATGCGCCGGGGACCTGCTGTGGAAGGTCGAAGGCCACTACCTCCTGCGCTGGACTCTGCGCAGTCTGATCAATGCCGGCCTCGCCACCGCAGCAATTCCCTACGGGCAGCGGCTGACCGGCATCAGCGAACAACTGTTGGGCCGCACTCACCCCATGACCCTCATCGCTCGACGCGATCTCGCATGGGCCTCCTTCCTCGCCCGCCGTCACAAGGACGCCTTCACACTCCTACAGGAGGACTTTCCCCACCAGGACGCGCGGCTGGCCCGTGAACGACAGGGACCCTCTCCAACTGCCAATGGACGCGTCCATGCCGTTGCACTACTGGAGGACACCGCTGCGGTCCGCGCGCGCCTGTTGGGTCCTGAGGACCCCGCAACCCTGGAATGCCAAGTCAATCTCGCCGTCCTGTACTGGTCGCGAGGCGACAGGTCGAGGGCCACTGCTCTGCTGGAGCAATCCCTCATCGGCTGCCAGATAACCTTCGGTACCGACCATCTGTACACCGTCTCGGTGAACAACCGCCTGTCCCTCTGGCGAGAGCAGCACAAGAGGCGCTGGTGGAACCGCGCGCGCAGCCAGCTCCATCCGATCCGACCGGCGAAGACTGACGACGCAGTGACGTGATGACACGACAAGGCCAGGCGAGCAGGACCGGATCGTCGACGTCCAGACCTCAGGGCTCGTCGATGTGCGGTCGCTGTGGGGCACAAGTCCTCCACTCAGCGCGCAACTGGGCTCCGAAGCCTGGGCCACGACTGCTTCGGCAACCGCACAGATTTCATAGAGGTTCTCAAGGCTGCGAGGGAATCTCAAACAGATAGAGGGACCACACCTCAGACCCTTCAACACCCCAGGCCATGCGTACACGCTGCGTTAGATGTGCAGCTCATCAGGCGACATCTAACTATCAAGATCAATCTCATACTCAGGCAGGGACCAGAGCCGAGAGAGCAGCAGGCGATCTCAAGTGCCTCTGACGAGACGAGAACCCACACTGGTGTGGCTGGAGGGCTACCAGGCCCTGCTCCGCTGGCGAGCAGAGAACGAGATCACCGGGCTGTACGCCGTCCCTTACGACGTTGAGGTCGAAGTCGGGGTGACGAAGGATTTTCCACTTGGGCGGTGGGTCCACCAGCAGCGGAAGGCACTGCGGGCCGGGGAGCTGGAGGAACGGCGCAAGGAGCTGCTGGACGCGCCCGAAGCCGGAATGGTGTGGGAACCCGGCGAAGAAGCCTGGGAGAACAAACTCGCAGCACTGCGGTCCTACCGGCGAGCCACCGGACACCTCGCCCCGAGGCAGGACGCCGTGTGGGGCGAGAACGAGGCGATGATGCCCGTCGGGCAACACATGGCCAACCTCCGCAGGAAGGACGGCCTCGGCAAAGACCCCGAGCGGGTGCAGGCGCGGTCCGCGCAGCTGACGGCGATCGACCCGGACTGGAACTGCCCATGGCCACTCGACTGGCAACGCCACCACCGGGTACTCGCCGACCTGGTCGACGCCGACGGCCACCTGCCCCACATCGCACCCGGCGTGATGTACGACGGCGACGACATCGGGCGGTGGCTGGAGCGGCAGAAGCAGCCGACCACCTGGGCGCGGCTCCTACCCGAACAGCAGGAGCGACTGACCGCGCTCGGCATCACCGCCCCTGCGGCCCCGTCTCCCACCCCGGCGGCCACGCGCGCGACGAAGAGCCCGAGCAAGGCACAACAGGCATTCCAACGCGGCCTTGCAGCCCTCACGCAGTGGGTGGAACGAGAAGGCGCCCACCGGCCCGTCCCCCGCGGCCACAGTGAGGAGACCGCGGTCGACGGCCAGACCGAACCGATCATCGTTAAACTGGGAGTGTGGGTCTCGAACACCAAGACCCGCCACGACAAACTCACCGCAGAGCAGCAGGACGCACTACGGAAACTGGGCATCGACTGGGCATGAGCACGCCTGCTGGATGTTGGAGCGCGGGGCTGGTCTCTGGTCCTGCGGGGTGAGGTTCTGCGCTCGTCCGAATTGACGGGGCGAGATTTCAGTCCCCACTGACTTGCCGTCAAATACTTAGCGCATGTGGAGAGTTCGAGACGGTCCGGTCCCGACAGGCCGTCGAATCGGTAGTGTACGAACCCGGCGTGGCAGGTGTCGCGAAGGGGGAAGCATGGCGTACCTGGTCGAGTTGCCCGTTTCCGGGGCGGGCGGCGCGGGAGCGGGTGGCGAGGGGGCGGGATCCGCTCCGTCGGATGCGACCGGCATCATCAAGGTCCAGATCGACGAGGTCGCGGACGGGCTGGTGCAGGTCGCCCGTCCCGGGCAGGTCGTGGCGCGGGCGACCCGGTCGCTGAACGACATGCTCGCCGGGATCCGGCCGGTCGCGGAGAACTTCGTCGACGGATTCCGCGACATGGCACGGCAACCCGACGAGATCGGCGTCGAGTTCGGCCTGTCCCTGTCGGCCGAGGCGGACGTGGTGATCTCCCGGACGACCGGACAGGCTAACTTCAAGGTCACCCTGACCTGGCGCAATGAGTCGTCCGGCGAACCGGCAGCGGACGCCGCGGGATGACGGTGCCCGCGTTACCGCCCGAGCGTACGGTGGGTACGGGCCCGCAGTCCCTGGACGCGGCCGTACTGCGTGTCCTCGACGGCCGTGGGCAGCCCGTCGGCGTCGCCTTCCTGGTCTCCGACACGCTCGCCCTGACCTGCGCGCACGTGGTTCATGCGGCCCTGGGCACGACGGGGGACGCGGCGCCTCCCGCTTCCGCCCGGGTCCAGGTCGACCTTCCCCTCGTGCCCGCCCCGCAGCCCGACGGCGGCACGCCTGCGACGACGGCCGGTGTCGAGCACTGGGTGCCGCCGCGGACACCCGACGGGGGATCCTCGGTGCCCTCCGCGCGCGCCGAGTCCTCCATGCCCACCACGCGCGACGATGTCGTCGAGCCCGCCGACGTGGCCGTGCTTCGGCTGCAGACGCCGCTTCCGGGAGCGGCACCGGTGCGTTTGTTGCACGCGGACGAGTTGTGGGGCCACCCGATGCGGGCGTTCGGGCTGCCCGTCGGCCGTCCCGGCGGGGTCTGGCACGCGGGGGTGTTGCGGGGTCGGCAGGCCGACGGCTGGGTGCAGGCCGATCTCGCCGGCAACGGGTATCCGGTGTCCCGGGGCTTCAGCGGCGGCCCCGTATGGGACGACCGGCTGTCAGGTGTCGTCGGCATGGTCACGGTGGCCGAGTCCGGACAACCGCCCGTCAGTTACTTGATACCCACCGGCGGACTGTTGGCCGCCCGGCCCGAGCTGCGCGCGGTCACGCTGCCGCCGTCGCCGTTCCGGGCTCTCTCGGCATTCCAGGAAACGGACGCGGCGATCTTCCACGGCAGGCGGGCCGAAAGCGACGACGTGGCGCGGGCACTGGCCGCCGAGCGCCTGGTCACCGTCGTGGGGCCGTCGGGATCCGGTAAATCGTCGCTGGCCCTGGCCGGCGTGGCGCCCCGGCTGCGCGCGGAAGGCGCCCAGGTGGCGGTGGTGAGGCCGACTCCCGGCAGCAGCCCGCTCACTGCCTTCGCGGCGGCGGTGCTGCCGCTGCTGGAGCCCGGCTTGCCCGAGGCCGAGCGCCCCCAGCGGATCACGGAACTCGTCGAAGTGCTGCGCCGCCACGGCCCGGCGGACCTCGTGGCCCGGTTGCTCCAGCTGAGGCGCGGCAGCCGACTGCTCCTCGTGGTCGACCAGTTCGAGGAGGTCCTCGGCCTGGAACCGGACGCTGTCGACGAGCTGGCCGACCTGCTGACGGGCGACACGCTGCCCGGCACCGTCCGCGTACTGATCACGTTGCGCGCCGACTTCCTGGAGCCGGTGCTGGCCCATCCGCGGTTCGGCCCGGAGATCGGCGGACACCTGCACGCGCTCGCCCCGCCGACCCCGGAATGCCTGCGCGAGATCGTGACCGTGCCCGTGGAGGCGTTCCCCGGAGTGTCCTACGAACCCCATCTCTCCGAGCGCATCCTCGCCGACACCGACCCGGGGCCGGGTCGGCTGCCGCTCCTCGGCCTCACCCTCGACCTGCTGTGGCAGCGGCAGCAGGGCGGCCTGCTGACGCACCGGGCGTACGAGGAGCTCGGCGGTGTGACCGGCGCGTTGGGCGAACACGCCGACCGGGTCTGGGAAGCGTGCGTGCCGCCCGGGGACGAAGAAGCGGCCAGGCGGCTGTTCACCCGGCTCGTCCGGGTCCCGGTCGGCACGCCCGCGCCCATCCGGCGGATGGCGTTGCGCACCGAACTGCGCGCCGAGGAGTGGAGGGTCGCGCAACGGCTCGCGGGGACGAGGCTGTTGGTGACCGGCCGCGACGTCGAGGGCACCGAGACCGTGGAACTCGCGCACGAGGCGCTGATCAGCGACTGGGGCAAACTGGCCGACTGGACCACCGGGGACCGTGCCTTCCTGGAGTGGCGGGCCGCTCTGCAGCAGGACATGGACCGCTGGGAGCACGCCGAGCGTCCCTCGCAGTTGCTTCCGACGCCCCTGCAGCTCGCCCGGTCCGAACAGTGGCTGAGCGAACGCGGCGAAGAACTGACGGATACCGAACGGCGCTACCTGGACGCCGGCCGCGCCCACCGCCGCGCGAGGGTCCGTCGGCGGCGGACGGTGCTCTCGGCCGTCGGTCTCGTCGTGGCACTGGTCCTGGTGGCACTGTCGTCGCTCTACGCCACGCGGGAGGAGAGCCGGGGACGCGCGGCGGAAGCCGCCTCCCGCGCTCTCGCGGTGGCTGCGGAGGACGACGTACGCACGGAACCCGCCCTGAGCGTGCTGAAGGCACTTGCCGCCTACCGCACGGCGCCGACGCCGGAGGCCCGCAACGCGCTCCTGCGGCAGTACCTGCGCTTCAAGGACTACGACCGGGTGCTGTCCGGTGTGCTGGGCACGGTCTGGGAGGTCACCACCAGTGCGACCGGCGACGTCGTGCTGGCCACCTCGAAACTGGGCCGGGCCGTCCTGTACGTCGGCGCCACCTCCGGTCCGGTGCGCAGCGCCCAGGTGCCCTCGACCGGGCAGGTCCAGGGAGTCGCGGTGTCCGCGGACGGCAGGCGCGGCGCCTACGTCCAGGCGGACGGCAGGGCCGTGTGGTTCGAGGTGGACACCGGCGCCGCAGGCCTGCTCGGCCCGATGCACCGGCTGCCCGACGCGCCGGGGGGCACCGACGTCAGCTGGGAATCCTCGGTGCGCCCCGCGATGTCGGCGGACGGCCGTGTCCTCGCTGCGCGCGTCCGGGGCCGCCTGGTGTGGTGGAACCTGGACCGTGGCACCCTCGCCGGTGAGGTGCCCGCACCCCACGACATGAACACCGCCCTGTGGCTCGGCCCGGACGGGCGGACGCTGCTGACGAAGGTCTACACGGCGTCGGGCGCGCAGGCGCTGAAGTCCGTGGACATGGGCACCGGCCGCGTCACGCAACTCCTCTCCGAGGCCAAGGAGATCCTCGTGTCCGGTGACCGCCGCACCGCGGTCGTGTGCCGAGCGGAGGGCAAGCACACCGTCGTCAGCCGTCACCGGACCTCCGACGGCGCCGGGATCGGCCGCCCCTACCGCGAGCGGGACAAGGCGTATGTCACTGACATATGTACGGTGGACGCCGTCGACGCGACCGGGCGGCGCGTCTCGCTCCCCTGGGGTGAAGGACTGCGCGTCGTGGACCTGAACAGGAGCGAGACGATCTCCTGGTTGCCGCTGCCGCGATCCGGCGCACAGCCCATGCCCGCGAACCTCCTTGCGGAGTCGCACGGCAGGCTCTACTACGTGAGCCAACAGGAGTCGATGATCACCTTCCTGGGACTGACACCGGGCAGACGACTGCCCGAGGTCGCTCAGCAGCGGCTCACCGCCGACGGGAAGCGGACGATCACCGTCCTGGAGGACGGATCCCGCATGGAACTGCGCCCGGCCGACCCGAGGCGGAGAGGACAGGTCCTCGCGGAGGCGTCCCGGGCGAAGCCGTACTGGGTGCCCGACCAGCCCGACCTGCCCGTCTTCGACGGCACCGGCAGGCTCGTCGCCGACCGCGAGTCCGCTGACACGGTGGTCGTCCGGGACGCGTCGACGCTGCGGAAGGTGGCCACCGTGACCGCCGTCCGGCCGCCGAAGACCCGGCCCGGCACCCATTGGGTCCGGGACCTGGACGTCAGTGGGGCGCTCAGCTGGCACTTCCAGCAGTACGAGTTCCGCTACTTCTTCGACCACACCGGCCGCCTGCTGACGGTCTCCGGCACCGTCGTCCAGCAGTGGGATCCGCGAACGGGTCGGCAGACCGCCCGCTTCGACGCCGGCGCGCTGCGCCCCGGCGATGACCCGGACGCGCTCGTGACGATCGCCCCGTATCCGGACCGCAACCAGGTCTCCGTGATCGTGCGGGGGCAGCGCGGCATCCGCGTCGTCGACATCACGGACGGACGCGTCACAGCCCGCGTGCCCACCGAGGGGGATGTCCTCTCCGCCGAATTCAGCTCCGACGGACGGTACTTCGCGGTCATGCGCCGTGAGACGGGACTCGAGGTGTGGCAGCGCGGTGACCCCGGACGCAAGGTGATCGGCCCGCTGAGCACCGTCGGCGAGAGCAGCGCCGACGCGTACCGCGCCGTCTTCCTCGACGACGGCCGCTTCCTGATCGCCGCGGACAACGCCGTACGCACCTACCGGATCGGCGAGCGGAGCTACGGCGACACGTACCTGTTCGCCGATTCGACCCTCAGGACGGGGGACTACTCGTTCCCGGACGTGTCCGAGGACGGCAGGACCGTGCTCCACGCCGCCTCTGACAAGACCGCCAGCGCCCTCGTCCTCGACCCGGAGCTGTGGAAGCGGGAGTTGTGCCGCATCGTCGGAGACCGCGCGTTCACGGCGGACGAACGCGACGACCTCCCGGCGGAGGCGAAGACATGGCAACTGTGCCCGTAGCGCCGGTTGTTGTCCGGCGAGCATGGACGACGAGGTCCGAGCGAGGGGGACGCATGGCGTATCCGGTCGAACCACCCGTGTCCGCGCCCGGTGGCGCCGGGGGTGCCGCCCCGCGCGACCTGACCCTCGCCGCTGGCGCAGACCTGCGGATCTCCCGGACCACCGCGCAGCCCGGCTTCACGGTGCCCCAGACCTGGCGTCGTCCGTCGGACCGGGCGGCGCGATGATGTCGGCGCGGGGACCGGAACGCCAGTCGGCGGCAATCGGCCCGAAGGTCCTGGACAGAGCGCTGCTACGCATCCTGGACGCACGCCGGCAACCCGTCGGCGTGGGCTTCCTGGTGTCCGACACGGTCGCCCTGACCTGCGCGCACGTGGTCTCCGCCGCCCTCGGCACGTCGGCCGACGCACCACCGGAACCCGGCGCGCGCCTGTCGGTCGACCTGCCTCTCGTGCCCACCGTGCCGCATGCGGACGCGACCGTCGAACTGTGGGTGCCGCCGCGGGGGCCGGGCGGTGCGGCATCCGGTCCCGCCGATGTCGCCGTGTTGCGGTTCGCGGCTCCGCTGCCCGGTGCGGGACCCGTGCGGTTGGTCGACGCGGACGAGCCGGCCGACGCAACCGTCGACGATGCCGCGGACGAGCTCTGGGGGCATCGGGTGCGGGCCTTCGGACTGCCGGCCGGGCGCCCCGGCGGGGTATGGCACGCGGGGGTGCTGCGGGGGCGGCAGGCCGACGGCTGGATGCAGGCCGATCTCGCCGGTGACGGTTACCCGGTGTCGCGGGGCTTCAGCGGTGGGCCGGTGTGGGACGACGGTCTGTCGGGCGTGGTCGGCATGGTCACGGTGGCGGAGTCCGGTCAGCCGCCCGTCAGCTATCTGATTCCCACCAGCGGTCTGGTGGCCGCCTGGCCCGAACTGGGCCCACTCGTGCGGCCTCCCGCGCCGTTCCGCGGGCTCGCCGCCTTCGAGGAGGCCGACGCGGCGGTCTTCCACGGCAGGCGGAACGAGAGCGACGCGATCGCCCGGGCACTCGACGACCGGCAATGGGTCACCGTCGTGGGCCCATCGGGTTCCGGCAAGTCGTCGCTGGCGCTCGCCGGTGTGGCGCCACGGCTGCGAGCGCGTGACGCCTGCGTCGTCGTCCTGCGGCCCGCGTCCGGGAGCAGCCCCCTCGCGGCCCTCGCCTCCGCACTGCTGCCGCTGCTGGAACCCGACCTGCCCGAGACCCGACGACTGGCACGCCTGCCCGAACTGTCCGACCAACTGCGCCACCACGGCCTCGCGGACACGACCGAACGCCTGCTCGAGGTCCAGGGTGGCAGTCGACTACTCGTGATCGTCGACCAGTTGGAGGAGCTGCTGTCGCAGCCCCCGGACGCGGTGCGCGAACTGGCCGACGTGTTGTTCGCCGCCGACGCCCTGCCGCCCGCCGTCCGCGTACTCGCCACCCTGCGCGCCGACTTCCTCGAACCCGTCCTCGGTCACACACACCTCGGACCCGTCACCGGTCGGCACCTGCACGCCCTCGGGCCGCTCGGCGAGGACGGCTTGCGCGACATTGTCACCACCCCCGTCGAGCGCCTCCCCGGCGTCTCCTACGAGCCCCACCTCGCCGAACGCATCCTCGCCGACACCGGCACCGAACCAGGCGCGCTGCCGCTCCTCGCCCTCACCCTCGACCTGCTGTGGCAGGGGCAGGAGGACGGCGTGCTCACCCACCGCGCGTACGACGAACTCGGCGGCGTCACCGGCGCGCTCGGCAACCACGCCGACCGGGTCTGGGCCGAACATGTGCCGCCGGACGACGAGGCAACCGCCCGCCGGCTGTTCACCCAGCTCGTCCGGTTGCCGCTCGGTGCCGCTGCGGCCACCCGGCGCCTCGCTCGGCGCGGCGACCTCGGCGAGGACCAGTGGCGCATCGCCCAGCGCCTCGCCGCGCACACCCGGCTGCTCGTCACCGACCGCAGCGCCGAAGGCACCGAGACCGTGGAGCTCACGCACGAGGCGCTGATCGGTGAGTGGGACAAGCTCGCCGCGTGGGTGGCCGAGGACAGGTCCTTCCTCGGCTGGCGGGAGGCCGTGCAGCACGAAATGGAGCGCTGGCAGGAGGCGGACCGTTCCCCCGACCACCTGCCGACCTCCGCGGCGGTGGCCGGCGCCGAACAGTGGCTCCCGGAGCGTGCCGCGGTCCTGAGCGAGGCTGAGCGGGACTACCTGAGGGCCGGCCGGACCCACCGCCGTGCCCGCGCCCGTCGGCGGCGGGCCCTGTTCTCCGGTCTGGCCACGGCCCTGGCGTTCGCTCTGGTGCTCGGCATGCTCTATGTCGTCGAACGCCGCAGCAGCCAGGAACGCGCCGCCCTCGGTGCCTCCCGTGCCCTCGCCCAGGCCGCGCCGGAGTCGACGGTCACCGACCCGGCCCGCGCCGCGTTGCTCTCCCTCGCCGCCTACGACACGTCCCCCACACAGGAGGCCAAGAACGAACTGCTGCGCCAGTACCTTCAGTACAAGGACTACGACCGGGTGCTCTCCGGCGAGCTCGGCGACACCGTCTTCGACAAGAGCCGTGACGGCGACGTGGTCCTCGGGGCGGCCAAGCGCTCCGGCGCCACCCTGTTCGTGCACTCCCTGACCGGACCGCTGCGCACCGTGCGGGTGCCATCCACCGACAAGGTCCAGTACGTCATGGTGTCCGCCGACGGGAGACGCGCCGCCTACGTCCAGTACGACGGCAAGGCCGTGTGGTTCGAGGTGCGCCCCGACGCGAAGCAGCCCGTCGGGCCGCTGCACCGGCTCCCCGACGCCCCCGGCATCGGTACGAATTGGAGCGACACCGTAACCCCCGCGATGTCCCTCGACGGCACGATCATGGTCGCCCACGTGCGCAAACGCATTATCTGGTGGAACCTGGACGGCGGCCCGCACGGCATCCTCGCCGGGAACCTTCCGGCGCCCAAGGGCCTCGAGTTCAAGATGTGGCCAGCCCCCGACGACCGGACGTTGCTGGTCCCCGTCTACAAGCGGTTCCGCGACTTCGGGCAGGGCGAGAAGGGCAGCCTGCTGGCCCTCGACCTCAAGACCGGCAGGAGCCGGCTCGTGGTACGCGCCGACGCCGACCAGATCCGCATCTCCGGCGACCGGACCCGAGCCGTCCTGTGCCACGTGCGGGGCGAGACCACTGAGGTCACCGTCCACCGGGTCCGCGACGGCTCGCGAGAGGGCTACGCCTACAGGGAGAAGAACAAGGACTTCGCATCCACCATCTGCTCCGTGCAGTCCCTCGACAGCTCCGGCCTCCGTGTCGCTCTCAGCTCCCTCAAGGGCCTCACCGTCGTCGACATGCGCGACGGCAAGGTCCTCTCCCGCAACGGCCTGCCCGACTCGACCTCCTCGCTCGCCAAGAGCAGCCCATGGCTCGCGGAGTCCGGCGGCAGGCTCTACTACGTCCGCCACAACGAGTCGATGATCGGTTTCGTCCAACTGCGCCCCGGAAACTGGTTCGTCGAGGTCGCCCAGGAACTCCTCACGCACGACGGCAAGTACACGATCACCGTCCTGGCGGACGGCTCGCGCATGCAACGGCACCACGCGCGCGAGGACAGCGCCCGCGTGCTCGCCGACGTACCGCGCCGCAAGCCCTACTGGGTACCCGAAGCCTCCGAACCCCTCGCCCTCGACCGCACCGGACGGCTCGTCGCCGACCGCGAGGGCGCGAACATCGTCACCGTTCGCGACGCCACCACGCTGCGCCGCACCACCACCGTCACCACCGCCGAACCTCCCCGACTCGACGACTCCACCCCGTCGATCGGGGACATCGAGATCGACGACAAGGGCAGCAGCAAGCACCCGAACTACGATTTCGGCTACTTCTTCGACCGCGGCGGGAAACTGATCACGGCTTCGGGAAACATCGTCGAGCAATGGGATCCGCGCACCGGCCGGCGACTCGCGCGCCTCGACGCCGCGACGGTCCGCTCCCGAGCCGGAGGAGCCAAGGACGCGGAGGTGATGATCGGCCCCTACCCAGTGGCGAACCGGGTCGCCGTCATCGTCCTGGACCGGCCCGGCATCCATGTCGTCGACATCACCACCGGGCGCATCACCGAGACGGTGAAGACCGGCGACGACATCCTCGCCGCCCAGTTCGACGCCAAGGGCGAGTACTTCGCGATCCTGCGCAGGGGCTCGGTGTTGGAACTGTGGCGGCGTGGCGACCCGCCGCACAAGGAGATCGGCCCCCTGCGCAGCCTCGCCGAGTCGGCGGGCACGCCGTTCGCCGTCGAATTCCTGGAGGGCGAGGGCCGCTACCTCGTCGCCGCGAACAACACCGTACGCGTCTACCGGATCGGCGAGCCCGGCTACGAGTCGTTCTACTCGTTCACCGGCCCGCGCGACAGCGCACTCGACGGGCAGCACTCGTTCCTGGCCGCCTCGGCGGACGGCAGCACCGTGCTCCACGTCGGCCCCGACGGCACCGGCGGACCTCTCCAACTGGCGCCAGGTCGGTGGTACCGCGAGCTGTGCAACATCATCGGCGACCGGGAACTCACCCGCGGCGAGGTGGATCTGCTCCCTGCCGATCCGAAGTCCCGGAAACCCTGTACCCGGGATGACTGAGCGACGTCAGACTCACTCTGACCTCTGCCTCGATCAGTTTTTGGACCTGGAATCCGCGCTGATCTGGGTCCTTGCGGGCGATCTCCACCTCGCGGCTGAGGGTCTGCGCGGCCCAGTCGACCAGGCGGCCGGCGAAGCCCTGGTCTGCCCAGATCTTCCGGACTTTCGGGTGGTCGAGGCGGGTCCACAGCAGCGGACTCGTTCGAAGCCACTCGCCGACCTCGCCGCCGACGAACCAGGCGGCCGGATCCCCGACATCGCACCCGGCGTCCTCATGGACGGCGATGATCTGGGCAAGTGGCTTCAGCGGCAGAAACAGCCAGGCACCTGGGCGCAGCTGTCCACCGAGCAGCAGGAACGGCTCTCCGAGTTGGGCGTGAAGCCGCTTGAGGCGCCGTCTCCGGCGCCGACCGCCGCGAGTGCGGCAATGGGCCGAGCAAGGCGCAGCAGGCGTTCCAGCGGGGACTTGCGGCCCTCGCGCAATGGGTCGAAAGGGAATGCCCGCGGCCCGTACCCCGCGGCGCCGTCATGGAGATCGCGGTCGAAGGCGAGGCAGAGCCGGTGCCCGTGCGGCTGGGCGTACGGGTCTCGAACACCAAGTCGAGGTGCGACAAGCTCAGCGCGCAGCAGTTGGAGGCCCTGCGGGAGCTAGGCATGCAATGGGCACAGTGATCATGAGGCGCAAGCTGGCCTGGCCCCGTGGCTCGCTGTACGGCCTCACGATCGCATCCAGGCGGCGAAGGCGTCGACAAGGCCCGTGTAGAACCGCTCACCGGGCACCGAACCCGGGTTTTTGCTGGCGTCGTAGAACGCGACGTTGGTGAAGGTGGCAGAGGCGGAGGCATTGAGGTTCTTGTAGAAGGCGAGCCGGTGCTCAGTGCCTGGCGGGCCGAGCGACGCCGACATGCGCTGAACATCGGTCGCCCGCCGGAGCACGATCTGCGCGAGATCATGAACGCGATCTTGTACGTGGACCGCACTGGGGTGCAGTGGCGCTACCCGCCGCACGACTTCCCGCCCTGGGAGACCTGCTACGGCTACTTCGCCAAGTGGCAGAAGGACGGCGTGTTCGCCCAGCTCACCGGCACACTGTGCAGGCTGTTACGGCAGCAGGAGGGCAAGCGCGCGGAGCCGTCCGCGTGCGTGATCGACGCGCAGAGCGTGAAGACCTCCACCAGCGTCCCGGCCGCAGGGCAGGGCACGGACGCGGCCAAGAAGATTGTCGGCCGCAAGCGGAGCATCGTCACCGACACCCTCGGACTGCTGCTGGCGGTGCTGGTCACGGCCGCGAGCGTGCAGGACTCCGTCGCCGGCACCCATCTGATCGACCAGGTGGCCGCCGCCCACCCCACCATCGGCAAGGTCTGGGTGGACGGCGGCTACCGCCAGCACCTCGTCGAGCACGCCGCCACCCTCGGCATCGACATGGAAATCGTCCAACGCGCCTCCGGAACCAGGGGATTCACCCCGCTACCCAAGCGCTGGACCGTGGAACGGACCTACGGATGGCTGATGTTCCACCGCCGCCTCACACGCGACTACGAGACCCTGCCCGCCCGCTCCGAAGCCATGATCCACCTCGCCATGACCGACCTGATGGCCCGCCGCCTCACCAACGAAGCCACAATCTCCTGGCGCGACCCGGCACCCCGGGATCAAACCCCAATTACGGGATGAAACAACGGAAGAAAACGACCTCTTAAGCATCTTGATCCGGTTGATGTGTCCTTCGACGACGCCGGAGTTCCAGGGCAGGGTGAGGCCGGCTGTGACAGCATCACGGTCGCGGTCGATGCCTGCGGCCAGGGTGTGGAGGGGTGGCAGATCGTCCTGCCGAACGGCGTCGAGCCATCCGGTAGACGTTTACCCTTGCGCTCGGTGAGCATCCGGGCGAAGGACCGGACGTGCCCGGTGAGGGCATCCAGGTCCGGGCAATGGGCCAGCACAGCCTTGAGCCGGAGTTGTTCGCCTTCTGCGAGGCTGTCGGGGTGCCGCAAAATCCACCCCGAGACCGTCCGCGGGGTCGGCGGCCGGGCGGAAACCGGTCCAGGTGAGAGGCGTTTCGCCCGCAGGTAGGCGCGAACTCGCTGGTAGCTGCCCTTGTAGCCGAACGGCACGATCTCCTCCCACAATGCCCAGGCATTGGTGCAGCCCTGGTTCCAGCGGTCGTCCAGGTAGGGCTGGTACTCGTCGAGGACCGTGGGTCGGTTTTGCCACTGCCCCTGGAAGAGATCTTCGGGAGCAACGGCGTCGGCCAAGCGCTTGACGGTGCGGTGGGTCAGGAGCTGGCGGCCGATCGAGCGTCGGCTATGGCCGGCCGCCAGCAGCGTGTGGACGATGGCGTGCCTGTCCCGAATGCGGTCGGCGAACCGGTGCCCTGTTGGCCATGGCGAGCCGGTCATCAGCTCGGGCGGTGGGGCCGCAACCGCAGACTCGGCTGGCTCACGAGCCAAGACCCCAAGGCAGCCGCGGTGCTGGGCGACGCATCGCTCGGCGGCCTCGCTCAGGTTGTGCCACAAGTGCCACCTGTCTGCGACTTGAATCGCCTGGGGCGCCCCGGCAGTGGCTCCTTCCGCGAAGAACGGTGCGCGGTCGCGGCAGACGACCTCAATGTCGGGGCGTTCAGCCAGCCACGCGGCCAGGCTGGATGCTTCCCGGTCAGGAAGCATGTCCACTGGTCGCCGGGTCTCGACGTCGACCAGCACGGTCCCGTAGAAGCGGCCTTTGCGCGTCGCGTACTCGTCGACCCCGACCACCCGCGGCGCCGCTACATCAGGATCGGGCAGGGCCTCGACAAGTCGCAGAACGGTACTGCGGCTGACAGCAACCCCGAAGACACTGGCCATGCGGGCGCCCGCCCGGCCAGCGAGCGCGAGGCCGACCGTAGCCAGCGTCGACCGCAAGCGCTCGGTCCACCGGCCGTACCGCCGGGTCAGCCCGGCTATCAGCTCGACGAAGGTCCGCCGTTCGCACAACGCGTTCCCGCAGATGAACCGGCGGACCCACAGACACAACCGAACCCGCTTCCCCGCACTGGGCACGTCAGCGGGATACCGCAGATAGGAGCTGTGAACCCGCTCCGACCAGCCCCCGCACCCAACGCAGTCGGCCCCGGCCATCGTGCACCGGGCCTCTATTCGTACCACCTCATCGTTCACGTCGACCGACAGCACCGCGATATCCGCGATCGACGGGAACAGCAGCTCCTCCAGCCGGAGCACCATCTCTTCCACGGACCCGAACTGTCAGCCCATCCAGGATCGTCACTGATGGTTTTCAGGCAACTATCGGACGGCAGGAGCGGCCTCCAACCGTCACTCACGGTGCACGCTTCACGGAAAGTGAGCCAGAACCCGTTCTCATGGACAAAGCCAGACATCTGCCGGGGCGCGCAACCGGGGTGTCCCCACCCGTCGGTCACCTTCGTGATGACCTCGCCCTTGCCGTAGTCCTTGAAGCAGACCGGACAGGCACCCGGGTACGCAGCCCGCAGCGAGCTCCGCGGCAGCGGCACCGCCTTCTTCGCCGCCTGCGCCCGCTCGATCGCCTCGCGCTGCACCTTGCCGGACCGCTTCTTCGGCTGCTGCCCGCGTGCTGCCTTCCCGGCCTTCTGTCCCGGGGTCTGTCCCACGCGCGGATCGTAGAACCGCCGGGCGCCGACAGTCGCGCACCACGCACGCCACCACGCCGGAGTCGGCAGCGCACCGATGCGTACTGGGCGCGCGCGGCGCGATGAGTCGCGCACTGCAAGGCACTCCCCCACCGGGTCGTGCGCAGCGCATTCGTTCACTCCCCCATCCAGTGCCCTCCCGAACAGCGCTGCCGCTGCTGCCAGATCGTGGCTGCATTCACCGCGGATCTCCGCACGCCTCAAGGTGTCCACGGTGCCCCGCCGTGACGCGGGGAACGTGCGCTACCCGTTGAGGTCGGCCAGGCAGGAGGTGCCGGTGTTGCACCCTGTGCCGCCCGCTGACTCTCCCGCTCGGGCGCTATGGCCAGGACCGTGTCGAACTCCGTGAAGGGACCGACCTGAATCCAGGGGAGCGCACCTCATCCCCGGGCTGCGTCCACACCGCGCATGGGGTCCCGGACGGTTCACCGTCCGGGCCCCCATGCGGCCGCTGCTCATCGAGTCCCCTGGCCGCCGCAGTCACGGCAGTGATACCAATATTCATCGTTCACCGCTGGCACGCCGGCCGCGGTCGCGCGGGTGTTGAAAAGCGCGACGGCGACGAACCCTCCGACCACCGCAGCGGCCACGCCGCCGATCACACCCACTTTGCCGGCGACCCCAAGGCCGTTCCAGTGGTCAGCGATGCGCCGGCGCAGGGGACTTCTCCCATCGTTGCCTTCTGGTGGCGGGGCGGCCTGCACGTCCTCCAACTAGGGTTCCGAGCGGCGTGTGTTCTCGTTGGAGGTCATGCGGCGAGCCTAGTAGTCGGCGGGTTCCGGGGGCCTCAGTTCGCCGAGGCGCAGCACGTCTTCTCCGCCGTTGCGCTCAGCCTCATTCGCCTCGATGCCTGGTGGAACGGCCACCCGCTCGACCGCACCCGCGTCAGCCGCCTTGCCCGCCTCGACCTCCCTAGCCGCGTGACCGAATAAGCCAGCAGGATCGTCACCAGCCGCAAACGGCGGTGACCAGTCCTTGGGGCAGTTCTGTCATGCTGGTCGCCTCGTCGAGCACGAGGCGACTCCCCTTTAGCTGGGGCACGTAGTTGTAGACGGTGTTGCCCCCGGCCGAGAGAAGTGACAGCGGGCTCAGCGGGCGGCCTTCTTTTGCAGGACCCATACGTAGTGCCACTTGCCGTGTGCGCGTTTGGGTTTGATGTCGGCAAACGCCTGGATGGTCGGCCACAGGCCGGTTGCACCAGCCGCGATCGTCGCGCTGGTGGCGAGTGCACCTTGGAGGGCATCGGGGCGGACCGCGGCAAGGACGGCGCTCGTCGAACCCAGCACAGCACCGGACCGGATCAGGGCCCGGGACCGGGCCGCCTTGTCTATCTCAGCGGTAGCGGCGCTCAACTCGTCACGGATGGCGTAGCGCGATTCGTTCCAGGGCGACCTGGGAGTCGACGGCTTCCAGCGCGTCGTCGAGTTCGAGGAGCCGAGAGAGCATGAAGTCACGGTACTGGGTGTAGGAGTCGAACTCCTCGCTGGTGACCTGCGCGAAGTCGCTGAGGCTGAGCCCGTTGATGAACGGCAGATCGATCTCCAGGATCGGTCGGACCACCCGGCTGGCGAGGGGCTTGGCTCTCGATACATCCACGGCCCGGCCGTGCTCCACCACGAAGTCGATCGACCGGTCACTGAACGAAGGGAGTGGATCGGGCTCCGCAGGCTCCCGGTCAAGGTCCGAATCTTGGACAGAGGTCCCGAAAATCTTGACCGGGCAATACCAGACCAGCCCGCTGCGTAGCAGAGGCTCAGCGTTCAGAAGCCACTGGCCTAACTCGCCAATGTCCTTGGTCACCATCCCGTAGCGGCTGATCAGACCTGTGGTGTAGGAAAGTCCGTATCCTGATGGGTCGACCGTATGGGTTTGGGTCGGGTGGAACCCGAGCTGGTGCACGGCTCCGGTGCCGTGCTCGGACAACAGCATGGTGTCCGCGCCCAGGACAACCCGCTTGGTGACATGCGTGAAGCTCCCCATCTCTGAGGACAGCCCGACCTAGTACGGGGCGGTCGAGGCGTTCTTCGCGCGCAGTAGGCGCAGGTAGTCGACTTCTCGGCCGTACTTGATGGCGACGTCCTGGGCAGACGTCCTCTCTTGCTCCGACAGCGAGTCGTAGAACGCGTTCATCCGGCCGCCACGCCCCGGTTCTGTGCCAGTCGGTCCTGCCACGCTCGCCATCCACGTCGGAACATCTGCACAGCATGATTGGCAGCCGAGACCCCTGTCCAGCAGGTGCTGTGGCCGCTCGGGGTGCTGCACGATGGCGTCCACGATCTCCCAGCGGGAGTGACTCCCGCTCAACTTTCTGTGGTGCCGTGTCCGATACCGACCGGGACGGTCTACCGTCTCGCATCATGACGGTCTTGGTCATCGGCGGCAGCGGCTTCCTGGGCACCGAGTTGATCCGGCAGGCGGCAATGGCCGGGCACGTAACGGCCGCGACCTACGCGACCTTCTCTGCACTAAATCGCGGTGAGAACCGACGAAGTTTGCTCGCTCTTCAGACGACCACGTGAACGGAATCTGGCTTAGGGAACGGCATCATGTCCCAGCCTGAGGGCCAGCCTCGTTCACAGGGGTCTCCAGCTTCAGCCTCAAGTAGTCGAGGGATGCGCCACTTCCACCAATGTCCCTCGTCATCGCCTCGGCCGGGCCACTGGATCGTTGCCGCGCGGAACCGCCCATCGAGCTCATGGAGCCTTGGTTGCCAAACGGACTGGACGCGTGGGGGCAAGAGGGGCCAGATGCGCGCCAGTGCGCTCCGACACCAGATGTCGTTGGCTAACGACCTCGTGCATGGTTGGCCGTGGCTCGGCGCCCGGGTAGCTCGTTGAACTGTGCGTGACGGGGGTTGGGGCGCGTGAGTTGATCGTGGCGGAGTACCGAGTCACTGGGCTGTCGCCTGATGTGATCTCTGAACTCATCGCTGAGGTGGGCCCTTTGTGGCACGAGCAGCATCAGGCTCGGCTCAAAGACCGACCGCGGCGGAGGGCTGTCGGAGCCGGGGCAAAGCACAAGTTCGTCTTCGTCGACAGACTGCTGGCCACACTGGTGAACTTGCGCCATGGCACCACTCATGACGTGCTGGCCTGCTGGTTCGGCGTGGACCGTTCCACCATCACGCGTGCCGTCGGCGAGGTGCGGCCCCTGCTGGCCGAGCGGGGCTGCACCGTCGCGCCGGGCATCCGGCTGCGTACTCTCGCCGAGGTCATCGAGTACCTGGGCGCCGACGGCCAGACCGGGATCATCGACGGCACGGAGATCCGGGTGCGACGCCCAGCTGCAGGCCGAAAGGACCGGGACAAGTTCGTCTCCGGCAAGACCAAGCAGAACGCCGTGAAGTCGATGGTCCTCACCGACGCCGAGGGGAGAATGCTGTTCTGCAGCCCGGTCCAGCCGGGCAGTTGTGCCGACATCACCCAGGCCCGCCAGCTCGGACTGGTCAAGCTCCTGGCCGGCGGTCCGTTCATCGAGATCCTGGCGGATGCCGGCTATCAGGGTATGGGCGCGCAGACCGCCGGACGGGTGGTGACACCGCCACACCGCAAGTTCAAGAAGAACCCTCCCGCCTGGTACGAGGAGCGGCACGAACAGCAACGCAAAGCACACTCCTCACGGCGCATCCGCGTCGAGCACGGCATCGCACACCTGAAGAACTGGAGGGCCCTTGCCCGCCACCATGGCCGTCGCGAGCACATGAGCGACATCATCCAAGCCGTAGCTGGACTGCTCTCACACCAGCAGACCACCACCCTCGACCGCAACCTTCCAGCGTGAACCCCGTCGGCACCGCAGACATCGACGAGCCACGGCCAACCATGCACGAGGTCGTTAGCTCTGGCGCGCACCACGAATAGCCCTCTTCCACCCCTGCCACTTCGCCGGCCCAACGCGCGAGCAGCGAGTGGAACGTGCATGGCTGTCCCCCAGCCCAGCGATCGGCGCCAGCAGAGACCAGAGCAGCGTGTACCGCCTTCTGCTCCTCTGTTGTCAGGAACATCCCGTCGGCGGGTCCATGTGTTCGATCCATGCCTTGACTATCGCAGCGCAGGCAGCTCTTGCGCTGGCCTATTCAATCGGGGGTTTCTGGTGAGGAACGGCAGGCAATCCCAGGGCGACGTGCCCAGTCCGCTGGAACCGTCGGGCTTGCTCGCGCTTGCTGCGCAGGAAGGCGAGGGTGAGATCGAGTCCGTCGATCTCACCCCGCCAGTCCTCGGCGACAGCGCGCCCGCGGCGGGTAAGAAGGTCTTCCTCCAGCTCGTCCAGGCGGGGCAGCATCTTCGGGTTGATGCTCAGCATGGGGCAGCGGATGCAGGCGTGTTCGTGCTGGCAGGGGGTTCCCTAGGGGCGTCCGCAGGAGCCGAGTTCGACGCGTCGCTTGTCGAAGTGCTCGTTGAACTCCGACCATTCGGTCTTGGTCGGTGGGTCTGATGCACGATCGGGTGACATCTGAACTGGCTTGCCCTGTGGGGCGGGTGGGAAGGATGTCGCTGTGCCCAAGCCTTATCCGGAAGAGTTCCGCCAGGATGTCGTGCGGGTCGCGAGGAACCGCGGTCCGGGGGTCACGGTGGAGCAGGTGGCCGCCGACTTCGGGGTCCACCCGATGACGTTGTGGAAATGGATGCGCCGGGCGGACATCGACGACGGCTCCAAGCCCGGAACCTCCAGCCAGGAGAGCGTGGAACTGCGGGAAGCACGTCGGCGGATCAAGCTGCTGGAGCAGGAGAACGAGGTTTTGCGCCGGGCCGCGGCCTATCTGTCGCAGGCGCATCTGCCGGGAAAAGGATCTACCCGCTCGTGAAGGAGCTGGCCGTGGACGGGGTGCCCGTCACGGTGACGTGCCGGGTGCTGAAGCTCGCCAGGCAGCCCTATTACCGCTGGCTCGACAAGCCGGTGGCCGATGCCGTGCTGGAAGAGTCGTATCGCGCGAACGCACTGTTCGACGCCCACCGCGACGACCCGGAATTCGGCTACCGCTTCCTGGCCGACGAAGCGCGTGGTGCCGGGGCTTCGATGGCGGACCGGACCGCGTGGCGGATCTGCCGGGACAACCGCTGGTGGAGCGTGTTCGGCAAGAAGCGCGGCCGGGGCAAGAAGGCCGGCCCGCCGGTGCACGACGATCTCGTGAGCCGCAACTTCACCGCGACCGGCCCGAACCGGCTGTGGCTCGCCGACATCACCGAACACGCCACCGGCGAAGGCAAGCTGTACCTCTGCGTGATCAAGGATGTGTTCAGCAACAGGATCGTGGGCTACTCCATCGACGCGCGGATGAAGTCCCGCCTGGCCGTCGCGGCCCTGGACAACGCCGTGGCCCGACGTGAACACGTCGACGGATGCATCCTGCACAGCGACCGCGGATCACAATTCCGGTCCCGGAAGTTCGTCCAGGCCCTCGACCGGCACCGCGTGGTCGGATCGATAGGGAGGGTCGGGGCAGCCGGCGACAACGCGGCCATGGAGTCCTTCTTCAGCCTTCTACAGAAGAACGTCCTCGACCGCCGGACCTGGGCCACCCGCGAGGAACTGCGGATCGCAATCGTGTCCTGGATCGAACGGACCTACCACCGGCGCCGCAGACAAGCCGCACTCGGCCGACTCACCCCCGTCGAATTCGAGACCGTCATGACCACACCGGCCCTCCAGGCCGCGTGACTGAACCTGTCACCCAAACCTGCAGCAGACCCGGTGTGCGGTACTCGCTCTAGGGTCGCTGAGCGCGTCGACGGTCGAGGAACTGCTGGTAGTCGCGGACCACGTCGTCGTCGAAGACCGCAACGCAGCCACGAGTGGTCTGGATATTGAGGTGGCCGAGCAGAGCGGCGCCGATGTGAACGGGTAGGCCGCTGTTGATGAGCTCGGTCGCAAAGAGCCGGCGGAAATCGTGGGGAGCGAACTTCACCTCGGTGAACCGTGGATCGGTGTCGACCAGTCCCTCGGGGCCCGCCGGATCATCCGCCACATCGTCGTGGTGGACATCGCCCGCAGTCCCCCGGCGTGCATGTTCTGGAACAGGTAGGGCAGCGGCTCGCTCCAGACCTTTTCGTGCAGGTCGTAACGCACGCAGATCGGAACGGTGCCGTGCGCGCTGATGTGACGGCGGATGATCTGGGCGATGACCCCGTGCCCATCCCCACCGACCGACTCCGCGGCCTGATCGACCAGGCCAGCACGCCGATGGCGAAGTTCACCGTCGCGCTCGTCGCCGTCCACGGTCTCGGCCGGCGTGAGACCCGCTGCCTCCTCCTGACCGATCTCGACCTCGCTCGCGGTCGTCTGACGGTCCGGCGGGATCTGCCGCACACCGTCTACCTGGACGAACTCACCCACACCCTCGCCGCCGACTGGCGCCGCGACCGCAACCGACGCTGGCCCCTGACTACCAACCCCTACCTGCTGGTCAGCCAGCAGACCGTGGCAGACGACCGGCTCCCGCCCGTCTCCACCATGGTCATCAACGACATCTTCCGGCCCCTTGGACTGGGCCAGCGAAGACAGCGACGACGAACGAAGCGTACGGCGCACCATCGGCATCCCCGAACGCAACGGGCTTCCTGACCGTGACATGTTCTCCTGGGCTCGTCAGCACTACGAGGACAGCAAGCACGTCCTCAACTATGAGGCCAACGTACTGCGGTGGACCGCGGTGGCTGACGGCCTGAACATGGCGCTGCTCGACGACAGCGTGGTGTTCTTGGCGTTCTCCGGGGGGCCACGTCAGAGGCTGAACGGCTTCAGCGTCGAGGATCCCACGTTCATGACCCATTTTGCCGCGTACTTTGATCAGCTCTGGGCGGCTCTCCAGCCTCTGGGCACCTACCTCAGCGAGGTAGACGGCAGTCGCACCGACAAGCCTGAATGAACCCCATCGGACTGCGCCGAACCCGTCCCAGTAGTGCCGCCCGGGCTTTCACCGCGCGCCGGTTCGGCGCATTGGGCTGCCGAGAATCGGCGAACCCACGGGCTTCCGGCAACGGCGTGATGATTTATTGGCATGCGGAGCGGAAGAACGTCTGCATCTACTCGCAGCTCAAGAGCTGTTCGTCGTCCGAGGTCGCGGCGATGATCGAGGGCCTGCTGCGGCACTGCACCGACATCGAGATCGAGTCGAACTACGTCGACACGCACGGCGCGTCCGTCGTCGGCTTCGCGTTCACAGAACTGCTCAACTTCCGCCTGTTGCCGAGGCTGAAGAACATCGGCAGCATCCGCCTGTACCGCCCGGACGACACCCCGCCCGGCTGGCCGGCGCTCGGCGCCTCGCTGACGACCCGTGCCATCAAGTGGGACCTGATCGCTCAGCAGTACGACCAGATGGTCAAGTACGCCACCGCCCTGCGCCTGGGCACCGCGGAGGCGGAACAGGTCCTGCGCCGTTTCACCCGCGGCGGCACCAAACACCCCACCTACGCCGCGCTCGAAGAACTCGGCCGCGCCGTGCGAACCATCTTCGCGTGCGACTACCTTGCCAGCCCGGACCTGCGCCGCGAGATCCACGGCGGCCTCCAGGTCGTGGAGAACTGGAACTCGGCGAACACCGTGCTGCACTACGGCAGGGACGGCGCGCTCACCGGCCCAGACAAGGAGCACGCCGAGACCTCGATGCTCGCGCTCCACCTTCTCCAGTCCAGCCTGGTCCACATCAACACCCTGCTGCTTCAATGCGTTCTTGCCGAACCGGCCTGGGCCAAGAAGCTCTCGGGCGAGGACCGGCGCGGGCTGACCGCGCTCTTCTGGTCGAACATCAACCCGTACGGCACCTTCCACCTCGACATGGAAAAACGGCTCGACCTCACTGCGGTCCACCTGCCTGCTCCCCGACGCCGAAGCAGGTGCGGCCCTCGGCAGACGCGGGTTGTAGTGATAGCTGAGCGTTGTTCCAGTGCGAAGGACCAGCCGATGCGGCCGCGCCCGCAGTACGCTGATTACTCCGGAACGGGCGATTTCACCCACGCTCAGGGGTACGGGGGCGGCATGTTGGATCAGGCGTTGATCGCATTGGCTTCGGCGGCCGGGGTAGCAGTGGCCCAGTCGGCCGGCACGGACGCCTGGCAGGGCTTCCGGGAACGGGCGGCCCGTGTCTTCGGGCGTGGCCCTGCGCCGGGTGCCGCCGAGGAAGCAGCCCTGGACAGGCTGGACCGTACGGCAGCCGAACTGGAGAGCGCCGATACCAGCGTGGCCGGGCAGGCGCGGGATGACGCGGCGACTGCCTGGCGGATCCGTTTTCGGGATCTGCTGGGGGAACTGGACGAAGAGGGCCGTGAGCAGGTGGCAGCCCAGCTGCGGGAGCTGGTCGCCCTGGCTCAGCAGGCCGACGGCGGAGTGTCGGCCACGGACGATGGCATCGCCATCGGCCGAGATGTTCATATTCAGGCCCAGAACCATGCGGCGGCCGCGGTGAAGATGGGCGATGTGACCTTCGGAAACCCTCCCCTGCCGGGTCCGGACCAGAGCTGACCGCGCCCGGCGGCACCCCTCTTCCGCGCATCACCACGGGTATGGCGATCATCGCGAATCAGCCGTACTCGCTCGCGGCCGGCTACATCGACCGGGTCGCTATCCAGCTTCCGCCGCGTCCTCCCGTGGTCTGGCCGGTGCTGGTGGGCGACGTGCCGCTCCTGGCCTCTGCCTTCCAGCACCGCCCCGGTCTTCGTGACCGGATCGACCGGGCCTGGGCCGGACATACCTCGGTGGTGCTCTCCGGCGGCGGCGGTGTGGGCAAGTCCCAGCTCGCGGCCGCCCGGGCACAGCAGGCCCTGGCCGCCGACACCGAACTGGCGGTGTGGGTGAACGCCGTTGATACAGCTCAGGTCATCACCGGCTACGCTGCCGCGGCGCTCCGCGTCCGGGCAGAGGGCGCGCAGGGGCAGAACGCCGAGAGTGACGCACGGGCCTTTCTGGAGTGGCTGGCCGCCACCTCCCGCTCGTGGCTGGTCGTACTCGACGACGTCGCCGACACGGAGAGCATCAAGCTGTGGTGGCCGCCGTCATCGTCCAACACGGACGGCCGGGTGCTGGCCACGTCCCGGCGCCGCGACGCTCTGATGTCCGGCGGCGGCCGGGCGGTCGTCGATGTCGGTACCTACGCCCCGGACGAAGCCCTTGCCTACCTGCGTCACCGGTTCACCGACACGGACACGTCCCGACTGCTGGACGCGCAGGCCACGGACCTGCCGCGCGAGCTGGGACACCTGCCGCTGGCCCTGTCACACGCCCAGCGCTTGAGGTCGCCGACGCGGTAGAGGAGTTCAGCGCCGCGCTTACCGACCGAGCCGGGGAAGGTCGGGTCGTTGGCGCGAGCCCAGCGCAGCGCAGCCAGCGTGATGTCCGGCAGGTGCTCCGCCTGGGCTTTGCGCAACCCGACGACGGCGTCGTCCGGCGCCGACGCTGACGGCGCGGCGGGCGGCGGTGACGCAGGCGCGCCCGACGGCCGCGGGCGCAGTACCGGTGAGGCCGGGCGCCCCGTCCCGCATGGGGAGGAGCAGCCCGGCCTCGTGTCGTTGCGGGCGAACGGCCGCCGCCTGCCCGGAAGGGCGAGACGTCCAGTGTCGCCCGCGGCTCGCCCAGTGACCGGGTCCGGTCAGCCGGCGAACGTGCCGGTGGTCTCGGCCTTCCAGGCACTGCCCTTGACCTTGTAAACGGTGAGCTGCTTGTTGGTGGCGTCGCCGTACTCGTCGAAGGAGACCTTGCCCATGACCCCCTCAAAGGAGACCTTCTGCAGGGCCTCGGTGACCTTGGCGCGGGCATCGGAGGGCAGCTTTCCGTCCTTGGCCACCGCCTTCACTGCCTGGATGATCGCCCAGGCGGAGTCATAGGAGAAGCCGCCGTAGGCTCCGTACGCCTCCTTGTACCCAGCCGCCTTGTAGTCCGCGATGAACTTCTTCGCGGAGGGCAGGTCCTCGACGGGTGCACCAACCGAGGTGGCCAGGTCGCCGTCGCCGCGCGGGCCGGTGAGCTTGAGGTACTCGTCGCTGTAGATCGCGTCGCCGCCGATGAGCGGGATCGCGGCGCCCGCCTTTTTGACTTGTGCGCTGAGCGGGCCGGCCGCCGGGTACTCACCGCCGTAGTAGACGACGTCCGCACCCGAGTTCTTGATCTTGGTGGCGACGGCCGAGAAGTCCTTGGCGTCGGGGTTGACGTGGTCGTTGCCGACCACCGTGCCGCCGAGCTTCTTGAAGTGGGCGGAGAAGGTCGCGGCCAGGCCGGCGCCGTAGGTCTTCTTGTCGTCGACAACGAAGACCTTCTTCTTCTTGGCGGTGTTGTACAGGTACTCGGCGGCGTACGGGCCCTGGATGGCGTCCGTGGTCGCGGTGCGGAAGTACGTCTTGAACGGCCGGACCTTCTCCCCCGTGTCCCACTTGTCACCCTGGGTCAGGGCGGGGTTGGTGTTCACCGAGACCTCGGACACCTGGGCGGCGTCGAAGACCTTCTGCATGGACTGGGCCACGGAGGAGTTCAGCGGGCCGACGACGCCGAGCACGCTCTTGTCGCCGACGAGCTTGGTGGCGTTCTGCTGGCCGGAGGACGGCTGGGCCTGGTCGTCGAGCGCCACGACCTTGAAGGTGACGCCCGGCACCTCCTTGTTCTTGTTGGCCTGGTTGACGGCGAGGTCGACCGAGTTCTTCATACCGATGCCGAGAGCCGACAGGTCTCCGGTCAGAGGGGCATCGAAACCGATGGTGACGACCGTGGAACCGCCGGAGGTGTCGTCGGCTGATCCTGCGTCACGGGAACCGCACGCCGTGAGCGAAAGCGCTCCAGCGGCGAACGCGGCGGTGACAGCTATGAGAGAACGCTTGCGCACGATCGGTCCTTTCCCTTCGAGGCGCATGCCGCATTGCCGGGATCCTCCGGCGCAGCGGCTGGCGTGACCTTAGATGCCGTCCGCCGAAACCAGCAGAAGGGACGAGCCGATGTGATTCTCTTGTTATGGGCTGGTCAGGCGGAGGGCTCCGCTACGCGAGCCCGACGACGGTCGCAGCACGGAGCAGGGCGACCGAGGTGTGTCGATGGCGGCCTGGCGATCACTGTGACGCCGCGGCGATCGGCGCGGCCATCGGTCGGCGTAGCCGCGATGGGCACCACCCACATCGACGAGACGAACAAGTCCCTCGTGGTCTTCACGCCCTACATCTCGTCTGCTCCGCATGTGACCTGGACATCGAGAACAAGGAGCTCTCTGGGAGCTAGCTAGTAGGTGGTGGGGATGCCGTCGTACAGAGTTCGAGAGAACGGCGAGGTGGAGGCTGCGGAGTACCAGGTGTGGGTACGCGCTCCGCAGCACGTGCGGCCGGTCGACGGCGTCGACTGCGACCAGGTCGTCACCGAACGGCTGGAGAAGACACCGCAGTCGGCTGTCCGGGATGTCCTCGGGGAGCGCCAGCCGGCCGGGACCATCGAGGGTGTGGGTGAAGTCGCCGACCAGCGGACGGGCGGTCAACCGGCCGCGCTGTGCTCGGTCTCCGGCACCGGGGGCAGCCAGTGCACGGCGTTGTCGCGGAAGGACGCGTGAATGGGGACAAGGTCTGTGCCGCGGGTGTCGTCAAGGGCGGTGACGTTGATGCCGATCTCCGGGATGTCGCTGTCGATCGCCGCGACGCGGCTGCCACAGGTCGGGCAGAAGCCACGCTTCGCCTCGCCTTCGAAGGTCTCGTACCAGATCGGCTCGCTCTCGCCAGTCCAGGTGACCGTCTCGAAGCCCACCCACCACATCACGGGGGTGCCACCGAGCTTCTGACAATGCTCGCAGGCGCAGGTGTGGGGGAAGACGGCCGGACCCCGGGTGGTGAAGCGGATGCGGCCGCACAGGCAGCCGCCGGTACGTCCGTCGGCTTCTTCGGCTCCCTGGGCGTCGGCGGCGGGGGTGGCGTTCATCAGGTGATCTCCCAGGCGCGATGGGCAAGTTGGGCCCATCAGTGTGCCATCCGTTCCATGATCGTCAGGACGCTGTTGGCGGCTCTGGCGTAGCCCCGGCCGCGTGCGCCGATTGCAGAGGCGTCACGGGCCGGGCGACGAAACTGCAGCTCAGGGGCGTCCGAGGGCGCGGACGGTCCTTCCGGCGTCGCGCCAGGTGTCGGCGTTCAGGGTGCCGCGGCCGTCGATGACGCGCGGGGTGGCGGTGCGGGCGGCGAGGCGGTGGGGGTCGATGTGGGAGAACTGCGGCCACTCGGTGAGGTGCAGCAGCAGGTCGGTGTCCTGGACGGCGGTGATGGGGTCGTCGGCGTAGTCGAGGTCGGGGTGTACCTTGCGGGCGTTATCCAGAGCCTGGGGGTCGGTGACGGTGACCTCGGCGCCGAGTTCGTGGAGCTTCTGGGCGACGGCGAGGGCGGGTGAGTCGCGGATGTCGTCGGTGTTGGGCTTGAAGGCGGCGCCCCAGACGGTGATCTGCTTGCCCAGGAGGTTGCCGTCGAGTTGCTGGCGGGCGAGGTCGACCATGCGTTCGCGGCGCCGGTTGTTGATCGCAGTCGACCTCGCGGAGGATCGTCAGGGCCTGGTCGGCGCCGAGTTCGCCGGTGCGGGCCATGAAGCCGCGGATGTCCTTGGGCAGGCAGCCGCCGCCGAAGCCGAGGCCGGGGCGCATGCCGCGGCGGCCGATGCGTGCGTCGTGGCCGAGGATGTCGGCAAGCTGGGTGACGTCGGCGCCGGAGGCTTCGCAGACCTCGGCGACGGCGTTGATGAAGGAGATCTTCGTGGCCAGGAACGCGTTCGCAGATGCCTTGGCGAGCTCGGCGGTGGCCCAGTCGGTGACGATCGTCGGTGTCCCCGCTTCGATGATCTTGTCGAAGCACTGGCGCAGCATCGCTTCCGCCCAGGAGTGCTCGGTGTCGAAGCCGAGGACGAGCCGGTCGGGGCGGAGGGTGTCCTCGATGACGAACGACTCGCGCAGGAACTCCGGGTTCCAGGCGACCTCGACGCGGTCCTCGGCGGGTGCGTGTTCGTGGAGGAGGTCGCGGACGCGGGGTGCGGTGCCGACCGGGACGGTCGATTTCACCGCGACGACGGCCGGGTTCTTGATACGGGGTGCGAGTTGGCGGACCGCGGAGAAGAGGTGGGTGAGGTCGTAGGCGTGCTCGCCGGGCTGCTGCGGGGTGCCAACGACGATGAAGTGCAGGTCGGCGAAGGCGGCGGCCTCCGCGTAGGAGGCGGTGAACTTCAGGCGCCCCGAGGCGGTGTGGCGGGCGAGCATGTCGTCGAGGTCGCGTTCGTGGAAGGGGGCCTTGCCGGAGTTGAGGGCATGGACCTTGTCCATGTCGCAGTCCATGCCGAGGACTTCGTGGCCGAGTTCGGCCATGCAGGCGGCGTGGGTGGCGCCGAGGTAGCCGCAGCCGACGACGGTGAGCTTCATGAGCGGGTGTCCTTTGCGAGGTGGGGGCCGCCGACGGCCCCCCACCTCTGCCCCGCCCGAAAAGGGCGCGGTGGTCGGGCGGGCCGGGTGGCCAGGTAGCGGTTGATCCCGCCCCGGATGAACGGCGGGATCGTGCGGAATTCGAGGTCTTCGGGGGCGAGGAACTGGAGCTTGACGCCTTCGGCGAGGGGCAGCTGCGTCTCGTCGCCGTTCCAGGAGGCAGCGAAGAAGGTGATCAGCTGGCCGGAGCCGTGCTCGTCGTGGGTCTCGAACAGTTCGGTGAGGTCGTCGACGGTCAGGCCGGCTTCCTCGTCGAGCTCGCGGACGATCGTGGTGCGGGGGCCCTCGCCGGGGTCGCAGCCGCCGCCCAGGACGCTCCAGTGGCCCGGCCAGGCGATGCCGGGCAGGTCGTCGCGCAGGTGGAGGAGGAGTTCGCCGCGGCGGTTGGTGATGATCGCGACCGCTCCGCGGGCGGTGGCCGGGCTGTCGGCGGTGGTGTCCTGGTGCATCCGGACACCGTAGTGAGGTGAGGGATCGTCATGCGGCAGCCCTCACCGTCTGGTCGCAAAACCAGGCGGCCGCCATGAGGGCCTGCATCCGAGTGCGGTCGAACCGTCCGCCCGGCTTGAGCCCGCCTTCCAGCAGCGGCCGCATCGCGGCCGGTGCCTCCGCGAGAGCCGTGTGGATCTGGGCGTCCGCCCAGGCGGCGAGCTGGCCGTTCAACCAGGACGGGACCGGGGAGGCGAAGCCCAGCTTGTCCCGGCTGCCCCAGACCTCCCGCGGCAGGCCCCGGGCCCTCGCGGCGTCCCGCAGGATCCGCTTGCCCTCGGCCGGGTGGGCAATCTTGTGGTCGGCAGGCAGTCGGTAGGACAGCTCGACCAGGTCGCGGGCCAGGTAGGGGGGACCGACGTTCGAGGGCATAGGCGGAGGCGAGCTTGTCGCTGGTCATCACCAGCGGCAGCCAGGCCGTCGCGAGGTCGGCGAGGGTCAGGCCGCGGGCCAGGTCCCCGCCGGCCTTGTCCATCGCGGTGGCGACGAGGTCACAGATCCGGCCGTCGGGGTCGGGGCCGCGCAGGACGAGCCGGGTCACCGCCTCCGCCGGGTCCAGGTCCTCGCCGGCCGTGTGCATGAGCTTGGCGGCCAGCGGCCGGTAGGCGTCCAGCACGGCCTCCGGGCCGAACAAGCCGGTTTCCCAGGTGGTGCAATGCGGTGCCGGGGCCGAGACTGCGGCGGACGGCACCTTTGAGCACCAACGGTTCATGATGCCTAATCTCCGGGCCAGGACCAGGCCGTCGCCTGGACCGACCTCCTGACGCGTGAAGGCATCGAAACCCCACAGGCCACGCGGCAGGTGTTCAGAGACCGGCAGAGGGAGCGACTTCGTGACGCAGGGACCGTCATGCGTCATCGCTGACCGACCAAGTGTTGCTGGAGTGGGGGTACCAGCTTCGATCGATCCGGGACTGCCCGTCCTCATACAAATCCTGTGCGATGGTGTCCCGCCGAGTGGTGTAGCAGCGATCACCGCGAAAGTGCAGCTCACGGCCTTATTCGAGTGACCACCCATCAGGGAAACCTGACGATACGTCAGCGCATTGCCCCCCGAAGCGCTGCGGTGCCAGAGTTGACGCGGCTTTCATCAAGGCCAGGCCCAAGGGCACGGCGATGACGATCACGACGACCGTCTCCACCTGACGACCAGCCAGGCAATAGTGGCGTCGGAGCAAGCCGCTTGGGGCGCGACCTGCAGGTTCTCCTTGATCGCTGCTACACCACATGGCGGGACATGATCTCCTGTGCAAGCACGGCTAACTGGCGACGCGCAGGGGGCTCAACTCGCCTGAACTGACCCGCGATCCGGGCCATAATTTCGTCGAACATCGCCCGCCAGCGGGCAGGGTCTACGCTATGGCCCGCGGCCACCGCACGATCTTCAGGAGTCCACACAACCCCCGATGATCACGCGGTGGCCGCCCCTGATGCGGACGGGCAGTGTTCACTCGTCGTAGTACTCACAGTCGTCGCCCTGGACACGCGCCCCCAGTACCCGCGCGATCTCCCGCATCTTCTTGAGCAGGATCTCGTCCGGGTTCTTCACCACGATCTGCCCCTCTTCCCAGTCCAACCAGGCACCGTGAGTGTCCCGTTGAGGGTGGGTGCACATCTGTGCCAGCCACTCATGCCGGTACTCCAACACGGCGTCCTGGCCGCGCGGAGAAACCCGGGCCACCTGCACCATCTCCAGGTCGGAGTCGGCAGCGACCACTGCCGCCCACTCCTGCGTGGTGATCTGCTCGCCCTCTTCCTCCCACCACGGCGTACGCCTGGTGATGTGCACGTCATAGCCCATGCCGCCACAGTAAGGGGCACGACTGACGCCCCAGACGCGATCACGAAGTGGCACTGCGGTACTAGGAGGCGGAGTAGTGGTGCTGGAGGACGAAGGCCTTGGCGTCCTCCTCGGGCAGCGGCAGGCCGAGGGCCCAGCACAGGCGGGCGGCGCGCACGAGGACGTCGAAGGGGGCCAGGACGCAGAACACGCAGGACAGGCTTTTCCGGACTAAGCGGATCTTGATTGTCGCCAGGTCTGGTTGCCTCTGGTGCGTGGGGCCTTGATCAGCGACTCTGTGCGCATGATGCTTCCGCCACTTCAGGAGAAGACCGAGTTGATCGAGGTCGTCCGCATCACCGACCCAATGAGGCATCTCAGCGCGCCGAACCTAGTGGGTGACGACGTTGCGATCTGGGAGGCGGCTCAGAGGACGTTAAGTCCGTTTCCTGTAGAGGCCTTCCGGGCTGGGTGAGGATGCTTTGGCTGCCGAGTCAGCCGGGTGTCGGCGGCGGTTGAACTC
>NZ_JBIAWE010000032.1:0-51945 GCF_042895235.1 Streptomyces sp. NPDC001410
GTGCGGTGAAGATTCGACACCTCCACCACACACGGAGGCCTTCGCCACGATCAAGACCGGCCCGCGTTAACAACGCTCGTGATCAATACAGCTAGGCCCTGTCGTCAAACAGGACCTAGCCCCGCTTGACGGCCTTCAGCACCACGAACTTCGGGTCGCTCGCCACCAGTTGGCTGTTCCCGAACAGCCGCTTCAGCTTGACGTGGTACCCGAGGTGCCGGTTGCCGATCACCCACAGCTCGCCGCCGGGGCGCAGCGTACGCTTCGCCCCGGTGAACATCCGCCACGCCGTCGCGTCCGTCGTCGCCTGGTGGGAGTGGAACGGCGGGTTGTTCAGGACGAGGTCCACACTGCCCGGCGCCACCCCGGCCAGCCCGTCCCCGACCCGGAACTCGGCGTGCCCGGGCACCCCGTTGGCCTTGTACGTCGCCTCCGCCGAGGCCACGGCCTGGAACGACTCGTCCACGAACAGCACTTCGGCCCGCGGATCGGCCACCGCCACCGCCGTACCGACCACGCCGTTGCCGCAGCCGAGGTCCACCACGCGCCCGCCGCCCGTCCCGGCCGGCAGATGCTCCAGGAAGAACCGGGTGCCGATGTCGAGCCGGTCGGCACAGAAGACGCCCGCGTGATTGACGACCGTCCGCCCCGAGACCGCGCCGACACCGTCCGGGAGCGCATAGCTGTACGGCCACGGGTTCGCCGGCCGCTCAAGGGCCGGGTCCGGGGTGCAGAAGATCAGCCGGGCCTTCTGCTGCGCGAGAGAGGTCCGGGTCGGCCCGAGGATCCGCTCGAACAGCTCCAGCGTGGAGGTGTGGATCTCCTTCACCATCCCGGTGCCGACGACCACCGTCTCCGCGTGCACCGCGGGAGCGAGCCGCAGCAGCTGGTCCTCCAGCAGCGCCAGGCTCTTCGGCACGCGCACCAGCAGCACGTCCACCCGCTCCGGCGGCGGGTCCTGCGTGGTGAGCAGGCCCACGGCACCGGGCTCGACCCCGGCTCGGGCCAGGTTCGCCCGGGTCGCCTCCTGGCTCAGGAAGGAGTCGGTGATCTGCGTCGGCCGGTGCCGCGCGAGCGCCGTCACGAGTGCGCCCCAGCGGTCGCCCACCACCACGACCGTGCCCGTGAGCGGCACCCCCTCCTCGGCCAGGTGCCGCAGCAGGTACGCGTCGGAGGCGTCCCAGGCACGCAGCCGGTCGCGGGGATCCTCGGGGAAGCGGGACAGCTCGAACTCGCCCCACGGAGTCGTCATACGGTCGTTCATCGCCCCCCAGGCTAGCCGAGCCGCAGCTCAGGGCCGGTCGGACGGGGCTCGGGCAGGATGGAGCGCATGGACGTGGAACTGTTTTTGCGGGAGCGGGCCGAGGTCGCACCGGGCGCCGTGCACGTCCCGCACTGGCTCGACGCCGAGCGGCAGCGCGCGCTCCTGACCGCCTGCCGCGACTGGGCGCGCCCCCCTGCCGGACTGCGCACGGTCCGCACGCCCGGCGGCGGCACGATGACCGCCCGGCAGGTCTGCCTGGGCCTGCACTGGTACCCGTACGCCTACGCCCGCACGGTCGTCGACGGCGACGGCGCCCCCGTCAAGCCCTTCCCGGCCTGGCTGGACGAGCTGGGCCGCCGCGCGGTGGCCGACGCGCTCGGCCCGCAGGCGGTCCCGGCCGAGCCGTACGACATCGCGCTGATCAACTTCTACGACGGCACCGCCCGCATGGGCATGCACCGCGACGCCGACGAGCGGTCGGACGCGCCGGTGGTGTCGCTGAGCCTCGGCGACACCTGCGTCTTCCGCTTCGGCAACACAAAGACTCCTACGAAGCCGTACACCGACGTGGACCTGCGCAGCGGAGACCTGTTCGTCTTCGGCGGGCCCTCCCGGCTCGCCTACCACGGCGTGCCCCGCGTGCACCCCGGTACGGCGCCGCCGGAACTGGGTCTCGCCGGGCGGCTGAACATCACCCTGCGGGTGAGCGGGCTGTAGATCACGGCACCGGCCCCGACAGCTGCGGATCATGGGAGACTCACCCTCATGAGCGGCAAGGCGGACCCCCGGAAGGCGGGGGAAGGGACCACCTCGAGGGTGCGGCTGGACCGGGGGCGCGGAGCGCTCGGACCCGCGCTGGAGCTCGTGCACACGGGGCGGGCGCCGACCCGGGCCGTGCTCACCGCCGAACTCGGGGTCACCCGGGCGACGGCCGGAGCGGTGGCCGCGGAGCTGGAGGCGCTCGGGCTGATCCGGGTCGATGCCCGGCCGGGCGCGGCAGCCGGTGGCCAGGGGCGTCCCTCGCACCGGCTGGAGGTCGCCGAGGACGGCCCGGTCGCGCTGGCCGCGCAGGTCCACGCCGACGGCTTCCGGGCCGCGCTGGTCGGCATCGGCGGACGGATCGTGGCGACCGCGCCCGGCTGCGAGACCGTCGACGCCGACCCGGCGAAGGTGCTGGGCTCCGTGGTGGAGGCCGGCGCGGAACTCCTCCGTACGACCGGCCGCCGCTGCGTCGGCGCCGGACTCGCCGTCCCTTCCGCTGTCGCCGAACCCGACGGCCTGGCCCTCAACCCCCTCCACCTGGCCTGGCCGGTGGGCGCACCGGTACGCCGGATCTTCGCCGAGTGCGTACGTTCCGCCGGCATCACCGGTTCCGCCTTCGCGGGCAACGACGTCAACCTCGCCGCGCTCGCCGAACACCGGCACGGCGCGGGCCGGGGCGCGCGGGACCTGCTGTGCGTGGCCACCGGGCACCGGGGCGTCGGCGGGGCGCTGGTCCTCGACGGCCGCCTCCACACGGGCAGTTCGGGCCTCGCCCTGGAGGTCGGTCACCTCACCGTCAACCCGGAGGGCCGCCCCTGCCACTGCGGCGGCCGGGGCTGCCTGGACGTCGAGGCGGACCCGCTGGCCCTCCTGCTGGAGGCGGGCCGCGAGCCGGGCCCCGAGGTCTCCCTGCTCCAGCAGGCCAACGACCTGCTCCGCACCCACTACGCCGACCCGACCGTCCGTACCGCGGCCGAGGCCCTGATCGACCGCCTCGGCCTGGGCCTCGCCGGTCTGGTCAACATCCTCAACCCCGACCGCATCATCCTCGGCGGCCTGCACCGCACCCTGCTCGACGCCGACCCCGAACGCCTGCGCGCGGTCGTCGCCGACCGCAGCCTGTGGGGCCAGAGCGGCGGCGTCCCCATCCTGCCCTGCACCCTGGACCACAACAGCCTGGTCGGCGCGGCGGAGTTGGCCTGGCAGCCGGTACTGGACGATCCGCTGGGGGCGCTGGTCGGGGACGCCTAGACGGGAGGGCCGAGGCGGCGGCCCGCCCCCACCCCGCTCAAACAGTGGGCGGTGGCCCCGGGTTGGGGCCGTAGGGCGGTGCGCCCCACTGCGGCGGAGGGGCCCACGTCGTGGTGAGTCGTCGACGGTGGCGGCTGCGGCGGACGGCGGTGACGACGACGATGGTCACGGATGTGGCGAACGCGGCGAGGAAGCAGACGACCCCCGCGGCGATGCCACCGATGGTCGCGCCCACCCGGGGCTTGTCTCCCAGCGCGAACTCGGCCGGCAGCTCCGAGGTGCACGTGACCGTGTACTTGCCGCTGCTCGCGGGGTTCACCTCGAAGATGCGCTCCCAGGTGCGGGACCCGATGGTGATGTGGAAGGTGCTGTCCGGCTGGGTCATCGACCCGGACTCCATGCCCGGGATCCGGCAGTCGACCTGGCCCTTCCCGGACTGCGAGACGTAGATCGCCTCGGTCTTCCCCTGGACGAAGTCGAAGGTCTGGGAGTCCCCGCTGGAGAAGCTCCGGGCGGTGTTGACCGAGTCCACCGTGTTCATCACCGTCACCACGATGAAGGCGACGCCGACACCGGCCAGTACCAGCCCGAGCAGTGCAGCCACCAGGTACCAGACGCGCCGCGGGCGCAAGTCCTTTGCCGGGATGTTCGGCGGCGGCTGCGGGCTGCCGTACGGTGCTCCCCAGGGATTCTGTATTGCCACGACAGCGCATCGTACGGGATGTGCCGTGACCCGGGACCGGCGAAACTCACCCGCGCCGATAACATGTTCGACCTCACGGTGATCGCCCTTGTCGCCTGTTTCACTAAAACCTAACAAATCGGCCAAGTAATTGATATCTAGACAAAACTCCAGAATTGAGTCCGCCGCGTGGCGTCGACCACGGGCGATGCTGTGGGCCGCGGCGGGTGTGGCAGTACTCGGATTCCTCATCACGCTGGAGATAGCCGCACGTCACTACGGCCTGCCGGGGCCGATCACCAGCCAGGTGCAAGAGGTGGTGTTCCGCCCCAAGTCGGGGCCGCTGTTGTACGCCAGCATGGCGTTGATGATGGTGGTGCTCACCCGGCGGGAGAGGTTCATCGCGGCCGGTGCCGCGATCGGTATCGACATCGTCTTCTTTCTGGTGCGGTGGGCGGTCGGCGACAGGGCGACCGACGGCCACCCCTTCGGCAACGGCGCGTTGTGGGTGATTCTGGGCTGTGCGGTCATCGCCGTCACACGCCGCACCGGCCGGGAACGTGTCCTGCTGCTGAAGGGCGTCGGGCTGGCCCTGCTGCTGGTGGCCGGCCGCAAGACCGGCGACACCTGGCTGCTCATCACGTCGAAGACCCGCCCGACGGTGCTCGACCAGTACGTGGCAACGGCCGACCACGCACTGGGCGACCCGTCGTGGCTGGCGGGCCGGATCGTCAGGGCCGCCGGCCCGATCGGCGCCCACGTCCTCGACTTCGTCTACATCCAGCTCGCGGTGGCCGCGGTCGTCGTCACGCTGTACCAGCTGCGTCATGTGGCGGTCGAGCGCCGCTTCCCGCGCCACCATCTGGTGCGCACCTTTCTGGCGATCGGGCTCGTCGGGCCGGCCATCTACATGATCTTCCCGGTGGTCGGACCGGTCTTCGCCTACGGCCCCGGCGCCTTCGGCACGGGCGGCTTGCACTGGGCGGTGGCCGACCTGTGGCCGGACACGCCGCCGGTCAACGCGCCGCACCCGATGTCGTTCGACCAGCTCACCCCCCGCAACTGCATGCCCAGCCTGCACACGGCGTGGGCCACCGCGATTTTCCTTCATTCCCGCAAGGGCCCGCGCATTCTGCGATGCGCGGGCGCGTTCTGGCTGATCGCCACGCTCAGTGCGACGTTGGGCTTCGGCTACCACTACGGCGCGGACCTCATCGCCGGCGTGGTGTTCACGCTCACGATCGAGGCAGCTCTTCGCTCGCACGACCGTGGCTGGGAACGGTCGGGAATCCAGCTGGTCGCTCACGGCGCGACGGTCTTCGTCGCGCTCCTGGTGTCGTATCGCTATCTGCCGACGGAGATGGCCGGTCATCCGTGGGTGTTCGGACCGCTTCTCCTTCTGGCGATGCTCTCAGTGGTGTACGGCTACGTGCGAACCACCAGACTGTGGGAGCCGAAGGCCGCACCGGCGCCGCGCCCGGAACCGCAACCCGAACCGGTGTGAGACGCGCGGCTCAGAGCCGCCGGGCGACGGCCACCCGCCGGGGCCTCGCCGCCAGTTCGCCGCCGCAGTTGGGACAGACCTGCCCCATCGCCTCGCCGCACGCCACGCAGAACGTGCACTCGTAGGAGCAGATGCGGGCAGGGCCGTCCGCGGGCAGCTCGGTGGTCTCGCACCGCTCGCAGCGGTCGCGCATCTCCAGGGCCATGGCGGTCTCATCTCCTCGAACAGCGGGGCACCGGGGCAGCGGTGTGCCGACTCCCATCCTCCGCACTGCCGTCGGCGCCGGAACCGTCCCGAGGGACAGGGATCGACACGATCGGGCCACGCCCGGTCACTTCCAGTCGACCGCGAACGCCCGCCCCGGGTGCTCCCTGAGGATGCGGTCCACCAGCTCCGCACCCACCGCCTCCGCCAACCGCGGCCGCACCCGGCGCAGCAGGTACGGCATCCCCGGCCCGCCGTCCACCGACCGTGCCCCGGCGACCACCGTGTCACCGCCGAGCAGCAGCCGGTCCCCGTACCCGGCCTCCGCGAGGGCACGGACCGCCTCGGGCATCCGCCAGTCGGTGGCGTGGTGGGCGCGGGAGGGTCCGTCGAAGGCCAGCCAGCAGCCCGACTCGGCGGCCTGCCGCTGCACCACCGGGTCGGGGAAGCGGTTGAGGTGTCCGAGGATCACCCGGTGCCCGGGCACGCCCGACTCGCCGCACAGCAGGTCGAGCACGTCCAGCGCGCCGGTGCCCAGCTCCAGGTGGACGGCGATCGGCGCACCGGTGGCGTGCTGGGCCTCGGCCGCCGCGGTCATCGTCCGGCGGGCGTGTGCGTCGAGGCCGTGGAAGCCGCCCGCCACCTTGATCAGACCAGCCCGGACCCCCGAGCTGCCGATGCCCTCCGTCAGCTCGGCGACGAACCGCTCGGACAGCCGGTCGCCCAGCCCGCCTAGCGACTCCGGGGCGTAGTGCGCCGCTTGGTGCAGTCCCGTCGCGCAGACCAGGTGCACACCCGTGGCCCGGGACAGCGCCGGCAGGTCCGCCGCCCGCCGTCCCATGCCGTACGGCGTCCACTGCACGACCGCGGCTCCGCCCGCCGCCCGGAACGCCGTCAGCTCTGCTCGCGCGGCGGAGAGGTCGTCCAGCTCCTGCCCCGGCAACTGCGGGCTGCGCAGGAAGAGATGGTCGTGCGCGTCGCACACGCCCAGTTCCTCGGGGCGGATGTCACCGAGGACCGTACGGACCGCACTCACCACTGCCGCCCGCGCGGCAGGTCACCCCGCCCGGGCGCCGACAGGTGCAGCACCTCGAACACGTCGCCCTCGGCCTTGGGCGCCTCATGCTCCCAGAGCGAGAAGTGGACCACCTCCCACGCGCGCGTGTCCACGGCGGCCGCCGCCAGCACCGCCCCGTCCGTCGCGGCCAGCCGCCCGGTCTCGCTCGCCGCGTCGGCCATGAACGCGGCCAACTCCACACCGTCCGGCACCGGTCGGCGCCGCCGCACGGCGAACGCGGCGGGGGAGCCGGCGGCCGAGCCCTCCTCGAAGGCCAGGCCCGTCCACTGCCGTATGTCCGGCCGCCCGAAGTCGTCGACCGGTCCCTGGAAGGCGCCTCCCCAAAGGAAGCGGTTCATGCCCTCCATCGTGTTCCAGAGGTAGAACGGCCCGTACTGGTTCACCGGCGAGCCGTGCACCCCGCGCTCACGCAGCACGTACGTCTTGATGCCGAGACCGTCCCAGTCGTCCAGTCGATGCGCGACACGGGCGACGCGGGAGCGGATGACGCCCATGTCGTAGTCCGCGGGCAGGGTGAACTCGTACTGCATGGCGTGCATGTCGGGGTTCCCTTCTCGGGCGGGGAGTCGGTCGCCTGTCTCAGGCGGGGTAGTCGCTCACGTGCTCGTGCCACTCGGTGGTCGTGCCGTCCGCCGCGGCCTCCACGACCGCGAGGTGGCTCATGAAGGTGCGTGGCGCGGCACCGTGCCAGTGCCACTCGCCCGGCTCGATCCACACCGTGTCGCCCGCCCGGATCTCCTCCACCGCACCGCCCCTGCGCTGAACGAGCCCCTCGCCCTCCAGGACGTGCAGCACCTGACCGTGCGGATGCCGGTGCCAGGCGGTGTGCGCGCCGGGCGCGAAGTGGACGTTGAACATGCGCAGCCGGGAGGGGGTGGCGGGGGCGGCTATCTCGTCCAGCCACACCGAGCCGGTGAAGTTCTCCGCCGGACCCTGCAAACTCTCGGGACGCCGTCTGGTGATGTGCACGGAAATCGCTTCTCCAGTCAGGGAGTTCGGGGTGCGAGCAGGGAGAGCAGGCCGCGGACGCCGGTGTCGAAGGCTGCGGGGGAGCCGGAGGCGCGGGCGAGTACGTAGCCGCCCTGCACGGTCGCGAGGACGGCCGCGCCGATCTCCTCGCCGTCCAGGCCGGGCGCGAACTGCCCCTGCCGCTTGCCCTCTTCGACGATCCCGGCGATCCGCGCGCGCATCCACGCGATCGTCTCGTCCACCGGCGCGCGCAGCTCGTCGCTCGCGATCACGTCCGGATCCATGGTCAGCCGGCCGATCGGACAGCCGCGCAGCACGTCACGCTCGCGCAGCAGGTACGCCTCGATGCGCTCGTACGGCGTGCCCGGCCCGTCGAGCACGCCCTCGGCGGTGGCCCGCAGCTCCTCGGCGGTCCGCCGGATCGCCGCCAGGGCCAGGTCCGGCTTGCCCTTGAAGTGGTGGTACATGCTGCCCTGGCCGGCCCCGGCGCGCTCCAGGATCGCCTTGGGGCTCGTGCCCACGTAGCCGCGCTCCCACAGCAGCTCGCGGGTGGACTCGATCAGTCGTTCCGAGGTGCTCATGGGAGCACTGTACATACTAGTAGTTACAATCCGCGAGTCCTCAAGGAGCAGCCGCGTCTCACCGGCGTACTCCCGCGGAGGTACGCGCACTGCCGCCGGCCGCACGACGACCCGGACCCCCTGTCGGAGGGAGTCTCGTGGCATCACCCCGAGACCCTGCCGACAAGGGAGTTGAACCGACATGCAGACCCTGGCGAACTGGGACGGCGGACCCGGCCCGTGGATCCTGTTCTTCCCGCTGATCTGGGCGGTCGTCGTGATCGGCGCCGTCACCTTCCTGCGCCGCACCGTCTGGCGCGGCCGCGGCGGCCCCTGGCGGCCCATGGACGGTTCACGCCCGGCGGGGGACTCGCCGCTCGCGGTCCTCGGCCGCCGCTTCGCCTCCGGCGAGATCGACGAGGACGAGTACTGGCGCCGGCTCTCCGTCCTGGAGGAGCAGTTCGGCCGCATCGGCAAGGGCGGTGCGGCATGACCACGACCGCCCTGCGCACGGCGGCCCGCGTGGTGGATGCGGTGAAGGTGTACGGCGGTGGCGACACCGCCGTACGCGCCCTGGACGGCGTGGACGTCGACTTCCCCGCCGGCCGCTTCACCGCGATCATGGGCCCCTCGGGCTCCGGCAAGTCCACCCTGATGCACTGTGCAGCCGGCCTCGACACGCTCACCTCGGGCGCCGCCTACATCGGCGACATCGAGCTGGGCGCGCTGGACGACCGCCGGCTGACCCTGCTGCGCCGCGACCGGGTCGGCTTCGTCTTCCAGGCGTTCAACCTGGTGCCGACGCTGACCGTCGCGGAGAACATCACCCTGCCCCTGGACCTCGCCGGGAAGCGGGGCGACCGGGAGTGGATCGACGCGCTCGTGGACGTCGTCGGGCTGCGCGACCGGCTGCACCACCGGCCCTCCGAGCTGTCCGGCGGACAGCAGCAACGGGTCGCCGTGGCACGGGCGTTCGCGGGCCGCCCGGACGTCGTCTTCGCCGACGAGCCGACCGGCAACCTCGACTCCCGCTCCGGCGGCGAGGTCCTCGCCCTGCTGGGCCGCGCCGTACGGCACATGGACCGCACGGTCGTCATGGTCACCCACGACCCGGTCGCCGCCGCCCACGCCGACGAGGTCCTCTTCCTCGCCGACGGGCGGCTGGTCGACCGGATGGCGTCCCCGACCGCCGACAAGGTCCTGGACCGGATGAAGGCCTTCGAGGTGCGGTCATGAACGCCTCTCTCAGGCTCAGTCTCACCTCGCTGCGCGCGCACCGGCGGCGCTTCGCCGGCACGTTCCTCGCGGTGTTCCTCGGTGTCGCCTTCCTGGCCGGCACCCTGGTCATGGGCGACACGCTGCGCGCCAGCTTCGGCTCCATGTTCGGCGAGGCCACGAGCGGCACGGACGCCGTCGTACGCGGCGCCGACGCCATCACCACACCCGGCGAGGCCCGGGGCGTACGAAGTCCCGTCGACATCTCGCTGGTCAGGGCCGTCGAAGGGGTCCCCGGGGTGGCGGCCGCCGCACCGAACATCCAGGGCGCCGGTCAACTCGTCGGCGCCGACGGCAAACCCGTCGGCGGCCAGGGCCCGCCGACCCTCGCCGGCAACTGGATCACCGACCCGGAACTCAACCCGTACCAGCTCGCCGAGGGCCGCCTCCCCGCGCGCTCCGGCGAGGTCGTGGTCAACCGGGGAGCCGCGAAGAAGGGCGGCCTGAAGATCGGTGACACCACCACCCTGCGCACCCCGGACCCGGTCAGGGTGACCGTCGTCGGCCTCGCGACCTTCGGCGGCCAGGACGGCATGGCCCAGGTGACCTTCACCGGCATGACTCAGGCCGACGCGGAGAAGTACCTCACCGCCCGGCCCGGCCGGGCGGCGAGCATCCAGGTGCGGGCCGGCCCCGGAGTGAGCCAGCGGGAACTGGTCCGGCGGCTGACTCCCGTACTGCCCAAGGGAGTCGAGGCCATCACCGGCCAGGACTCGGCGCGGGAGAACAACGACATGATCTCCAGTCAGTTCCTGTCGATCTTCACGACGTTCCTGCTCGTCTTCTCCGGCGTCGCCCTGCTCGTCGCCACCTTCTCCATCCACAACACCTTTGCGATCGTGGTCGCCCAACGCACCCGTGAGAACGCCCTGTTGCGTGCCCTCGGCGCCTCCCGCCGCCAGGTGTCCGCCGCGGCGCTCGCGGAGGCCTGCGTCGTCGCCGTCTCGGCCTGCGTCGCCGGGCTCGCGGGCGGGATCGGCATCGCCGCCGGGCTCCAGGCGCTGTTCCCGGCGATCGGATTCCCCTTCCCCGACGGCGACCTGGTGATCAAGACGCTGTCGATGGTCCTGCCGCTCGCCGTCGGCATCGTGGTCTGCCTGGGCTCCGCGCTGCTCCCCGCCCTGCGCGCCGGCCGCACCGCCCCGCTGGCCGCGCTGCGCGAGAGTGCCGTCGACTCCTCCGGCGCGTCCCGCTTCCGCGCGGTTGTCGGAACGGTCCTCGGCGCCGCGGCCCTCGCGGCGGCCCTCACCGGTGTCCTCGTCTCACCGTCCGTGTGGCTGGCCGGACTCGGCGCGCTGCTGGCACTGGTCTCCTTCGTGGTGCTGGGTCCCGTCGCCGCCACCACGGCCGTACGACTCCTCGGCGCACCCCTGGACCGGGTCCGCGGTGTCACCGGAGCCCTCGCCCGGCGCAACGCCCTGCGCACCCCGAAGCGGACCGCCGCCACCGCGAGCGCCCTGATGATCGGCGTGGCCGTCGTGTCCCTGTTCACCGTGTTCGGCGCCTCGCTGAAGGCCACCATGGACCAGACGGTGTCCCGGTCCTTCGCGGGTGACGTCGCCGTCAGCACGCCCTCGTTCGGCGCGGGCGGCAGCGGGCTCAGCCCCCGGCTCGCCCCGTCCCTGCAGCGGCTGCCCGAGGTGGACACCGCCGTGGGACTCGGCCGCGGCGTCGCCGAAGTGGACGGCAAGGGGCGCGCGTTGACCGTGACCGACCCGGCCGCGCTCGCCCGGACCTTCGACCTCGGCACGGTCACCGGATCCCTGCGCGACCTCGGCACCGACGGCATCGCGCTGACCCGTGCGGAGGCCGACCGCCGAGGCCTGCACACCGGCGACACGGCTCGGCTCACCTTCACCGACGGCAGGACGCAGAACTTCACCGTCCGTGCCGTCTACGGCCGCTCCGAACTCGCCGGCGACTACGTGGTCACCCGCGCCGCCTGGGCACCGCACCGCACCCAGGACGCCGACACGCTGATCGCCGTCACCTTCCGGCACGGTGTGAGCGCCGACGCGGGCAAGGCGGCGGTGCGGAAGGTGGCCGCCCAGTACGGCAACCCTGAGGTGCAGACCCGGAAGGAGTACGCGCAGTCCTCCGCCGGCGGCGTCGACATGATGCTCACGCTCGTCTACGCCCTGCTCGCCCTCGCGGTGGTCATCGCGCTGCTGGGCATCGCCAACACACTGACCCTCGCCCTGCATGAACGCACCCGGGAACTGGGCCTGCTGCGGGCCGTCGGCCAGACCCGGGCCCAGCTGCGGGCCATGGTCCGCTGGGAGTCGGTCCTGGTCGCCGCCTTCGGCACGGCAGGCGGGCTCGCCCTGGGCAGCTTCCTGGGCTGGGTCCTGGTCAAGGCCTCCGACGGCGCGAGCGACACCGCGTTCGCCTTCGCCCTCCCACCCGCCCGGCTCACCGTGGTCGTCCTGGTCGGCCTGGCGGCAGGCGCCCTCGCGGGCCTGCGCCCGGCCCGTCGAGCCGCCCGCCTGGACGTACTGCGCGCGATCGCCACCGAGTGAGACGCCGTGCGGCTTCCCTGCGGAAGTGCGGCGGAAGCCACCGCGGCAGGTGACCGACTCACCGCCCGGTCAGCCGGGGACGGCCGACCGGGCGGAAGCGGGTGCCGGGGCCGAGGCATGGGCCACCACGGGGGTCGGAGCAGCGGCGACCGGGGCCGGTGCCGGCTGCACCTCGGTGAGCCGGGGTACCGGCTGCGGCTCGGCCACGGGGCGGGGCGAGCGGGCCGGCTGCCGCTGGGCCGTGGACGGCGCGGGCAGCGTGAACCACACGACCTTGCCGTTGTCGCCGTCGGGGCGTGCCCCCCAGCTCTCGCTCATCGCGGCCACCATCGCCAGGCCCCGCCCGCAGGTGGCCAGGGGAGCGACGTCCGTCGCGTCGGCCACCACCGGGAGGCGCGGATCGTGATCGCGCACCGAGACCGTGAGCCGGTCGACCAGAAGTTCCAGCTCGACGATGCACGACTTGTCGGGCCGGGCATGCCGGTGGACGTTGCTGAGCAACTCGGTCACACCGAGCGCGGCCCGGTCTATCAACGGGTCCAAATGCCAGTAGCGCAACTGTGCAGATACGATTCTGCGGACCTGACCGATCCGCGACGGCAGGGCTTGGAGCTCCACCGTGCAGTGCCTGCTTGGATGACTGATCACGGCTGCGACTCCCCGATGTGAGGTCCGGAGGAACCGGAGGAACACGGAGAACAACGGATCCAGCAGGGTGCTTGCGTCCAAACGTCCGCCTGCTGTCGTGGCCGGCGGGCTGGTTCGCAGCGTTATCGCCGGTAAACCCAGAGTGACGTGAGACCAGCGTGACGCAGCGCGTGTGCTCCCGCAACTCGCAGCGACCGGGCGCAGGTCGGACGCAGGTCGGACCGGGCTCAGGTGCCGCGTCCGGCCGCCCGGCGCACCGCCTCGATGAACCGCCGTGCCGCGGGTGGCCCCGGTTCGCCCGGTGCGGGGTCCTGCTCGCCCAGCGTCAGCAGGTACCGGTTGCCGTTGAGGTCCGCCAGCGCCCGGTCCTCCGGGGCGAACCACGGCTTGGAGGCGCGCACCGCCTGCACGGGTGCGCTGTCGATCTCGCTGCCGTAGCTGTTGAGCAACTCCACCCTGCCGTCGCTGATCCGGACCTTTCCGGCCCGGGTGAGCGAACGCATCCGCTTGCCTATCCGCACGCCCGTGGCCGTGAACTCCGGCTCCGCCATCCTTCGCCGCCCCCTTGCGCGTCGCTCGCCGGACCCCGGCCCGCGTGGGTCCGGATCCGGCCCGTGTCCGGTCGTACCGCCCGGGGCCGTACCGGCTCTGCCGCGCCGGTGTGCGCCCCTGTTCGGGACGATCGTCCCGTCCGGTGCAGTCTGCCCCGATGCGGCCTGGAGCACCAGTACGCAGGTGGCGCGTGCGACGGACGTCGGAGCACTCGCGCCAATGCGCCCCCGAGTTCCGCGCACGGGTGTGCCCCAGCCTGTCTTTGGGTGGCTCAAAGATGCGTTTATGCAGGTGAGAAGCGGTGTGGAAGGTGCTTATGATCGAGGTGTCGGCCGCGCGAAGCGCTGTCGGTGCCCAGCCTAAGGAGCCCCGCCGTGAGCACCACCCCACAGACCCGGACCGGCGCCACCCTCGACGTCGACCGCAGCGACGCCGCCTACCGCGACTGGCTCAAAGAAGCCGTCCGCAAGGTCCAGGCCGACAACCAGCGCTCGGCCGACACGCACCTCCTCAAGTTCCCGCTCCCCGAGCAGTGGGGCATCGACCTGTACCTCAAGGACGAGTCGACGCACCCCACCGGCAGCCTCAAGCACCGGCTGGCCCGCTCCCTGTTCCTCTACGGTCTGTGCAATGGCTGGATCCGCCCGGGCCGCCCGGTGATCGAGGCGTCCAGCGGCTCGACGGCCGTCTCCGAGGCCTACTTCGCCAAGCTGATCGGCGTGCCCTTCATCGCGGTCATGCCGCGCACGACGAGCGCCGAGAAGTGCCGTCTGATCGAGTTCCACGGCGGACAGTGCCACTTCGTGGACGACTCCCGGAAGATGTACGAGGAGTCCGCCCGCCTCGCGGTGGAGACCGGCGGCCACTACATGGACCAGTTCACCTACGCCGAGCGGGCCACCGACTGGCGCGGCAACAACAACATCGCCGAATCCATCTTCCGTCAGCTGGAGTTGGAGCGGTTCCCGGAGCCGGCCTGGATCGTGGCCACGGCCGGCACCGGCGGCACCTCGGCGACCCTCGCGCGCTATGTCCACTACATGCAGTACGACACCCGTATCTGCGTCGCCGACCCGGACAACTCCTGTTTCTTCGAGGGCTGGACGACCGGTGACCCTGACGTCACGTGCGACTGCGGCTCCCGTATCGAGGGCATCGGCCGGCCGCGGATGGAGCCGAGCTTCGTGCCCGGCGCCATCGACCGGATGATGAAGGTCCCGGACGCGGCCAGTGTGGCCGCCGTGCGCGCCCTGGAGCGGGCCATCGGCCGCAAGGCGGGCGGTTCGACGGGCACGGGCCTGTGGAGCGCGCTGAAGATCGTCTCCGAGATGGTGGCCGAGGGCCGCACGGGCAGTGTGGTCACCCTGCTGTGCGACCCGGGGGACCGCTACCTCGACAAGTACTACTCGGACACCTGGCTCGAGGAGCAGGGCCTCGACATCGCCCCGTACACGGAGGCGATCGAGTCCCTGCTGGCGACGGGCGTGTGGCCGGACTGAGCCGGTCCTTCGCGTCCTACCACTCCGCAGTCCCGAGGGTCTTGCGCAGCACCGTGACGGCCTGAGCCACGGCCGCACGGGCGGCGTGCGTGCCGCTGAGCGGGTTCAGCATCATGAAGTCGTGCGTGATCCCGGCGTAGCGGACCGTCGTGACCGGCACGCCCGCGGCCCGGAGCCTGGCCGCGTAGGCCTCGCCCTCGTCGCGCAGTACGTCGGCCTCGTCGACGACCACGTACGCGGGCGGCAGCCCGGCCAGCTGCTCCAGGCTCGCCCGCAGCGGTGAGACCGTGATCGCCGAGCGCTGGGAGGTCTCCGGCAGGTAGGCGTCCCAGAACCACTCCATCGCCTTGGCGGTGAGGAAGTAGCCCTGGGCGAACTGCCGGTAGGAGGGCGTGTCCATCCCGGCGTCGGTGACGGGGTAGTAGAGCGACTGGTGGACGAAGGAGAAGTCGCGGCGCTGCTTGGCCAGCAGGGCCAGGGCCGCGGCCATGTTCCCGCCGACCGAGTCGCCCGCCACCGCCAGCCGGGAGGCGTCGAGCCCGCGCGGGGCGCCGTGGTGGACGATCCACTGGGCGGTCGCGTAACCCTGCTCCAGGGCCACCGGGTACTGCGCCTCGGGCGAGCGCGTGTACTCGACGAAGACGACGGCGGCCCGGGCGCCGACCGAGAGTTCGCGCACCAGCCGGTCGTGGGTGTCCGCGTTGCCGAGGATCCAGCCGCCCCCGTGCATGTACAGCACCACCGGCAGCGGCTCTGCCACGTCCGGCGGCCGTACGATGCGCGCCCGCACGCCTTCGACGCCGAAGGGCACGGTGACCCACTCCTCGTCCACGGGGAGCTTCTCGATCGGTTGCGCCTGGATGTCGTCGAGCACCTTGCGGGCCTTCTCCACGCCGATCTCGTAGAGGAACGGCGGCTGGGAGGTGGCGTCGGCCAGTTCCTGGGAGGCAGGCTCCAGAACGACGTCGCCGATGGCGGGCTGGGCAGTCATGGCGGAATTCCTCACATGTGTCCGGATTGCGCGGCCCTCTCCAGCATGGGTGCGGCGCGCGCTGGTCGCATCCGTGGACTGCCGGGCCGGGGCGCGGCGCACCGCTCACTCTCCGTGCCGATCGCGGGAAGCGGGGGAAGTCAGGGGGGGCGGGTCACCCGCCCAGTCGCCGGTCCAGTGCCCTGACGGCGTCCCGGAACGCGCGGCCCACCCCGGGGCGGGCGAGGCGGCACACGAGGCGGAACGCGGCCGTACCGTCCAGGGCGAAGGTCATCCGGACCCGGGTCCCGGTGCCGGCCGGGGTGAGCCGCCACTCCTCGATCCAGGCGCGGGCCCCCGGGGTGTTGGTCACGTCGACGCGGTAGGCGTACACCTCGGGGGCCTTCGCCACCAGCACCGACTCCCCGAAACGGATGCCACCCCGGAGCCGTACCTCGCGCCCGCCCTCGGTCGGCCGGGCCGCGGACACCGCCGAGAACCACTCCGGCCAGCCGGGCACGTCCTCGGCGAGCGCGTGGAAGACCGCGTCGGGAGCGGCCGCGACGTCCCGGGTGAACACGAGCCGTACGGGGGCGGTCTCGACGAAGTCGAACTCCACCGGACGCAGACGGTGAGCCATGGCGACGAACCCCCTCGTGAAGTCCCTCGGGAAAGCGGGGTGTTGCACACCGGGCAGCCTAGCTGACGCCCTGTCAGATGTCCTCGTCCTCTTCCGGTTCGCCCGCCACCACCAGCCGCCTCAGGTGCTCGGAGATCTCCGTCCGCGCGTCGGTCGGCAGGCCCGCGTCCGTGACCAGCGTGTCCACCTGCTCCAGCGCGGCGAACGAACTCAGGCCCACCGTGCCCCACTTGGTGTGGTCGGCCACCACCACGACCCGGCGCGCCGACTGAACCAGCCGCCGGTTGGTCTCGGCCTCCGCGAGGTTCGGCGTCGACAGGCCCGCCTCGACCGATATCCCGTGCACCCCGAGGAAGAGCAGGTCGAAGTGGAGGGCGGCGATCGCCTGGTCGGCCACCGGGCCCACCAGTGAGTCGGACGGGGTGCGCACTCCGCCGGTCAGCACCACCGTCGCCGCGCCCTGCCGCTGTCCCGAGGTGCGCTGCGCCGCGTGGAAGACGTCCGCGACCCGCACCGAGTTCGTCACCACGGTCAGATCGGGCACCTCCAGCAGATGCTGCGCGAGCGCGTAGGTCGTCGTACCGCCCGACAGGGCGATCGCCGTACCCGGGGTGACCAGCCGGGCGGCGGCCCGCGCGATGTCCTCCTTGGCCGACAGCTCCAGACCCGACTTGGCCTCGAAGCCCGGCTCATGGGTGCTCGCCTCGACCACCGGGACCGCGCCGCCGTGCACCTTCTCCAGCACACCCTGGCGGGCCAGCGCGTCGAGATCGCGGCGCACGGTCATGTCCGACACGCCGAGCTTGCGGGTCAGTTCGTTGACCCGCACACCGCCCCGGCGCCGGACCTCGTTCACGATCAGGGCGCGGCGCTGCTCCGCGAGGAGGTTCTGATTCTCACTCACGTACGCTCCGGTCCTTTCGCCGCAATCCGTCCGACACGCCCGCCGCGCCTGCTCCGACCTGGACGTTCCATCCGTCTTCGGTGCGCGGCGGTCCCATCTTTTCACGGGAGGGTACCGGTTGCGCCACTACCGGTTACGACGCGCTCATGTCATTCGGGCACAACCGGGCCTCACGTCTCCCGCCCGTAGTCACACGGATCGGGGAGATTTCGTGACGAGAGGTGTACGACGCCCCCGAAACGGAGATCCTGATGCGCGCACGGACACATGCCATCAGGCGCGTCACGGGGGAAGTGCGAGAACAGTGGAACGTGCAAGAGAGCGCAGTGCCGCGCGGGAGGCGGAGCATCCCACCGCGAAGGTCACGGAGGCGGAGCCCGAGCTGGAACTCCTGGTGCACGGAGTCGGCGGCACCACCCCGGAGAAGATGCTCGGCGACCCGCGCACCGTCCGGATCACCGGCGACGACACCGCCGCGGTCTTCCGGCGCGCCGATCACACCGCGGACGCCCCGGCCGGGCAGGGGCCGCACAGCGAGCCGGTGCAGGAGGCGTACGTCTGGTGCAATCTGACCTCCGGCGACGGCAGCCGCGCCTTATGGCTCCTGTTACTGCCGTTCATGGTGGTCAACCTCGCCCACTGGATGCGCCCCGCCGCCTCCGGCCGCGGACGCACCGTCCGGTTCTACGGCCTCCTCGTACGCCTGGCCGCCCTCACCCTCACCGTGCTGCTGGTGGCCGCGGCCTGCGAGGTCGCCCTCGACCTGGTGGCCTGGCAGTGCGCGGGCGTCTCCGCCTGCGCCCAGCGCCACTCCTGGCTCGGCTTCCTCTCACCCACCGTCTCCAGTGACGGCTGGTGGAGCCTGCCCGGCCGCCGGCTCGCCCTGGCCGCGTCGGTCCCGGCCGCGCTCACCGCCCTGCTCTGGTACCTCTCGCACCGCACCTGGAGCGCCTACGAGTCCCACCGGCCGATGTCCCGCGACCCCGAGCCGGAGACCGACGACGACGCTCTGGCCCGGCCCGGCTTCTGGTACGGCCGGCGCCTGGTCGCCCGGCTGCGCGCGGCGCACACCGCGGCGGGCCTGCTCACCGTCGCCGCCGCCGTCCTCACGCCCGCGGCCCGCTTCGACCACCGCTCCGGCGGCCCCGCGGCCCTGGACGCCCTCGGCTGGATCCTCGCCGCGGCCCTGCTCGGCTGCGCGGCCGCCGTGGTGGGCGTGGTCTGTCGCCGTGGCCGCAGCGAGAACCGCCTCGATCAGCACCTCGACCGCCACCTCGTATGCCGCCTGCCGCTCGGCGCGCTCGGCCTGCTGCTGCTCACCGTGCTGTACGCCGGCTGGTCCCGCCCCGGCTGGCGGTCCGCCGGGCGGCTGCCCGGGGACCCGGCCTTCGGCGCCCTCATGCTGGCCCAGGGCCTGCTCGTCGTCGTCCTCGTCGTCGTCGCCCACGACCTGTACCGCCGGCGCCCGGACCCGCGCGCCGGGATGCGCGGCCTCGGCGGCCCGGCGGTCGCGCTGCTCGCCTGCGCACTGGGCGGGGTGATGTCCGGCGGCGTCGCGCAGCGGGTCGCCGACTGGCTGGACGGCACCCGGGCCCTGCTCGACGGGCCTCCGGTGCTGCTGACCTGGCAGGCGTCCGCGATCCCGCCGATCCTCGCGGTGCTGCTCGCCGTCGTCGCCCACCTGGCCCTGCGCACCGCACGGCTCGCCCACGCCGAACGCGACCGCGTACGCGACGAGCACCCCGGCGAGCCCGAGGACCCGTTCCGCACCCGCGCCATCGCCCAGGCCCGCGCCATGGCCACCCTCACCGACCGGGCACCGCTGGTCGTCGCCGTGCTCGCCGCCACCACCCTGCTGATCGGCGCCGCAGCGCTGGCCGGCGCCCAGGCCACCGGAGAGCCCCCCGAGGGCGCGGCCCGGCGGACCTACGCCGCCGTCCAGGCCGTGGCCGAGACCTCGCAGACGCTCGGCTCCTGGCTGGTCGGAGTGGGCTTCGTCCTGTTCGTCACCTGGGCCCGGCGCGCCTACCGGGACGCCTCCGCCCGCCGGACCGTCGGCATCCTGTGGGACGTCGGCACCTTCTGGCCACGCGCCGCCCATCCCTTCGCCCCGCCCTGCTACGCCGAGCGCGCGGTGCCGGACCTGACCTGGCGGATGGCGACCTGGACCCGGCACACCGGCGGCCGCCTGGTCCTCTCCGGCCACTCCCAGGGCAGCGTCCTGGCGGCAGCAGCCGCCTGGCAGCTGACCCCGTCCGTACGCAAGCGGGTCGCCCTGCTCACCTACGGCTCGCCGCTGGAGCGCCTGTACGGCCGCTGGTTCCCGGCCCACTTCGGCCCGCGGGCCCTGGCCGCCCTGCACGGCGACGTCGCCTGCTGGCGCAACCTCCACCGCCGCACCGACCCCATCGGCGGCCCGGTCCGCCTCCCCGGCGACTGCGGCCCGGAGGTCGACCACCAGCCCCTGACGGACCCGCTCGACTACGGCCGCACTCCCCGGCAACCGCTGCCGGCCCCGATCCTCGGCCACTCCGACTACCAGGCGGACCCGGCCTTCGCGCGGGAGAGGGCCCGGCTGCTGGCCCGCCTGCGCCCGGACCTCCCGGGGCAGCGCCCGGTACCGGGGGCGCCGGAGTGAGCCCTCAGTCCAGCTCCGGCAGGTCCTCCGCGTAGAGCAGGGTCAGGTCGTCGGTGCTGGGGTCCGCCAGCTGCGCGACGCGGCTCGCGTGCCGTTCCACCATCGCCTCGAAGGTCTGGCGCGCGGTACGGCCGTTGCCGAACGCGGGGCCCTTCGGGATCGCCGTGAAGTACTTCAGCAGGGCCTCCGAAGCGCCCGGCGCCAGCCGGTACTCGTGCTCGTCGGCCTGCTGCTCGACGATCCTGAGCAGTTCGTCGGGGCCGTAGTCGCTGAAGGTGATGGTCCGGGAGAAGCGGGAGGCGACACCGGGGTTGACGGAGAGGAAGCGCTCCATCTCGGCCGTGTAGCCGGCGACGATCACCACCACCGCGTCCCGGTGGTCCTCCATCAGCTTCACCAGCGTGTCGATGGCCTCCTTGCCGAAGTCCCGCCCGGCGTCCTCCGGGGACAGGGCGTAGGCCTCGTCGATGAACAGCACACCGCCGCGCGCCCGTTCGAAGGCCTCCTGGGTGCGGATCGCGGTGGAGCCGATGTGCTCGCCGACCAGGTCGACCCGGGACACCTCGACCAGGTGGCCCTTCTCCAGCACCGCGAGGGAGGCGAGGATCTCGCCGTACAGCCGGGCGACCGTCGTCTTGCCGGTGCCGGGGGAGCCGGTGAAGACCAGATGCCGCTTGACCGAGGCCGCCTTCAGACCCGCCTGCTGGCGGCGCCGGCCCACCTCGATCATGTCGGTCAGCGCCCGCACCTCGCGCTTGACGCTCTCCAGGCCCACCAGTGCGTCCAGTTCACCGAGCACGGCCTTCGACGTCCGGGCCGGCTTCTCCGGCTCGGCCGCGGCGACGAGCGGCTCCTGCTCCGTGGTGCGCTGCCCGGGGATCGCGCCGAGCAGCCCGGGCGAGGGCGAGGAGGTCTGTACGGCCGTCTCGCGGGGCGCCGGCGGCCTGAGGCTGCCGCTCTCGTCGCTGGTGCAGTCCTCCACGACGGGGCCCGTCCCGGTCCCCGCGTCCGGCCCCGCGTCGGCGAACTCGTAACCGCCGCGCGCACACCGCTCCGTGCGGCACTTCCGCAGCGTCGTACGGCAGCCGTCGATCACATGGAAGCCGTAGCCGCCGCTGCCGCTGACCCGGCAGTTCAGGAAGCTGCCCCGGCCGCCGGCGGACACGTAGAAACCCGCCTCGGCGGGCGAGTCGACCGTGCACCGCTCGATGGTCGGGTCGGCGCCCTTGGTGACGATCACACCGGTCTGCATGCCGTCCAGGGTGCAGTTGTTGAGCGTTCCGCCGCTGCCGTGGTCACGGAACCAGGCGCCGGTGGCCGCCTCCCGGATCCGGCAGTCGTCGAGCTGCGCGGTCGCGCCGTCGCTCACCGACACGGCCGTGTTGCGCACCTGGGAAAGGTCGCTGTCCACGACGTCCGCGCGCGAGCCGCGGTCCAGCACGAACAGCGCGTCCGGCACGTCGTGCACCCGGCAGGACTCGAGCACCACGGTGGCGCCGTCGCTCACCCACACCGCCGGATAGTCGCCGGTGCTGTCGAAGATCTCGCACTGGTTGGCGTCCACCCGGGTGCCCGGGTCCCACACCGACAGGCCGTTGCGCCCGAACTGACGCACTGTTGTCCGGGTCAGCGTGAGCACCGAACGGGAGCGCAGATCGACCGCGTTCTCCGGGATGTCGTGGATCCGGCAGTCCGCGAGCGTGAGCACCGCGTCCGTGTCGAGCGTGACACCGTCGGCCGTGGTGCGGTGCACGTCGCAGTCGGTCAGGTGCGCCGTGGCCCGCTGGGTGACCTGCACCCCGGAGCCCCGGACCTCGTACACCTCGCAACCGACGGCCTCCAGGGCGGAGTTCTCTCCGGTCGCGCTCAGCCCGGTGCCGGAGGCGTGGTGCACCCGGCACCGCTCCAGGCGGGGATGGGCGCCGCCACGGACCGCCACGCCCGCCTGCCCGGCCGCGACGACCTCGCACTCCTCGAACACCCCGCCGCCGCCGTCGAGGACGGCGATGCCGATGCCGGCCGGGTTGTCCACGGTGCAGCGCCGCACGGTCGGCCGCGCCCCGCCCCGCACCTCGATGCCCGTGGCGGACCGGGTGACGATCCGCACGTCCATCAGCTCGGGCGTGCCGTCCTCCACCAACAGGGCGGGCGCCGCCGCGTCCTGACCCTCCACGTGCAGGTCCTGCACCACCGCGGAGGCCCGCACGGTCAGCGGCACCCCGTCCACGGGCGCGATCCGCACCGAGCCCGGCGAGCCCTCCGGCCCGCGCAGGGTCACCGACCGCTGGACGACGAGGTTCTCCCGGTAGGTGCCGGGCGCGATGGTGAGGACGTCACCGTCGGCGGCGGCCTCCAGGGCGGCGGCGAGCGAGGTGTACTCACCCGTGCGGCGCCGCCACCGCGATGTACCGGTGTGCGTCACCTGGACCGTGCCCTGTGCCATGGCGTTGCTGTGCCCCCACCTCGTAGTACGCGGGTTTGATGCCGAAAGCGAGTCGGCCGGTCCACCGTAGCGTGCGCGCGGGTGGTGGATTGACCAGAGCCGGAAAGGCCGTCAGCTGCCGGTGCCCGCCTTGCCCCAGTCCGGGCCCGCCCGGTCCCAGGCCTGGTCCCAACGTGCGTAACGGCGGCGGACCATGCGCCAGACGACCAGCCGCCGGCCGCTCTCGACCAGGCCCACGGCCAGCAGAGCCGCGCCGAATCCGGCCAGCACCGCGTGCGTCGTCGCCGTGGGGGAGTCCAGCGGGCGGGTCGTTATTCGGCCGTGCGGATCCGTCCACAGCCTGAAGTGGTCGCCCGCCTGCGGGGACTTGAGGTTCGCCAGCGCGACTCCGTGCTGACGGGTGCCGTCCGGTGCCGTCCAGTCGGCGAGGACCCGGCTGCGGGAGTCGTGTGCGGTGCCGGTGTCGGGGTCGGTCTCCATCGGGGCGCTGCCCAGCCCGCGGACCACGGTGGCCGTGACGAGGTGGCGGGAGTGCTGCTGCTCCCGCACGGAGCGCTGCAGGGAGTCCTGCGCGGCCACGCCGACCAGGGAGCCGATCACGGGTGCGGCCACGGCGACCAGCACCAGCGCCACGAGGGCCACCCAGGCCTCGGCCAGGTCGGTCGTGCGGCGCAGCGGATTGCGCCGCCAGCGCCACAGGCCGCGGATTGCTCGCACGTCCCCCCACCCCCCTCTGCTCCGTGATGACCCCCGACGGAGCCGCTCACCCCCGGCCCCGACCGAGGAAGAACGAGATCACTCCAGGCCCGGGGCCTCTCACGCAATTCTCATGTCGTCTCAACGACCGGGCCCCGCCCCTGGGTTCCCCGCCCGCCGAGCCGTTTCGCTACCTGAGCACCCGCACCGGGTCCCCGACCCGGATCGTGCCGGGCGTGAGAGCCACCAGGTTCTGGCCGAAGAGCAGCCGCGAGCCGACCCTGCGGTGCCGTGCGAGCGTGCGCAAGGGCTCACGGCCGCGTACGGCGGTGTCCTGGTCGGTCGTGGTCACGACGCAGCGCCCGGAGGCCTTGGCGACCCGGAAGACCACCTCGCCGATGGCGATCCGTGCCCAGTCGTCCTCGGCCCAGGCCTCGGTGCCCGCGACGACCACGTTGGGCCGGAACCGGTTCATGGGCAGCGGGCCCTCGGCGGCGTCGTCTCCCTGGGCTATGAGGGAGTTCAGGGCGTCGAGGGAGGCGACGGTGGTGACCAGCAGGGGGTAGCCGTCGGCGAAGCTCACCGTCTCGCCCGGCAGTGCGTACTCCGGGTCGACCGGACGCCGGGTGGCCGGATCGTCCATGTGGACCAGACGGACATCGGCACCGAGATAGGCGGAACACCAGTCGTGAGCCGTGTCGGAGGCGAGGACCGCCTCCACCTTCGTGCCGAAGACGTGCGTCGGCACCGTCGCCCCCGGCTCAGGGACGCGGACCGTGAGCGGCTCCTGACCGGGCGCGGACAGACGAACGCCGCCGCCGGGCATCGGCTCGGCGGCGGCCAGCGCGAGGCGCGGCTCCTCGCGCTGTGTGACGACCTTTCCCCCGTCGTCGATCAGAGCCCAGCGTCGGTCTCCGGCCAGCCCCCAGGGCTCCACCACGGCTGTCCGGGGCGCGATCCCCCGGAACGCCTTGACCGGATGGACGTGGATCGACTGCAGTTCGGCGTTCCCCATGACGCCATCGTGCCAGGTGGCACCGACAACCGGGGTGCGCCGGTCAGTAGCCGCGGTACTGCTGGTTGTTGTACGGATCCTGGTAAGGAGCCGGTGCGGGCCGCGGCGCGGCGGGGCGCATGGCCTCGTAGCCCGTGCCGCCCGCCATCGGACGCGGCGGCTGCGGGGCCTGCGGGCCGGGATAGCCGCGGGGCGCGCTCGCCTGCTGCGGGATGTACGCCGTGGGCGCCTGCTGCAGCGGGGCGGGCTGGACCTGCGGATAGCCGTAGGCGGGGACCTGCGGGGACGGGGCCGCCGGGAGGGCAGGCAGCGCCGACGGGAGCGCGGGCAGGTTGCTGCCCATGTCGTACGCGGCGGGGACCCGGATCGGGGCGATCTGCGGGGTGCCCCGCTCGGCCACGAGCGAGTCGTAGATCGGGGTGTCCGGGAAGGAGGCGGAGTAGTAGCCGCCGCCATAGGTGGAGCGGGGGGAGGTCATGGCACATAAGTTAAGCCCACGATGTGCTGGTTGGGGAGACCGATAAGAGGGTTGTTTTCCGTGTCGGCAGTGACGCGGGATCCCCAATCCGAGCGAACTTGGCAAAAATGGACGCCGTTCAACGTTTGGATCGTGTAAATGCCGAGTTCCTGCCGGGTTACCGGCGGTTGACCGGCGATCTTCCTGCGCCGGTCATGGGAGTTCCCTGTCCCTGGGAATAGGTTGGGCGGGTAGGGATGATCCCGGGAGCCCGGGCGCGTCCGGGACGCTGACACGCGATGGGGGCGGACATGACAATGCCGAAAGGATCCAATGCGCCGGTGCCGACCACGGCCCTGCGCGTCGAATTGGGCTGGCGCTCCGGACCCGGCGTGCCCGACGCGGACGCCTCGGCCCTGCTGCTCGTGGCCGGAAAGGTCCGCTCCGACGGGGACTTCGTCTTCTACAACCAGCCGGCGCACCCCTCCGGCGCGGTCCGTCACGAGGGCAAGCGGACCGCCGGCGGGCTCGTCACCGACACCCTCTTCGTGGACCTCGCGCGCGTGGAGAGCGGGATCGAGCGGGTGGTCCTCGCGGCCTCCGCGGACGGCGGGACGTTCGGGCAGGTCCCGGACCTCTACATCGAGGTGACCGACGCCGCCGGTGGCGCGGTCGCCCGCTTCGACAGCCCCGGCGCGACCGTGGAGACGGCCTTCGTGCTCGGCGAGTTCTACCGCCGTCAGGGCGGCTGGAAGTTCCGCGCCGTCGGCCAGGGGTACAGCAGCGGACTCGAAGGCCTGGCAGCGGACTTCGGTATCACCGTCGACGAGCCGCAGCAGACCGCGCCGCCTCGCACGGCAGCCGCACCGCCTCCCGCGCCCCCCGCCGCGCCGCCGGTCCCGCCTGCGGCGACCCTGCCGCCGCCGACCACCGCTCCCGTGCCCCTGCCACCGCCCCCGGCGACCCCTGCTGCCGCGCCGGTCCGCCTCTCCAAGGTCACCCTCACCAAGGCCGCCCCCTCCGTCTCCCTGGCCAAACAGGGCGGCACCTCCGGCGCCATGCGGGTCAACCTCAACTGGCAGGTGCGCAAGCAGTTCCCGGGCTGGGGCGGCCGATGGGGCGGTGGCCAGGGGGACCTCGACCTCGACCTGTGCGCCCTGTACGAACTCGCCGACGGCCGCAAGGGCGTCGTCCAGGCACTCGGCAACGCCTTCGGGTCCCTGAACCGGCCGCCGTACATCCACCTCGACGGCGACGACCGTACGGGCGCCGTGGCAAGCGGTGAGAACCTCACCGTCAACCTCGACCACAAACAGGACTTCCGGCGCATCCTGGTCTTCGTCACGATCTACGAGGGCGCGGCCTCCTTCGCCGACCTGCACGCCACGGTCACCCTCCAGCCCCAGCACGGCGCCCCGATCGACTTCTCACTGGACGAGTGCACGGTCCCCTCCACGGTGTGCGCACTCGCCCTGATCACCAACAACGGCGGCGACCTCGTCGTCCAGCGCGAGGCGCGCTACCTGGTACCGGAGCGCGGAGTGAGCCCGCAGCGGACCATGGACCGCGCCTACGGGTGGGGAATGAACTGGACACCCGGGCGCAAGTAGCGCCATTTCAGCCCTCGTCGGGCACGGCGTCCGGACGCGCGTACGTGCGGCCCTTCCAGGCCGCCCCGCGACCCCGGTAGTGCTGCACGGCGGAGTCGACCGTCATGAGGAGGTAGAGGAGCGCGGTGAAGGGCAGCAGCGGCGCCAGCCACAACGGCTGCCGGTAGTAACGGAGCATCGGCACGTACGTCCCCGTCATCACCGCCCACGCGGCCGCGCCCACGACCGCCGTCGCCGCACTGCCCGTGACCGCACCGGCCACCACGGCCGCGGGCGGCACCAGGTACACCAGGGCGAGCCCGGCGACCGTGCCGAACAGCAGCAGCGGGTTGTGCCGCAGCTGGGCGTACGCGCTGCGCGAGACCATCCGCCACAGATCGTGCAGCCGCGGATAGGGACGCACGCTGTCCACCCGGTCGGCCAGCCCGAGCCAGATGTGACCGCCGATGCCCTTCACCGCGCGCGCGAGGGCGACGTCGTCGATGACGGCATGCCGGATGGCGTCCGGGATCCGCGCCTTCCCGGCCATGTCCGCGCGCAGCAGGACACAGCCGCCCGCGGCCGCCGCCGTCCGCGACCCCTGCAGGCCGATCCACCGGAAGGGATACAGCTGCGCGAAGAAGTAGACGAACGCCGGGACCACGAGCCGCTCCCACAGGCTCTCCACCCGCAGCCGCGCCATCTGCGACACCACGTCGAACCCCCCGGTGCGGGCCGCCGCCACCAGTTCCCGCAGGCTGTCCGGCGCATGCGCGATGTCCGCGTCCGTCAGGAGCAGGTATTCGGGGTCACGCGCGCGTGCGAGACCGATGCCGTGCCGCACCGCCCACAGCTTGCCCGTCCAGCCCGCGGGCGGCTCACCGGGGGAGTCCACCGTGAGCGGCAGCCCGCCGTGCCGCCGCGACAGCCCGCGGGCCAGCTCCCCGGTGCCGTCCGTGCTCCCGTCGTCCACGAGGAAGACCTCCGCCCGCCCCGGATAGTCCTGCGCGAGCAGCGACGGCAGGCTCGCGGGCAGCACGCCGGCCTCGTCACGGGCCGGTACGACCACACAGACCGACGGCCACACCGCAGGTTCCCGGCGCGGAGGCAGCCGGACGTCCGTGCGCCAGAAGAAGCCCTGGCACAGCAGCAGCCAGCACCAGGCGGCGAGGGATACGACGGTGGTCCACACGATCGCGCTCACGGGCGCAGTCTGCCCCACCGGACCGGCGCGCAAGGTCGCATCGTCTATCGTGGCCGGGTGAAGATCGCGCTCATGGACTCCGGAATCGGCCTGCTGGCGGCCACCGTCGCGGTACGGCGCCTGCGCCCCGACGCGGATCTCGTCCTCTCGCTCGACCCCGACGGCATGCCCTGGGGGCCGCGCACAACCGAGGACCTCACCCAACGTGCCCTGGCCGTCGCCGAGGCCGCCGCGGCCCGCCGGCCCGACGCCCTGATCGTCGGCTGCAACACCGCCACCGTGCACGCCCTGCCCGCCCTGCGCGCCCGCCTGGAGCCCGGCGTCCCGGTGATCGGCACGGTCCCGGCGATCAAGCCGGCCGCCGCCGGCGGCGGCCCCGTCGCCATCTGGGCCACGCCCGCCACCACCGGCAGCCCCTACCAGCGCGGTCTCATCGAGGACTTCGCCGACGGCGTCCACGTCACCGAGGTGCCCTGCTGGGGGCTCGCGGAGGCCGTGGAGCACGCGGACGAGGTGGCCATCGACGTGGCGGTCGCCGCCGCGGCCGCGCTGACCCCGCAGGACGTGACGACCGTCGTCCTGGGCTGCACCCACTACGAGCTGGTGGCGGAACGTATCCGCGCCGCCGTCCAGCGCCCCGGTGCCGCTCCGCTCGCGCTGCACGGCTCCGCCGGCGCCGTGGCCGCCCAGGCCCTGCGGCGCCTGGGCGAACAGCCCGCCCCCGAGGCCCCGGCCGAGGGCACGCTGACGGTGCTGCTGAGTGGCCGCGAGGGCGTGCTGCCCGCGGCCGCGCTGCACTATGCCGAAGGACGGCTGCTGCCCGCCGCCGGACCACTCGCCGACCGGCGGTGACCTGGGGCGGCCGCCTCCACGGGGCGCGCCGCCCGGAACAGTCACCCTCCGCACGCCGGTACCCGCGGAGCGAAACCTGAGTAACCTCGTAGATATGAGGGAGCACCGCGACGCCGAGGACACCTCGCACCCCGACGTCTGGATCGGACGTGCCACCAACCGGGTGCAGTGGCTGCTGGCGCTGGGCGGCGCGGCCTGCCTGGCGCTCGGCATCCTGCTGGCCGTGGACTCGGCCTGGAGCTCCGGCATCGCCCCGCTGGTGATGTCCGTCGTGGGTTGCATCGCCGCCGGCCTGCTGGTCCTCTTCGGCACGCTCGCCTTCGTGCACGTCGACCTCAAGCTCGACAAGGAGTGCGTCGAGGTGCGCTGCGGCCACATCGGCGTGCCACGCCGCCGCATCCCGCTCTCCCAGGTCGCCGGCGCCGACTTCACCGCCCATGTCACCCCGCGCCAGTGGGGCGGCTGGGGCTACCGCTGGCGCCCCGAGAAGGGCACCGCGGTCGTCGTCCGCCGGGGCGAGGGCATCGTGCTGCGCCTGTGGGACGGCCACACCTTCACGATCACCGTGGACAACGCGGAGGCAGCGGTCCGGGCCATCAGGGACCGGCTGCGGACGATGACGCCCGGGGGCGCGAGCTGAGGCGGCGGTCGGCCGGGTTCTTCCGGGAACCTTGGCCGCTTCGAGTCGGACGCTGCCTCGCAGACATCGATCGGACGGTGCCCGCGCGCACCGGACGCCACGCTCCCGATCTGCGCTGAGCGCGCGGACGTGGTGGGCCGCCGGGTTCGTTCGGAAACCCAAGTCGTTTCGAGTCGGACGCTGCCTCGCACACACCGGACGCTGCCCTCGGCGTGCAGCCGGACGCCGTGCTCCCGCTCTGTGCACTGAGCGCGCGGGGGTGGTGGTGCGGGCCGTCAGGGACCGGCTGGGTTGGGAGCGGCGGGCTGCCGGGCTGGTTCGGGAACGCGGGTCGCTTTGAGTCGGAGGCTGCCCTCGCACGCACCGTACTCTGCCCGCGCGTGCGCCGGCCGCCGCGCTCCTGCCTTGCGTCTCGCTACAGCTCCGTGCTGTCGCCCGCCCACGGCCGTGCCGTAGCCCACCCCGCCAGCAGGCCCGCGCCCGCGGTCACCGTGGTGAAGCTCAGTGCGTTGCCGACGGAGGCGATCGCGGCAAGGGCGGTCAGGGCCGCGCCCGCGGTGAGGGCGATCGGTGTGGAGCGCGGGGTGCGCCACAGGGCGTAGAGGGCCCAGCCGAATCCGGCGGCCAGCAGGAGCACCCCGACGAGGCCCTGTTCGGCCGCCTGCTGGAGCAGGGCCGAGTGCGGTCTGTCGTCGAGCAGGACGGCCGGTGGCGCGGTGTCGCTCAGCTCGCCGAAGCGGCCCGGGCCGACGCCCAGGCCCGCGTCCCGGCGGGCCAGCCGCAGCGCGTCCTGCCACAGCTGGACCCGGTGCGGGGCGAACCGGCTCTCCAGCGCCTCCGGCAGGGCACCGGCGGCGACCGCCCAGATCGTCCCCGCCACCAGGGCCGCCGCGAGCGCGAGACCGGCGATTCCGACGCCTCGGCGGGGCATCGAGCCCGCGGCGAGCGAGCACAGCAGAACCGCGGCACTGGCCGCGCAGCCGATGGCCGAACCCATGGCGGCCCCGGTCAGCGCGATCCCGGCGGCGAGCAGCCGCAGCCCGAGCCGCAACCCGGGCCCGCGCGCGGCCCAGGCGGCACAGCACGCGGCGCCGGTCGCCAGCGCCAGCAGGGCGGCGGTGGCTCCGGCGTGGCCGAGCGGGGCGGCGTAGCGGGGGCCGGGGGAGAGGTCGGGCAGGACCACGGCCAGCGCGAGTCCCGCCGACGCACCCGCGCAGGGCGCGGCCACCGGAAGCAGCGCCCCGGATATCCGGCCCGCGGCATAACCGGCGATCACGGCGAGCACCGCGAGCAGCACTCCCTCGGGCCGCCCGTCGTGGGCCGCCGCCGTGATCAGCGACCAGGCGGCGCACGCTCCCAGCAGGATCATGCCCGCCCCGTCAGAAACGTTTCGCCTGCCTCTGTATGCGTCCGCACCGGTCGCGGACCTCGTCCCCGTCGACACCACCCGTCGCCCCTCGCACCCCGGTCCCCCGACCTGTGGCAGGCCCCGGCCGCACGCGCCGGGACCGGCCGCACCGCTGAGGCTCGGGCACACCGTAACGGCTGATGACCGATTTGGGCACGAGCGGCGCAGGAACGTCGTGATTCCGGCGCGGTGCAGGTGGGGGCACCGCTCGCACCGGCCCGTGCTGTCGGCGGCAACGTCAACCGCCGTACACTCCCCGGGTGACCGTCACCGCAACCTCCGTGGACCAGTCCGGCCTCCAGCCGTCCCCCGCGCCGAGCGCGCGCGGCCGCCGGCTGCAGCGCCTGGTCCCGGCCGTCGCCTCCGCACTCTGCGGAGTGCTGCTCTACGTCAGCTTCCCGCCGCGCCCGCTGTGGTGGCTGGCCCTGCCCGCCTTCGCCGGCTTCGCCTGGGTACTGCGCGGCCGCACCTGGAAGGCGGCGCTCGGTCTCGGCTACCTCTTCGGACTCGGCTTCCTCCTGCCGCTGCTGGTGTGGACCGGCGTGGAGGTCGGCCCCGGCCCCTGGCTCGCGCTGGTCGCCATCGAGGCGGTCTTCGTCGCCCTCGTCGGCGTCGGTGTCGCCGCGGTGGCCAAGCTGCCTGCGTGGCCGGTGTGGGCGGCCGCCCTGTGGATCGCGGGCGAGGCGGTACGCGCGCGCGTGCCCTTCCGCGGCTTCCCCTGGGGCAAGATCGCCTTCGGTCAGGCCGACGGCGTCTTCCTGCCGCTCGCCGCGGTGGGCGGCACCCCGGTGCTCGGCTTCGCGGTGGTCCTGTGCGGCTTCGGTCTGTTCGAGGCGGGGCGCCTGATCGCCGAGCGGCGCCGCACCCGGACCCTCCGGCGCGGGGCCGCGGCCGTCGCGCTACTGAGCGTCGCCGTACCGGTGGCGGGAGCGGCCGCCGCGCGGCCGCTGGTGAGCGACAAGGCCGAGGACGGCACCGCGACCGTCGCGGTCATCCAGGGCAACGTGCCCCGGGCCGGGCTGGAGTTCAGCGCCCAGCGGCGGGCCGTCCTCGACTACCACGCGCGCGAGACCCTCAAGCTCGCCGCCGACATCAAGGCGGGCAAGGTCGCCAAGCCCGACTACGTGCTGTGGCCGGAGAACTCCTCCGACATCGACCCCTTCACCAACTCCGACGCGGCCGCCGTCATCGACAGTGCCGCCCGGGCCGTCGGGGTGCCCATCTCGGTCGGCGGAGTCGTCGAGAAGGACGGCAGGCTGCTCAACGAGCAGATCCTGTGGGACCCGGCCAAGGGGCCGACCCAGACCTACGACAAGCGCCAGGTGCAGCCGTTCGGCGAGTACCTTCCGCTGCGCGGGCTCGTCGGCGCGATCAACAAGAACTGGACCGGCATGGTCCGCCAGGACTTCAGCCGGGGCAGCGAGCCGGGCGTGTTCGACATCGACGGCGCCAAGGTCGGCCTCGCCACCTGCTACGAGGCCGCCTTCGACTGGGCCGTGCGGGACACCGTCACGCACGGCGCGGAGATGATCTCCGTGCCCAGCAACAACGCCACCTTCGACCGCAGCGAGATGACCTACCAGCAGCTCGCCATGTCCCGTGTCCGCGCCGTCGAGCACAGCCGGACCGTGACCGTGCCGGTGACCAGCGGCGTCAGCGCGGTCATCATGCCGGACGGGAAGATCACCCAGAAGACCGGCATGTTCGTGCCCGCCTACCTCGTCCAGAAGGTCCCGCTGCGCACGTCCGAGACGCCCGCGACCAGGCTGGGCATCCTGCCGGAGATCGCCCTGGTACTGGTCGCCGCGGGCGGTCTCGGCTGGGCGATCGGGTCCGGGATACGTGCCCGGCGCTCGGGTGACGCATAGCCGTACGCCCGCCGCACGCCCGGGGAACCGACTGGCTTGATGGAACCGGCCCGTTAGGGTCGGTTCCATGGCTACTCCTGACTTCATCCGCACGATCAGGGCCTCCGCGGGCCACCAGCTGCTCTGGCTCCCCGGAGTCAGCGCCGTCGTCTTCGACGACCAGGGCAGGATCCTGCTGGGGCAGCGCGCGGACAACCACAAGTGGGCGCTGCTCTCCGGCATCCCGGACCCCGGTGAGCAGCCGGCCGCCGCCGCCGTGCGCGAGGTGTACGAGGAGTCGGCCGTACGGTGCGTAGCCGAACGGATCGTCATGGTGAAGTCCGGCGAGCGGATCACCTACAACAACGGCGACATCTGCCAGTTCATGGACATCACCTTCCGCTGCCGGGCCGTCGGCGGCGAGGCGCGGGTCAACGACGACGAGTCGCTGGACGTCGGCTGGTTCGAGGTGGACGCGCTGCCGCCGATGGACGAACACCAGCTGGTCCGGATCAAGCAGGCCCTGTCGGATGAACCCACATGGTTCGACCCTACGAGTTTCGAATGAAGTATGGGGTCTGACCACATGTGGTCGGGCTGGGGTGCTGCTTAGGGTCGGCACATGACCCAGCCCAGCGCCCTGCCCGGCCCCCACGCCCCCTCGCTCGACCTCGGCGGCCGTACCGCCCTCGTCACCGGCGCCGCCGGCGGCATCGGCGGCGCCTGCGCGCTGCGGCTGGCGGCTGCCGGGGCCAAGGTGAGAGCCGTCGACCGGGACGCCGCCGGCCTGGACTCACTCGCCGACCGAGCCCGGGACCTGGCGGGCACCGTCGAACCGCACGTCCTGGACCTCACCGACCTGGACGCCGCCGAACACGCCGCCGCCGGCACCGACGTCCTGGTCAACAACGCCGGGCTGCAGCTGGTGCGGCCCATCGAACAGTTCCCGCCCGACGTCTTCCACACGGTGCTCACCGTGATGCTGGAGGCGCCGTTCCGGCTCATCCGCGGCGCCCTCCCGCACATGTACGCGCAGGGCTGGGGACGGATCGTCAACGTGTCCTCCGTCCACGGGCTGCGCGCCTCGGCCTTCAAGGCCGCCTATGTGGCCGCCAAACATGGCCTCGAAGGCCTCTCCAAGACGGCTGCCCTGGAGGGCGCCCCGCACGGTGTGACCTCGAACTGTGTGAACCCGGCCTATGTGCGCACCCCACTGGTCGAGAAGCAGATCGCCGACCAGGCCCAGGCGCACGGCATCCCCGAACAGCGCGTCCTGTCCGACATCCTGCTCAAGGACAGCGCCGTCCGGCGGCTCATCGAACCGGACGAGGTCGCCGAGGCCGTGGCCTACCTGTGCAGCCCGCAGGCGTCCTTCGTCACCGGTACCTCGCTGGTGCTGGACGGCGGATGGACGGCCCACTGAGCGGGCCGGCGGCGCCCGGCCGGAGAGTTTTCCACAGGCCCGACGGGCCGGGCGCCCGATGCGGAATCCTGTGACCATGTCTCGCGATCACGTCCAGCCGGCCGAGCGCCCCACCACCGAGGGCGCCACCGGGGTGTCCGAGGGCAGCGCGGAGGCCCCGTACCTCGAGCTGCTGGCCCGCGACGCCTCGGTGGAGGCGTATGAGCAGCCGGTGCTGCTCGCCCGCGCCGAGGGACAGCCGGCGGACCGGATCGCCGCCCTGGAGCGCGCCAAGCTCGTCGCCCTGCGGGTGCGTTCGGAACTGGAAGGGCGACGGCGGCGCGAGGCGGAACTGTCGGCGCTCTTCGAGACCGCCCACGACCTGGCAGGCCTCAGGGACCTGGACGCCGTCCTCCAGGCGATCGTGCAGCGCGCCCGCTCCCTGCTCGGCACGGACATCGCCTACCTCAGCCTCAACGACCCGGCACGCGGCGACACCTACATGCGCGTGACGGAGGGCTCGGTCTCGGCCCGCTTCCAGCAACTGCGTCTCGGCATGGGCGAGGGGCTCGGCGGACTCGTCGCCCAGACCGCGCGGCCGTACGTCACGGACGACTACTTCCAGGACGGCCGCTTCCAGCACACCCTCACCATCGACGCCGGCGTCCGCGACGAGGGCCTGGTCGCCATCCTCGGCGTGCCGCTGATGCTCGGCCCGCACGTCATCGGCGTCCTCTTCGCCGCGGACCGGCGGGCCCGCGTCTTCGAACGCGAGCAGATCGCCCTGCTCGGCTCCTTCGCCGCGCTCGCCGCGGCCGCCATCGACACCGCCAACCTGCTCACCGAGACCCGCGCGGCCCTGGCGGGACTGGAGCACGCCAACGAGATCATCCGGGACCGCAGCGCCGTCATCGAGCGCGCCTCCGACGTGCACGACCGGCTCGCCGAGCTGGTGCTGCGTGGCGGCGGAGTCCACGACGTGGCCGCGGCCGTCTCCCAAGTCCTCGACGGAACAGTCGAGTTCACCGAGGCCGGCACGGCACCGGCCGAGTCCCTGGAGGCGTCCCGTGCCGAGGGACACGCCGTACGGCACGGCGGCGACTGGATCGCCGCGGTGACCGCGGGCGGCGAACTCCTCGGCGCACTGGTGCTGCGCGGCCACCCCGGCCTGGACCCGGTCGACCAGCGCACCCTGGAACGCGCGGCGATGGTCACCTCGCTGCTCCTGCTGGCCCGCCGCTCCGCCTCCGAGGCCGAACAGCGCGTGCGGGGCGAACTGCTGGACGACCTCCTGGACGCCCGCGACCGGGATCCGCGCCTGCTGCGCGAACGCGCCGCCCGGCTGCACGCCGACCTGGAAGCCACCCACGTCGTCCTCGCGACCCGCCTCGACGGCCCGGCGGCCGACGCCGACGAGGAAGCCGCCGCCCGCCGCCGTCTGTGGTCCGCCGCCTCCCACCTCGCCGCCACCCGGCAGGGCCTGGCCGCCGCCCGCGACGGCGGCACGGTCCTGCTGCTCCCGCTCGCCGCCGGCGACACCGCCACGGACGTGGCCCGCCGCACCGCCCGCCACCTCGGCACGGCCGTCCACCAGCCCGTCACGGTCGGCGCCTCAGCCCCCGTCACCGACCTCGCCACCCACCCCGACACCGTGGCCGCCGCCTACGCCGAGGGCCGCCGCTGCCTGGACGCCCTGCACCTCCTCGGCCGTGACGGAGACGGCGCGGCGGCCGAGGACTTCGGCTTCCTCGGCCTGCTCCTCGCGGGCGAACGGGACATCGGCGGCTTCGTCGACCGCACCATCGGCCCGGTCGTGGCCTACGACGCGCGCCGCGGCACGGAGCTGTTGCGCACCCTGGACGCGTACTTCGCCTGCGGACTGAGCCCGGCCCGCACCAAGGACGCACTCCACGTGCACGTGAACACGGTCGCCCAGCGACTGGAGCGGGTGGGCCGCCTCCTGGGCGAGGACTGGCAGAGCCCCGCCCGCGCCCTGGAGATCCAACTGGCCCTGCGCCTGCACCGGTTGGCGGCACCGGTACGGCACTGACCGGCCCCCGCGCGGGGGCCGGTCCTCGGTTCGTGCCGTCGCGCCGGTCAGACCGTCCGGGCGTCGGCCGCCGCACTCACGGCGGCCTGAGCGCCGTCCCCGGCCTCCACCTGGGCGAGATCCCGGTGCCGGGTCTCCCGGGCCACGCCCACCGCGATCAGCGTCAGCACGGCCGCCGCGATCACGTACAGGGCGATCGGGGTGGAGCTGCCGTAGTCGGCGAGCAGCGCGGTGGCGATGAGCGGGGCGGGGGCGCCGGCCGCCACCGAGGCGAACTGGGCACCGATGGAGGCACCCGAGTACCGCATCCGGGTGGCGAACATCTCGGCGAAGAAGGCGGCCTGGGGTGCGTACATCGCACCGTGCAGCACCAGGCCGACGGTCACGGCGAGCACCAGGTACCCGAAGGAGCCGGTGTCGACGAGCGCGAAGAACGGGAACATCCACAGACCCACGCCGGCCGCGCCCAGCAGGTACACGGGCCGCCGCCCGACCCGGTCGGAGAGCGCGCCCCAGGCCGGGATCACGGCGAAGTGCACGGCGGAGCCGATGAGGACGGCGTTGAGCGCGGTCTGCTTCGAGACACCGGCGGACGTGGTGGCGTACACGAGGATGAAGGCGGTGATGACGTAGTAGCTGATGTTCTCCGCCATGCGGGCGCCCATGGCGACGAGCACGTCCCGCCAGTGGTCCCGCAGCACGGAGACGAGCGGCGGCTTCTCCGCCTCGACGGACCGCCGCGACTCGGCCCGCTCCAACGCCTCCTTGAAGACGGGCGATTCATCGACGGAGAGACGAATCCACAAACCGACGATCACCAGCACACCGGAGAGCAGGAACGGGATCCGCCAGCCCCAGGTGCCGAAGGCCTCGTCCGAGAGCACGGCGGTGAGCAGCGACAGCACACCGGTCGCCAGCAACTGCCCGGCGGGCGCCCCCGTCTGCGGCCACGCGGCCCAGAACCCGCGCCGCCGCGCGTCCCCGTGCTCGGACACCAGCAGCACGGCGCCACCCCACTCACCACCGAGCGCGAACCCCTGTACGAGGCGCAGCGCGGTCAGCAGCACCGGCGCGGCGGAGCCGACCGTCGCGTGCGTCGGCAGCAGCCCGATGGCGAAGGTCGCCCCGCCCATCAGCAGCAGGCTCAGCACCAGCAACTTCTTGCGCCCCAGCCGGTCACCGTAGTGCCCGAACACGAGCGCCCCCAGCGGGCGGGCCGCGAACCCGACGGCATACGTCAGAAACGACAACAGCGTCCCGACGAGCGGATCGGAGTCCGGAAAGAACAGCTTGTTGAACACCAGCGCGGCGGCAGAGCCGTACAGGAAGAAGTCGTACCACTCGATGGTGGTGCCGATGAGGCTGGCGGCGACGATGCGGGGGAGGCTGGCGGGGGGTGGGGGAGCGGATGCTGCTGCGGAGGCCATGTGCGCCACTTCCTCGTGTGCGGTGGGGACGGGTACGTGTCGGCACACCGTAGAAACACGCACGTCAGGCGCACATGTGGTGGGGCACCATAGTTCGGGGTTCAGCTGTGCGTGCATCCACCATGCCCGCTCACCGAAGGGTGGTTCGGCCGATTGAAACGGTCGAAACGAGTGGCGTCCGAGAGGCGTATTTCGGGGTGATTTGACGGTGCCGTGCTGTCTCCCGTGCTGGTTTGGTGCTGACTACGTTCCGTTGAACTCGGTCATCTGGGGCTGATGGACCCAGGGAAGCCGGTGGTAGGTGACTCGGCTGGAGAGGCAGGCGCCGCTCTTGGGAGCGGTGCACGTTCGTCCCGGCAGTTCTTCGTCTGCTGGTGGTACATCACGCATGGCGTCGTGACCAGGGGAAACGATGGTTGGACTCACTATGGGTGGGGTGTTGGCCCGTGTATGGTCGGGATCTTGGTCTTGATTGAGTTGGTGGGCGCACCCGGAGAGAGGTTCTGCACCCCGGGAGCTCAGGGATGAGCGAGGGGCGCTCGCGGTTGTAGCGAGCCCGAGCGGCGGCGTGGCGGTCGCCTTGGTGGTGAAACGAGGGATCGTAATCGCCGTTCCTGGTCGTATGGACTTGCGGCGACCGCCCATCACACTTGCCCTGCCCCCGGCAGCGGCGCGGCAGGCACCGGCAGCGGTGTCATAGCGGTCACCGAGGGCAGGTGGTCGGACGGACGGTCATGCGTGCACGTTCCGCACGAGTCTGGGTGGGTCGGACGCGACGGTGCGGCGTCGTGCCCGGGTAAGGGCGACGTACAGGGAACGATGCTCCTCGCATTCGAGGACGAGGCCGTTGTACAGCGCTGCCGCATCGTTCTCTTCCAGCCTGACACCGACGGTGTCCCACTCTTTGCCCTTGGCCTGGTGACAAGTCAGGCCGGGGACCAGTTGGTCGCGCGCGACCTGAGATCTCGCTCGGAGGTTCTGCAAGCCGGCGAGTGCGGTTCGCGCATGCTTGTTCGAAGGTTTGACGGGCAGTTTCGTGATCAGTATGTCGACGAAGTCGTTCCAAATTCTCCGCACTCTATTTGCGCCGGTCAGTGATTCCACGGTGGATTGGAGGTGCGGATGCAGCCGTACCAGAGCTTCGCGGTCTGCGATGCCCAAGGTGATCAGGGCGTCGTTGAGGAAGACGGCCTGCATGCCGAGCGAGCTCTCGGCGATTTCGTTGAGGAGCAGAGTTGAACTGGCCGTTCGCCAGGGAGACTTGCGCGATGGCCTGCCCTTGTTCAGGGAGCATGCGCCGCCGGCGGATGCACGCCCCGGGCAGACGCCCGCGCGTTCCGAGACCCTGCCCGGCTACACCACTTCATGGGACGCGATCCCCGGAGGCCCTGGCTGGCACCATCCCGCCAGGGTCTTCGGTGTTGAAATGCCGGATTCCAGTGGTGCTGTGGTGGGCCACTCGACGGTGAGCCCCCCGCCGAGCAGCGCGCTCAAACCAGACCGTCGAGGGGACCCTGGCCCTTGGCGTCCAGGCCATGGCTCGTGCGTCTGCATCGAACGCCCGGGGAAGGCAAGCAGCGTGTTAGCGACCGAGCTGTGGCGTGCTCTCGATGTCCTGGCCGGCAACTCGGCTCACGCCAACTCTGAGGCAGGCTGCAGGACTACCAGCCGACATCTGGCACGTCTTTGGGACTCGGTTCCACTACGAGTCTACTTAGCTAAACCTTTACGCATTGTGTGCATGACAAAAGTTGAACCGATCCTCTAACCTTCCTGCGATCCGGTCTCTCGGATCGACTGGAGCCCCACCGGCGTGCCCGTATAACAGAAACGTTTCGCATGCCGTCCAGCCCGCACGGTCAGTCACCACCGCACCATCGCAAGGTAGTTCGCGATCTCGGCTGTGCCGTCGACGAAGGGGCGCTCCCGGGGTCGCGTGTGGCTTTCATTCCCCGACCACTGAGGAGACCCCTCGTGCGTATGAAGCTGCTCGCCGCCGTTACCGCAGCGGCCGCTGCCACTCTGACCTTCAGTACGTCCGCTCAGGCCAGCCACTCGTGGGGCGGATACCACTGGGCCCGCACCGCCAACCCGTTCACGCTGAAGCTCGGTGACAACCTCAGCTCCAGCTGGAAGAGCTACCTGAGCATCGCGTCCAGCGACTGGTCCAAGTCGTCCGTCCTCGACACCACCGTCGTGGCCGGCCAGTCCTCCGCCAGACGCTGCCCGGCGACGAGCGGCCGGGTCGAGGTCTGCAACAACACCTACGGCAACAACGGCTGGCTCGGCATCGCGTCCATATCCCTCAGCGGCGGCACCCACATCTCCTCCGGAACGGTCAAGCTCAACGACACGTACTTCAACACGGCGAAGTACAACACCCCGTCCTGGCGGCAGATGGTGACCTGCCAGGAAGTCGGGCACACCTTCGGCCTCGACCACCAGGACACCAACTTCGACAACGCCAACCTCGGCACCTGCATGGACTACACGAGCAACCCCGACGGTCCGCCCAGCAACCTCGACCCCAACCAGCACGACTACGACGAGCTGGCCACCATCTACGCGCACCTCGACTCGACCAGCACCGTCGACCAGTCGGCGGCGGTGCCGCAGGTGAGTAACGACAAGGCGAGCTGGGGCAAGCGGGTGGCGCACTCGGCGCACGGCGACACCTACGTCCGGAACTTCGGCAACGGCAAGTCGGTGATCACGTTCGTGGTCTGGGCGAGCTGACGCCGCCAGCCTCCCGCTGAACCGGGGTGGCCGGATCACTCCGGCCGCCCCGGCACGCACCCGAGGTCACACCGGGATGTGGGCGGGGGCGTCGACGCCGATCCGCTCGGCGACCCATTGCCGGAAGTGGGGGCACCGCGAGAAGTCCTCGTGATCGCAGTCCAGCGCGCATTCGATGAGCTCCAGCGAGGCCTGGGCGGCGGCGATACGGGAGCGTAGAGCCTCGGCCTGCTCACGCAGCAAGTCCCTGCGCTCGGCCGGATCGGTGGTGGCGGACAGGGCACGGATGGTGTCGAGGGACAGCCCCGCTTCCTTTGCCCGCAGGATGACGGCTACCCGGACGAGGTCATCGGCGCCGTAGCGGCGACGGTCCGCAGCGTCGCGTCCGGGTGCCAAGAGCCCCATTGCCTCCCAGTGGCGCAGGACATGTGTGGCGAGACCGAAACGCTCGGCGAGCGCGCCGATCCTCAGGACTTCGTGCTCGCCGCCGGTCGAGGTGCTGTGCTCGCTTGACTTCACGTCGGCATTAAGTCGCAACCTCGCGCTCATGACCAGGGAAACAGAACCAACACAGCAGTCGACGGATGAACTCATCGCCCTTCTGGACGCGGCCGACGCGCTGCCCGCCGCCAGGGAACTACGGGCTCTGTCCTACGAGTTGATCGGCGCCGAGGCCGGGACCTCCGTGGTGGACGTAGGTTGCGGAGCAGGTCGGGCCGTGGCCGAACTGGGCGAGCACGGGGTGAAGGCCGTCGGCGTGGACCCGGATGAGCGGATGATCGAGATCGCCCGGGACCGTCGGCCCGGGGGCGACTTCCGTGTCGCGGGAGCGTACGGACTGCCGCTGGCGGACGCCTCAGTGGACGGCTACCGCGCGGACAAGGTGTTCCATCTCCTCGAGCAACCGGAGCGGGCTCTGGCGGAAGCCCTGCGTGTGCTCGTCGCGGGCGGGCGGATCGTGCTGATAGGGCAGGACTGGGACACCTTCGTCATCGACTCCGACGACCCGGCGCTCACGCGCAGCATCGTGCACGCGCGCGCGGACCTGCTCGCCGGTCCCCGGGCCGCCCGCTGCTACCGCAACCTCCTGCTGGAGGCAGGCTTCGGCCAGGTGACGGTCGAGGTACGTACCGGAGTCTTCACCGGGCCGACGATGCTGCCACTGCTCGCTGGACTGTCGGCGGGGGCCTGCTCCACCGGTGTCGTCACGCGCGGGCAGGCGGCCAGGTGGATCGCCGAGCAACGCGCCCGCGCCGCCGCCGACCGGCTCTTTCTGGCCCTGCCGATGTTCGTGGCCGCGGCGAGCGCACCGCGTTGAACCGGTGACGGAGCCGCACGCGATCGGACCCGGCCGCACCAGCCGAGATTCGAGACATGGTGTCTGATTCAAAGCGAGGTGTATCGAGTCGGGACGTACACTGAGCTGGTGCCGAAGCTGTGGAACGAGACCATCGAGGAACATCGCCGCGCCGTCCGCGACGCGGTGTTGGAGACCACGGCGGCACTCGTGGCCGAGCAGGGACTGCGTGGCGTGACGATGTCGCGGATCGCAGAGCAGAGTGGCATCGGCCGGGCGACACTGTACAAGTACTTCCCGGACGTCGAATCGATCATGGTGGCCTGGCATGAGCGGCAGATCGCCGGACACCTCGACCAGCTCGCCGCACTGCGAGACCGCCCCGGCACTCCCGGTGAACGACTGCAAGCGGTGCTGGAGGCCTACGCGTTCATCCAGCAGCAGCGGCACGGCCATGGGGGAGAGTTCTCGGCGCTCATGCACCGGGGTGACCACGTGGCGCACGCCGAGCAGCATCTGCGTCAGTTCATCCGAAGTCTGCTCGTCGAGGGTGTGGAGGCGGGCGACGTGCGGGACGATGTCGCGCCGGACGAGCTGACCGGGTACTGCCTGCACGCCCTCGCCGCTGCCGGTGGCCTGACCTCCAAGGCCGCGGTCAGGAGGCTTGTCGTGGTTACCCTGTCCGGACTGCGTCCACAGGACTGACCGTCATACATGACGTGTTGGAGCGCGACGTCCCAGTTCATCCTCCGTCGCCGGCGTCCGGCCCACGCCGACAGTTCCGTCGCCGTGGTGCACGGACCGGGTGCGCAGCTGACGGTAGTCGTCCACGGACGGGACGCCGGGGCGAGTGTCGTACGCGTTGTGCGGCAAGGCGGCTCCTTCGAGGTCTGGCACCGGGGACTCGCTAGGACTGGGTGGGGCGCGGCGCGTAGTGGCCGAGGAACATATCGACTCCACCGGTGATCAGGCGGTCGGTGAGGTCGGCGTCGATGTCGGTGCCGTAGGCGCTGAAGACAAGGTGCGGGTAGAGCAGTAGCGAGTAGAGTTGGATGATGGCCAACTCGATGTCGGGGATGTCGAGTCGGCCGCGCTCGGTCAGTTTCTGGAGTGCTGTCGCCACCGCGGAGTGGTGGCGCTCAGGGCCGACCTCGTGCCAGACGGTGCCGAGTTCGGGGAAGCGGTGCAGCTCGCGGGCGACCACATTGCGCAGCGCGAGTACGTCCGGGTTGGCGCGGGTGCCGGCCACCCATGCCCGGGCGGCGGCGACGAGATCGCCGCGCAGGTCGTCGGAGTCGGCGAGCCCGTCGATCGCGGTGACCAGGGAGCCCCCGAGAGGTGCGTCCAGGGAGTCCTTGATGACGCCGATGAACAGGGCTTCCTTGCTGCCGAAGTGGTTGTAGACGGTCACCTTGGACACGCCCGCCTCGGCGGCGATGGCATCGACGCTGACGTCGAACCCATCACGCAGGAACAGCTCGCGGGCCGCTTTGACGCCATGGTGCTGCTCGGCGCGGGCGCCGGGTTCGTCATCACCTCCACCTCGGACGCGATCGTGGGAGCCCTGCCCGAGGAGGACCTCGGCGTCGGGTCGGCCACCAACAGCGCCGCCATCCAGCTCGGCGCGGCGACCGGCGTCGCGGTGACCGGGAGTGTGCTGTCCGGCCGCTACCAGGACCAGCTCGCCGACGGCCTGCACGGCACCTCTCTGCCACCCGGCATGCTCGCCTCCGCCCAGGACTCCCTGGGCACCGCGCTCGCGCTGGCCCGCCAACTGCCCGGTCAGGCGGGAGAGTCCGTCGCTGCCGCGACCCGCCACGCCTTCATCACCGGGATGGGGCCGGCCATGACCGCCGGGATCGGCGTCGCGGCCCTCGGCATCGTCGTCTCGCCCCACGCCCGCGGATCTCAACCCGCTCGTACGCCGCGCGTGCGTACGCCCCATACGGAGGAGTCGTCATGAGTCACCTTCACCGCACCACCGAAGCGAAGCACGCACCTCAGTCCCACGAGACCGCCGTCCCGCGCCGCTGGCTGATGCTCACGCTGCTCTGCCTGGCCCAGTTCATGCTGATCCTGGACGTCACCGTCGTGAACGTCGCCCTACCCGACATGGCCGCCGACCGCCACCTCGGCCGCGAGACGCTCACCTGGGTCGTCACCGCGTACACGCTCTGCTTCGGCGGGCTGATGCTGCTGGGCGGGCGCCTCGCCGACGCGATCGGCGCCCACCGCACCGTCCTCGCGGGACTGGCGACGTTCGCGGCCGCCTCCCTGGTCACCGGGCGCGCCACCGGTGCACCCATACTGCTGACCGGGCGCGTCTTCCAGGGCATCGGCGCTGCGTTGCTGTCCCCGGCTGCGCTGTCGATCGTCACCACCAGCTTCCACGGCGAGTCACGCAACAAGGCCCTGGGGGGTGTGGGCCGCGATCGGCGGCACCGGCTCGGCGGTCGGCGTTGTGCTCGGCGGCGCCCTGACTGGTGGCCCCGGCTGGGAGTGGGTGTTCTACATCAACGTCCCGGTCGGTGTGCTCGCCCTTGCCGCGCTGCCCGCACTGCTGCCCCGTCGCTCGCCCCAGCCCGCGCGCCTCGACCTGCCCGGTGCCGTGCTGGTGACGGCGGGCACCGGCTGCCTGATCTATGGCCTGGTGAAGGCAGGGGACGCCGGCTGGGGGATGCCACCGCTGTATCGCCACTGCTTGGCGCCGTCGTCCTGTACGGAGCCTTTGCCGCCGTCGAGCGCGCCAGCCGGGCTCCACTGATGGACCTGCGGATGCTCACCCGGCGCCCGGCGCCCGGCGCCCGGTGGTCGCGGACGCGTTCCTGATGCTCGTCGCCACCGCGCTGCTGATCGCGTTCTTCTTCCTTGGCTCGGTGTACCTCCAGCACGTACGCGGATTCAGCCCGCTCAAGACCGGGCTGGTGTTCCTGCCCGTGGCCGCGGCCACCGGCGTCGGAGCCCACCTCGGGCGCAACTCGTCGGCCGGATCGGCAGTCGCCCCACCGCCGTGGCCGGCATGGCCGCCGCGGCGGGCGGATCCCTCCCGCTCACCTGGCTGTCGGCCGGCGGAAGCGTGTATGCGGTGCTCCTGCCCGGCCTGGTGATCGCCTCGTTCGGTATCGGTGCGGTCTTCGTCACCGCCACGACCACCGCGCTGGCCATGGTCGCCCACGAGGAAGCGGGACTGGTCTCGGGCGTCGTCAACACCTTCCACGAAGTGGGCGGCTCGATCGGCGTGGCCGTGATGTCGACCGTCGCCGCGGCCGGCATCGAGCATGGAGCGATCGGCGGCTTCACGGACGCCTTCACGCTCAGCGCGGTCGTGGCCGCAGCGAGCGCTTTGGTCGCGCTGGTGCTTGTACCGCGGGGGAAGCCGCAGATCACCGGAGGCCCGCACGTTCACTGAGCCGCTCGCGAGGGCAGCGGCGGTGCACGCCCTGCCCTCGCTCGCACTGGAGCAAGCCCCTTCCTCCGCAGCAGAGACGCTTCACCGGTACGCTGTGCCGCCGAGGACGGACAGGAACGCCTGCTGCAGAGCAGCAGGGAGACAGCGGTAGGGGCGCGTGGGCAAGAGCATGAAGGCGGGCGACATCGCCCTGCGGCTCGTCCTGCTCGCGTTGCTGCTCCTCGGCGTGGGCGTTCTGCACACGTTGGGGCATGCCGGAGCCCACGGCGGGGTCCCGGCGTCCGGCGTCGTTCAGCATGCGAGTCACGCCGGGGCCGTTTCCGACGCGCCGCGGCTCTTGTTCCCAGACGGTGAGACCGCTGAGCTTTCCGATCCTCATCAGCACATCGGAGCCCCTGCCCACACGGAAGTCTCCAGTTGCTTCGCGGTGGTCCCGATCGGCTCCTGCCTGGTCCCGCCGCATGGCCTGCCAGCGTGGGGCGGAGACGCAGGCGTCAACGCGGTTAGAGGGCGCCCGGCGTCGAACTCCACTGCGATGAGGGAGAGTTCTCGACTGCAGGTACTACGGATTTAGAGCACTGGTGACTTGAGGCGCGCGCAATCGTGCGCTGCGCCCACGGTGCGCCGGACGATCAGCTTCGGACGCGCCGCTCCACAGTCCACCGTCTCTACCTGACGGGTCGGCCCGGTGTGCCCGCACTCGGCCGCCCGCCGCCCTGCGCTGAAAGGCGTCATCTGTGTCCCAGTACCGCGTCGTCGACCGCCCCACCACGCCTGTTCCTTCGGAGGAATCACAGCCGTACGAGCCGTCCGTACCCCGACAGCGGCAGCACGCACCTGTCTCACCGCGGCAACCTGAACCGTCCTCCTCGCGAGGCCGAGGACGCCGGGGCGGTCGCCGCCGCGCGCCGAAGCAGACACCCCTTCTCGGCAATTACCTCGGCTACGCCGCCACGTTCGTCGGCGCCGGACTGATCAGCGGCGCCATCGTGCACCATCCACTCGACCCCGCCCGGTACACGGTCATCGCGGTGATCGGTGCGGCGGTGTTCCTCTGCGCCACCCTCCTCACCGAGTTCGTCCTCAGCAAGCAGCGGCCCAAGGCGTCGAAGGTGCTGAGCATCGTGGGCGCCTCGCTGGCGCTGTCGTTCGGCATCGGCATGCTCAGCGGCGGACTGCAGCACTTCGAGGACTTTCCCGAGCGTGGCGCGATGCTCATCCCCTTCGGTCTCACCCTGTCCTTCATGGCGTACGTGCTGCGGCATGAACCGGCGCGCTGGCGCAGCATCATCGGCCCGGCGGGCGTGCTGGTCCTGGTCACGGCGGCCCTCGCATTCGTGGGGCTGCGCGGTATCGCCGACGGCATGGCCTCCGAGTCAGGGGGAGGCGGCCACAGCCACGGTGAAGAGTCGTCCGCAGAGTCTGAGGAAGACGAGCACGGCCACGACGCGGGGCCGGAAGGCCAGAGCCCTGCTGCTTCCCCCTCCCATGAGAGCAGTACTTCTGCCGACACGGGCGTGGAAGAGGCCAAGCACGCGGACGACGGCCACAGCCACTGACGGACGCGGAGCCGGGCCGACGGCCCCGGAGCCAGCAGTTCCGGGGGTCTTCCGACGGGGGCGCCGGGTGCCTGGGGCGGTCGTTCTGGTCGCCACTGTGGTGGTGGCGGTCGGGCTGGGCGCCGCGGCTCTGGCCATGCGGCAGGGCAGCAGCCGGTCCGCCGGAAGTGCATCGGGTGCCGCCGGCGCGACGGCTTCCCCGGTCGTCCCGCCCGTCGCCGATGTGCGGCTCGTCCACGAGGCGCTGCACGACATCGATGCCCGGTGCAAGCCCGAAGCCGACCGTGAGGCTCGCGTCCGGCTGCGGGCCGATGCGGACGTGATCGTCGCCTTCGCCCGCCGCTACCCCCAATGCCGCCTTCCCCGTCGACGACGAGACCGGGCGCACCCTGTCCCTGCTTCTGGTCGCCCGCCAGAGCCTGCGCGGCTGCGACGCCACCGCCACGGCCCGCGTGGACGGCGCCCTGCCGGACCAGTTCCGCGGCGAGCCGACGGCGACGCCCTCGGGATGACGGCGCACGGGGGCGTAGCACGGCTGGAGTGATCGAGCTGACCCTGCTGGTGTTGCAGCTCCGGTCCGGCCGCCGGAAGGCGGGCGATGGGGAACAGGAGACGGCTCCGCCCACGCCGACGGCCTCCGCAGCGCGGATGACACTGCACGGGAAGGGACTGGAGACGTCTTTCTGAGGCTCCGCTCTGTGGAGCCTCAGAACCGTGGGCGTCAGACGGACACCGGATCGGGGTCCGGCTCGGTGTGTGCGGGATACCACTCGTCGTAGCGGCGCAGCTTCCACAGGGCGACCGCGCCGAGCCAGGTCACCAGGAAGGTGACCACGATGACGATGCCGATCGTGTTGAGATCGATGGCGGTCAGCCAAGACCAGGGTGCGCGGTCGGCCGCGCCGAGCCGTTCTGCGAGCAGCGAGACCAGCTCCACCGTGCCGACCACGAATGCCACGAAGATCGACAGGCCGGTCATCGTGAGGTTGTAGTAGATCTTGCGGACCGGGTTGGAGAACGACCACTCGTACGCCTTCGCCATGAAGACGCCGTCGGTCGTGTCCATCAGGCTCATGCCGGCGGCGAAGATCAGCGGCAGGGCGATGATGGCGAGCGGCGGCAGCGTGCCGTCCGCGGCCGACCCGGCGGCCAGCCCCAGCGCACCGACCTGCGTGGCGGTGTCGAAGCCGAGGCCGAACAGCAGGCCCACGAAGTACAGCTGCCAGCCGTGCTCGATGAACTTGTTGTACCGGCCCTTGAAGACGCGGTTCATCAGACCGCGGTCGGACAGCAGTTGCTCCAGTTCCTCGGGTCGGTGGCGGCCCTGTTTCGCCTCGCGCCAGGTGCGGACGATGCCGCGCAGCACGGTGAGGTTCAGCGCGGCGATCGCGTACAGGAAGACCCCGGAGACCAGCGTGCCGATCATCCCGCCGATGTCGGCGAAGCCTGCTTGGAAGCGGTTCGCGGCCTGGGCGGCGAAGGCGATGCCGAGGGAGAGGCCGAAGACGACGGTGGAGTGGCCGAGCGAGAAGGCCAGGCCCAGGCCGAGCGGGCGCTTGCCCTTCTGCAGCAGATAGCGGGTGGTGTCATCGATCGCCGAGATGTGGTCGGCGTCGAAGGCGTGCCGCATCCCAAGGGTGTACGCCAGTCCGGCCGCTCCCGCGTACAGCAGTGTGCCCTGGCTGTCGGCGAGGTCGTGGTAGCGGGCGTTGTAGTAGGCGAAAAGGCCGAAGCCAACGATGTGCAGCGCGGCCACGAAGCCGTACATGGCCACCAGACGGCGTATCTCACCCCGGTCGAACCGGCGGCTACGCCGGGTGGCCACGGCATTGGTACTCATGGGCAGCTTCCCTCGGGATGATCTCGGCCATGCCTTACTGCACTTGCGCTTCAGATGCGAATCATATGCAGTAAGGCCCGGTCACTGTCTGCCCTGGGTTCGGATCGGGGCTGGCCGCGGATTGGTGGCCGTGCGCGGTCAGGTGGGAGAGGGGTGACCGCCCGGGTTCCTCGACATGCGTGGCGAGGAACCCGGGCGGTCAGTGGATGATGCGGTTCAGAGCCGGTCGAGGATGCTCTGGAGCTGCTTGACCTCGACGGACTGGCCCGTGACGATGTCGCCGGCCATCTTCTTGGCGTCGGCGTCCTGACCGTTCTTCTGCTCGTCCTTGGCCATGTTGATCGCGCCGTTGTGGTGCTCGATCATCATCTGCGCGAACATCGTGTCGAACTCGGCGCCCTTCATGGACGTGAGTCCCTTCATGTCCTTGTCGGACATCATGCCGTCGCCCATGTCCATGCCGGGCATGTCCCCCATCGCTTCCGGCTTGCCCCAGGACCGCAGCCAGCCCTTCATGGTCGTGATCTCGGGGTCCTGGGCCTTCTCGATCTTGGACGCGATGTCCTTGACCTCCGAGTCGGAGGCCCGGCCGTCGGCCAGCTTGGCCATCTCCAGCGCCTGCTCGTGGTGCGGGATCATCATCTGCGCGAACTTGACGTCCGCCTCGTTGAAGTCGCCGGCAGGGGCGGTCTTGCCGGCGGCGGCCGTTGCCGAGGCGGTGCTGCCGCCGTGGTCCATGCCGCTCATGCCGTCCGTACCGCCGCCGCTACAAGCGGACAGCAGCAGGGCTCCCGCTGCGACGACTCCCGCGGCGGCGATACGGCGGGCCGGCTTGTGGCGCAGCGTGCGCGTGAAGGCAGTCATGATCGATGTCACCTCATGTGTCAGGTTCTTGTGGCTGTTTTGGCGCATGCGACATCGCGGGGTCGCGCATGGTGCGCGCCCGCGAGGGCAGTTCGGCCTACAGCCGCAGAACCGACAACCGGGTGAGATCGGGGCCGTGCGGGGGAGGGTCGGGGCGCAGCAACACACGAACCTGGGCGAGGAGGTGCGCCAGCCAGTCGGGGTGACGGGCGAGCGCCGAGCGCAGGAGCGTGTCGAGGACCCAGGCCGCGAGCATCACGGCCAGGCACAGCGACATCATGTCCATCGCCATCAGGGGCACATGCGCGGATGACGACTGCTCGGCGTTCACCGCTTGGCGTGTGTCCATGGGTGCTGCGGCCGAGCCGGCCTCGTGAGTCGCCGGATCGTCATACATCGCCGCCATCGGCGCGTGGGACGCCGTAGTCGTCCCGGCAGAGGGCGAGTCGTCAGGGTGTCCCAGGGTGTGCATGACGAAGACGCAGAGCGCGAGCACGACGACGAGCAGCAGGTGCCCGAGGGCGCCTCCTGTCCGTACCCGTCGGCTCACGTTCACCACGGGATCTCCTGTCCGGTCGCTGTGGATCCGACAGTACCGAAGCGGAAGAGGGCGTACTGCTGGCGGGGTCCGGCGTCCGCTGTTCCGTAAACGCCCGCTGCGCTACTAAGCTGTTTCGCATTGATGCTCATGGCAGAGAGGCGGGCGTATGCGTACATGGACGCCACGTCAGTGGTCGGCGGCGGTGGCCGTGGCCCTGGTCGCCGGTGTCGCGATCGGCGTGCCGACCGGAGTCGTGCCCACACCCTTCTATACCCGGATGACCCCCGTGCTGTGGTGGAACTATCCGGTCTGGGCGGTGTCGTCGCTGCTCATGGGCCTGCTGGTGGCGACCTATGTCGGGCAGCCCTCGGCCGTGAAGAACAGCGGGCCGCGTTCGCGCCGCGCCGTCTTCGCCGGGCTGCTCTCTGCCTTCGCCGTCGGCTGTCCGATCTGCAACAAGCTGGTGGTCCTGGCCATCGGGGTCAGCGGCGCCCTCTCGTACTGGGCCCCGGCGCAGCCCTTCCTGGCGATCGCCTCGCTGGCGCTGCTCGCGCATGCGCTCGTACGCCGTCTACGGACGGCCGGCGCCTGCCCGGTGCCGAGTGCGCCTGCCCCGTACGACCTCGAAGATCGCCAGGGCCCTGAAGCCTACGATGAACGTGCACTGGTGCCGGGAGCGTCGCAGCCCGGCGGCGAAGGGAGCGGTCGTGCGTCGGCTGGGTGAGCTGGAGGCGGAGATCATGTACCGCCTGTGGGCCTGGGGACGTCCGGCCAGTGCGCGTGATGTGCTCACGGACATCAACAAGCAGCGTTCCCTCGCCTACAGCACGGTCAAGACCGTCGCCGACATCCTTCATCACAAGGGCATGCTCACGCGACGCAAGGAGGGCCGGGCGTGGGTCTACACGCCCACGTGTACGCGTCAGCAGTACACGGCGGCGCTGATGCAGGACGCTCTCGACGACAACCCGGACCTGGCGGGCGCTCTGGCCAGTTTCGTAGAACAGATGAGTACGGAGGAAGTGGACGCGCTACGCTCGGCGCTCCGAGCGGTGAAGAGGCGGAGCAGCGCATGATCACAGCAGTGGGGCTGGCCGGATACGCGCTCCTGGTGGGTGCCGCGGTGCCTCCCCTGCTGGCTCGCGCCCGGTGGGCGCACCGCGCGCCTGGCATCGCGGTCCTGGCGTGGCAGGGCCTCATGGTCACGTTTATCGTCGCCACCGCGCTTGCGGTGTACCACCTGGTGATGACCGAGCAGCACGTGCACGACGGAGTGGTCGGGCTGCTTACTGAGTGCGGACTGGCTGCCGACGCCCCGCCCGGCAACGCACCGCCCACCCTCGGCGACGCCCTCGTGATCGCCGCCCCCATCGTGGTCGTACTGCTGCCGGCCGGCTGGCTGGTCCGCTGCGCCTGGCGCGCTCGAAGTGCTCGCGCCCGTCAACTGGACCTGCTCACCCTCGTCGGCGAACCGGCGCCCGAGTACGGCGCCACGATCGTCGACTACGACACCCCGGCCGTCTACTGCCTGTCGGGACGCGGGTCCCACATCGTCGTCACCAGGGGTGCGCTGGACACCCTGACCGAGGAGCAGTTGCGGGCCGTCCTGGAACACGAGCGCGCCCACATCTCGGGTCGGCATCACCTGCTGAAGATCCTCGTCGACGCGTTCTCCCGCGCGTTCCGCGGCCTTCCGCTCGCCCGGCACGTCAAGGAGCAGACGAACCTGCTGCTCGAAATGATCGCGGACGACCACGCGCTGCAGTTCCACTCCAGGGAAGTCCTGGCCACCGCGATGTGCGAAGTAGCGGCCGGGCGGGCTCCGCAGGTTGCGCTGGGGGCCGGTGGTTCGGGCGCCCTCATCCGTCTGCGGCGCGTTCTCACCCCGCAGCCCCGACCGCACCGTGCGGCCTGGCTGGGCGTCGTGGTGGCGACCGTCGCGGCGCCGCTGCTTCCCCTGCTGGTGGCGTGCGGGCCCTGACTCCTACAGGACCTGGACCCGCACTTCCCCAACGGTTGTGCATCTCTGCGCCGTTGTGTGTGCAGGGCGGTGCCGGAGACGGCGCCTGGGCGTGGGTCGAAGCGACGGATCACCACCACGGCCAGGGTCACACCGACGCTGACGACCGGCAGATACCAAAGCGCCGAGAATTGGGGCACATCGGAGTCGTACTCCATGACCGGCACCAGCGCCGCGGCCAGCACCAGGGCTTCAGCCGCCGCCCTCCCGCACGACGGCTCGCAGCAGCGCCATGGTCAGTGCCATCGTCGCCGCGATGGCCAGCAGGTGTGGCGGGCTCCACAGCACGGCGTCCCGGCCGAAGGCGGTGTGCCAGGCCGCATCCGCGGGCGCCGCGATGCCCACGGCCGCTCCGGAGACGGCGGCCCCTCGCAGGACGGGGTCCCGAAGGATGCCGGTTGCTCCTTGCCGGCGGGCATGTGGCCACGCCCAGCGGGCGAGTGTCCCGAGTGTGACCAGGATCGAGCCGTACAGCAGCAGGTGAGGCGCGCTCCAGAAGGTGTCCCGGCCGACGTCCGTGTGCAGCGAGTCGTCCCAGTAGGTGCTGAACAGTGCGAATGCGCCGCTCATCACTGCTGCCAGCAGCCGGTCCATGCTTCTGCCCCCTCATCGCCCGGAACTGCCGCGACCTCTACTTAGACCGTGTCCTACATGGTCAGTTTGAGGAGCCGTTTGTAGCAGCAGAGGGCTGCGGCGAGTCCGAGAAAGGCCAGGTAGTTGCCGGGTTTGC
>NZ_JBIAWE010000033.1:0-51580 GCF_042895235.1 Streptomyces sp. NPDC001410
TCCTCCACACCTACAACCACCACCGCTGCCACACCGCACTCGGCGGCCAGCCACCGATCAGCCGCGTGAACAACGCTGCGGGTCAATACACCTAGGGAGTGGGCCGCTGTCGCGGTGGGCCCCAGGTGTCGCCGCCCGGGGAGCCGTCCTCCCCCAGGCGCAGCTCCAGGCGGCTGATCGCCGCCCGTACGCCGTTGCCGTAGCCGTCGTCGGTCAGGGAGCCGGCGGCCCGGCGGGCCCGGCGCAGATGGCTGCGGGCGGCCTCGGCGCGGCCCAGCTTGACGTAGTCGGCGGCCAGGTTGACGTGGAGCGAGGGGAAGAAGGCGCGGACGCTCAGCGGGTCACCGGCGCCGCGGCCGTCCGCCAGCTCCTCCGCCGCCGACAACGCCCTGAGGTCCCAGGCCAGTTCGTCGCCGGGGTCGTCCTGGGTGTCGGCCAGGTAGTGGGCCAGGGTGCAGCGGTGCAGCGGGGCGCCGTCCTCGCCGATCTCCGCCCACAGCTGGAGGAAGCGGTGCCGGGCCTCCTCGCGGTCGCCGCCGTGATGCAGCATCACGACCTGCCCGATCCGCGTCAGCACGGCATCCGGCGCCGCCTGCTCCTGTCTGTCCGCCACCACGTCCTCCGGGGCCGTCGTCGGCTGTCTGGCCGGCTGTCCGGTCATCTGTCCGTCCCGACGCTAACCGGCGGGCACGACAATCCCGGGCAGGCGGCCCCGTACGACACGGGGCCGCCCGCGGGGCGGGTTAGAGGGTGTCTTCTGGATCACGCCGGCGACGCGGGGCCTGGCACGCACATCTGCCGCGTTGTCGTCACTCGCCGACTCCCCCACGCCCGGCTGCGCTGGCGCGGGGGACCCCCATCGCGTCGACTCCCTCCTCCGCCTTGCAGCTGCACGCACCAGACCCCGCTCGGGTCGGCCTCAGCCCAGGTTCGGAATGGTCCAGTCGATCGCCTCGTGGCCCTGTGCGGCGATCGCCTCGTTGATCTGTGTGAACGGGCGGGAGCCGAAGAACTTCTTCGCGGACAGGGGCGAGGGGTGCGCGCCCTTGACCACCACGTGCCGGGTCTCGTCGATCAGCGGGAGCTTCTTCTGCGCGTAGTTGCCCCACAGCACGAAGACCGCCGGGTCGGGCCGGGAGGCGACCGCGCGGATGACGGCGTCGGTGAACTTCTCCCAGCCCTTGCCCTTGTGCGAGTTGGCCTCGCCGGCCCGGACGGTGAGCACCGCGTTGAGCAGCAGCACGCCCTGCTCGGCCCACGGCATCAGATAGCCGTTGTCCGGGACGGGCAGGCCCAGCTCCTCCTTCATCTCCTTGTAGATGTTCCGGAGGGAGGGCGGGGTCTTCACCCCCGGGCGAACCGAGAAGCACAGGCCGTGGCCCTGGCCCTCGCCGTGGTACGGGTCCTGGCCGAGGACGAGGACCTTGACCTTCTCGTACGGCGTCGCCGCCAGCGCGGCGAAGACCTCGTCGCGCGGCGGGTAGACGGGACCGTTCGCCCGCTCCTCCTCGACGAACTCGATCAGCTCCTTGAAGTAGGGCTGCTGCAGCTCGTCGCCCAGAACCCCGCGCCAGGACTCGGGCAGCATGGCGATGTCGGTCACGTCAACGTCCTCACGATGTGCGGTCACTTGCCGGCTCAAGAACCTACAGGCGACCACTGACAACCGCTGCCGTGAGCCGGAATCACCAGCTGGTCTTGCGGTGCAGCTCCCACATCATCATGATCGTCGACGGGTCGAGGGCGCGCTCGCCGCCGGACATGTCGTCGGTGGCCGCCACGTACTGCCGCCCCTGCCACAGCGGGATCAGCCGGGCGTCGTCCACCAGGATCTGCTGGGCCTCCTTGAGGTCCTTGACCACCTTGGCGCGGTCGCTCTGGGCGCGCGAGCGGGGCAGCAGCTCCGAGGTGATCTGCTTGGCGTCGTACGGCGTACCGAGGGCGTTCTTCTCGCCGACGAACGGCGCGATGAAGTTGTCCGCGTCGGGGAAGTCCGGGAACCAGCCGCGGCCGAACACCGGGTACTCGCCCTTCTGGTAGCCGACCACGTAGGTCTTCCAGGGGCGGCTCTTGAGGGTGATCGAGAACAGGCCGGAGGCGTCCAGCTGCCGCTTGATCTCCTGGAACATCAGGGCCGTCTCGGAGCCATAGCGGTCGGTGGTGTACCAGAGGGTGAGCGGGACGGGCTGGGTGATGCCCGCGCTCTGGAGGGTCTTGCGGGCCTTGGACACGCTCGGGTCGCCGAAGTCGTCGAAGAAGGCCGTGGTGTGGCCGGTGAGACCCTTGGGGACCATGGAGTACAGCGGGTCCACGGTGTCCTTGTAGACCTTGTGCGCGATGGCGCCCCGGTCGACGACCTGGGCGACGGCCTTGCGGACGGCGGGCTGCTTGGCCATCGGGTCCTTGGGGTTGAACACCAGGTAGCTGATGTCCATGCCGGCGCCGTCGACCAGCTGGAGGTCGGTGTTGCCGTGCCGCTGCAGGGAGATGATGTCGTTGGCGGCCAGACCGCGGTAGGTGACGTCGATCTGCTTGTCGTGCAGGGCCTTGACCATGGTGGCCGAGTCCTGGAAGTAGCGGATGGTCACCGCGTCGTTCTGCCGCTTGGCGAAGCCGTCGTAGTGGTCGTTGCGGACCAGGACGGCCTGCTTGCCCTCCTCGTAGGACTGCAGCTCGTACGGCCCGGAGCCGAAGACCTTGGTGTCCTTGCGCAGGGAGTTCGTGGGGTAGTCGTCGGGGTCGACGATCGACATGGCCGGGGTGGCCAGCACGAACGGGAAGGTGGCGTCGGACTGGTTGAGGTGGAAGACCACCTCGCGGTCGCCGACCGTGTCCACGCTCTCCAGGCTGCCGAGGAGTCCGGCGGGGCCTGCGGGGGCGTTGATGGTGCGGATGCGGTCGATGGAGTGCTGGACCGCCTTGGCGTCCAGCGGGTCTCCGTCGGCGAATCTCATGCCCTCGCGCAGCTTGCAGCGGTAGGTCCGGCTGCTGGAGTCGGTGAAGGAGCAGCTCTCGGCGGCGTCGGGCTGGGGCGTCGTGGCGCCGTTCGGGTAGGCGAGAAGCGTCTGGAAGATGTTCCGGTACAGCTCCCAGGAGCCGTCCCAGGCACCGGCCGGGTCGAGCGTGCTGGGGGCACTGGTGGTGCCCACGACGATGGGGCCCTTGCTGTCGGGATCGCCGTCGGACAACAGACTGCAGCCGGCAACCAGGGATATGGACGCGATCGCCGCGACTCTCCGCAGGAATCGGTTCCGGTTGAACACGCGCACGCTCCTCGATCTGCCATACCAAGGGTCGGCAGACCATACCGCAGCGTCCGGGCCTCTGAACCACCCCGGTGGCGGTCGTTCTTGATCGATTGTGCTATGACGACGTTGTCATTGCGCTGTGCGTACCGTGTGACGCGTTTCGGGCGCCGTTCCGCTGGGAAACGGCGCCCGAACGAGACGACCGGACAGAGCAGGTCAGGCGCCCACGCCGGCGTTGAGGAAGATGCCGCCGTCCACGACGAGCGTCTGGCCGGTGACCCAGTCGGACTGGGCGGAGGTCAGGAACGCGGCCGCCCCACCGATGTCGGAGGGCACGCCGAGCCGGCCGAGCGGGTAGGCGGCGGCCGCCTCCGCTTCCCGGCCCTCGTACAGGGCCTGGGCGAACTTGGTCTTCACGACGGCCGGGGCGATCGCGTTGACCCGCACCTTCGGCGCGAACTCGTGCGCCAGCTGCTGGGTCAGGTTGATCATCGCGGCCTTGCTGACGCCGTAGGCGCCGATGAACGGCGAGGGCGCGAGGCCCGCGATCGAGGCGATGTTGACGATCGCGCCGCCGTTGTCCTTCTGCCAGGCGTGCCAGGTCTTCTGGGCGAAGCCGAGCGCCGAGATCACGTTGGTCTCGAACACCTTGCGGGCGACGTCCAGGTCGAGGTCGGCGATGGGTCCGAAGACCGGGTTGGTGCCGGCGTTGTTGACCAGGAAGTCGACGCGGCCGAAGGCCTCCATGGTGCGCTCGACGGCCTCGGCCTGGTGGGCGAGGTCGTGGGCCTTGCCGGCGACGGCGATGACCCGCTCGGCGCCGAGCTGCTCGACGGCCTCCTTCAGGGCGTCCTCGTTGCGACCGGTGATGCAGACGCGGTCACCGCGGGCGATCAGCGCCTCGGCGACGCCGTAGCCGATGCCGCGGCTCGCGCCGGTGACCAGCGCGACCTTGCCGGAAAGCTCCGGGAGTTCAGTCATGTCCGTGTACCCCTGTGTCCCGAGTTCCCTAGTTGAGCGGTCCGCCGGCCACGTACAGGACCTGGCCGGAGACGAAGCCGGCCGCCTCGCCGGTGAAGAAGGCGATGGCGTTGGCGATGTCCTCGGGCTCGCCGACGCGCTGCACGGGGATCTGGGTGGCGGCGGCCTTCTTGAAGTCGTCGAAGCCCATGCCGACCCGGTCGGCGGTGGCCTTGGTCATCTCGGTGGCGATGAAGCCGGGGGCGACGGCGTTGGCGGTGATGCCGAACTTGCCCAGCTCGATGGCGAGGGTCTTGGTGAAGCCCTGCAGACCGGCCTTGGCGGCCGAGTAGTTCGCCTGGCCGCGGTTGCCGAGCGCCGAGGACGAGGACAGGTTGACGACCCGGCCGAATCCCGCGTCGACCATGTGCTTCTGGACGGCCTTGGTCATCAGGAACGAGCCGCGCAGGTGGACGCTCAGGACGGTGTCCCAGTCGGAGACGCTCATCTTGAACAGCAGGTTGTCGCGCAGCACACCCGCGTTGTTGACCAGGATCGTCGGCGCGCCCAGCTCCGCCGCGACCCGGGCGACGGCGGCCTCCACCTGCGCCTCGTCGGAGACGTCCGCGCCGACCGCGATGGCCTTGCCGCCGGCCGCGGTGATCTTCTCCACGGTGTCCTTGCAGGCGGCCTCGTCGAGGTCGATCACGGCGACCGCGCGACCCTCGGCGGCCAGTCGTACGGCGGTGGCGGCGCCGATGCCGCGCGCCGCGCCGGTGACGATCGCGACCCGCTGTTCAGTGGTGGACATTCCTGCTTCTCCTCGCCCTTGAGAGAACCTGTCTGGCTCTTGAGGGAGCCTGTGTGGTGCGGTGAGCGACCGCTTAGTACCTTCAGCACGAGTGACGCTAGAAGTCCTGGCACCCGGTGTCAACGGGACACCGGGTGGTGTGATCCATTACCTCACCAGGAGATCCAGCAGACGCTCGGTTTCGGCCGCCGGGTCGGTGGTCAGTCCGGTGTGCACGGGTCCGGGCTGGACGATGGTGGAGCGGGGTGCGATCAGCCAGCGGTAGCGGCGTCCCGGGTCGTCGCCGGCCGCCTGCCCGGCCTCCTCGCCGCCCGCGCAGTGACGCTCGATCGCGGCGAGCGCGGCCCGCACCCCGGCCACGTCGGCCTCGGGGTCGAGGGCGAGCAGCCGGGCCTCGTCCAGGTGGCTGCGGGCGCCGACGTAGGCCTGGGCGCGGCAGTAGACGACCACGCCCGCGTTGATGCACTCGCCGCGCTCGACGCGGGGGACGACCCGCAGCAGGGCGTACTCGAACACGTCCCGGTCGCCGCCCTGGCCCGCCCGGGTGATGTGGCGCTCGACCACATGGCCGGCCATGTGGATGCGGGTCTCGCTCACTTGCCCTCCTCGATACCGGTGATGCGCTCGGCGACGACGGCCGCCCGGGCGAGCAGCGGCCGCATGTAGGCCCGCCGCAGGTCGTCCGGGGTGTCGAAGCCGGGCTCGCCGGCCAGCCAGGCGTCGGGGATCTCGGCGGTGACCTCGGCCAGGAGGTCCTCGGTGACCTTGGGGGCCAGCTCCGCCGCGGCGGCGGTCACGTCCGGGGCGAACCGGGCGAGGGCGTGGTCGGAGGCGTCGTAGGGGCGGGCCGCCGAGGCCTCGACGGAGGGCCAGTTGTGGTGCCAGATCATCGTGGCGCCGTGGTCGATGAGCCACAGCTCGCCGCGGTGCACGAGGAGGTTTGGGTTGCGCCAGGAGCGGTCAACGTTATTGATCAGCGCGTCGAACCAGACGATCCGCCCGGCCTCCTCGGGGCTCACCGGGAAGGCGAGCGGGTCGTAGCCGAGGGCGCCGGAGAGGAAGTCCATGCCGAGGTTGGTGCCGCCGCTGGACCGGAGCAGCTCCTGCACCTGCTGCTCGGGCTCGCCGAGCCCCAGGACGGAGTCCAGCTCCAGGGTGACGAGGCGGGGCATCCGGAATCCGAGCCGGCGGGCGAGTTCGCCGCAGACGACCTCGGCGACCAGTGTCTTGCGGCCCTGTCCGGCGCCGGTGAACTTCATGACGTACGTCCCGAAGTCGTCGGCCTCGACGAGCCCCGGCAAGGAGCCGCCCTCACGCAGCGGCGTGATGTAGCGGGTCACGGTGACTTCCTTGAGCATCGCCCCAGGTTACTGGCGCGGGCGCCGCGCTCCGCCGACAGCGTGTCGACAGCTGTGGTTTACGGCCGCCTCATGCCCGCCGGGCAAGGATCTGGTTGCCCGTCTGAACAGGTGGTGCCCGTGGACCGTACCCCTGGACGGATCACGAGAAGCTTCGCGGAAGGGAACGCCCACATGACCAGCGCATCGATCAAGCCCGAAGCGGGACCGGCCCGTCGTACCGTCATGGCGGCGGCCGGAGCGGCCGGGCTCGCCGCCGCGCTGACCGCCTGCGGTTCGGACGACTCGTCGGACACCGTCGACACCGGGTCCGGTTCGTCCGGCACGACCGGGGCCACCGGCTCCACGGGATCCACCGGGGCCTCGCAGGACAGCGGTTCCTCGGCCGCGGGGGGTTCGGCCGGCGGCACGACGCTCGCCAAGACCACGGACATCCCGGAGGGCGGCGGCAAGATCTTCAAGGACCAGGGCGTGGTGGTCACCCAGCCCGCGGCGGGCACCTACAAGGCGTTCTCCTCGAAGTGCACCCATCAGGGCTGCGCGGTGGGCAGTGTGGCCGACGGAGTGATCGTCTGCCCGTGCCACAACAGCCACTTCTCCGCCGAGGACGGCAGTGTGAAGAAGGGTCCCGCGACCCAGGCGCTGGCCGCCGCGAAGATCACCGTCTCCGGCGACGAGATCAAGCTGGCCTGAGTCGCTTCACGGCCGCCGTCGCGGCCGTTTGAAGCAGCCGAGCACCTCGTCCGTGGACGTGATCGTGGCGACCAGGGCGAGGGTGTTGCGGATCAACGCGGGGGTGTAGTCGGCGGGCACACCCGCGATGGCGTCGGCCGGGACGACGGCGGTGTAGCCACGGTTGACCGCGTCGAACACCGCGTTGGGCACGGCCACGTTGGCAGAGACGCCGGTGACGATCAGGGCGCGGCAGCCGAGGTTGCGCAGCAGCGCGTCGACCTCGGTGCCCTGGATCGGGGACAGGCCGTGCAGCCTTCGTACGACGAAGTCCTCCTCGGTGACCTCGATCGGGGGCGCGACCCGCACCGCGGTGGTGCCGGTCAGCTGCTGGACGGGGAGCCGTTCGGCGGCGCGGAAGAGGCGGGCGTTGCGGTTCGCGCCACGGCCGTCCGGGCGGCGCTCGGCGAGGGCGTGGATCACCTGCACCCCGGTCTCGTGCGCGGCGGCGACCAGCCGGGCCACGTTGCGCAGGGCGCCGGAGGAGCGGGCCTCGCTGGCGAGTTCGGGCAGCGCGCTGTCCGGGCCGACCACCCCCTGCTGGCACTCCACGGTCAGCAGGACCGTGCTCGCCGGATCGAGCAGTTCGCCGAGTTCTTCGTACGACGGCATGGCGCCTCCGTTCGCCGAGGTGCGGGGCGGTGAGAGTAACCACAACGAGGCAACAGCGGAAGTCGACCCATTCCCTTTTCTGACGTGATGTCAGAGGATCAACAGCACGCGCAAGTCCTCTGGCACGACGTGGGAGAAGAGGGGGCCGTATGACCGTCACTCAGCAGCGCCGGGGCCGGAAGATCATGATGACGCCCGGTGAGCTGGACACGTTCCTGACCAGCCAGCGCACCTGCCGGGTCGCCACGGTCTCGGCGGACGGCGCGCCGCACGTCAGCGCGCTCTGGTTCGCCTGGGACGGCACCTCGCTGTGGCTGTACTCGGTGGTGCGCAGCCGGCGCTGGACCCAGCTGTGCCGCGATCCGCGCGTGGCGGTCGTGGTCGACTCGGGCGAGGAGTACGACCAGTTGCGCGGGGTCGAGCTGTCCGGGCGGGTGGAGTTCGTCGGCGAGGCGCCGCGCATCGGCGAGCTGTGCGCCGAACTCGACACGGCGGAGACGCTGTTCGCCCGCAAGAACTTCGGCCTGGACGAGATGCCGCACGACGGCCGGCACGCCTGGGTGCGGCTGACCCCGGAGAAGATCGTGTCCTGGGACTTCCGCAAGCTCGGGGCGTAGCGCTCAGCCGGACTGCCGGGCCGACGTGCGCAGGGCCTCGACCGCCGCCCGGATCGAGGGGCGGCGGTCGGCGTCCGCGCGCCAGACGACGTACACATGCCTGCGTACGCGCTGCTTGAGCGGGACCATGACGATGCCCGGCGGCACCGGGTCGCGACCCAGCAGCGGTGCGATGCACACGCCCAACCCGGCGGCGACCAGGCCGAGTTGGGTGTGGGTCTCGCCGGCCCGGTGGCCGACGATCGGCTCGATGCCCTTCGAGCGCAGCGTGAACATCAGCCACTCGTGACAGAACTCGCCCTCGCCCCAGGTGATCCACTCGTCCTCGGCGAACTCGGCGAGGTCCACCTCGTCCCGGTCCGCGAGCCGGTGCCCGACGGGCAGGGCGACGTCGGCCGCGTCGTCCAGCAGCGGAGCCTTGACGAGGCCGTCCGGCACGGGCATCGGCTTGTTGTACCAGTCGAGGACGACCGCGAGATCGAGGTCGCCGCGCACGACACCGGCGATGCCCTGCTCCGGTTCCAGTTCGCTGGAGCGCACCCGCAGCCCCGGATGCTGGGCGCGCAGGGCGCCGAGCGCGGTCGGGAACAGGCCGCGGGCGGCGGTCGGGAACGCCGAGAGCCGCAGTTCGCCGACGACCTGGCCGCGGTGCGCCTCCAGGTCGGACTGGGCCAGCTCGACCTGCGAGAGGATGCGGTCCGCGTGCTCGGACAGCAGCCGCCCGGCATCCGTGAGCCGCACACCCCGCCCGTTCTTGGCCAGCAGCTGCTGGCCGACCTCCCGCTCCAGCTTGCCCAGCTGCTGCGAGACCGCGGACGTGGTGACGTGCAGCGCCTCGGCGGCGGCACTGACCGAGCCGTGCCGGGCGAGGGCGTCCAGGGTGCGCAGGCGCTCCAGGTTCAACATGTAAGCAATCCTAAGAGATACCGAGTGGGAAATCTCGATTGTGCTACGAGGTTGCCTCCAGCATCGTTGATGCCATGAGCACGGTCACCGCACCCCGAACCCAGTCCCCCGCCCCTGCCCGCCCCCGCCCCCGCCTCGACTGGCGGCTGCGCTTCGGCGCCCTCTCCCTGATCTGGGGCTTCAGCTTCCTGTTGATCAAGGTGGGTACGGAGGGCTACGCGCCCTTCCAGGTCACCCTGGGCCGGCTGGTCTTCGGTACGGCGGTGCTGGCGGCGACGATGGCCGTGAAGCGGGAGCGGCTGCCGCGGGGGGCGCGGGTCTGGGGGCACATGGCGGTCGCCGCGCTCTTCCTGAACGCGCTGCCGTTCTCCCTCTTCGCCTACTCGGAGCTGACGATCCCCTCCACGCTGGCGGGCATCTGCAACGCCACTTCGCCGCTGTGGGGCATGGCACTGTCCCTGGTCGCGCTCTCGGAGGACCGGCCCACGCGGGTTCGCTTCGCCGGCCTCGGCCTGGGCTTCCTGGGGGTGCTGACAGTGCTCGGTGCATGGCAGGGGTTCCACGGGCTTGATGCCACGGGTACCGCCATGGCCCTGCTGGCCTCGCTGAGCTATCCGATCGGGTGGATCTATGTGCGGCGGACGCTGGCGGGGACGGGGAACTCGCATCTGGCAATGACGGGGGCGCAGTTGCTGTTGGCGACCGTTCAACTGGCCGTGGTGACACCTCTGTTCACCAGCCTTCCGGCGCACTTCTCGTTCGTTCCGCTGCTGGCGATCGCCGCGCTGGGGGCCTTGGGGACGGGGCTGGCGGTTCTCATTCAGTACGGGTTGGTCGCGGAAGTCGGGCCCACCACAGCCCAGATGGTCACGTACTTCATCCCGGTCATCGCTACGGCTGCAGGGGTGGCGATCCTTGGGGAGTCGCTCCGCTGGACCACGCCGGTGGGGGCAGTGATCGTTCTTGCGGGGGCTGCGCTCACTCAGGTGAAGCGGAAGACCTGAGGGGGCGAGGGGCTTGCGCGGGTGCGGGTGCGGGTGTTCGGCCTTCGCTACACATACGTCCTGGCCGGTGTCGGGCCCACCGCCGCCGCCACCGCATCCGCCAGCTCACCGGTCTCCTCCGTCTTCAGCGCCGAGATCGTGATGCGGATCCCCGGTGGTGCGTTCAGGCGGAAGCGGGCGCCCGGGGAGACGGCCCAGCCCGCGTGCAGCAGACGGGCCACCACGCCCGTCTCGTCGGGGACCGGGACCCAGACGTTCATGCCGCTGCGGCCGTGCGCCGGCACGCCACGTTCGGTCAGGGCCTCGATCAGGGCATCCCTGCGACCGCCGTACGAGGCCGCCACCTCGCGCGTGTCCACCGCGCCGTCGTTCCACAGCCGCACGACGGCCCGCTGGACGAGCAGGCTCACCCACCCGGCGCCCAGCCGCTGCCGCCCGCGCACCCGGTCCACGGTGACCGCGTCCCCGGTGAAGACGGCCAGGCGCAGATCCGGACCCCAGGCCTTGGCGACGGAGCGGACGAAGACCCAGTGGCGGGTGACCCCGGCGAGCGGGGACAGGGGCACATCGACGATGCCGTGACCGTGGTCGTCCTCGATCAACAGGGTCTCGGGGTACTCCCGGAGCACCGACCGAAGCGCACGCGCGCGCGTGGCGGTCAGTGCGGCGCCGGTCGGGTTCTGCGCCCGGTCCGTGACGATCAGGGCGCGCACCCCGGACTCCAGTGCCCGCCTGACGTCCTCGGGGCGTGGCCCTTCGTCGTCGACGTCGACGGACACCGTGCGCAACCCGAGCGCCGGGACGAGGTCCAGCACCCTGCCCCAGCCGGGGTCCTCCACCGCCACCTGGTCGCCCGGTTTGAGATGCGCGGCGAGGACCCGTTCAACGGCGTCCAGGGATCCGGAGGCCACGCCGATGGGGCCGTCGGGCACTCCGTCGGCGTCCAGGGCGGCGCGGGCGAGACGCGCCAGCTCCGGCTCCACCGGGTCGTGCCCGTACAGCACGGGTTCCCGGTCGCCCTGCGCGGCGGCCGCCGCGAACGCCTGAGCCAGGTGGGGCAGCAGCGCGGGGTCCGGGTTGCCGTCGGCCATGTCCCGCACGCCCTCCGGTACGGCCACCCGGATCTGCTCGCGGCCCGTCGTCGCCGGCTTCGGCCGGACCCTGCTGCCCCGGCGGCCGGCGGTCTCGATCACCCCGCGCTCCCGCAGGGTGCGGTAGGCGGCCGCGACCGTGTTCGGGTTCACCCCGAGCCGGGTCGCCAACTCCCGCATGGGAGGCAGCGGTTGGCCCGGCTCCAGCTCACCGGTGCCGACCGCGCGCTCGACACTGGCCGCAATCTCAGCTGCGCCGTGCCCCTGAATCGGATACTCTCCTAGCACAAAACCAATTATGCACTAGTACAATGGAGAACGCCATGCAGGGGACCCAGGAGACTCCGCCGAAGCCCGTCGCGTACACCCCGACCGACCGCACCGTGCCAACGCGATCCGCGCAGAAGGCGTCGTACGACAAGGACGTGGTGCACGCGATACTCGACGAGGGCTACGTCTGCCATCTCGGCTTCGTCCGCGACGGTGCCCCGGTGGTGCTGCCGACGCTGTACGGCCGGGTCGGCGAGCGGCTCTACGTACACGGGTCCACGGGTTCGCGCCCGCTGCGCATGACCGGTGAGGCGGACCCGGGCCTCGCGGTGTGCCTGACGGTCACCCATGTCGACGGGCTGGTGCTCGCCCGCTCCGCCTTCCACCACTCGATCAACTACCGCTCCGTGGTGGTGCACGGCATCGCGCACGAGGTCACCGACCCCGAGGAGCGGCGGCTGGCCCTGGACGCGCTGGTGGACCAGGTCGTGCCGGGCCGGGCCGCCGACTCCCGGCCCGCGAACAAGAAGGAGCTGGCCGCCACCGCGGTCATCCGCCTCGACCTGGACGAGGTCTCCGCCAAGATCCGCACCGGCGGCGCGAACGACGAGCCCGAGGACCTCGACCTGCCGCACTGGGCCGGGGTGGTCCCGCTCCACAAGGGCTACGGCACGCCCCTCGACAACGCCGACCTGGCGCCCGGCATCGACGTCCCGGAGTACGTGGCCGCGCTCTGAGCGGAGGTCAAGAGGGGACCGGCGCACGGCGGTCGCCGGCCCTCGGCGAAGGCCGGGCCCGCGATCCCGCGTCGAGCAACAGGAGGGTGCCGGTCGCCGTGGCGGGGCGCGCTGACTTCGTCTGTGGGCAGCGCCGTTCCACCCGGCACCCCATGCCGGGCGCCTTCTTCCCGGAGGCCCGCCTCAGGCGGCCCGGGCCGGAAGGGCGAGTGCGTTCAGCGGTATGCCCAGCGCCCTAGACAGCCGCACCCGGGGTGGACAGCTCCCGCTCCGCACCGCCCTGGGCCACCGGCTCGCTCGAACCCTTGCCCGGCGTGGAGGACTGGGCGATGAACGCGCCGAGGAGGACGACGGCACCGCCCACGATCTGCGGCGCCGACAGGTGCTCGCCGAGCAGCACCCAGGCCAGGACGGTCGCCACCACCGCCTCCAGGCAGGCGACGACGCCCGCGACCTGCGGGGACAGCCGTCGTACGGACAGCACGCCGGTGATGTACGCGACGACCGTGGCGACCAGGACGATCCAGCCGAGCAGGGCGAAGGCCGGGACGGCGGTGCCGTTCATGTCCGCGGAGCTGGCCAGCACCGACCAGTCCATGCTCCACGGGCGGGCCACGACGGTCAGGACGCCGGCCCCCACGAGCAGGCCGTAGGCGATGACGCCGAGCGGGTCCGGCGCCTGGTCGCCGGCCTCGCTGCCCTGGTCGGACAGGACGAAGTAGCCGACCTGGCAGCAGGCGGCGCCGAGCGCGAAGAGCAAGCCGATCGCATCGAAGCTCAGCCCCGACCACACCTCCACCACGCAGGCGAGACCGCCGGCCGCGAGCACCACGCCGAGGGCGGCGGCACGCGAGACGGGCCGGCGCTGCACGAACCGCACCCAGCCGAGCACCAGCGCAGGAGCCAGGTACTCGACGAGCAGAGCCACGCCGACCGGGATGCGGGAGAGCGCGGCGAAGTAGCAGGCCTGGACACCGGCGACGGCGAGCAGTCCGAACCCGGCGAGCAGCGCGGGGCGGCGGCGCACCAGGGCGCGGTGCCGCACGGCGAGCGGCAGCATCACCAGGGCGGCGCCGGCCACCCGTAGCCACACCACGTGGAGCGGGTCGAGACCTGCCTCTATCAGAGGTTTGGCCGCCACTCCGGATCCGCCGAAGGCCAGCGCGGAAACGAGCGCGAGACCGAGCCCGACACCCTTGCCGCGGCTGCCCTGACTGCTCTCAGACGTATGCACCGGCACATGATGACAGGCGCTGACATGAGCGTCACCCCCGGTGACACCTGTCTCAGGGGATGGACCTTTCCGGGCCGACAGGGGCGCCGGTGCGACGGTTCAGCAGGCCGCCTCGCCCTCGCCGGCGTACTCCCCCGCGCGGGCCTCGATCCGGGCCCGCAGGTCGCTTGCGGGGATGCCGGCGCGCTCCAGGACCGCGACGGCGCGGGACTCCGGGTCCACCACCAGTGCGGCCAGCAGATCGGTGCCGCCCGCGCGGGTCTCGCCGCGCTGCCGGGCGCGCCGGCGGGCGGCCTCCATGGCGGCGGCCGCGACGGGCGACCAGCCCCCGGCCTCCTTCGGTTCACCGCCGTACAGGGCGGGGTCTGGTACGACCGCGATCGCGCCGGAGTCCTCCACGCCGCTCTGCCAGCGCAGCCCGTAGCCGATGCTGCGCTGCACGAGGTAGCCGAACAGCCGGGCGAGCTGCGGGGCATCCCCGATGGCGGCGCGGGCCTCGGGGTCGGACTCCAGAAGGGAGTGGAGCAGATGGGCGGTGTCGATCTGCCGGTCGCCGTCCCGCAGAGCCCTGCGGCGGGCACCGGCGACCACGGCCGTCAGCTCGGCACTGAGCCCGGCGTCGTCGTCCATGGGCAGTCCGCCCTGGCCATGGGCGGGCTGACGGGCTATACGGTGTTGCACACCCTTACCCCATCAGCCCCAGCGGGCCGAGTCATCCTCGAGGGGAACCATTTTCGCGTCCCGCACAGAGTGGACGTCACCGGTCGGAATCTCATCCTTACGGAGGAGATCAGGCCACTCTTGGCCGCAGGCCCGGCCCGGAGAACACAATTTCTGACGATTCATCAGTATTGAATGTTCGAGGCCCTGAGGCTACGTTCCGCGACACCGAAGCCCGAAACGAAGGGGTGGTCGCATGGCCGAAGTCAGCGCCGAGGCACGCATCCAGGCACCGGCCGAGAAGGTGTGGACCCAGCTGACCGACTGGTCGGCGTACGGCGAGTGGAACGCGACCCACACCAGCTTCCCCAAGGGCGGGCCCGAGACCCTGGCGGTGGGCGGGACGTTCCAGGAGAACATGAAGCTGATGGGCTTCCCGGCGGAGGTCGACTGGACCATCGAGGAGCTGGAGCCGGCCCGGGTGTTCGCCATCCGCGGCAAGGGCCCGATGGCCGTGACCGTGGCCACCCGCTACACGCTCACCCCCGACGGCGACGCCACGACGGTCCGCATCGACGGCGAGTTCACCGGCGCCGCGGTGTCGCTGATGGCGGGCAAGCTCAAGGACTCGGCGACGGCCGCCCTGAACGAGTCGCTGCGCAAGCTGGGCGGACTGGTGGCCTGAGCCCGGGCACAGACACAGCAGACGGGCACAGAGACGGGCACGGGAAGGCGCCCCGCGGAGTCTCCACGGGGCGCCTTCCGTCGCCGTAGACCTCAGTCCTCGTCGGCGAGGATGAGGTACAGCTTCTTGCGGGCGTCGTTGATGACGGCCAGCGCCTTCTCGCGCTGTTCCTTGGTGCCGGTGTTCCAGACCTGCCCGAAGGCCTGCATCAGACCGAAGCCGGCCTGCCGGATCTCACCGAGGGCCTCGAAGTCGACCCCGCGCGAGGCCTCCTCCCAGGGGGCCTCCGGACCTTCCTCGGCAGCGCTGCGGCCGCTCTCGGTCAGGGCGAACAGCTTCTTGCCGCCCTCGCTCTCGCTGGCGATCAGACCCTCGTCCTCCAGCAGCTGGAGGGTGGGATAGACCGAGCCGGGGCTGGGCTTCCACGCGCCGCCGCTGCGCTCGGCGATCTCCTGGATCATCTCGTAGCCGTGCATGGGCCGTTCCTTGAGCAGGGCCAGGATCGAGGCGCGCACGTCACCGCGCCGCGCCCTTCCCCTCGGACCGCCCCGTCCTCGCGGCCCCCAGGGTCCCGGTCCGAAGCCGGGCCCGAACCCGGGACCACCCGGACCGAAGGGCCCGAAGGCACCCCGGCGCCCTTCGGATCCACCGAACCCGCCCCAGCCGTGCCGGCCCGGGCCGTCCTGACGATGTCCACGCTCAAAACCGTGGGTACGCATCACGATCACTCCATTCCATCGCTGATCAGTCACGTATCGATCGCGTTCCTTACGCGATGCCTCAACGATATATCGGTACCGATAGCGTGGCAAGCCCCTTCTCGGGGATGGCTCCCGGGTCGTCCCGGTGGGTCTCAGGCGTCCGCCCCGGCCGCCCGCAGCGGGCAGCCCGTTCCGACGCGGGACGTGAGATCGGCTCGCAGGGCCGCGAGTTCGGACATGCGGGTGTCGATGATGCGGATCTTGTCGGCGAGGAGTGCGGACAGCGCCTCGGCGCTGTCCGGGGCGTCGCGCAGGTCCGCGCCGTGCCGGGCGATCTCCGCGAGCGTGAAGCCGAGGGTCTGTGCGGTGCGGACGTAGTGCAGCCAGGTCAGCGTCTCGGGCGGGAAGTCGCGGTAGCCGTTGGACAGGCGGCGGCCCTCGATCAGCCCGATCCGCTCGTAGAAGCGGACGGTGTCCTTGGACAGGCCCGCCTGTGCGGCCAGTTCTCCGATGCGCATGGCTCCCCCGCCGCTCCCCGGACTTGACCTTGGAGCGTACTCCGCTGTTTAGCGTGAGCCGCGTCAGAGACGGACCCGCCCGAGGAGTTCTTCGTGAGCCTTTTCCCCGTCCCCCACCGCCCCGTCCCCCACCGCCCCGCCTATCTCCGCCTCGTACGGGCCAGCGGCTGGTACGACCTGCTCGTCACCGCCGGCTTCGCGACACCGTGGACGTACACACTGGTGCACGGCCTGCTGGCTCAGGCGGGTGACGCGGCCGGGCTGGGTGCCTTCCCAGCGCTCGACCCGATGCAGGTCCTGTACGCCAACCTGATGGGCTCGGTCGTGGTCGTCTGGTCCGTCCTGCGGGTCGTACGACCGCTGCCGCTGCACGGGCTCCTGGACGGGGTCGCGCGCACGCTCTTCGCCCTGTGGCAGGCGTACGCACTGGCGCACGGCGGTCCGCGGGTGCTGTGGCCGTTCCTGGTCGTGGAGGTGGCGTTCGGCGTCGCCCAACTCGCCCCATGGGTCACGGCCGGCCGTGCCGCCGGAGCGAAATCGGTCCAGGGCTCGTGAATTGGCCTTGGTCCCGCGGTTCCCGCGCCCCTAGCGTCGGGGCCATGCGCATCCGAATCGTCGACGCCTTCACCGACCGCCCCTTCGCCGGCAACCCGGCCGGAGTCCTGATCCTGGACGACGCCTTCCCGGGCGACGACTGGCTCCAGAAGATCGCTGTGGAGGTCAACCACGCCGAGACGGCGTTCGCGCACCGGCTGCCCGAGGGCGGAGCGGCGGACTGGGCGCTGCGCTGGTTCACGCCCGTCACCGAGGTCGCGATGTGCGGGCACGCCACCCTCGCCACCGCCCATGTCCTGTACACCACCGGTGCCCACGAGGGACCGGTGCGGTTCGACACCCGCAGCGGGGTTCTCATCGCCACGCCCGGTGCGGACGGCTCGATCACCCTGGACTTCCCGGCCGCCCCGCTCACCCCGGTCGAGATCCCGGCCGGGCTCGGCAAGGCGCTGGGCGCCGAACCGGTCGGCGCCCAGGACACCGGCCCCGACGTCGGCGACCTGCTGGTGGAACTGGCCGACGAGCGTACGGTCCGCGGGCTCGCCCCCGACTTCAAGGCCCTCGCGGCTCACTCCTCGCGCGGCATCATCGCCACCGCGCTCGCCGACGACCCGTCCCTCGGCTACGACTACGTGTCCCGCTGCTTCTTCCCGAACCTCGGCATCGACGAGGACCCGGTCACCGGCAGCGCGCACACCGCCCTCGCCCCGCACTGGTCCGCCCGCCTGGGCCGAAGCGACCTCACCGGTCTGCAGGCCTCCCGTCGCACCGGCCTGGTCCGCACCGGCCTGCGCGGCGACCGCACCCTGCTCACCGGCGGCGCGGTCACGGTCATCGAGGGCGAACTGCTCGCGTCCTAGGCCGTGGGCAGCCAGCCCACCTTGCCGGCGAGCAGGGCGTAGCCGACGAAGGCGCCGATGTCGAGCAGGGAGTGTGCGACGACCAGCGGACCGACCCGGCCCCAGCGGCGGTAGAGCCAGACGAAGACCACGCCCATGACCATGTTGCCGATGAAGCCGCCGATGCCCTGGTAGAGGTGGTACGAGCCGCGCAGGACCGCGCTGGCCACCAGTGCGGTCCCCGGGGTCCAGCCCAACTGCCCCAGTCTGCGCAGCAGATAGCCGACGACGATGACCTCTTCGAGGATCGCGTTCTGCAGTGCGGACAGGATCAGCACCGGGTACTTCCACCACACGTCGGGCAGCGCCTCGGGCACCACGGTGAGGTTGAAGCCGAGGCCGCGGGCGGCCAGGTAGAAGGCGATGCCGGTGCTTCCGATCACGGCCGCGACGCCCGCGCCCCGGCCGAGGTCGGGCCAGGGGCGGGTGCGGTCGAAGCCCAGCGTGCGCATGCTCTCGCCCTCGCGCAGCAGCAGGTGGGCCACCAGGGCCACGGGGACCAGCGCGCTGGCGATGCCGAAGAGCTGCCAGGCGAGGTCGAGCCAGGGGCGGCCGGGCGCGGCCGAGGCGTTGAGGGTGGCCGCCTGCTCCTTGAGCCCGCCCGGTTTGGTGACCGACCCGACGAAGCTGATCAGCGCGGACACCCCGCTCGCGCCCAGCGAGAGCCCCAGGACGAGCAGCGTCTCGTCGCGGAGGATCCGCCGCGAGAACCGCTCCCGCGGGTACGCCTCGGCCACCGGGTCAGCCTCCACGTGCACTCCTGCCTTCGGTCCGGTCATGCGAGGTCACAGCATGCCGGATCGACCTGTGGAGTGCGTGCCCGGGCAGGGCTTCCCCGGTGGACCGAGGGCGCTCAGCCGAGCGGCACCGGCTCGGGCAACCCGACGGGCCAGGTGTGCACCGGCTCCCCCGCGTGCATCAGGTCGGCATAGCGCCGGGTCGTCGCGGCGAGGGCCGCCTCACGGCCGAGTCCCTGTTCCAGAGCCCGGTGGAAGGTGGCCGCCTGCCAGGACGCCCCGTTGACCCGGCGCCGGCACCGCTCCTCGATGACGCCCAGGTAGAAGTCCCGGTCGGCTGCTTCCAGGCCCCACGCGTCCAGTCCCGCCGCGGCCAGCGGCAGCAGCTCGTCGCGGACCAGGGTGACCGCGTCGACCTCGCCGGTGCCGCCGTAGCGTCCCCGCCGCGGCCACACGAAGCGCGCGTCGATGCCGTACCGGCACGCCGCGTCGAAGTTGGCCTCGGCCACCGCGAAGGGAATCCGGGTCCACATCGGCCGGGACTCCTCGGCGAGGGCGCGCACCAGGCCGTAGTAGAACGCCGCGTTGGCGATCACGTCGGTGACGGTCGGCCCGGCCGGCAGCACCCGGTTCTCCACGCGCAGGTGCGGCACGCCGTTCGCGATGTCGTAGACGGGCCGGTTCCAGCGGTAGATCGTGCCGTTGTGCAGGACGAGTTCGGCGAGCCGGGGTACGCCGCCGGCGTCCAGGACCTCCAGCGGCTCCTCGGCGTCGCAGATCGGCAGCAGGGGCGGGAAGAAGCGCAGGTTCTCCTCGAACAGGTCGTACACGGAGGAGATCCACCGTTCGCCGAACCAGATGCGCGGCCGCACCCCCTGGGCCTGGAGTTCCGGCGGGCGGGTGTCGGTGGCCTGCAGGAACAGCGGCACCCGGGACTCGCGCCACAGCTCGTGCCCGAACAGGAAGGGCGAGTTGGCGCCGACGGCGATCTGCGCGGCCGACGCCACCTGCGCCGCGTTCCACACGTCGGCGAAGCGGGCCGGCGTGACCTGGAGGTGCAGCTGCACGGACGTGCACGCGGCCTCGGGGGCGATGGACTTGGAGGTGCGCGTCAGGTGCTCCACCCCCTCGATGTCGAGGACGAAGTCCTCGCCGCGGGCGGCCACGATCTGGTCGTTGAGCAGGGTGTAGCGATCCGCCTCGGAGAGGTTGGCGGAGACCACGTCGTCGGGCTCGAGCGTGGGCAGAATGCCGATCATCACGATCCCGGCGTCCACCTCGCCGGCCTTCCGGTCGGCATACGCCAGGGAGGTGCGCAGTTCCTCGGCGAGCCGGTCGAATACGCGGCCGCCCAACCGGTGTGGGGCGATGTTCACCTCCAGGTTGAACCTGGCGAGTTCTGTTTGGAAATCGCGGCTCGCGATGCGCTCCAGCACCTGCCCGTTCAGCATTTTCGGCATGCCGTCGGGGCCGGCGAGATTCAACTCGATCTCCACACCCATGAGGTTCTTCGGGCGGTCGAACCGCTTCTCGACCAGCAGCCGCTCCAGTCCCGCCAGACACTTTTGGAGCTTTTCGCGGTAGCGCTGGCGATCGGACAGGTCGAACTGCCCTGCCACGACCTTCTCCCCCATCGAAGTGTCCCTCCTCGGATGGGCGGGCCGCAGATCCGGCCGCCGGGGTCCCGGGTCAGGTGGGATGATGCCCAGCCGAAGCGATCGATAACGTCCCGTGCGGGCCCGACACCCGCTACTCTGTCGAATGTTCCCCGCGGCACATTCACGGGGCATGCCGCAGTACGCATCTTCGGGTTCCCAGCCCGCCTCGTGAAAAACGCCGACGACATTCGGCCGACCGCGATCGCGGTGTATTCCGAGGTCAGCAGCGCCTTCCCGGACCGGAAATCGGGATGATTTACGCGAACCATCGGCTGAATGACCCCTTGCCGGGCCAACCGGAATCCGGTAGACGAAACATCGTCTGAACACGTGTCGTATAACCTTGCGAACAAGGCCTAAGGTTGGTGCCCGCGGTCCCGGTTCCCGTCATGATTCCTGCCGCCGAAGTGACGGGCGGCAGGCTTCAGCCGCACCCTCGTTCACCGATCCGGGCCCCCACCTCTCAGGCCACCTGTGAGCAGACAGCGCCGTCCGCCCCACCCTCCCTCGCGCCGCCGCGCCTGTCGAACGAGAGGCGACCCACCATGCCGCTGCATGTCCCCCTTGCACCCGCGCCCGCCCTGCGCTCCGTCCTCACGGCCCTCGGTTCCCCCACCGCGGTCCGTGAGGCCCGAACTCCCTCCCTGCGTGCCGCGCAGGGTCCCGCGACGCCCGAACTGCCTCTTCCCGTGCACGTGTTGGACCGGATCACCGCGCAGGGCCTGTCCGCGACCCGGCTGGCCGGGTGGCGCTTCCTGATACGTTGCGGCGACCGCTCGGTGGCCGCGGCCGACACCATGCTCACCCCGGACGGCTGGGCCTTCTCGCACTTCTTCGAGGGCCCCTACATCGTCTCCACCGAGCGAGCCCTGCAGCAGGCCGAGGCGCTGCCGCAGCCGTACCAGCCGCGTCTGCTGTCCGTGCCCGGCCTGTACATGCTCACCCTGTGGCTGCACGGCGAGGTCGCCGCCGAGGCCGCCGAGGGTCATCCGGCCGCCACCGACCTGCTGATACCGCTGGCCCCGGCGCCGCCCGGCATATCGGCGCACCGGCCCTGCCGGGTCGCCGAGCTGCTGCCGGTGCTGACCCATCGGGCGACTCCCGTCCCGCTGCTCGGCTCACCCGCCTGAACGACGCCCGCGTACCCCGCTGCCCGGAAGGGAAGCGGGGTACGACTGTTTTTGCCGGGATGTGAATACTTTTCCGGGGCTGCGGCGCCCCACGGGAATAGAATGCGCTCGTACGAGCAATTACCTGCTCCGACGAGCCGAAAAAGGCTCTCTTGCGTACGGACTAGTCCTAACCGGCCACCCCGAACCACCCAAAGGGACAGTGCAGTTGGAATGAACCGTCCACGTGGGTGACGCGTCATGAACCTGTGAGAAGCGGTGCTGCGAAATCCCTGCGGAATGACGCCCAGAGGGCAACACTGGGTTCCGACCGACTATCACCACGGGGGACGAAGATGACCAAGACCGAGCGAGAGATCCCACCCATGTGCCAGCACCAGCCACCGTGTCCGCCAGCCGAGTCCGCCGACCGGGAGTCCGCCCGCCTCGTGGCGCACCACCCGGAGCAAGGGTGGAGCCTGCTGTGCAACGGCGTCCTGCTCTTCGAGGACACCGGTGAGCTGCTGCCCGACGGCCGTGTCATCGCCCCGCACCGCCCGCTCGGTGCGGAACAGGTGATGACCGCCGCCTGAGCAGCACCCCGGGCGGTCCGCCGCACCGCCCGGTGACCCCAAGGGGCCGGCCGCACGCTCACGGTGCGCACCGGCCCCGACGTGTGTCCGGGGGTGGCTACGGTCCGTAGCCGAGCGCTACCGCAGCGCCTCCCGCAGGTGCAGGCCGGCTTGGGGTTCAGCTGCTCGTCCCAGGGCAGGGCCGCACCCTCGCCCGGGAAGAAGGCCGGTGTCCAGGAGTACTTGTCGGTGTGGTCCCAGATCGTCACGCCCACGCAGCGGCGCACGGCCAGGCAGGCCGCGGTCAGGTCCCGGTACCGGTCCGCCTGCTCGGCGAGCTTCTGCGCGGTCGCGGGCAGTTGCATTCGTACGTCGACCTCGGTGAGGGCGGTGTCGAGGCCGAGGCGGGAGAAGCGGCGGAGGTGAGTCTGAGACGCGTGCTCTTCTTGGGCATGGTGCGACTCCTGTCTCTCGAAGGGTGTGCTCGGCCGGCGTGATCAGCCGGAGTGATCAGCCCTTGGTGGCGCCGGCGGTGAGGCCGCCGACGAGCTGGCGCTCGGCGACCGAGTAGAAGGCGAGGGCGGGGACCATGGCGAGCACGAGGTAGGCGAAGACGCGGGCGTAGTCCGAGGAGTACTGGCCCTGGAACTGCTGGACGCCGATGGGCAGGGTCCACCACTTGGAGTCGGTGAACACCAGCAGCGGCAGGAAGAAGTTGTTCCAGCTGGTGACGACGGCGAGGACGGAGACGGTGCCGAGCGCGGGCCGCGCCATGGGCAGCAGCACGCGCCAGAAGAACCCGAACGAGCTGCAGCCGTCGAGGGTGGCCGCCTCCTCCAGCTCACCGGGGATGTCCCGGAAGAAGCCGCGCAGGATGATGATCGTCATCGGCAGCCCGAAGGCGGCCTGCGGAAGGATCACGCCCAGCGGGTTGTCCAGCAGGTCCAGAGAGCGCAGCAGCAGGAACAGCGGCAGGGCGGCCACCGCGAAGGGGAACATCAGCCCCATCGTGAACACGGTGAACAGCACCTCCCGCCCGCGGAAGGCGAACCGGGCGAAGGAGAAGGCTGCGAGCGCGGACACGGCCACCACGAGCACGGTCGTGCCCACCGCGATCAGCGTGCTGTTGCCGACCAGCCGCCAGAAGTCGCCCGAGCCGAGGATGCCGCTGTAGTTCCCGGTCAGCCAGTGCTCGGGCAGTCCGAACGGGTTGCTGGACAGCTCGTCGGTGGACTTGAAGCCGGAGAGGACGGCGTACACCAGGGGTACGACCATCACCGCGCCGACGGCCACGAGCATCAGGTGCAGCGGCAGGGTGCGTGCGCTCTTCCGGGTCACGAGCCGTCTCCCCTCATCGTCGTGGTGGCCCCTTCGAGGTCGCGGCGGAGCACGAACCGCTGGTAGGCGAGGGCGAAGACGAGGCAGATGCCGAACATGACCACGCTGATCGCGCTGGCGTAGCCGACCTGGTAGCGCTTGAAGCCGAACTGGAACATGGTCACGGCCATCGTCTCGGAGTGGTGGTCGGGGCCGCCCTGGGTGACCACCCACACCAGGTCGAACAGCTGGATGGACCCGATGACGGACAGGAAGACGCTGATGCGCAGGGTGGGCGCGAGCAGCGGCAGGGTGACGTTGCGAAAGCGCTGCCAGGGGCCCGCGCCGTCGATCAGTGCCGCCTCGGTCAACTCGGCCGGAACGGCCTGGAGTCCGGCCAGGTAGAGCATCATGTGGAAGCCGAAGTACTTCCAGGTCATGACCAGGAACAGGGTAGCCATGACGTAGGACGGATCGGCGAACCACTCACCGCCCAGTCCGTCCAGGCCGATGCTGCCGAGGACATGGTCGGCGAGGCCGTCGCCCGGGGCGAAGACCATGCTGAACAGCACGCCGGTGATGGCCTCGGACAGGACGTACGGCGCGAAGAACAGCATCCGGTACACGGCCCGTCCGCGCAGCCGCTGGTTGAGAGCCACGGCCATGGCGAGCGCGAACGGCAGCTGCAGGACGAGGGACAGGACGACCAGGACCAGGCAGCGCCACAGGTCGCCCAGGAAGACCGGGTCCTGGAAGAGCCGGGTGAAGTTGTCCGTGCCCGTGTAGTCGGAGGGCATGCCGAAGCCGCCCCAGCGGAAGAAGGCGGCGTACAGCGCGAACAGCATCGGCAGCAGCACCAGCGTGATGAACAGGACCAGTGCGGGGACCTGGAAGCCGACCGCGGTGAGCCAGTTCTGGGTGCGCCGCCGCGTCCGCCCCCGGGCCGAGGTGGCGGCCGGGGACGGCACGGCGACGTCGGGACCCGACCGCTTGTCCGGGAGGAAGGTGGAGGTCATCGCCGGCTACTGCTCTTCCTTCGCGGTCTTGGTGATCGACTGCGCGGCCTGCTCGGGGGACTTGGAGCCGGCGATGAGCGCGGCGACGCTGTCGTTGACCTCCTGGCCGACGGCGGGCGCGTACGCCTGGTCGAGGTAGAGCTGGAAGCCGGTGGCGCCCTTCAACTGCGCCTGTACGGCCTGGGTGTTGGGGTCGGAGATGGCGCTCTCGGCGGCCGGGACCACCGGAAGGGTGCCGGTCTTCTTGACCAGTTCGGTGTCCGTGCTGGCCGAGGCGAAGAACTTCAGGAAGTCGACGGCCGCCTGCGGGGCACCCTTGCGCAGAGCGTGCCCGCCGCCACCGCCGAACACCTCGGTGATGGCGCCCTTCCCGCCCTCGACCTCGGGGAACGGGAAGAAGCCGAGGTTCGGGCCGAGGCCCTTGCCCGCGTCGGCCTCCACGACCGGGGCCCACTGGCCCATGAGTTCCATGGCCGCCTTGCCGTTGCCGACGGTGGCGGCCTGCCCGGTGGGCGTGGAGTAGGCCGCCCCGAGGAACCCCTTCTGGAACGGCTGGAGCTGGACCAGGTCCTTGAGGTGCTGCCCGGCCTCGACGAACCCGGACCCGGTGAAATCCTTGGCGTCGTCGGCCTTCTGCAGGGCGTCGACGCCGGCGGTGCGCATCGCCAGGTAGGCCCAGTAGTACATGCCGGGCCACTTCTCCTTGCCGGCGAGGGCGAGGGGGGTGATGCCCTTGGCCTTCAGCTTGCGTACGGCGTCGAGGAAGCCGCTCCAGGTGGTCGGGGGCGCGCTGATGCCGGCCTGCTTGAAGAGCGCCTTGTTGTACCAGAAGCCGATCATGCCGATGTCGAACGGGATGCCGTACAGCTTGTCGTCGAGGAGGTACGGCTGCCGGGCCACCGGCAGGAGTCCGTCGGCCCATGGTTTGGTGCGGTCGCTGAGGTCCTCGACCAGGCCGGCGTCGACCTGCTGCTTCAGCACGCCGCCGCCCCAGGTATGGAAGATGTCCGGCAGCTTCCCGGAGGCGGTCAGTGCCGTCATCTTCGACTTGTAGGCGTCGTTCTCCAGCTGGACGATCTTCACCTTGACCTTGGGGTTCTTGGCCTCGAACTGCTTGGCGAGGCCGGCCCAGACGGTCTTGGTGGGCTCGGTGGTCGAGATGTTCCACCACTCGATGGTGGTCGTCCCCGAGGACGACCCTCCGTCCGAGTCGCCGCCGCAGCCGCTGAGTGCGGTCACACCGAGACCGGCGGCGACGGAGGCCGCCAGGAAGCCGCGGCGGGACAGTGCAGGGTCGCCCATCATGCGCTCCTTCGAAACTTTCGGAGTTGCTTCGGAGAGGGTCCCGACAAGAGAAAGCGGGGCCCACCGCATGCCGCCGGATCGTTCACCGCATCCCGGTGGGCCGAAACATTCGCTCAGATTCCCGAACGTTCCGAACCGCGACTCTAGGAAGGCGCGTTGGGAGCGTCAAGATGTCGTGCAGCAGGTCGCGGACTCGTAGTCGAACCAGTCGAAGGCCGCACTCCCCTCGGTGACGTACATGCCGAGGACACGTCCGGTGAAGCCACCGGCCACCTCGGTGGAGAGATAGCGGCCGTCCAGTTCGGCCAGTCGAACGATCCCCTCGGAAGTTTCGATCGAGAAAGCGATGCTGTCGGGTCCGCTCATCGGTGCGGGCGCCCGGGTCGCACGGATGTCCAGGGCCAGGGTGACCGGGCCCGCGGGCACCGGTTGGGCGGCGATCCGCTGCCGCACCGGCCCGATCCGTACGACCACGGCGGCTTCGCCCCCGCCCACTTCGAGGTCGTAGTGATGGGCCTCGTCCAGCCGGACGGACAGCCCCGAGCGCGACGCCGGTCCGGGGTCGAGCAGGACGGCGGCCCGGCAGTCGGGGTGCTGCTGGCGGCGGCCGACGAAGGTGTCCAGGCCGGTCGAGGCTGTCGCCGGTGGCCGTCAGAGTCAGCCGGCCCGGCCGCTCGGTCAGGGACCAGCAGCCGTCGGGCCGGCGGCGCGGGGAGATCCAGTGCGGTGCGAGGATTCGGTCGGTGAAGTCGTCCCGGACGGGCGGCGGTTGGAGGGGCGCCCAGGCGGCCGGTGCCGGATGCCGTTCCCGCAGCGGCCCCACCCGGGGCCGGCCGTCCACCCACTCCACCGGCACCAGGAAGGACTCCCGGCCCAGGACGTGGAACTCCGGGAAGCAGCGGTGCGGCCGGGTGCCGAGCAGCACCATCCACCAACTGCCGTCGGCCGCCTGGACCAGGTCGGCGTGGCCGGTGCACTGGACGGGCAGGCCGGTGCCGCGGTGGGACAGCAGCGGATTGCCGGGCGCCGGTTCCCAGGGGCCGCGCGGGGAGCGGGCGGGGGCGGGGGCGGCCGAGACGCCGTGGCCGAGCGCGGTGCCGCCCTCGGCGAGCAGCAGGTACCACCAGTCGCCGTCGGGTACAGGTGCGGCGCCTCGGGGTCCCGCAGACCGGTGCCGGACCACATCGGCAGCGGCCCTTCGAGCACCTTCCCGCTCCGCGGATCGATGCGGGCCACGGTGACCCCGGCCATCGCGCACCAGCACTGCCCGTCCTCGTCCCAGGCGAAGTCGGGGTCGATGCCGGGCAGGCCGATCCAGACCGGGTCCGACCAGGGGCCCTCGGGGCGTTCAGCGGTGACGCGGAAGGTTCCGCCGGCGCCGACGCAGGTGGTGACGACGTGGAAGAGGCCGTCGTGGTGCCGGATGGTCGGCGCATAGCCGCCGCCGGAGGCCGGCACGTCGTCGGGCAGCGCCAACTGCCTGGGCCGGTCGAGGACGTTGCCCATCTGACGCCAGTGCACCAGGTCCCGGCTGTGGAACAGCGGAAGACCGGGGAAGTACTCGAAGCTGGAGCACACCAGGTAGTAGTCGTCCTCCACGCGGCACACGCTCGGGTCGGGATGGAAGCCGGGGAGGACGGGGTTGTCGTACGTCGGCATGTACGCCTCACAGGTGATCGAAAGTTTCGAACCTGGCGGCGAATCTTATTGGGGCCCTACGGTGGGGCTCAGGCGGACGGAGCAACTGCAAGGCCCGGGCGGGCCGGCCGGCGAGGGAGGGAAGACCGGCCCGCCCGGGAGTCCGGTGCGCGGCACAGTGCCGTCGGACGAGCTGGCGTCAGATGTCGGACGCGGTGGTGTCAGACGCCCACGTCGCGGCTGCGCAGGTCGGCGAGCGACTCTCGGCGGACCAGCAGGCGGGCCCGGCCGACGTGTACGGCGACCACGGGCGGGCGGCCGACCAGGTTGTAGGCGGAGGCCAGCTCCAGCTCACCGGCCGAGCAGACGTCCAGGCCCAGGCCCTCCTCGTCCGTCCAGCGGACCATGGCCCGGCACAGGAACGCCTTGGCCGCGTGGAGGACTTCGGCCTCGGGGAAGGCCTGCCGGTAGGTACGGCAGCGCTCGCGCACCTCGCCCTCGTCGAGCACGTAGACGGGGGTACCGAACCGGTCCGCGATCTCGGCGAGCGGGACCCCGCCGACGGCCAGGTCGCCGGGGCGGGACTCGGTGGCCGAGGCGGGCCAGACGGACAGACCGGCGAAGGCGGCGGGGGCGGCTGCTTCGTGCAGGGTGGTCATCGGGTGCTCCCCTCGGTGACCCGGAAGGCCGGGAGCGGGATCGTCCGGGCGGCGGGGGCGGGGGCCGGGGCCGAGAACGTGGGGTCCACGGTGAGGGCGGGGACGCCGAGCGGTGCGGTCAGCGCGCGCAACGCGGGCTCGGCGAGGCGGATCCACGGCTGGTCGGGGCCCAGCGTGTCGCCCAGGAGGCGGGCGGACGTGAAGGCGACGGCCGTGCGGCCGCGGAGGGGGGTGCGGAACAGGCGGGCCGTGCACCCTGCGGGTCCCGGCCGGACGGGGACGAACAGGGGTCCGGCCGGGGTGCGTTCGGAAGGCTCCGGGTCGCCGCCGCAGACGAGTTCGGGCATGGGTTGCCTCCTGGGAGGAACGTGCTGGCCTTGAGCGCCCCGGACGCGGGGAGGCGGACCGGGGCTGCCCCGACGCTATGCCCGGCCGGGCCGGTGATCCGATCCCTCATGACGCGACACTGACGGCGAACGGGCCGACACTGACGGGTTGCTGACGGACGCGGCCACCGGACGTACCGGAGCCGTCAGGAACCTGCCAGAAATGGCTCCCGTCGGCTGGTCGAATCGCCTGTACGGGAGTGGGATGGAAGAGAAGCCCTGTACGCGGGCCCACCCGCGGGGGTCGCCCGCGGGCATGCGTGAGGAACGGTGGAGCCATGTCCGGTTACGACGCCTCGGCGGCCGCCCGCGTGGTGGTCGGGGTGAGTGGTTCCCTGGGCAGCGTCACGGCCCTGCGCCGGGCCGCGGCGCTGGCCCGGCGACTGGGTGCGGAGCTTTGGCCGGTGCTGGCCTGGGAGCCGCCCGGCGGCGATCCCGCCGCGCGCCGCTCCCCCGCCACCGGTCTGCTGGTCGAGCAGTGGCAGCGGCTGGCCAAACAGCGGCTGGCCTCCGTGCTCGAGGAGATCTTCGGGGAGGACGGGCCGGGGGTGCCGATGCACGCCGTGATCGTCCGTGGCACTCCGGGCAGGGCGCTGGTGGCGACCGCCGACCGCGACGACGACGTACTGGTCGTGGGCGCCGGCCGGCGCGGCCTGCAGCGCGCCTTCTCGGGCCGCGTCTCCCGGCACTGCCTCGCACACGCCGACTGCCCGGTCCTCGCGGTACCGCCGTCGCCGCTGGAGTCCGACCTGGTGTCCGTCCACCGCCGCAACGCCTGGCATCTGCGCATGGACACCCGGGGCCTGTGAGGGCGCTGCGCACGCGTCAATGGGCGCGTCAAGACACACCGCCGGGCCGTCAGGGTCCCGTCAACATCCGGCACGGCCCTGCCCCACCAGGCTCTCCGCTCCCTACCGTCGAACTCATGGAGCACCGCGACGACACCCGCTCCGAGGTGACGGTCCCGCACCCGCACAACACCGGTGCCGTGGTGTACGACCGCCAGTGGACCTCGGACCTGTACAGCTCGGCCCGCTGCGCGGCCGTGCTGCTGGGCATGCTGCTGCTCGTCGACCTGGCGGCGGGCACCCTCACCTGGTGGCGCTCGGCCCTGTGGATCTCCCTGGCCCTGCTCCTGTTCCTCGTCCTCTTCCCCGCCCGCGTCTCGGCCGGCGAGGGCTGGCTGGCCTCCCGCCGCATGCTGCGCACCCGCCGGGTCCGCACCGACCGGCTGGTCGCAGTACGCCCGCTGGACGGCGTCGCGAAGCGCCTGGTCCTGCGCGACACCCTCGGCGCCCGCGTCGAGATCGACCCCGCGGTGCTCCTGCGCAATCCCGACCTCTGGCTCCGTCTGACCGAGGCGGCCCACACCTCGGAGACCTCCGGCACCCTCCGCTCCGGCACGACGGCCCTGCACCAGCTGGCCGAACGCATCGACGGGGAGACGGCACTGATGGTGTTCAAGGCGTCGGGCCTGGAGTAGCGAAGGCGTCGAGGGGTGCCGGCCCACCGCGGGTACGCCCACTCGCTGCGGCTGCGCTTCCGCTGTCCGCGGGGCAGCATGGAGGTGTCGTACGAGATGACGCTGGGTGTCCGACCCGGAGGTCACGGCCGTTCCTCCCCCATACAGTGCAACGCGTGCCGTCGGCCTGCGGGCCTCCGCTTCTTGACGTGTCACCTCCTCCCGTCGGGTCTTTCTTAACGCAAGATTGACGCCTCCAGGCCCCGGATCCGTGGGCCCAGGCGTCACTCTCTGCTTACGCTGGTGCCGCCGTCCGCGTGATGGCCGGAATCAGCTGAGCCGCACACCAGGAGCACGCCGATGGCCACGACCGAGCACCCTCCTCCCAGTCGCCTGCGCACCTGGATGCTGGAGGGGCTGTCCGACATGGGCAAGCACGCCCGCCCCGAAGCCCAGCCGGAGCCCGCGCACAAGGGCCAGCGCTGGTACCGGGTGATGTGCCTGACCGGTGTCGACTACTTCTCGACCCTCGGCTACCAGCCGGGTATCGCGGCACTGGCGGCCGGTCTGCTCTCGCCCATCGCGACCATCGTGCTCGTCATAGTCACCCTGGCGGGTGCACTTCCTGTGTACCGCCGGGTCGCAGAGGAGAGCCCGCACGGCGAAGGCTCCATCGCCATGCTGGAGCGACTGCTGTCCTTCTGGAAGGGCAAGCTCTTCGTCCTGACCCTGCTGGGCTTCGCGGCCACCGACTTCCTGATCACCATCACCCTCTCCGCCGCGGACGCCTCCACGCACCTCATCGAGAACCCGCACCTGCAGAGCACGCTGCACGGCCAGCAGATGCTCATCACCCTGCTGTTGGTCGCGCTGCTCGGCGCCGTGTTCCTCAAGGGCTTCCTGGAGGCGATCGGCGTCGCGGTCGCCCTGGTGGTGGTCTATCTCGGACTGAACGCCGTGGTCGTGGTCGTCGGCCTGTGGCACGTCCTCACCGCCGGCCACGTGGTCACCGACTGGACCAGCGCCCTGACCACCGAGCACGGCAACATCTTCGCCATGATCGGCGTGTCCCTGCTGGTCTTCCCGAAGCTCGCCCTCGGCCTGTCGGGCTTCGAGACCGGCGTCGCCGTCATGCCGCACGTCCAAGGCGACGAGGGCGACACCGAGGAGCGGCCCGCCGGCCGGATCCGGGACACCAAGAAGCTGCTGACGGCCGCAGCGCTGATCATGAGCGTCTTCCTGATCGCCACGAGCTTCATCACGACGGTGCTCATCCCGGCGGACGAGTTCAAGTCCGGTGGTCAGGCCAACGGCCGCGCGCTGGCCTACCTCGCGCACGAGTACCTGGGCAACGCCTTCGGCACGGTCTACGACGTGTCGACGATCGCCATCCTGTGGTTCGCCGGCGCCTCCGCCATGGCCGGGCTGCTGAACCTGATGCCGCGCTACCTGCCCCGTTACGGCATGGCCCCGCACTGGGCCCGGGCGGTGCGCCCGATGGTGATCGTCTTCACGCTCGTCGCCTTCCTGGTGACCTGGATCTTCGACGCCAACGTCGACGCGCAGGGCGGCGCGTACGCCACCGGCGTGCTGGTCCTCATGTCCTCCGCGGCGATCGCGGTGACCATCGCTTCCCGCCGGGCCGCGCAGCGCGGCTGGACCATCGGCTTCGTGGTCGTCTCGGCCGTCCTCCTTTATGTGACCGCTGCGAACGTCGTCGAGCGCCCGGACGGTGTGAAGATCGGTGCCTGCTTCATCGTCGGCATCATCCTGATCTCGCTGGCCTCCCGACTGGCCCGCGCCTTCGAGCTGCGCGTGACGCACGTGTCCATGGACCCGATGGCGGAACGATTCGTCCGGGACATGGCCAGCCGCAAGATCCGGTTCATCGCCAACGAGCCCGACCGGCGCGACAAGGCCGAGTACCGCGACAAGATCGAGCAGATCCGGGCCGACAACGAGATGCCCGAGCAGGAGGACTTCGTCTTCGTGGAGGTCACGGTCACCGACCCCTCCGAGTTCGAGGCGGGCCTGACCGTGCGTGGCGAGGTCCTGCACAACCGCTACCGCATCCTGACCCTGGAGTCCTCCTCCATCCCCAACGCCCTCGCCGCGATGCTCCTCCACGTCCGGGACATGACGGGCTGCACCCCGCACATCTACTTCGAGTGGACCGAGGGCAACCCGTTCGCCAACTTCCTGCGCTTCTTCCTCTTCGGGCAGGGCGAGGTCGCCCCGGTCACCCGTGAGGTGCTGCGCGAGGCGGAACCGGACCGCGCCCGTCGCCCGCGCGTCCACACCGGCTGAGGCACACCCGCGGTCACGTCAGATCCCTCGGGTCAGGGAGACGGCAGTCGTACCGGGCCGGGAAGACGGCACGCGCCTCAGGCCGTCGCCGTCTTCCTGCCGAACAGCCGCCGCGGCGGCCGCGCCTCCAGCCGGCCCATGCTCAGCCGCCCGTGTATCTCCACGCGCAGCACGACCGGTGTCCCGGGCTGCCCGGCCGGCCGCACCTTGGCCGTGCCGTAGTCGATCACCAGGGAGTCGGTGTCCACGACGACGCCGGGCCGGGTGATCAGCCGCAGGGTGCCGCCGCGCAGGTCCAGGTCGATGCGGAGGGTGTCATGAGAGATCTCCGCCCGGGTGAAGTCGACGGTCACGTCGCCCCACTCCGAGTCGATCTCCATCCGGCGCGGCACGGACCATCCGTCGCCGCGCGTGGCCGACGAGAACTGCTGCTCGATGCGGACGACGTCCTTGACCGGCGCCGCCCCTGGGGCGTCCGGCAGATCGCCCGTCAGCTCCGCCAGCTCCCCGAGCGTGCGCGCCGACAGGGCCGCCCCCACCCGCTCGTCGTGTTCCTCGGCGGTGAGCCTGCCGTCCCCTGCGGCAGCCGTCAGGACGTCCACCACACGGTCCCGGTCCGCGTGCGAGGCCCGCAACCCGGACGGCACATCCGTGGGCACCAGCTCGGCCGACATACCCTCACCCCGATTCAGACGCCCCTACAGGGGACCCACTGCCGACTCCACGCACTAACGCTATATCGCGTTATGCCCAACGGCCAACCCCACGTCCACGGTTCCCACGTCGTGGCCCTATCGTGACCGGCATGCAGTCCTACACGATCGGCCAGGCCGCACGGCTGCTCGGCGTGAGCCCCGACACCGCCCGCCGCTGGGCCGACGCCGGCCGGGTGGCCACCCATCGCGACGAGGCCGGGCGACGGCTCATCGACGGCAAGGATCTCGCCGCGTTCTCGGTCGAGCTGGCCAGGGCGGGCGGCGGTGAGGAGGACACCTCCTACACCTCGGTCCGCAACGCCTTCCCGGGCATCGTCACCGCCATCAAGCTCGGCGACGTCGCCGCCCAGGTGGAGATCCAGGCGGGCCCGCACCGCCTGGTCTCCCTGCTGACCCGGGAGGCCGTGGAGGAACTGGGCCTGGAGGTCGGCATGGAGGCCACCGCGCGCGTGAAGTCCACGAACGTGCACATCGACCGCGTCTGAGACCGGCACAGGAGCGCCGCCCACAGGTCGAGCCGGTCGCTCAGCAGGGACAGGTCGCGTCCGGTGAAGTGCTCGATGCGCTGGATCCGGTAGTGCACGGTGTTGACGTGCAGATGCAGCGCCTTGGCCGTACGCGCCCAGGACCCGTCGCAGGCGAGGAACGTCTCCAGCGTGCTCAGCAGTACGGCGGTGGCGGTGCGGTCGGACTCCAGCAGCGGACCGAGGACCGCATGGCTGTAGGCGGCGCGCACCTCGGCCGGCACACCGGTGAGCAGGGCGTGGAGGGTCGTCAGGGCGCTCGCGTCGGCGAGGAGGGAGGCGTCCGGCGCCGTGGTCCGGGCCGAGGTGAGCGCGTACCGGGCCTGCGCCAGCGCCCCGCCCAGCCCCTCGGGACCGTCCGCTGGCGCCCCGGTGCCGCCGTGCAGGGCCACCTCGGGCGCACAGCCGGCGACCAGACCTCGCCCAGGACGCCGTCGCAGACACCGGACAGAACCGCAAAGGCACACCCGTCCGCCAGCCGCCCCACGATCGAGACTCCCACCACGGCATCCGCGGCCCCGTGCGTTGCACCCTTGGCCGGTCGCCCCCGCCCTGGCCAACGCCGTACGGGACGCGACCGGCGAGCGGTTCACGGAGCTGCCGCTGACGCGCGACCAGGTGTGGCCGGCACTGGGCCGTCGAAGCCGTAGCCCCCGTCCACCCGGATCGCCGTGATCCCGCTGATGTGCCGGGCCCCGCAGCGGTCCTGCGGCAGCACCAGCTGGGGGCCGGCCGCGTCCAGCGGGCTGCCGTCGACGGTGACGGCGAGCAGCACGGGGGCGTGGGCGAAGTCGGGGTCGATCTCGGCCCAGGACAGCAGGGCGTGGTGGCCGTCGGTGCCGGTGACGGCGATGAGGAAGCGCAGCCGGTCCTTGCGCCGGGCCCGGTCGAAGTCGGGTCCGGCGTCGGCGAGCACGTCGTACAGGCGCGGACCGGCGAACCGGTGGTGCTGGATGCCGCTGGTGGCGCACTCGAAGCTGACGTCCGCCACGTGCTGCGCCCAGCCGAGCAGGTCCGGCACGGTCAGCCGGGCCGGTCGTACGAGATCGCCGGTCAGGGCGAGTTCGGCGAGCAACACCTGCGACCACCTCCCGCAGGACCGTACCCCAGGCTGAGCACCGTACAAACGCACATGCCAGCCCCAAGTCACAACTTCGCAGCTCATGCAATGCGACAGGAGACTTACACCTGGCAGATGCGGCAGTATCATCGCCGCATGGCCGATCGACCGGCCGTGCCAGGGCGCGACGTTGTTCCACAGAACCCGAGGAGTAGATCCGTGATGACCCGTTCCGTGCGCCGGACCCGGATGCTGCAACTGGCCGGTGCGGGAGCCGCTGCCCTGATGGCACTGAGCGCCTGCTCCTCCTCGTCCGACGACTCGTCGGCCAAGTCGAAGGCGTCGGACTCGTCGTCCTCCGCCTCCCCGAAGCTCTCCGGGAAGGTCACCGTGTTCGCGGCCGCCTCCCTCAAGGAGAGCTTCACGGCCCTGGGCAAGGAGTTCGAGAAGGCCCACCCCGGCACCACCGTCAACTTCAACTTCGGCGGCAGTGACACCCTCGCCGCGAGCATCACCAGTGGCGCCCCGGCAGACGTCTTCGCCGCCGCCAGCCCCAAGACCATGGCGATCGTGACGGACAAGCAGGACGCGGTCGGCACCCCGGCCACCTTCGTCCGCAACCAGCTGGAGATCGCCACCCTGCCGGGCAACCCCGGCAAGGTGGCCTCGCTGAAGGACCTCACCAAGGCCGGTCTGAAGGTCGTCCTGTGCGACAAGACCGTGCCGTGCGGCGCCGCCGCGCAGAAGGCCCTGGACGCCGGCGAGCTGAAACTGACCCCGGTCTCCTACGAGCAGGACGTCAAGGCCGCCCTGACGAAGGTCGAGCTGAAGGAGGCCGACGCGGCCGTCGTCTACAGGACCGATGTGAAGGCCGCGGGTGACAAGGTGGAGGGCGTGGAGTTCCCCGAGTCCGCCAAGGCCGTCAACGACTACCCGATCGCCCTGCTGAAGAACGCCGACAACGCCGCCGCGGCCAAGGCGTTCATCGAGCTGGTGCAGTCCGCCGAGGGCCAGCAGGTCCTGAGCCAGGCCGGGTTCCTCAAGCCGTGACCTCGCTCGACAAGCCCGGCGCCGCGACCGGCCCCCGCACGGGTGGGCCGCGGCGCCGCCGCGTCGGCACGGGGGGCCGACGCGGGGTGCCGTTGCCGCTGCTGGTGCCGGGCGTGGTGGCTCTGGCGTTCCTGCTGCTGCCACTGATCGCGCTGCTCGTACGGGCTCCCTGGCGGAGCCTGCCGCAGCAGCTGACCAGCGCAGAGGTGTGGCAGGCGCTCCAGCTGTCCCTGGTCACCGCGACGGCGGCGACGGCCGTGAGCCTGGTGCTGGGGGTGCCGCTGGCCTGGCTGCTGGCCCGTACGGAGTTCCCGGGCCGCGGTCTCGTCCGCGCCCTGGTGACCCTCCCGCTGGTGCTTCCGCCGGTGGTCGGCGGTGTGGCCCTGCTGCTCGCCCTGGGCCGCAACGGCGTCATCGGCAAGTGGCTCGACTCCTGGTTCGGGATCACCCTCCCGTTCACCACCACCGGCGTCGTGATCGCGGAGGCGTTCGTCGCGATGCCGTTCCTGGTCATCAGCGTCGAGGGCACCCTGCGGGCCGCCGACCCGCGCTTCGAGGAGGCGGCCACCACGCTCGGCGCGTCCCGCTTCACCGCGTTCCGCCGGGTCACCCTGCCACTGATCGCCCCCGGCATCGCCGCGGGCGCGGTGCTGGCCTGGGCCCGCGCGCTCGGCGAGTTCGGCGCGACGATCACCTTCGCGGGCAACTTCCCCGGCCGCACCCAGACCATGCCCCTCGCGGTCTACCTCGCCCTGCAGAACGACCCCGAGGCGGCCATCGCCCTCAGCCTGGTGCTGCTGGCCGTGTCCGTCGCGGTCCTTGCGGGGCTGCGGGACCGCTGGCTGACGGGGACCGGGAGGTGACGGGAGGATGGGAGACGACGCTGTGCGTGTGCCGACGAAGGACGCCCTCTTCATGACCGACATCGACGCCCCCGACAAGGCCGGCCTCGAGGTGGTGGGCGAGCAGGGGCTCGACGCCCGGCTCGTCGTCGAGCGGGGCTCCTTCCGGCTCGACGTGGCGCTGACCGCCGCCCCCGGGGACGTCGTCGCGCTGCTCGGCCCGAACGGCGTCGGCAAGACCACCGCCCTGCGCGCCCTCGCCGGTCTGGTCCCGATCACCGACGGCCATCTGCGACTGGACGGCACCTCCCTGGACGGCACTCCGCCCGAGTCCCGCCCGGTCGGTGTCGTCTTCCAGGACTACCTGCTCTTCCCGCACCTGTCCGCCCTGGACAACGTGGCCTTCGGACCGCGCTGCCAGGGCGTCTCCAAGGCCGAGGCGCGGGCCCAGGCCGCCGCCTGGCTGGACCGCATGGGCCTCGCCGACCGCGCCGGCGCCAAGCCCCGCAGGCTCTCCGGCGGCCAGGCCCAGCGCGTCGCGCTGGCCCGCGCCCTGGCCACCCGGCCCCGGCTGCTGCTCCTGGACGAGCCGCTGGCGGCCCTGGACGCCCGTACCCGCCTGGAGGTCCGCGCCCAGCTCCGCCGTCACCTGGCCGAGTTCGAGGCGGTCGCCGTCCTCGTCACGCACGATCCGCTGGACGCCATGGTGCTCGCGGACCGGCTGGTGGTCGTCGAGCACGGCCGGGTCGTCCAGGAGGGCACCCCGGCCGACATCGCCCGCCATCCGCGCACCGACTACATCGCGCAGCTGGTCGGCCTCAACCTCTACCGGGGGCGGGCCGAGGGGCACACGGTACGGCTCGACGCGGGGCCCTCGATCACGACCACGGAGGTGCTGTCCGGGCCGGTCTTCGTGGCGTTCCCGCCGGTCGCCGTCACCCTCTTCCGGGACCGGCCGACCGGCGCCAGCGCCCGCAACCTGTGGCGTTGCGAGGTCGCCGGTCTGGAGACGCACGGCGACCAGATCCGCGCCGACCTCACCGGCGAACTCCCCCTCGCCGCCGACCTCACCACGGTCGCCGCGGCCGAGCTGGACCTGCATCCCGGCGCAGCTGTCTGGGCGACGGTCAAAGCGACGCAGACGCACGCATACCCTGCCTGAACGGGCGCGCGCCCTACTGTGGGTGCCCATGACACTGAGCATCCGCAACCAGCTCCCCGGCACCGTCACCGAGGTCCACCCCGGCGAGGTCATGGCCACGGTCAAGATCCGCCTGGACGGCGGGCAGGAGCTCATGGCGGCCATCACGCGGGAGGCCGTGGAGCAGCTCGGCCTCGCCCCGGACTCCCGCGTCCTCTCACTGGTGAAGTCGACGGAGATCTCACTCGCCACGGGCCGGTTCGAAGGCCTCTCGATCCGCAACCAGCTCCCCGGCGCGATCGTCCAGATCGCCCTCGGCGGAGCCGTGGCCTCCGTGAAGGTCTCGGTGCCCGGCGGCGAACTCACGGCCGTGATCACCAAGGAGGCGGTCGAAGACCTCGGCCTCTTCGTCGGTTCCGATGTGATCGCCCTGATCAAGGCGACCGAGGTGGCGCTGGCCTCGGTGTGAGGACGGCAGAGCCCCGCCCGACCACGGGCGGGGCTCTGACCAGGGGATCGCTCAGTCCTCGTAGGCGTCCAGCGGCGGGCAGGAGCAGACCAGGTTGCGGTCACCGAAGGCGTTGTCGATGCGGCGCACCGGCGGCCAGTACTTGTCGGCGGCCGAGACACCGGCCGGGAAGACGGCGTCCTCGCGGCTGTAGGCGTGCGTCCACTCGCCACCGAGCGCGGACGCGGTGTGCGGGGCGTTCGCCAGCGGGTTGTCCTGCGCGGGCCACTCGCCGGAGCCGACCTTCTCGATCTCCGCGCGGATGGCGATCATCGCGTCGCAGAACCGGTCCAGCTCGGCCAGGTCCTCGGACTCGGTCGGCTCGATCATCAGCGTGCCGGACACCGGGAAGGACATGGTCGGCGCGTGGAAGCCGTAGTCGATCAGGCGCTTGGCCACGTCGTCCACGCTCACGCCGGTCGCCTTGGTCAGCGGGCGCAGGTCGATGATGCACTCGTGCGCGACCAGGTTGCCGGGGCCGGTGTAGAGCACCGGGTAGTGCGGCTCCAGGCGCTTGGCGACGTAGTTCGCGGAGAGCACGGCCACCTGGGTTGCGCGCTTGAGGCCCTCGCCGCCCATCAGGCGGACGTACGCCCACGAGATCGGCAGGATGCCCGCGCTGCCCCAGGGCGCCGCAGAGATCGGGCCGACGCCCGTCTCCGGGCCGGCCGTCGGCTGCATCGGGTGGTTGGGCAGGTGCGGCGCCAGGTGCGAGCGGACCGCGACCGGGCCGACGCCGGGGCCGCCGCCACCGTGCGGGATGCAGAAGGTCTTGTGCAGGTTCAGGTGCGAGACGTCGCCGCCGAAGTGGCCCGGCTTGGCGAGGCCGACCAGGGCGTTGAGGTTGGCGCCGTCGACGTAGACCTGGCCGCCGGCCTCGTGCACCTGGGCGCAGATGTCGGCGACGTGCTCCTCGAACACACCGTGCGTGGACGGGTAGGTGATCATCAGGACCGCCAGCTCGTCGCGGTACTGCTCGATCTTGGCCCGCAGGTCCTCGACGTCGATCTCGCCGTCCTCGGCGGTCTTCACGACGACGACCTTCATGCCGGCCATCGCGGCGCTGGCGGCGTTGGTGCCGTGCGCGGAGGACGGGATCAGGCAGACGGTGCGCTGCTCGTCGCCGTTGGCCCGGTGGTAGCCGCGGACGGCCAGCAGACCGGCCAGCTCGCCCTGCGAACCGGCGTTCGGCTGGAGCGAGACCTTGTCGTAGCCGGTGACCTCGGCGAGACGCTCCTCCAGCTCCCGGATGAGCGTGAGGAAGCCCTCGGCCTGCTCGGCGGGCGCGAAGGGGTGCAGCTCGCCGAACTCGGGCCAGGTGACCGGCTCCATCTCGGTGGTCGCGTTGAGCTTCATGGTGCAGGAGCCCAGCGGGATCATGCCGCGGTCGAGCGCGTAGTCGCGGTCGGCCAGCTTGCGCAGGTAGCGCAGCATGGCGGTCTCGGAGCGGTGCTCGTGGAAGACCGGGTGGGTCAGGAAGTCGTCGGATCGCAGCAGCGCCTGGGGCACGGCGTCCGTGGCCGTCACGTCCAGCGCCTCGATGTCGCCCTCGACACCGAAGGCGGACCAGACGGCGGCCAGCTGGGCCCGGTTGCTGGTCTCGTCGCAGGCGAGGGAGACGTGGTCGGCATCCACGAGACGCAGGTTGACCCCGTTCTCCAGGGCGGCGGCGACCACCTCGGCGGCCTTGCCGGGCACCCGCGCGGTGAGGGTGTCGAAGTAGGCGCCGTGGACGATCTCGACACCGCCGGCCTTCAGGCCCTCGGCGAGGATCGTGGCGTAGCGGTGGGTGCGGCGGGCGATGGCACGCAGCCCCTCGGGGCCGTGGTAGACGGCGTACATACCGGCCATCACGGCGAGCAGCACCTGCGCGGTGCAGATGTTGCTCGTGGCCTTCTCGCGGCGGATGTGCTGCTCACGGGTCTGCAGCGCGAGGCGGTACGCCTTGTTCCCGTCGGCGTCGACGGAGACGCCGACCAGACGGCCGGGCAGGCTGCGCGCGAACTTCTCGTGCACCGCCATGTAGCCCGCGTGCGGCCCGCCGAAGCCCATCGGCACACCGAAGCGCTGGGTCGTGCCGACGGCGATGTCCGCACCCAGCTCGCCCGGAGAGGTCAGCAGGGTGAGGGCCAGCAGGTCGGCGGAGACGGTGACGAGGGCGCCCAGCTCGTGCGCCTGGTCGATGACCGGCTTGATGTCGCGTACGGCACCGGAGGCGCCCGGGTACTGGATCAGCACGCCGTTGATCTCGCGCGCGGCGACGTCGGCCGGGATGCCGTCGCTCAGGTCGGCGACGACGACCTCGACACCGGTCGGCTCGGCACGCGTCTCGATGACGGCGATGGTCTGCGGCAGCGCGTCCGCGTCGACCAGGAACAGGCCCTTCTTGTTCTTGCCCATGCGCCGGGACAGCGCCATCGCCTCGGCGGCGGCCGTGCCCTCGTCCAGGAGAGAGGCGCCGGAGGTCGGCAGGCCGGTCAGGTCGGCGACCATCGTCTGGAAGTTCAGCAGCGCCTCCAGGCGGCCCTGCGAGATCTCCGGCTGGTACGGCGTGTAGGCCGTGTACCAGGCCGGGTTCTCCATGACGTTGCGCAGGATGACGGGCGGCGTGAAGGTCCCGTAGTACCCGAGCCCGATCATCGAGCCGAGCACCTGGTTGCGGTCGGCGAGCGAGCGGAGCTCGGCGAGCACCTCGGCCTCGGTACGGGCACCCGGCAGATCGAGCGCCTCGGCGTTCTTGATCACATCCGGCACCGCGGCGGCGGTCAGCTCGTCGAGCGAGCCGTAACCGACGTGCGCGAGCATCTTGGCCCGCGCCTCCTGGTCGGGCCCGATGTGGCGCTGCTCGAAGGGGATGCCCGCTTCGAGCTCGGAGAGCGGAGTGCGATGGGCGGTCATTGCGGAGGCCTCCTGGTCTGACGCGACCTTCGAGGGGCACCACGGCGGTTGCCCCGACGGCCTCCCCCTCTGTCATCAAAACCTGAGAGCTTCACCGGGCACCCGAGGGTCCCGGCTTTCACCGTCGGTGAGGGCGGGAGCCGTCGACACTCGCCCTGCTTTCCAGAGTGACCTCGTCCGTGCGGTACGTGAGCCTGAGAGATTCCGGGGAGGATTTGCTCCTTCGGCGCCTCCGACGTGGTCGGAGGACTCTCCCGCACGGGGTCAGCAGCCGCTGTCAGCGTACCAGCGAGGTCAACGCCTGGGCCCTCGAGTGGCCGCCTCCTTGAATGTGCTCTTTTGTAGTGCTTACGGATGAGTTGCGACCAAGTGGAGGGAGAGGGCCCGTGCAGACCGACATCGATCCGCGCAACCTGATCGGCCGCAAGGCGTTCGACCGCAATGGCACCAAGATCGGCACCATCGACGAGGTGTACCTCGACGACGCCACGGGCGTGCCGGAGTGGGCGGCCATACGCACCGGTCTGTTCTCCCGGGACGCCTTCGTCCCCCTGGAGCCCAGCGAACTGGTGGAGGGCGCCCTCCGGGTCCCCTTCGACCGCGCGCTCATCAAGGACGCCCCCGACTTCGGCGTGGGCCGCCACCTCTCCCCCGAACAGGAACTCCAGCTCTACCACCACTACGGCCTCGACGCGGCCGCACCTCCTTCGGTACCGGACCACGACTTCGGCAAGCTGGCGGGCACGGAGGAGGTCTGATCCTCGGCCGGGACGGGCCGGTGAGCCACGTCGGTTTCCACGACCAACGGCAACGGCTCGGCCGGCTCCAGCGCGGGATCGTCGACAAAAAACGTACGCACCCGCCCCGGCTCGGACTGCGGTGTCTCGAAGCGCACAGTGACCCGCCCGAGGCCACTGCCCTGCACCCAGCCGTGCCCGTACTCGGCATGCCGCACGTCGTACCCGGCCCGCCACTGCCGCTCGGCGGGCTCCATGCGCTCCTCCACGGCGTCGGGCACGACCTCCTCCGACGTCTCCACGGCCGCGGCGGCGTCCCGCTCGCCCGCCGCGGCCTGCGCGAACAGGTCCTCCTGGGTGTAGTCGGCGAGCCCCGAGACGCCCACGCCCAGCAGCCGTACCCCGCCCGTGGTGTCCACGGACTCCAGCAGCCGCGCGGCAGCCTCGCGGATCACCGCCGGATCGTCGGTGGGCCCACGGAGCGTCTCGGAGCGGGTCAGGGTCGAGAAGTCGTACCGCCGCACCTTCAGCACGATGGTCCGCCCGGACAGCCCGGCCCCGCGCAGCCGCCCCACGCACCGGTCGGCGAGCCGCTGCACCTCGATCCCGACCCGCAGCCGGTCATGGATGTCCACGTCATAGGTGTCCTCGACCGACACCGACTTGGTCTCGCGCTCGGCCACCACGGGCCGGTCGTCGTGCGCCAGCGCCATGGCGTACAGCGCGTGCCCGTGCGCCTTGCCGACCAGCCGTACGAGTTCGTCCTCCCCCGCCTCGGCCAGCTCCTCGACGGTGGTGATCCCGGCCCGCCGCAGATGGTCCCCGGTCGCCGGCCCGACCCCGGGCAGCGTCCGCACCGACATGGGGCCCAGCAGCGCCCGCTCGGTCCCGGGCTCGATCAGCACGAGTCCGTCGGGCTTGGCCTGCTCCGAGGCGATCTTCGCGAGCATCTTGGAGGCGGCCAGCCCCACCGACCCGGTCAGCCCCGTGACCGTCCGGATGTCCGCGCGCAGCTTCGCCCCCGCCAGCCGCGCCGACGCCTCGTCCCAGGCCGCTCCCGCGGCCTCCAGATCGACGAACGCCTCGTCCAGGCTCAGCGGCTCCACCAGCGGCGACAGCGCCCGCAGCAGCGCCATCACCTGCTCGCTGACCGACTTGTACAGGGCGAAGCGCGGCACGAGGTACGCGGCGTTCGGCGCCAGCCTGCGCGCCTGGGCCATCGGCATCGCCGAGTGGACCCCGAAGACCCGGGCCTCGTACGACGCGGTCGCCACCACCCCGCGCGGTCCGAGTCCGCCCACGACGACGGCCTTCCCGCGCAGGCTCGGCTTGGATGCCTGCTCCACCGAGGCGAAGAAGGCATCCATGTCGAGATGCAGGATCGTGGGCGCGTTTCTCACATCTCCGATGCTGCACCACGCCACTGACAACGCGGGCCCCCGAGGGGCCGCCGTCAGACCGCCCGGTTGCGACGCCTGGCCAGCTCGTCCGCCGGGTTGTGCCCGACCAGGGTCTCCCCGGTGTCGATGCGCTCGCCGTGCAACTGGGAGAGCGCGCTTTCCACGTCCCGCCAGACCACGCCGACGGCGATGCCGAAGATGCCCTGACCGCCCTGGAGCAGGGCGTGGACCTCGTCGGACGAGGTGCACTCGTAGACCGTGGCGCCGTCGCTCATGAGCGTCATGCGCTCCAGATCGCGGAAACCGCGTTCCCGGAGGTGCTGGACAGCCGTACGGATGTTCTGCAGCGAGACACCGGTGTCCAGGAACCGCTTGACGATCTTCAGGACGACGACGTCCCGGAAGCTGTACAGACGCTGCGTACCCGAGCCGTACGCGGGCCGCACACTCGGCTCGACGAGGCCGGTGCGGGCCCAGTAGTCGAGCTGCCGATAGGTGATTCCGGCGGCCGCGCAGGCGGTGGGCCCGCGATAGCCGATCTCTTCGGACGCCATGGACGCCGCCCCTCCGCCGTCGGGCACCACCGTCGGTCGCTGTGAGGCGTGGTCGACCACGCTGCCGGGCTGGGGGTACCCCCGGTCCGAACGCAGCTGAGAACTCGGGGGAGGGTACGGACCGCTCTCCCCGAGTCGTCCGGGGGCACCCCCAGCCGTACCGTCGCCGCTGGCTCTCACGCCGACCTCCGTCCTTGACCTGCCTTCTCGACGGTAGGCAGTCACCAGGGGTGCGTCAACGATCGCCACACTCGGCACGCCGAGTGATAATCACCCTAGGAGTGGTTTCCCGTGCCCCACCGCGGGGAAAGGCTAGCCGAATGCTCCGGCGGGGGGCCGTAGGACGCTCTCAATGGCCGGTGGCAATTGCCACCGCACCCCTGCCTCACTGGCTGCTGGTGCCGAAGTCCTCGGGCGAGATCTGGTCGAGGAACTCGCGGAACTTCTCCACCTCGTCCTCCTGCTCGTCCGGGATCGCGATGCCGGCGTCGTCCAGCACCGTGTCACTGCCGTAGATCGGCGTTCCGGTGCGCAGTGCGAGCGCTATGGCGTCCGAAGGACGGGCGCTCACCTCGACCCCGCTGGCGAAGACCAGCTCCGCGTAGAAGACGCCCTCACGCAGATCCGTGATGCGTACTTCGGTCAGCTCCTGGCCGACGGCCTCCAGCACGTCCTTGAACAGGTCGTGGGTCAGCGGTCGCGCGGGGGCCATGCCCTGTTGGGCGAAGGCGATCGCCGTCGCCTCCCCCGGCCCGATCCAGATGGGGAGGTAACGGTCGCCCCCCACTTCGCGCAGGAGCACGATCGGTTGGTTGGAGGGCATTTCCACCCGGACACCTACGACATCGAGCTCGTTCACACAGCAACCCTAGGCCGTGCCCGGGACGTTTGGGTAGTCGGGCCGGGAACAGGTGCCCGATCCGGCCCCCCGGAACCCCCGCCGCTCAGGGCAGCCGGACGCCCAGAGCGATCTGCACCAACGCGGCGTGCAGCTTCACCGTGAGCGCCGCCAGTTCCTTCGCCCGGGCCTCGGCATGCGCCCTGGTCTGCGGGTTGCGGTGGCGCTTGAGAGGGGCCACCACCTGGTCCACGAGCCCCGCCTCGCGGTCGGCGGCGGCCTTCATCACCCGAAGGTGGCGCGGCTCGATCCCGAACCGGCCCAGCTCGGCGACCAGCGAGGCGACGGTGACGGCCTCGGAGTCGTACGCCCCGTCCTCCAGGGGTGCGATGAGCCCGTACGACTCCCACTCCTCGAGGTCGGCCTCGGCGATGTCGGCGGCCGCCAGCAGCGCGGCCCGCCCGATCCGGGCGACCATGGGCCGCTCGAGCGGCTCCAGCACGTCCTCACCGGTGCGCTGGCGCCCCACCAGGGGCAACTGGACGGCCTCGCCGCGCTCCATGGCGTCCAGGTGCTCGCGGATCACCTTGAGCGGCAGATAGTGGTCCCGCTGCATCCTCAGGACATGAGCGAGGCGCTCGACGTCAGCGGCACTGAACTTCCGGTACCCCGAAGGGGTCCGCTGCGGCTCGACGAGGCCCTCCGCCTCCAGGAAGCGGATCTTGGAGATGGTGACCTCGGGAAACTCGTCACGCAGCGCGTTCAGCACCGCGCCGATACTCATCAGCCCACTGCCCGCGGCGGCGGTACCGCTTCGGGCACCGCCGCTCGGTGTTTGAAGCATGGACCTTCCCTGGGGTCCCCCCCGGACGGAGTCCGGGGGGTCAGATGCCCTGCCGGCTCGCGTAGAAGACCAGCCGGTACTTGCCGATCTGCACCTCGTCACCGTTCGACAGAGCGACCTGGTCGATCCGCTCGCGGTTGACGTACGTGCCGTTCAGACTGCCCACGTCGGCCACGGTGAACGAGCCGTCCGGGGAGCGCCGGAACTCCACGTGCCGTCGGGAGACCGTCACGTCGTCCAGGAAGATGTCGCTCTGCGGGTGACGGCCGGCCGTGGTCAGGTCGCTGTCCAGCAGGAAGCGGCTGCCCGAGTTCGGGCCCCGGCGCACCACCAACAGCGCCGAGCCCATCGGCAGCGCGTCGACCGCGGCCTGCGCCTCGGGCGAGAGCATCGGCATGGCCGTCTGACCGGTCGCCTCGGCGTCGTAGGCCTCGAGACCGGAGATGGAGATCGTGGACGTGGTCTCGGACGCGCGCTCCGGCGCCACACCGGGCCGCAGCGGCGCACCGCAGTTGGAACAGAAGCGGGCGTTCTCCGCGTTGCGGTTACCGCACCTCGTACAGACCAGGACCGACATGGACGGATCCTCCTGCCGCGGCAGCCCCGCGGGGGCGTTGGACGCATACGGGTCGGAGGCAAACCCTCCACCCGCACTTGAGGTTGACGGTTGCCCGAAACCTATGCCGCCGGACTGGGCAGGGTCAACAGACGCCGCGCCCTGACCTCCGGAAATGTCACCGCCCGGACCAGCGACCTGGTCACGGAACAGTGGGCGCTGGCCCTCTGCGTCAGGCTGTGCGCGATGACGAGCGGTCGCGTTGTCGCTGCCCTCTCGCGCGCTCTTGCCGAACAACTTCGCAAACAACTTCACGGGCGATTCCCCTTGACCGAAACAGACCCGCCCGTGGGGCAGGACGAACCCTGATTGCCTACACCGGCCGACCCGGACACCCTCACAACGTCCGTATCCACCAGACAGTTTCCACCACGCACCACCTCTTCGGTGCGCCGACCCCCCGCAACCTCATGCCCCTGCCGGACGTCCCCCATGCACCACCGGTTCACTGGGAGGACGACCGAGCGTAGTCAGGCTGCTTCGCCTGCCGCAAGGCGTCCACGACGATCTTGCTCGACCGCTCGACGGTCGCCGTGGCCTGCTCCTTCTCCAGCGTCTGCACCACGCCTCCAGGAATGTTCAGCGCCGGCTCGAGATCCTGCGGCTTGCCGATGACCTTGAAACGATAGGGAGCATTGATCTTGTTCCCGTCGACGCTCACGGTCTTGCCGGAGTCGGTGAAGTAGCTGCTCGCGACCACCCGTACTCCATTGACCTGGATCGCCTCAGCGCCGGCCGCGCGCAACTCCTGGATCGCGTCGAGCAGCATGTCCGCCTTGACCGTCCCCTTCGTGTCCTCGATCGTCATGGTGATGCCGGGACCCTGCGCAGCCACGGTGCCCGCCAGAATGCCGAGTTGTCTCTCCTTCTCGGCGGTCTGCCGACGCGCCTCCGTGGCCTGGTCGGAACTGCTCTGCAGCTCCTGGCGCTGCTTCTCGAGTCCCTGTTTCTCGTCCTCAAGACGCTGAGTACGGTCATCCAGTTCATCAAGAATGCGAACAAGATCTTCCTGACGGGCGCCGCGCAGCGCGCTGTCGCTGTCGCTGTTCGACGCCACCTGCACCGCCAGGCCGAAACCGAGACCGAACAGCAGCAGCGCGACGATGAGTTGGGCTCGGGTGACCCGCGGCGGCCACAGCCCCTTGACCAGCCGCTGGCGCCCGGTGAGCTGCGGCTCGGCGCTCTCGGCGGGCGCCTGCTCGGGCTCGGCCGCAGGGACCGGCACCTCGTCGGGCAGTTCCTTGCGCAGCCTGTTCTCCGGCTGCTCTTCCTGGTTGCTCATCTGTCTCACGCCCGGAAGACGTGCCGTCGGATCGCCGCGGCGTTCGAGAAGATCCGGATACCGAGAACGACCACGACACCCGTGGACAGCTGGGCGCCCACGCCCAACTTGTCCCCCAGGAACACGATCAGCGCGGCCACGACCACGTTCGACAGGAACGACACCACGAAGACCTTGTCGTCGAAGATGCCGTCCAGCATGGCCCGCAGACCACCGAACACGGCGTCCAGCGCCGCCACGACGGCGATCGGCAGATAAGGCTCGACGACCGCCGGAACCTCAGGCCGGACCAACAGGCCGGCCACGACTCCCACGACGAGGCCCAGTACGGCGATCACGATGTGCCCTTCTCAGTCTTCGCAGTCTTCTCGGAGTTTGGCTGTGCTGTGCGTACGATCACACTCGGTGCTGCGGGCAACCGGACGTCACCCTGCGTGGAGATGGTGGCGCGGATGCCGAAGTTCTGCTCCAGGGCATGCAGATACAGCCCGTCCGCGCCGTTCTGGAACCCGGTGCTCAGCTGCTCCCCGTCCCCCACCGCCAGCACCGTGTACGGCGGCACCAGCGGCCTGTTGTCGACCAGTATCGCGTCACCCGCGGCCCTGATCGCGGACAGGGCCGTCAGCCGCTGTCCGTTGATCGAGACGGCTTCGGCCCCCGAGGCCCACAGCCCGTTGACCACCCGCTGCATGTCCCGGTCGCGCAGCCGCCCGGTGTCGGAGAATCCGGAGGTCTCGCGCGGATTGGTGCCGTCACCGCCGGTGCTGGCCTCCTTGGCGTCGTCGACCACGAGCTTCACCCCGGGGCCGTGCACCGCGGTGGCACCCGACAGGATGCCCACCAGGTCCGCCCCGGAACCGCCGCCGCTCTGCTTCAGCGCCGCCCGCTGGCGCGCGCCGACGTCGTCGCGCAGCTTGTCGACATCGCCTTCCAGGCTGTCCGCGGCCGCGGTCTCGCGGTCGATGCGGTCGATCAGCTCCTGGCGCTCCTTGGCCACCACGGGCGCCGCCACGCGCGCCTGGGCCGCTCCGACGGTCACGACCAGCGCCGCGAGCACCAGCCCGGCCGCCAGGCCCAGCTTCGCCCTGAGGGTCTTCGGCAGTCCGCCTTCGATGCCCTGGGACCTCTTCCGGGCTGCGGCCTCGGCGTACCCGTCGTCGAGGCTGTGGTCCATGACGTTGGTGATCAACGACATGGAAGCGTCCGGACGCCGCGGCCTCGGGGGGCTGCTCCGAACGGGGGGTTGCTGCGGCATGCCGCACATCGTCGCATGTCGCGCGCAGTACCTCCGAATGGCCCCACCGGCGTGCCGGACAGGCCCCCTTGGGGACACTTGTCCGGCACGCGCGTGTGGTGTGGCTTTTGCCGTCCGGAGCTGCCCGTTTACCGCCCGGCGCTGTCCACCACGGCTGACCACTCGTCCAGCAGGGCCTGTGCCGAGGCGTCGTCGGGGCCCTCGGCCCACAGATGGGTGACGGCCTCGGCGGGGTCGGGCAGCACCATCACCCAGCGTCCGTCGGTCTCCACGACCCGCACACCGTCCGTCGTGTCGACAAAGCGATCACCGGCCGCCTCGACGACACGCCGCATCACCAGACCCTTGACGGCCCACGGGGTCGCCAGGTCCCGCTTGAGGACGTGCGCCCGCGGAATCCGCGCGTCGATCTGGCTCAGCGTGAGCTGCGTGCGCGCCACCAGCCCGATCAGCCGTACGAAGGCAGCCGTGCCGTCGTAGACGCTGCTGAACTCGGGGACGATGAACCCGCCCTTGCCGTCACCACCGAAGATCGTGCCCTCTTCGCCTCCCACGCGCGTGAGGTCGTCGGGAGAGGTGGTCGTCCACTCGACCTGCGTGCCGTGGTAGGCGGCCACCTGCTCGGCGATCCGGGTCGTGGTCACCGGCAGCGCCACACGTCCGCTGCGCCGCTCCGCGGCCACCAGGTCCAGCATCACGAGCAGCGCCCGGTCGTCCTCGATGATCCGGCCCTTCTCGTCCACGAGCGACAGCCGCTCGCCGACGGGGTCGAACCGGACACCGAACGCGGCCCCGGAGGACGCCACGATCTCACCGAGGCGCACCAGCCCGCTCCGGCGCATATCGGCGGTCTCCGTGGGCCGGGACTCGTCGAGACCCGGGTTGATGGTCAGCGAGTCCACACCGAGCTTGCCGAGCAGGCTGGGCAGGACCAGGCCGGCGCTGCCGTTGGAGGCGTCCACGACCACCTTCAGGCCCGATTCCGCGATCCCTGTGGTGTCCACGTTGCGCAGTAGCGAACCGGTGTAGGAGTCGAAGACGCTCGCCGGGAAGTACAGGTCACCGATCTCACCGGGGAACGCCCGGCGGTATTCCTGTCGCGCGAACACCCGGTCGAGCTTGCGTTGCCCGCCCTGCGACAGATCCGCGCCCTGCCCGTCGAAGAACATGATGTCGACGGAGTCCGGCACACCCGGCGAGGTCCGGATCATGATGCCGCCGGCACTGCCCCGCGCGGTCTGCTGCCGGGCCACGGGAAGCGGCACGTTCTCCAGGTCCCGTACGTCGATGGCGCTGGCCTGGAGCGCGGAGATCACCGCCCGCTTGAGGGCACGGGCGCCTCGGGAGTGGTCACGGGCCGTGGTGACCGTGGAACCCTTCTTCAACGTGGTCGCATAAGCACCCGCCAGCCGTACGGCCAGCTCCGGTGTGATCTCCACGTTCAGGATTCCGGACACCCCGCGGGCACCGAAGAGGTGCGCCTGTCCCCTCGACTCCCAGATCACCGAGGTGTTGACGAAGGCGCCCGCCTCGATGGTCTTGAACGGGTAGACCCGCACATTGCCCTGAACGATCGATTCTTCACCGATCAGGCACTCGTCACCGATGACCGCGCCGTCCTCGATCCGGGCCGCCCGCATGATGTCGGTGTTCTTGCCGATGACACAGCCACGCAGATTGCTGTGCTGACCGACATACACGTTGTCGTGCACCACGGCCCGGTGCAGGAAGGCACCGCTCTTGACGACGACATTGGAGCCGATGACGGTGTGTTCGCGGATTTCGGCGCCGGCCTCCACCTTGGCGTAGTCACCGATGTAGAGCGGCCCGCGGAGCACGGCATCGGGATGCACCTCGGCACCCTCCGCCACCCAGACGCCAGGCGATATCTCGAATCCGTCGATGTCGACGTTGACCTTGCCCTCGAGGACGTCGGCCTGGGCCTTGACGTAGCTCTCGTGGGTACCGACGTCCTCCCAGTAGCCTTCGGCGACATAGCCGTAGATCGGCTTGCCTTCCTTCATCAGCTGCGGGAAGACATCGCCGGACCAGTCGACGGGCACATCGGGTTCGACGTAGTCGAACACCTCCGGCTCCATCACGTAGATGCCCGTGTTCACCGTGTCGGAGAAGACCTGCCCCCAGGTCGGCTTCTCGAGGAAACGCTCGACCTTGCCTTCCTCGTCGACGATGGTGATACCGAACTCCAGCGGATTGGGCACCCGGGTCAGACAGACCGTGACCAGTGCGCCCTTCTCCTTGTGAAAATTGATCAGATCGGTGAGGTCGAAGTCCGTCAGAGCATCGCCGGAGATGACGAGGAAAGCATCGTCCTTCAACGCCTCTTCGGCGTTCTTGACGCTTCCGGCGGTACCGAGCGGCTTCTCCTCATTGGCATATGTGAGCTCCATTCCGAGCTCCTCGCCGTCACCGAAGTAGTTCTTGACGAGCGAGGCCAGGAACTGAACGGTGACAACGGTCTCGTTGAGCCCATGCCTTTTGAGCAGCCGTAGCACGTGCTCCATGATCGGACGGTTCACCACAGGCAGGAGCGGCTTGGGCATGCTGGAGGTCATAGGGCGAAGGCGAGTGCCTTCACCACCGGCCATCACGACGGCCTTCATGTCGGAAGCGTCCTCCTAGAGAGACGACGGTCTAGCCGACTTCACCCGTCCACATTGTCCCGCAGTTTTCCGCAGCGGGCCATCGGGCCACTATGTCCGGACAATCAACGAGCTCAATCGGCCGTGGCGTCCGCGCGGACCAGGCGGCGGACTTGTACCACGTAGAGCACTCCTGCCCACCAATAGAGCGTTGTACCCCATCCTGCGAACGCCCATCCGAAAACAGCAGCGAGTGACGCGATCCATCCGTTTCCGTCGCTGAGGAGCAGGAGCGGGAAGGCATACATCAGGTTGAACGTGGCGGCCTTCCCGAGGAAGTTCACCTGCGGCGGCGGATAGCCGTGCCGCCGGAGGATGCCCACCATCACCAGCAGAACCAGCTCTCTCGCGAGCAGGAGGCCGGTCAACCAGAGCGGCAGGATCTCCCGCCAGGTGAGCCCCACCAGAGTGGAAAGTACGTACAGCCGGTCGGCAGCCGGATCGAGGAGCCGGCCGAGGCTGCTGATCTGATTCCAGCGCCGGGCGAGCTTGCCGTCGAGATAGTCACTGATCCCACTGAAGGCCAGCACCAGGAGGGCCCAGCCATCGCTGTTGGGACCCCCGAACTCCGGCCTGAGGATCAGCCAGAGGAAGAGGGGTACGCCGACGAGCCGCGCCATGCTGAGGATGTTGGGGATGGTGAGGACCCGGTCAGTCTGGACACGGGTCTCCTGGACCTCCACCCGGGAGCCTCCTGTGCGAAAACGAGCCAACGATGCCCCCTGACCCTACCTCAACGCAAAAAAGCTCCGGCCCCTGGGCTGTGTGCCCAAGAGCCGGAGCTGTAAAAGGAGTTCGGCGGCGTCCTACTCTCCCACAGGGTCCCCCCTGCAGTACCATCGGCGCTGTGAGGCTTAGCTTCCGGGTTCGGAATGTAACCGGGCGTTT
>NZ_JBIAWE010000034.1:0-46237 GCF_042895235.1 Streptomyces sp. NPDC001410
CCGCCTCCAGGCCATCGAGCGGGACACCGACGTGGCCTGAGCAGTGGTGCACATAACTCTGTACTTGGTGGTGCACTCAGACGAGTACGGGGACAACGGGCTCGCCGACCGCCTGGGCCATCCCGAGCACCCTCTCCATCTCATCGTTGATCGGGTAACCCACAACTACATCGATCTGAATGCCCATGATGCCTGAGGCTACTGGCCGCTTCTGACACGCCGGCCCAAAGCTCCTGCGCCTCGTCGACCACGGCGTCGTCTGACCACTGCGCGCAGAGTGCCCCAAGGGCGGACATGACCGTCATGGCGCCGAACACGGCGCCGAGGGGGTTGGCTCAATGATGGGTGGCGGTGCATGAAGTGGGCGATACTTCCGTCTCGTCGCAACACGTCAGTAGCCTCCACGATCAGCGCGCGAGAGTCGGCGGTGACCTTCTCAGCAGCCCGTGAGCGGCCTTCTCCTGAACGGCAGGAATCCGAGGTCAGTACCAGCGGCTGAACGCAGCAGCGCCGGATCCGGTCTCTGCGGCGTGTCGAATAACCCGCACCGGCGCCTCGATGAGTTCCACCGCATCGAAATTGGGGGCGTCGCCCATCGCGGTCATGCAGGTGGTGACCCGGGTGAGGGCCGCGCTTCGCTGTGTGCTGGAGAGGAGAAGGGCTCCCTCGGCCCGGGGCAGGGCGGTCCTACCCTGCTCGGCGGACAGCAGGAAGTCCCCAAACCAGCCGGGGAGCATCGCCGATCGCTGTGCGCCAAGTCCATAGCGCAGGGCCGTGACCGGGTTTGCCTTGCGGGCAGTCGCGACCAAGAGGCCGACGCCCTCCGTCTCGGGCATGAGCGTCATGCTCGCGTCCGCGACCAAGAGGCCGACGCCCTCCGTCTCCGGCATGAGCGTCATGCTCGCGTCCCGCATGGCCTCCGCCGCCTCAGTGGGCGCGTTGGCGTCCTCAACGAAGCGCGCGAATCGCCGGGCGACCGGCGTGGGTGCCAAGGGTTCTGAAGGGTCTGCGGGACGCTCGAAGAAGGGCTCTTGGACGCCGTCGTTCGACCACCACGCAAGCGCCTCACCAAAACCCGGCGGCCTCTCCCAGACGCCTGGCCGTTTGAGGTGGATGTAGCGATCCGGCAGTGCGCGGGCCTCCTCGTCAGGGTGCCCTTACGATGATCCGATGCGCCAGGCCGACCCGAAGCCGTACTGGAACACCAACGTCGCCCGGCACCCGGGCATCCTCCGCGCCGTGCCCGAGGGTTGCGGCGACGCGTTGGACGTCGGCTGCGGGGACGGCCTGCTGGCGCGGAAGCTGGTCGGGCAGGCGAAGCGCGTCACAGGGATCGACAAGTCGCCGGAGATGATCGCCTGTGCACGCGAACTCGCTGCCGGCTACCCGGGGCTCACATTTGTCGAGGGCGACTTCCTCACTGCCGGTCTCCCCGCCGCGGGCTACGACTTCATCTGTTCGGTGACCACGATCCATCACATGGACTTCGAGGCGGCCCTTGTCCGTATGCGTGAACTGCTGCGGCCCGGCGGCACGCTGGTGGTCGTCGGCCTCGCCCGCGAGGCGAGCATGGGGGAGTGGGCAGCAATGATCGCGGCTGCCCCGGTCGTGCGGATCACGAAGGTGCTGCGTCGTGCGCGCGGGCCGGAGGGCATGCCGGTCGCCGTCCCGCAGATGAGCTACGGGCAGGTGCGGGCTGCGGCACGATGCCTGCTGCCCGGTGTGCACTACCGTCGGCACGTGCTCCGCCGGTACTCGCTGACCTGGGAAAAGCCCGCCCGCTGATCTGGCCTCGACGATTGAGCCCTCTCTCCGTATCGAAGGGTTTGTGCGTCATGTGATCTTCGTATCTCGAATCCTCCTGAATGGTCATGGGTAGCGCGGAGTTCGAGACCGAGGGCCATGGTCGTCGCGGAGCTGCTCATGTTTCTCGTCCCGTGGTTCGGATTGCCGATGGGCAGCCCGGAAGGCGAGGAGAACGTTTGGACGTAAGTGATTAAGGAGTGGCTGCCCGGGCTGACAGATAGACGGCTTCGGCAGGTGACCTGGCCGGAGATCGACAATCACCGCGACTACATCAAGAACCTGCTGGAGACAGTGACCGTCTCGACCATGCACCAGCCGCTGCGTGACGAGTAAAAGGTCCAGGTGCCGATCTCCGTCTTCCGCCGCTGGGGCTACGCCATGCTGCCGGACGAGGCGGCGAGGTCGCAGGTCACGGTCTTGCGGGAGGAGGTCGAGCCCGGTTCGGAGGCCCAGATTGACTACGGCTTCCTCGGGCAGTGGATCAACGTGCGCACACAGGCCGGCGGCACCGGGTCTGGGCGTTCGTGACGGTGCTGCCCTACTCGCGGCACATGCTCGTGCGTTCGGTGCTGCATCTGGACCAGTACGCATGGACGGAAGCGCACGTCGCTGCCCGGCCCGAGCGGAGCGGAAGGTTTCCTCGTCATCCGGCAGCTCGTCCACAACGACATAGGGCAGGCGGAGGTAGGCGCACAGCACCTCGATGCAGGTCTGGCGCAGAGCTGCAGTCGGAGTGGCAGGGCGCAGGGCGCTGGCCCCTTCGATGCGATGGCCCGCCTCGTAGACGCGTTGGTGCCGGTAGCCGTTGACCAGGGCGTCGACGGCCACCCCGATAGGACAGCTTCATGAGGTCGAACAGCGTCTTGGAGTGGCTACAGAATCAGACTGCCCTGCTGTTCCGGCCGAGGCCGGGGGCGCAGGGCAGTCTCACCCTCCACGGGAACATCACCGGCCCCCGCCGGCGGCGGCGACGGCGACGGCAACGCGCCGCCGTACGCAGCCTGTCCCCGGGATGCCGTGTGAACTCCGGACAACCTCACGTATCCGGGCCGCAGCAATGCAGCAGGCTGGCTCCGCCCACTGGCAACGGCACCTACCTGCACGCTGGACGCGACCTCACTCCCAGTCGCGTCCACGCCTCCCCGAGGCCTCAGGGGAGGAGGTCGGCGACCAGGGTGGCGAACTCGTCCGGGGTGGCGAGACGGATGCCGAGTTGCTCGGCCTTGGCGCGCTTGGAACCGGCTCCGTCGCCCGCGACGACGAGGGTGGTCTTCTTGGAGACGCTGGAGGAGGAGCGTCCTCCGGCTCGTTCGATGAGTTCGTTCATTTCGTTGCGGGAGAGTTGTTCCAGGGGGCCTGCCATCGCGCCGGTGACCACCACGGTCATTCCCGCGAGGGGGCCTGTCTCCGTTGGGGCGGCGGCCGAGCCGTCGGGGACGGTGGTGCCGGCTGGGGGAGGGGTGGCGCCGGGCTCGGTCATGTTGACTCCGGCGTTGGCGAGCTTGTCTATGAGCGGTCCCAGTTCCGCAAGCTCTGCGACGATCGAGGGGGCTTTCTCAGTTCCGATGCCGTTGACCTGCTGCATCGCTTCAGGGGCGGCGGTGCGGATGTTGTCCATGGTGGCGAAGTGGCGTGCGATGCGCCGGGACATGGACCGGCCTGTGCCACTGACGCCGAGCGCGCACAGCACCCGTGCCAGCGGCTGCTGCTTGGCCTTCGCGATTGCGGTGAGGAGGTTGTCGGTGCTGGTTTCGCCCATCCTCTCGAGGTCGAGCAGCTGTTCGCGCTTCAGGGTGAACAGGTCGGCGAGATCGGTCACCAGGCCCGCGTCGACGAGCTGGACGACGCGGGTGGTGCCCAGTCCCTCGATGTCGAGCTGGTCGCGGCCGGCGGCGTAGGCGAGGGAGGCAACCAGGTGGCAGTTGCGGCCTTGTACGCACCGCCAGCGTTCCTTGCTCTTGTCGATGTCGGACCCGCAGCGTGGACACTGCTCAGGGAACGCGATGGGCTTTTCGTCGCCTGTGCGCAGGTGGGTGACCGGGGCCTCGATGCGGGGGATGACGTCTCCGGCGCGGTGGACCATGACGTGGTCGCCCAGGAGCAGGCCGCGGCGGGCGATGTCGGCGGGGTTGTGCAGGGTGGCGTAGGTGATGGTGGAACCGTCGATCACGACAGGTTCGAGGACCGCGCGCGGCGCGATGATACCGGTGCGGCCGACGTTCCACTCCACCTCCAGCAGGCGGGTGATCTTCTCCACGGCCGGCAGCTTGTAGGCGATCGCCCACCGTGGTGCGCGCGAGCCGGATCCGGCTGCCTGCTGGTCGGCGGCGAGGTCGGCCTTGATGACGATGCCGTCGATGCCGAATGGCAGCTCGGCACGCGCAGTGGCGATCTCCTGGATGTGGACCAGGACCTGCTCGTGGGACTCGGCCACGACGTCAGGGACCGCTGTCCGGGCGCTGGTGTGCACGCCGAACTCGGCGGCCAGATGCATCAGGTCGCTGTGTGCGGAGGCATTCAGTCGCTCGGCAAGGGCTGGGTTTGTGTCGGGCAGCGGCAGCAGGCCGTAGCCGAAGAACGTCATCGGGACCGTGTAGGCGCGATCTTTGGCTCGCAGTGTGCCGGCGGCCGCGTTGCGGGGATTGGCGAACGGCTGTCCGCCTTGTGTCGTGCGCACCTCGTTGGCGTGCTCGAACTGGGCATTAGTCATGAGAACTTCGCCGCGCACCTCCACGGTCACCGGCTCGGCCAATGTCTCGGGCAGCCCCTCGATGGTGCCGATCGCGTGCGAGACGTCTTCTCCGGCCGTTCCGTCCCCGCGGGTGATCAGCTGGGTGAGGCGGCCGCCGTGGTAGCGGGCGGCGATCGCCAGCCCGTCCAGCTTCGGTCCCACGCTGAACCGTGTGACATCACGCCCGATGCGGCGGGCCAAAGACGCCGTCCAAGCGGTGAATTCCTCCGCAGAGAACACGTTGTCGAGGCTGAGCATCGGGACCGTGTGTGGCACATCGCCCTCTACGGCGCCGCCGGCGACCTTCCCTGTGGGGGAGTCGGGCAGCACCTGATCCGGGTGCTCGGCCTCCCATGCGGCGATCCCCCGGACCAGCCGGTCGTAGGCGTCGTCGTCCAGCGGCGAGGTCCCGCCTGCGTAGTAGGCGGCCGACGCACCAACCGCATCCTCGACGGCCTGTGCGTAGGCGGCGGCGTCCACGATCACTGCTGCAGAAGTTGTCATGTCCGGCATCTTGCCGCTCACCACTGACAATGGGCCCGGCTGTGCCGGGTCACCCGCCTGGGGTCTTGTTCGAGTTGGGCGTGATCTCGCACGCTGCGAGGCCGCAGCTCCCGTCGAGGCGGACCTCGGGTCCGTTGAAGCCGAAGTTTCACGTCGACGGACAGCAGGCTCCGGTGGCCCGCATGCCCAAGGACACCGTGTACAGCAGCTTGAGCGAATATCGCGTGCGCACCGGCGCCCCGGGCTCCACCAACTTGCCAGCTGTGTAACCAACTTCGGCGTCATGTCGGCCGACCGCCTACCGCTCGGCAAGGTCGGCTCGCGGAGGTGGGCGCTGCGTGACGGCGAGTGGACCGTCATTCAGGACGGGCTGGGCGAGTTGACCGGTGAGTCGGTCGGTGTCGGTACCAAGCTGCGTCCCGACTCCAGACTGGGAAACCTCATCGCGGTGCCGGCGAGCGAGTTCGCCTTCATCACCCGCCTCGACTTCCGGTCACCGGAATCCGCCGGGTTCGAACTGACACGTCTCCGTGGAGTCCGTGCACGATGCGCCGCCACAATCCACGACGACCGTGTCAACAGGCTGCTCGTCCTGGACTGCGTCGCGAACAACGCCGAGCACCACGCCCAGGAAGCGGCGTCTTGGAACCACTACGAAATGACTTCAAAACCGCGTTGGGGCTTGGACGGTGGGTAGCGGCCGCATGCGAGGATGCAGCTGTGCTGGATGAGATCGACGCGGTGGACTGGAGTTCCATACCGGGCCATCCCGACTGGTATGAACCTGATCGTGCCGCCCGTGGTCTACGTGCCCTGGCCGAGGCAGCGAACCTGGTACAGGCGGCGGAGGCCGGCTCGCGGCTCGGCGGCGGTGGAATTGTTCATGGCCACAGTGCCGCTGTGTTCCCAGCGGCTGTAGTTGCGGTCCCGCGGCTTCTGGACATCGCCCAGCAGGGTCACCCGGCGGCAAAGGACACCGCGTTGGGGCTGCTTGACGAGGCTCTGTCGTGTTATCCGCATGCCGGGTACACGCGCGTGGTAGCTCCTGACGGCACTGCGGTTCCCATCTGCTGTGCCATCGCCCACCATCTGCGAGCCCGCACCGATTTCCTTGTCGGACTGGGCAAGAGGGGCAAGTCATTGCTGGCCGACGCGGCCGCGCACTGGCGCTTCGAGATCCGCGAGTGCGTCGCCGACAGCAGCGACACGGCAGCCTTCGGCACCTTGGCCGGCTGTTTCCCCGACGGCGTGCATGCTGCGGAAATGCATCTCGAGGGTGTCATCACCGTGCTGAGCGAACTCACCCTCGAATACCCGCCCGCGGAGGGCTCTCTCGAAGCATGCCTGCGGGTGATCGCCCGGCATCCGGGCGAACTGCCCCCAGGTGCCCTGCTGTTTCCGGCGGAGTGCGGGGATCGCGTGCACTGACCGGCTCCAGTCCATCAAGGACCCTTTGGTCCAGAGACCGGCTGCGGTCGTGACGCGGTAAGACACCTCCAGTAGATCAGGGCGCACCTGAGGGTGAGGAAGGCTTCGTGGATGTCGTCGCGGAGCTCCCAGCGGATCCGCAGGCGGCGGACCCAGTGCAGGTGGGCGAAGGCGCGCTCGACGACCCGGCGTTGGATGGCCAGCCCGGAGCCATGCTCGATGCCGCGTCGTGCGATCTCGGGCTTCACACGGAGGTCCCAGACAAGGCGGTGGTACCTGTCGTGGTCGTAGCCGCTGTCGCGGAGAACGAGGTCGGGGTGGCGCCGGGGGCGCCCGCGCAACCGCGTACCGAGGGCACCGCTTCGAGCAGGGGAATGAGCTGGGTGACGTCGTTGCGGTTGGCGCCGGTCAGCGTGACGGCGAGGGGATGCCGGTGGCATCGGCGATCAGGTGACGTTTGCTGCCCCACCTGCCCCGATCGACAGGGCTTCGCCACGTCTTGGATCTCCCCTTTGGCGCTCGGAAGTGCGAGCCGTCGACCGCCGCCCGGGAGAAGTCCAGAGCGTTCGCGCTGCGGAGCCTGGCGAGGAGGGGCTCGTGGAGCCGGGGCCACACGCCAGCCCCGGGGGCCCCGGAGACCCAGCAGTACTACGCCCCACGGGGTCGTCGTCCAGGCGGATGATGCCGTTGTCAGCGAGCAGGCTCGTTCTGCACCGCAGGAGGGCCGACGATCTGGTCTGTGCATCGAGGATCGATCCGGCGTCGGCCCCTCGGGGCGTGATGCGTCTGGGAATCCTCGTGCGATAGAACGGAGTTCTGGACACGGTCATGGTCGGAACCTGGGACATTCTCGGGGGGAGACTCATGGCCGTCATCACCGGCATCCTGCACGCCAGCGACGCCATCGACGCCGTCCGCCGCGACGACGGCACCATCGTCCCGTCCCGCGGAGCCTGGGCGCCGCAGCAACACGTCGACCAAGCCCGTAAGGACGGAACTCCGATCACCATGAAGGGCCTGGCTGCTGCGGCCGGTATCTCCACCGACTTCATCTCCCCACACCCCGACGTACGCCACCAGGTGGAGGCTCTGCCTCGGGCGCGAAGGTGCGGGGCGGGAGTGGCGACCAACAGTGTTCCGGACGTCGATGCAGCCTCCAGCACGCTGGTCCGACGACTGAGCCAGGAACCGGCTGGCGCCCGGCGTAAGTACCGTGAGGAGGTAGCCGAGCTCCGCCAAGCACTGGAGGTAGCCCATGGCGAACTCCTCATTCCGACCGGACGGTTGAAGAATTCGACGGATGGAGCAGACTGGCCCTCGGCGTCTCCGCATACCTGGCCTGGTGCGACTTCATGGACCGGGTCCGTTATGAATGCTGCTCTGAGGGCGCTTCGTTGTTCTTTCGATGAGCACCACCCGAACCCCCCCGACCGAAGCCCTACTGTAACTGTTATGGTTGCAGCGAGGGGGTGAAGGACGTGAGCGCGAACAGCAGGATGACGGTTGCCGTCCATGTGCTGACCTGGATGGCCCTGGTGCACGGCCGCGGGCGCGATGTGGTCACCTCGGACCAGATCGCCACGAGCGTGGCCACCAACCCCGTCGTGATCCGGCGCAGCCTCGCCGATCTGCGGAAGGCGGGCCTTGTGACGGTCCGTCACGGCGCCGGGGCCGGCTGGACGTTGGGTCGCCACCCGGAGTCCATTGCGCTTCTCGACGTCTACGGCGCGGTGCACGACGAGCCCCTGTTCGCGCTGCATCGCGGCGAACCGAACCAGGCATGCCCCGTCGGCCGCGGCATCCAGCCCGCGCTGCGCCGCGTCTACGTCGACGCGGAGGAGGCCGTCCGGCGGGAGCTCGCGGGGGTCTCGATCGCGGACGTCCTGCGGGACACGCTGGCCACCCGTTCCGGCTGAACCGTCGAGCGGTGCCGGCCGGGGCTCGCCCTTGCGTGCAGTTGTAACAGAACCTGTTTCATTGACTTGGACCATCAAGGGTCGCCGGACGGCCCGTGATCCGACATACGGAGGTGGAACGCCATGCGGGCGATCGAGTACCGGCGCCACGGCGGCTACGACGAAATGCGGCTCGTGGACCGTCCCGCCGAACCGGCCACCGGCGGCCGGGCGTCGATCCGGCTCTCCTACGCCGAGGTGAGTCCGGCCGACAACACCATCAGGGCAGGCCGGATGGACCCCTCCCTGCACCAGACGCCGCCCCATATACCCGGCGGCGGCGCGGTGGGGCGGATCACCGACCCCGGCGCGACCGGCCTGGCCGAGGGCGCGCGCGTCGTGGTCGGCGGCGGCGGGCTCGGCTGGCGCACCGACGGCACCTGGCGCGAGCAACTGACCGCGGACGCCAATCAGCTGATACCGATTCCCGACGGGGTGAGCGACGAGGCCGCCTGCGCGCTGTTCGCCGGTGCCGGATACAGCACCGCCTACCTCGTCCTGACCCGACTTGCCGGGCTGAAGGCCGGCGGTACCGTCCTGGCGCCAGGCATCGGTGGCTCCGTCGGCATGGGCACCGTGGAGGTGGCCCGCGAACTCGGCGCATCCCTGGCCGTCTCCACCGCAAGCCGCACCGACAAAGCCGAAGCCGCCCGTGCCGCCGGCCACGAGCACGTCATCGACCTGTCCCGCGAATCCCTGACCGACGGCGTCGCGCGCATCACCGACGGCAGGGGCGTGGACGTCGTGGTCGACGGCGTCGCCGGTCCGCTCCTCGGGGCCTGTATCGCCTCTCTCGCGCACGGCGGCGTCTACGTCGGCGTCGGATACTCAGGCGGCGTCGAAGGCACGGTGAACATCACCGATCTGATGTGGAAGAACGCCACCGCCTACGGCTACACGTTCACGATGACCCCGCCGGACGTGGCACGCGCCGCCCGCGTGACCCTGCTGGAATGGCTGCGCGCGGGCCGCATCACCCCCGCCATCGCCCGCGTGTTCCCGCTGGAACAGGCGGCCGAAGCGCAGCGTCATCTGATCGAGGACCGGCCCTTCGGCCGCGTCCTGCTCACCATGGTCCGCTGAACCGGGCCGAAACAGCAAGGGGGAGCTACGACATGCAGCCTCGCAAGGCCTCCACAGCAGATATACCGGAACTGATCCGGCTGCGCGCCGTCGCGCTGGAGAGCCTGAGCACCGATCCCGGACCGGCCGACGCACCGTGGCGGCAGATCGCCCGCGACTGGTTCGACGAGCGCATCAACCGCCGCGACGACTGCGTCTGTCTCGTCGTCGGCGGCGACCCCGGCGAGCCTCTCCTCGCCTGCGGTATGGCCTGGGTCACCTACCATCTGCCCGGTTCGCGCTGGCCGGACGGGCGCCGGGGCTACCTCGACGGCATCGTGACCGACGCCCCGGCCCGCGGCCGCGGCCACGCACGCCGCATCGTCGACGAACTGGTCGGCTGGCTCCACGAGGCGGGCATTCACTACATCCAACTGCACGCGAGCAAGGCCGGGACGCCGGTCTACGAAGCCGCGGGCTTCGTCACCGGCCACTACCCGGGCATGGACCTGATCACGGCACCGCCGGCCAACTGACCCCTCATGGGCCGCGCAAGGCGCACGCGGAAGCGAGTCGGTCTTCGAGCTTGTCCTCGGTGTGCCCGGCGGCGTCTTGCCGCTGACGCTGTCACCAGTGCAATTAGCTCCGTTCACCATCGCGACGCCAGACCTGCGCGGCCCAGCACCTCGCGCGCCGACGACGGCGGCAGTACGGAGGTGGGCGCCTCGTGCGGCCGCAGCCGCACGAGGCTGCCCGGGTGCTTCAACTGAGTTGTGCCTCAGCGGAAAACGGCGATGTTGCGGGCGACCCAGTCGTTGAAGTGGCGCGGGGCACAGCCGAGGACTCGTTCCACGTCCGGGCTGATCCGCAGTTCGGCCGGGTTCGGGGCGGAGATGATGTCCAGGGTGTCGTCGGCGAGTTCCACCGGCACGAACTGGGTCATCGTGGACTTGGCCTCGTCGCGGGTGAGTTCGTGGAACCGTACAGGCGAGCCGAGCGCGGCGGCGATCGCCTCCGCCTGCTGACGCGGCGTGATTACCTTCGGCCCGGTGAGCTCGTACACCCCGCCGGTGTGCCGGTCGTCCAGCAGGCAGGCCGCCGCGACCTCGGCGATGTCCGCGGGGTCGATGACCGGCACCCCTACGTCGCCGAAGGGTGCGGCGACCGTCCCTTGCGTGCGGACGGACTCCGCCCAGGCCAAGGCGTTGGAGGCGAAACCGCCGGGTCGCAGGACGGTCCAGTCCAGGCCGGACTCCCGCAACGCGTCCTCCACCGCCCGCATCGCGACCCGCGACGGGCCGAGCGGCCTGGTCGCCACGCCCTGCGAAGACAGCAGGACGACCCGGCGGACCCCACTGGCTGCGGCCAGTCCGATGATGTCGGCCGGCCTGGCTTCGGGGGTGTGCAGGTCGCCGGACAGCAGGAGGAACAGCGTCTTCGCCCCTTCCAACGCGGGTGTGAGGCTTGTCAGCTCGGCCAGGTCGGCCGCCACATGCCGGACTCCGTCCGGCATCGCCACCGCGTGCCGCGACACCGCCGTCACCTGCTCGCCCGCCTCGGCCAGGGCCTGAGTCAAAGGCCGGCCCACATTCCCGGTAGCCCCGGTCACCACGATCATGTTCAGCTCCCAGTTCGTTGTGCACTGCGGCAATTGACGCTAGGAGTCGGGCTTACTTTTCGTAAGAACATACCCAGAGGTAAGCTCCCGACATGAGGGAAGGCGCGCAGCTGACGCAGGCCGAGGCGGGCCATCGACATGAGGTGTTTCACACCGACTGCCCCGCGCGTGACGTGGTCGACCACGTGACCAGCAGGTGGGGTATCTGGGTGCTGATCTCCTTGCGGAACAACGACCTTCGGTTCTACGAGTTGCGCGACAGCATCCAGGGCATCAGCGAGAAGATGCTCGCTCAGACCCTGCGCGCGCTGGTCCAGGACGGCCTGGTCTGGCGGGAGGTAGAGCCGACGTCGCCGCCCCAGGTCACCTACGGGCTGTCCGACTTCGGTCAGGACGTCAGCGAGCCGCTGACGGACTTGTTCAACCGGATCACACAGCGGCTACCCCCGCGCGGCCCGGCATAGTGCGGTAGTGGTCGGCCTCGAAGGCGAATCCAGCGTGACCTAGTGACCTACGTCGATGCGTCGGCGGTAACCGGCGAGGCTGTCGAGGATCTGCTGGAGCTTCTTGCAGGTCAGCTCGGCGAATCACGGCTCGACCAGGTTCAGCCAGGACGAGCTGGTCGGGGTGAAATGCAGGTGGAACCGGGGTGGGCCAGCAGCCACTTGCGGACCGGCTGGGTCTTGTGGGTGCCGTAGTTGTCCACGATCAGGTGCACATCTAGGCCGACCGGGACCTCCCGGTCGAGTTTGGCGAGGAACTTCTTGAATTCTGCGGTGCGGTGCCGAACGGTGGGCCCATCTCACAGGCATGGAACGGCCCTGAAGGAGCCCACTTCGCTCGCAATCAGGACCGTGCACGAGGGCTTCAACAAGGTGCGCAACGACGCCACTGGAATCACCGGAGACGACCGGCCCCCACGGTCTCGGTCGTGGCACCCGGCAGATGCCCTGGCCAAAGGGACGGCATCCGAAGCTTGCCGCGGGGCCCCATCGACCTGGTCGGAGGGCTCACCCTTTGGGCTGACGGAGTGCCCAGTCTCGGTCGCTCGGCGTCGGCTCGGTTCGCCAACGAGCTCGTAGGACTCCGTCGTTGTCGGGCATGACAGCGGTGCACAGAGGCACACGTTCACCGGCATATACAGGCAGGAGTGCGGCAGCGCGGGCACTGGATATCCGGGCGGTCAGTTCCGGGAACTGCTCCTCGTCGGCGATGGCGCTGTGGATGAGGCCGTCGTCGTGCTGCCACAGGGCTTCGACGAGGCCATCGGCGGGGAAGGCTCTCAGGACGGCGTCGATGTCGGTGGACAGGGGTGGCCAGACAGCGAGACGGGCCCGGGGAGCCAGTCCAACGCGAACCGGGCCGATGGCGCCGCTGGTTAGGTGGTGCCATCGTGAGACGCCTTGGAGATACATCTCTTCCAGGATTCCTGCGTGGCCGGTGGCGACTGCTCTGTGCAGGTCTGCCCAGAAGTCATCATCTCCGGGCCGCTGGATGTCTTGCTCTTCCTCCTCGGACCTGAATGCGTACGGGGAGGCGTCCAGGCGTTCTGGGAACAGCCCGAGTTCGCGGGTGCGGGCCAGCGCTTCCTCGCAAGGCTGGCTGCTGCTCACGTAGACGTATTGGTCCCACCCCACGTGGACCGCGAACGTGTCCTCCGCCTCCAGTCGGCACCAGGCACCGCTGTCGCGCAGCATGACCCGCACCAGCTCCAGCGCGACATCGAGCAGCACCTGTGCCCCGTCGTGGAAGCCGGCCTGGCCGGCTCGGAAGAGCCCGTCCAGGCCGAAACCGTCTGCCGGAGGCTCGACACCGAAGTACGCGACGGAGGGAACCTGCGGTTCGCGTACGACCAGGTGATCGATGCCGGTGTCCGTGGCGAAAGCCGCGACCGCCTGAAGATAGGCCGCCTCGATCTCGCCGTGGTCGCTAGCAGTGTCCTCAGGGCCGGTGTAGTGGCCATGTTCGTCGCGGTCAGCGGGGTCGTACTTGGTCACGCGGTACACGTAGGTCAGCACGGCCCCATCCTTCCGCACACGCTCGACACCACACCGAGGCCCTCAGCGGTGGAGTGGGGTGTCCTCATGCCCTTCAGCGTGGGGCCTGGTGAGCCGAGGTCAGATCCGGGAATCCGGCGCCACACCGCGCCTCAGCGTCGGACCGGGCGGACCGGGAGCGCTTCGACGCTGTTGCCGATGAAGCTGCGCTGGCGGGGCAGTTCGGCCTCGGGGACGGCGAGGTCGAGGTCCGGGAAGCGGGCGAAGAGCCGTTCCAGGGCGATGGTGGCCTCGAGGCGGGCGAGTGGGGCGCCCACGCAGTAGTGCACGCCCTGGCCGAAGGAGAGGTGCCGGGCCGCGCCGGGCCGGGTGACGTCGAAGCGGTCGGCGTCCGGGCCGTGGACGGCCTCGTCGCGCCCGGCGGCGGTGTAGCCGGCGAGGACCGGGGTGCCCTGCGGGATCACGGTGCCGCCGAGGGCCAGGTCGCGGGTGGGGTAACGGAAGGGGAACCAGCTGACTGGTCCGTCCCAGCGCAGCGTCTCGTCCACCACGTCCGACCAGGTGGCCTTGCCATCCAGGACCAGCGCCAGCTGGTCGCGGTGGGTGCACAGTGCCCGTACGGCATTGCTGATCAGGTTGAGGGTGGTCTCGTGACCGGCGGCCAGCATCAGGCGCATCGTGCCGATGAGTTCGGCCTCGTTGAGCCGGTCGCCGCCGTCCTCGCGGGCGGCTATCAGGGCGCTGGTCAGGTCGTCGCCGGGGGCGGCCCGACGGGCGGCCGCGATCGTGCCGAGCAGGTCGACGAGCTCGCGTACGGCGGCCATCACCTCTGCCGGGGTGGTGTCGGTGGCGATGATCACCGTGTAGGTGAGGTCGTGGAGCCGGCCGTGGTGCTCGGGGTCCACGCCGAGCAGCTCGCAGATGACGCTCAGCGGGAGCGGGAGCGCGAAGTGGGTGCGCAGGTCCGCGATGCCGTCCGGGTCCTCGGCGGCGGCTCGGCCGAGGTCGTCGAGGAGGCTGGCTGTCAGCTCCTCGATGCGTGGCCGCAGCCGCTCCACCTGGCGGGCGGTGAAGGCGCTGCCGACGAGGGAGCGCAGCCGGCGGTGGTCGGCGCCGTCGGCGGTGTGCATGCCCTGGGCGTTGGCGAAGACCCGTAGCGGCCAGTCCGCGGGGATCGTGCCGTCGTTCAGGGCCGGGCAGTGGTGGGCGTCCTTGGCCACGTCGGGGTGGGAGAGGAACTCCTTGAGCGCGTCGTGCCCCAGGACGACCGCTGCGGGCACCCCGCCGGGCAGAACGATGTCCGCAACGGGCCCCAGGGCTCGCAGGTCGGCATTCAGGGCGTGCGGGCAGCCGCCGGCGGGGTCGACGACGTGGGCGGGCACGGGAGCGGGGGTGGGGGAGGACAAGCTGGGACTCCTGACCGTATGGACGAATACCGGGCCAACAGTGCGGTGTCGAAGGCCGGTTGTACAAGTCCGTCCCGCCGACGCCTCGGCCGGGGGCCCGGTCCCGGCGCGGCAGCGCAGCGCCGACAGCTCCTAGTGCCGTGTCAGGCAACGTTCGCCCTGTCGACCACCCCGCGGAGGCGTTCGTCGGCGGCGTGCTTGTTCCGCCAGATGATGTAGCGGCGGATCATGCTGCCCTGCTCCTTGTGGCTGGCGTGGTCCGTCCCGTCCAGTGCGAAGTAGCGCAGGGCGGTGAACTGGGCCTCGATGCGGTTGAGCCAGGAACTGTTGGTCGGCGTGTAGGCGAACTCGACGTTTTTGGCCGCGGCCCAGTCGCCGACTCGGGTGTCCTTCTTCGTGGTCAGGTGCGGGGAGAAGTTGTCGAGCACGATCGCGATGCGGATTTCCGGCGGGTAGAGGCTGCGTAGGTAGCGGCAGAACTCCAGGAACCTCGTCCGGTTCTTCTTCGGCTTGATGTGGCCGTAGAGCTTGTCATTGCCGAGGTCCAGGGCGGCGAACAGGTGCCGGACCCCGTGCGGGCGGGTGTAGGTTGCCCGCCTGCGGCGCCTCGGCTCACGGTCGGGGTCCCTGTGCCGTCCGCCGCGCTCGGCCCATTGCCGCCCGGGGTGGGGCTGAAGGTTGAGCGGGCCGAACTCGTCGAGGCATAAGACGACTTCGGGTTCGCCGTCCTCGGGTATGACCTCGCCGTCGGCGATCGCGTAGAGGTGCTCGACGCGGGCCTTCTTGGCGGCGTAGTCGGGATCGCGGGAGGTTTTCCAGGTCTTTATGCGTTGAAAGGACACGCCCTCCTCACGGAGCAGGATCCGAAGGCCCTCGTGGCTGATGTCGTCGACCACCCCCTCGGCGACCAGGAAGTCGGCCAGCTTGGCCAGGCTCCAGGTCGAAAACGGCAGGTCGTGCTCGGCCGGCTGGGACTTGGCGATCTTCTTGATCTCAAGTCGTTCGGGCAGCGTGAACTTCTTGGGCCGGCCGCCCTTGTACTTCGGGTAAAGGGAGTCGAAGCCGTCAGCGTTGAAGTTGTGGATGACATCCCGGACCCGGTCTTCGCTGGTGAACGTCACCTCGGCGATCTTCGCCACGGTCATGCGCTGCGCGGACAGCAGCACCATCTGAGCCCGCCGCCAGGGCACCACCGACCCGGTGCCCCTGCGGACGTTACGCAGCAGGCGCCGTCCCTCGCCGTCATCGAATCCGCGAACCCGTACCTGCTCTGCCATCCGCACATGATCTCGTTCAGTGCACGGTCATGCGGGTATCCCGGGCGGCGCGTAGTGGCGCAAGTAGTCACGCAACTGAGGCCCGAGCCCGGACAGGTCATTTCCGTTCAGGGCATGCCAGAGACGGTTCTCGATCCAGAACCGATGGGCGAATTCCTCGAACGAAGGTGCACACCAGAGGATTGCGGCCCTTTGCTCCTCCGGATCGTCGAGATTGGTCTCCGTCTCTTCCCCATCGCGCCGTGCCTCGTACTCGTATTCGTAGTCGAGATAGGAGTGCACCACGAACGCCTCACCCGAAGAACGGAGGTAGAGGTACCAGATGACGCAGTCCTGTTGATCCCGCAGGAATCGCACGAGGAAGGCCCCAGGCTCGACCGGACTGGGCAAGGGCTCTGAGATATCGGTCCAGCAGCAGGTCACCGAGACCTCGTCTAGCGAGTAGTGCAGCTTCGAGTCGGCCTGGAAGGTGGCGAAGTCCCGCGGCAACGTCAAGCCTCTGGCCGACAGGTCCTCTGCCAAACGATTGAGCGCCGTGACCTGTTCGGGAACGGGTTCGCCGGTACCACCGAGCCATTGAAAGACGCCCGTGAACTGGGTGGAGTCGAGAGGTGGCAGACTCTCGTACGGGTAGTACTCGTAGGTGTAGCGGCAGGTCCGGTATTCACCCAGGTCCGTGGCACACCACGCAGAGTCGAAGCCGACCGAGGACAAGTCAGGCCCTGATCGTTCACCAGGCATCGGCCCCCCTTTGATCACCGTGAGCGGAGTTGTCGGCGTCAGCATCGCACCGCCCACTGACACCCCCTGCAACGGGTGGGCGAAGCTAGCTCTCACTGGTAAGGGCGAACGTTGCCTGATGCGGCACTAGTTGCGCCACCAGACCAAACGCGTGTGACCGTCCTGTCACTGCCTTGCCTGAAGCGACCGCAGGTGGTGGCTGGCGCCCTCCTGCCGGCCCCAAACGGGGTGATACACCGTCAGGCGCTGCCCTGTCCGCCCTCGCCCGCGCGTGAGCGCATGGCGCAGCTGCTGCATGACGAGGTCGAGCTTCGGGCGGCACGCCCTCGCGCCGCCCGCGATCGGGGTTCTCTCCCGAGCCGGTCGGCTAGCTCGAGCGGATTGCGGCTTCGATGTCGGCGAGTTGGGCAGCGAGGATCTCCTCGAAAGCGGCGCGGCGGTCCGCCCCGAGGGGGCGGACCTCACGGGCAAAGTAGGCCAGGGCCGGGAAGCGTTCGGGGTCGGCGCCCAGTACCGCCATGCGGAACAGCTCCATGCCCTGTTCGTGTTCTTCCGGGGTGACCGTGCCGGCCTCGGCCTCGAAGGCGATCAATGCGACGATGAGGACCGCGATCCGGTGGTAGCGCACCGGGATCTCCTCGTCGGGCAGTCCCGACGCGCGCAACGCCTGTAGCACCTCTTCCATGACCAGTCGGGAACCGGTGCCGCCTGATGCGTAACGTCCCCAGACTGCTGCGAGCTGGGGCTGCTGCCCGAAGGCGTCTCTCACGCGCAGGGCCAGGGCGGTGATGCGCTGCTTCCAGTCGCCCTCGGCGCGGTGGCCGTCCATGGCGGCCAGGAGAATCCGGTCGGCGACCGCGCGTAGCAGTTCGGTCTTGCTGCGGAAGTGCCGGTAAAGACTGGAGGAATCGGTCCCGAGGGCCGCGGCCAGCCTACGTACGCTGAACGAATCCGCGCCGCTCGTGCGCAGCAGCTCCGCCGCCGCATCCAGGATCTCTTCGGTCGACCAACGCCTGCGGCCTGCCATCTTGCTCCTCTCGCCGGATTTCAGCCTAGCCCATGCACTTGGTGTTGCACGCACCGCGTGCATAATGGGGACATCGGCACGCCTGACGGTTCGACAGGAGGCGGGCCGGCGTGCCACTCGTGCCCTGTTGTCCGGGGTCAGACGACCGATACGGAGCTGACCCCGGGGAATACGAAAGGACGCATGACATGAAGAACCCACTGGATTCCGCAGCGCTGGACGCGGCCATCGAAACCGTCCACCGCGCCGGGATGCCGGGCCTGTTCGCCGAGGTGCGAGACGGCGACCAGGTCTGGCGCGGCGCCGCCGGGGTCGCCGATGTCGCCACCGGCCGCCCCGTCACCGCCGACATGCGGCACCGCGTCGGCAGCATCACCAAGACCTTCACCGCCGCCGCGGTGCTGCAGCAGGTCGAGAGCGGTCAGATCGGGCTCGACACACCGATCGGCCGGTACCTTCCGAAGCTGGTTCCCGGAGAACGCGGTGACGCGATCACGGTCCGGATGCTGATCAATCACACCAGCGGCTTCGCCGAGTACCTCCCGTACGCCTACCCCTCCCTCAAGGCGTACCCCGCCCTCGCGGACACCGGACCTCAGAGCCTGGACGACCACCGGCTCACGCGGTTCGACCCCACCGAACTGATCGAGATGGGTGTCACCGCACCTGCCGTCGGCCCCCCGGGCGGTACGCCGGGGGTGTACTCCAACACCAACTACCTGCTCCTCGTCCAACTCCTGGAACAAGCGACGGGCACCACGGCCGAGCAGTACATCACCCGGAATGTCATCGAGCGCGCCGGGCTCCGGGACACCGAACTCCCCGCCGGACCGCACGTCAACGGGCCGCACTCGCAGCTCTACGAGGCGTGGTTCGGCATGATCGACCCGCCACGCGACTACAGCGTCTACGACATGTCATGGGTGGGGCCGTCGGCCTCGCTGATATCAACCGTCTCGGACGTCAACCGCTTTTACACCATGCTGCTGGCCGGGGAGATCGTCAGCCCGTCGTCGCTGGCGCAGATGCAGCGCACTGTCCCGGTCGTCTCCCAAGAGGGAAAGACGATCGAATACGGCCTCGGCCTGCACCCGATGGAAGGTCCCGGTCAGGGCATCTTCTGGGGCCATGGCGGCACGGTCTGGGGTGGTGGAGCGCTGGCCATGACTCGTGCCGACGGCAAGCGGCAGATGGCGGTCGCGGTGAACATGCAGAGGTGGAACAGGCTCGACTCCTCCAGCAAGCCGCAGCCTCATCCCATCGACGACGCGCTTGCGACTCTGTACCGCGTGGCGATGTACGGCTGACCTGGATCGTAGGGGGCAGCACTGCGCGGGCTGAGGGCGGCCACAGCCCGGCTCCGGGCTCGTGCACGGCCACGGTCCGCAGCGGCCGGTGGCCCTGCTCGTCGAGCTGGGCGATTTCCTGTTCGTATTCGACGGTGATGGAGCGCGCAGCTCGGCCAGCGTGACCTCGTGCAGACGCGGCCAGACTCCCGCCTCGGTCCACTCCCGCAGCCGTCGCCAGGCCGGCCGTCACCCCACTGCAGCCGATGCGCTCGGCAGGCAGATCGGCCCCAGCTCACTCTCTTGCACAGCACGCAGACGATCCCGCAAAGAGCCGCCCGTCGTCCACCAGCAGACGGCCCGGATAGCGACGACGACGCGGCGCACGGGGCAGGAGTAACGGGACCATGCGCTCCCACACGTCGTCCGGCACAAGATCATCCGACACCCGCAAGACCATGCCGCTATGCGGTCCAACTCGTCGAGTCCGCCGCTCAGGCCCGCTGGCGAGCTGTGAACGCACCCGACCTCGTCGCCCTCGTCCGAGCAGGAGCCGATTCGAACGAGGTGAACTCGTCGAACGCCCCGATGCTCACGCAGCCTGAACTGCCCCACGAACCATAGGATTTGACTGTTCCACTGTTTCTCGGCGTCGTGGTGGACCACTCACTCTGGGACGTGATCTCAACGCCTCCCCCTGTGACTCGTGCTCGGGCCTCCCCGTGTGGTGGACGCGCTGATACGGCGACTCGGCACTCTTGAGCAGCGGGCGTGCGGTATAGGGCCTGGTGCTCAGCTTGAGTTCAGGGGTAGAGGGTGCTGCCCACGTGCCGCGAGAGCTGGGCGGCCCACGCAATGGCGCGGTTGCGGCCCGAGCCCTCGCCGTCCGAGACGGTGAGCAGCACACCGCCGACCCGGACGTGCACCCTGTACTCGGTGTGCCGACCCTCGTAGTTCAGTGTGTGGATCTCCAGGAACGCCTCGTCGCCGATCCCCTCCAGCGGCTCCACGGCGTATTCCTCGCTGGCCGAACCTGCTTCCGCGTCGGAGGTGAAGGACGGACAGTGCCGCATGATGTCCTGCTCGACGCGCAGGAGGTCGCGGGCCGAGGCGATGGGCAGCGACGTGAGCGTCTGTGTGGCCACCGCATGCCCTTCGTTGGCCTCGCGGTCCACGAACATCGAGATGGCTGTCGCGATCGTTCCGCGGTAGGAGGCCGGGCCCAGCCAGGCCGGGTCCTTGTTGGGCGAGAGCGAGAGACAGTAATCCCACCGACCTCGCCGCTGCTCACGGGTGCTTTCGAAGACCATGGTGTGCGACTCGCCGGGCTCCAGATTCCGGCCGAAGGCAGAGTCCGGCAGCAGCGTCTTGCGCAGTTCCTCGCCCGTGAAGGTCCGCTGGGGCGGGGCAGCGGCGTCGCGACCGGGTGCGGTCGCTGGCCCTGGGGGCGTCGTGAGCCTGGGGCCAGCGGTGGGGCTCTGCCGCGCAGCGGTAGGGCTCACGGACGGGGACGGGACACCGCCCGCCTGGCTCCGGTTGCCGCCGCACCCCGCCAGGCCTGCACCCGCCACCACTGCCGCCGCAAGCGTCCCGATCGCTCGATGTCTGTTCACCGGTTCCCTCCCCAGGCTTGCCGATCGCCGGTCGCGTCACCGTAGTCGATGGCAAGCCGTCTGGCCGCCGCCGTCACCGACCCCGACGGCAACGGCGAACTGGCCACCGAGGCCGACAGCCCGAGCGGCAGGAACGTGACCGACACCTGGACCACCCAGCTGGTCCTTGGCCACACCCAAGACATGTCCGTGATCGATGGAGAGGCCGAGGGCCTGGCGATCGACTAGCTGCTGCAGGAGCAGGGCGACCGGATCGCCGCACGCACCGGCTTCGATCCGCGCACGCTGACCACGCCATACCGCTGGTTTCGCATCACCCCGCGCACGCCGCATCCAAGCCTGGTGCGAGGAGAACGAACTGCGCGACCGCGCGCTGATGCGCGGTGGCCGTTGGGTGATCTGACGCTCCTGCCAGGCGCACCGCCCGGCAGGAGCGTCAGATCGATGGGAATGCAGAGAGATCCTGTTGCATGGATGACCCGCGGACATACCGGTGGCGAAAAGTTGATCACTGGGCCGTGATGTGAAGGAGCGCCAGGACGCGATCGTGGAGCCGCACGGAGGATGCCGCTGTCTGATCTCACGTCACTCAATCCGCAATCTTGGTAATTACTCCCGGAGTTGAGTACATGTGCTCATGCACATCAGCACCAGCCGCGGCACCCTGCACCCATGACCGACACCCTTGCAGCCCCGGAACGCCGGCGCCCCTGGTCGCACAGAACACGCCTGGGCGTGGACCTCACCCTCGCGATCCCGCTGTTCTTGTTGGAGACCGCGTGGCTCGTACTGGACTGGATATACGGCTTCGGCCTGGAAGTATGGGCAGCGCAAGGCGACCAAGCACGGATCGACGCGGCCAGCCTCGCGCACATGGGGCGGGTACGGATGCTGCTGATCGCCGTACTCATCCTGGCAGTTCTCGCGGGAATCTTCCGTGCCCGCTGGACGGTGATCGCACACCTGCTGGTGGCTCTCCTGGCAGGCGGAGTGCTGGCAGCCGCGCGGCACGAGTGGGACAACAGCCACTCCACGTCACCCGCTTGCGTCCGCTACAGCGCGAACTGCTGAGCCAGCCGGGCGCGGATCGTGCCACGCTGTCGCCTGTTGCAGACGTATCGTGTACCTGGAAGTTCCAGGCGATCGCATCGATCACCTGACGGTGATCACGCCGTCGCTCGCCCTGCTCAGGCGCCCGGTCCGGTAGCAGCGGCTCAATCCGCGCAACTGGGCGTCACGCAACGGCACGCCAGACCAACGATCAGATGATCGGAAAGACACTCCCTGGTGGCGGGATTGATTCAGCGGGCGGTCACTTGATCGCTTTCCGTGTTTCGGCACGGACCTGGAGCATGGTTTTGGTGGCTCCAGGTCGATGTCGGAGGGGTCCTGATTGGTCGTCGCTGCGGTGTACCCGCCTACGCAGGCTGCCGTGTTGTCATCTGCCCAGGCGCAGGGCGGGTAGAGCATGGTCGTTGCGGCCTTCGCGAGGCTGATCACCTCGCAGGTCACTGTGGTGTTCGAGCCGGCCGGGGTGAAGTCCTGCGGCGGCTCGGCCACGCTCTCCTTGTCGGCGTCGGTCACGGGCGTCATGAGCCTGCGGCAGAGCAAGTCGGGGGTCTTGAACCGGCCGTAGACGCCGGAGACCGTGAGGACGCCCTTGGCCTGATCTCCGCCCAGGGTGTACCGGCTGACCACGGCCTTCACGTCCCTGACCTCCCAGTCGGTATTCGCCTCCTCCTCGATCTTCGGGCCGTCGGTGTCGGAGAAGTCTGCCGAAAATGTGTAGCGGCCGTCGACAACGGTTCTGGGCTGGGTCAAGGCGTACTTGGCGTCTGAGTATCCGCCGTCAAACTTCACGCCGGCCAGCGCGAGCGTCACCCCTATCGCGGTGAACCCGGCGACCAGGCCAGCGACGACAATGGCGATCCGCCGCTTCGATGAAGCCCGCTGACGTGCTGGGGGCACGCCCCAGGCGTAGGGCTGCTGGGGTGTCCAGCACCGTACTGCGGTGGGACAGGCGGTTGGTGGCCGTACGGCCAGGCGGGCCCGGCGGCTGCTGAGGCGGAGGAGGCATCGACACGCCAGCACGCTACTGCAGCGCCGAAGGCCACTCGATCGTAGAAGTGTCCCGCCAGCTGCGGACCGCTCCGGACACGGTCCAAACCTGGCACCGCCGGTTCCTCGAACGCGGTCTTGATGACCTGTGAGACGACCCGCGCTCGGGTGTTCCACGGAAGATCACGGACGCTGATATCGAGCGGGTGATCGTCAAGACACTCGAGGAGACCCCGAAGAGCGCGACGCACTGGTCGACCCGGTCGATGGCTGCGGTCACGGGGATGTCGCAGTCGACCATCTCGCGGATCTGGCGGGCGTTCGCGCTGGCGCCGCATCGGTCACAGACGTTCAAGCTGTCCACGGATCCGCTGTTCATCGACAAGGTCCGTGACGTCGTCGGCCTCTGCCTCGCCCCCACCGGAGAAGGCCCTGGACCGGTCCCAGCCAGTGCTGCCGATGATGCCCGGTGTCCCCGAAAGCCGCAGTCACGGACTACGTCCGCGCCGGCACTACCACCCTCTTCGGCTCCCTCCACATTTCACGCCCGCCAGCGCGTCGTGGCTGAACCTCTTCGAGCGGTGGTTCGCCGAGCTCACGCAGAAGAAGCTCAAGCGCGGCGTCCACCGCTCCGTCCAGGCCCTCGAACGCGACATCCGCACCTGGCTCGCCGACTGGAACGACCACCCCAGGCCCTTCATCTGGACCAAGACCGCAGACGAGATCCTCGACAAAGTCTCCGCCTACTGCCACCGAATCTCTGGTTCGGATCGTTAGCCCTTCGCGAGTTCCTTCACCCGCGCCTTCATCGGGTCAGCGAAGCGATTCGAGCCGCGCGACGAAGCGGGCGAGCTCCTCGGCGGCGCCACGAGGCAGGTCGGCGACTACTGCCTCCGGCAATGCCGTGATCACGGTGCGCAGCCGTGCGCCGAGGTCTGGCAGCAGGGACCAGGTCGAAGCGGGGGCATTCACGGTGGCAAGCAGCAGGTCGCCCTGGTAGAAGTAGGCGTCAAGCAGCGGCTCCTCAAGCAGCAAGCGCACTGCGAGCGGAAGGACGTACGGCAGCGCCACCTGCTGAGAGATGAGGGTGTGCAGATCCGCCGGCCCGAGTTCGCCCAGCGGAACACGCCGCAACTCATGCACCTTGCGAACCAAATGGGTCGCGTCAGAGGCAGGAGGCACCCGGTGGGATGGGTCCAGTTCATCGAGCGTGCGGCCGAGGTGCAGCAGATGGTCCATAGGGTTCATTCTCGCCGGAACGGGCAGGAGATCTCAGACTCAGGTCACTAAAGGGTGTCGCACAAGGCTGTCTTCGGGCAGGCCAGAGCCAGTGAGCGGGGCTGTCTGCTCATGCGGCGAGGGCGAGGTTGTGCATGTGGGCGACGGCCTGGACCGCGTGATGGAGCCCGTCGCCGCGCTGGCGGCAGTCGCGGAGGATCTTGTAGTTCTTCATCCGGCCGATCACATGTTCCACGCGGGCGCGGACCCTGCGGTGCTGGGCGTTGTCGTCCTCCTCGCCCTTCAGCAGAGGTCGCCCGGGGCGTTTGCGGTGCGGCACCGCCGTACCGCAGTTGAGATAGGCACCGTCAGCGAGCACCGTCAGGCCCTGGCAGTGCTCGCTGAGCCGGGAGGCGCGCCAGGCGTGCGCGTCCGCCGTGGTGCCCGGCACCGGACGCGCAGCTGCGATCACCAGACGCGTCTCCGCGTCCACGATGACCTGCACATTTGCCGAGAACCGGTAGTTGCGGGAGGAGGCGCCCACGCCGCGGTCGCGGACCGGGACGAGCGTGTCGTCCACGATCCACAACCGGTCTGCTGTATCGGCCGGGCGGGAGGCGGGCTCGAGTGCGAGCAGCGGTCCCAGCCGCTGGATGACACGGCACACCGTGGAGGAGGAGACGTCGAACAGCGGGCCCAGCTGCCGCATGGTCAAGTTTGTGCGGTAGTACACCGCGACCATCAGCACCCGCCCGGCCAGCGGCAAGGACCACGGCCGGCCCCGCAGAGTGCCGTTGCCGCCCCGCTCCCGCACCACCTTCAACAGACCCGAAAACTGCGTCATCCGCAGCCCCGTGAATATCTCCACCCACACCCGCTCAGCACGTAACACCGCGGCCATACATAGGAGATGCCCAGCTCAGAGCCTTGTGCAACACCCTTTAAAGGTTGTCCCGCAATTGATCTCTGGCCCCTCAGCGTCGGTGGAATAGTTGGGCGTTGGCGTCCGCCCTTCGGATCAGGGGTGGCCTGCGGGAACGCATTCTCGCCATGATCGCCTGGTGGACGATGACCAGCGCATACACCCCTCGAAGGTGGCCGACGACCGTGTGTCGCTCACCTCGTTCCTCGACTACCAGCGGGCCACCCTGGCCATGAAGTGCGCGGGTCTGACCGGCGAACAGCTGAAGCAGAAGGCGATCCCGACCTCAGGACTCACGCTCCTGGGCCTGGTGCGCCACGCGGCCTCCGTCGAGCGGAGCTGGTTCCGCTTCATCGTGAACGCGGAGGACGTCAAGACGCCTTGGCCCGGCGAGGTCGACGGCACGTTCGCCGAGTTCCATGTCGAGGACGCTGACGTTGGCGAGGCGTTCGGTGTCTGGCGCGAGGAGTGCGCCCGTGCCCGCGCCGTCGCTTCTTCCTTCGATTCCCTCGACGACACCGTCAACTTCCGCGGCGAGACCATCTCACTCCGCTACGTCCTCACCCACATGATCGAGGAGTATGCGCGTCACAACGGCCACGCCGACCTACTGCGCGAGGCGATCGACGGAGCCGTCGGCGAGTAGATAGGGGAGCGTTACGGGTCGGCGAGCACCACGAGATGATCGCATCATGGTTGCTGTGATCACTGCGGCGGAGCCCTCTCGGATAGCCCCGTTCACTGGGGTGAGCCCGCGCTGCTTCTCCAAGTTGGTGACTGCACTGCGGCGCGAGGGAGCCGACTCGGTGCGGCGGGGCCGGCCCTGGAGCCTGCCGCTGGAGGACCGGGTGCTGCTGGTCGCGGCGTACTGGCGCACGAACTTGACGCTGCGCCAGCTCGCTCCGCTGTTCGGCATCTCGAAGTCGGCGGCCGACCGGATCATCGACCAGCTTGGGCCCGTGCTTGCGTTCCAGCCGCGTAAGCGGTTCCGCAAGGACACCGTGCTCATCGTGGACCGAACCCTCGTTCCCACCCGTGATCACAACGTCGCTGAGCAGTCCAAGAACTAACGGTATTCCACCAATCACCAGGTCGTCATCGACGCTGATACCCGACTCGTCGTCGTGGTCGGCCGACCACTGCCCGGCAACCGCAACGACTGCAGGGCATGGGAACTGTCCGGCGCGAAGAAAGCTGTCGGCCGCACCACCGTAATCGCCGACGGCGGCTACCGCGGCACCGGTCTGGTTATCCCGCACCGTCGCCGAAAGGGCGAAGACCTGCCGGACTGGAAGGAGGAACACACCCGGTCGCACAAGCAGGTCCGGGCCCGCGTCGAGCACACCTTTGCGCGAATGAAGTGCTGGAAGATCCTGCGCGACTGCCGGCTCAAGGGCGACGGCGTCCATCGCGCCATGGTCGGCATCGCCCGCTTGCCCAACCTCGCGCTCGCGGGGTAGCGGTGCGGCCCGCACAGCGACCGCCCTCACTTCAACCAACTCAAAGATCATTTACGGGACAGCCCTTAGGTAATGTCCCTACATCGGGTTCAGCGGCCGGCGTCAGTCGCCGCACAGCGGCTCCTGGAAGTCCGGGCAGTCGACTGCGTGTCACTCGCAGACCAGGATCTCCCCTTCACTGAGCATGACCACTGCATGCCGGGGCATGCAGTGGTCGCACGGCCAGATCTAGTACGCAGTGCCGTCCTCGGTGAAGGCCCGCAGGCCGAGGGAGCCGACGGGGGCGTTGCGGGTGATGTTCGGCCTGCGCGCATGGGCGTCGGTCACCGGTCCAGTATCCGCGTCGCGGAGGGATCCGGCCCCAGGGCTGGTGGGCTTGCATGTTGAGGTGTCGTGTATTCAACGTCTGCGCAGGAAGTTCAGCCATTCAGCGTGTGCCGTCGCTCTCCGGTGCAGCTGCGATGTGGCGGAGGCAGAGGTCTGCTGAGGTGAGGTGCGGCTTGTCGAGAGCAGCTGAGTAGAGGTTCATCTCACGAGCTGCCTCGTCGAGGTGCTGCCAGAAGGCCAGCGGCAGCTCACCGGTCATGCCCGAGGTCGACAAGGTCGTCGAAGGCGAGTCCCAGTTCGTTGTGGTCGAGCCACTCGTGCACTCCGCTTGGGCCGATCTCTGTTGCCTGGGTAAGGCAGGACGTTGCTGCAGTGAGATGGTCTCGAGTGGTGGTCCACGAGGGGGTAAGCGGGTGATCAGTCACCTGGAGATCCTCTCGGATTAGACGGCTCCGACGCCGTGATCACATCAGGCACACCAAGATCATCACGCTTGTGGCCATTGCTCGTTGTAGCATCACGCGCCGCAAGGACGAAGCGATCGATGGTCGGCCGTCCCTATGGCGCACCACTACCGGCGGAAGGCAACTGAGTGGAGACAATGGAGCGGCGCTCCCCAGTGTGGTTCAGGGTGCCGATCGCCTGCTCGGCCATCTCGACTGTTGCGGCCGCGGTGGTCCCGGCCTCCAGCGGCCGGTCCGGCCTGTCGGCCGAGCATGGTGACGGCCAGTGCCTCCAGAGAGCACGGTGGACCCGGCGAGCAGCAGCATGCGAGGTAGGTGCCGCGCGGGCCATGCGCCAGCGCGCTCTGATGCGCCAGACTCAGGAACATGGCCTTCGTATTGGTCCGCTCTGGGACGGAGTACAGGATGAGACGAAGGCCGTCTTCACATCCGCTGAACATGCGAGAACACAGCACAAGGTCGAGTCATGTTCGACACTGGATCATGAATGGCAGGTTCAGGGGGTGTGCGTGAACTTGCGGAAGTTATGCGGGCTGGTGGGAAATGCCGAAGACAGGATGTCTGAGCGGATGTCGCCCTGGAGTACAGCTGTCAGGTACTCGGCGAAGCTCAATTCGAGGAACTCCCAGCGTTCACCGCGGGCTTCGTTGACCAGTACCGCGAAGTCGGTGGGTTGTTGGCCAGGCAGGATCCGCCAGAAGAGCCATTCACCATTGTCGGTGGTGCTCCACGGGATGATGCGGCTTCCCTCCGGTTCGAGCTCGGCTGGTTTGTCCTCGAAGTCGAAGATGTCTTCGTAAGCCTCTTCCCGCTCTGCGGCTGACTTGGCGAGATCGTAGTGCTGGTTCGGAGAGGACGGCGCGAGGATGTACAGGTAGCCGTCGACCTTGCCGCCGCCGACTTGCTCGACGAACTCCTTGTAGTCGTCGGGCAGCGTCACCTGGAGTTCTGACTCGATGCCGGACCAATTCTGCTGCTGTGCAGTGGTCGTGTCTGCTTCCAGGATTTCGATCAGGCGACGTACATGCTCGTTCACTGGAGCTGTCCTTTTTTCAGTTCTTGGGTTCGTTGGGGAAGTAGACGCGGTTGGTGCCGGTGCCTGAGGCCGGGAGCTCATATGGGCCCGCCGCCAGGTCACCACCGACCCACTGCCCCGCCGGACGATCCGCGGCGGCCGCTGCCCCCCATCGTCATCGATTTCGCGGACCCGCACACGCTCAGCCACCCACTCAGCATGACGCAGAACGAGCCGCCCGGATCACGGACCGGACGGCGCGTCACAACAGGGCGAACGTTGCCCGATGCGGCACTGGATGATCTAGTCCAAGGGGTCAGTGATCGTAGGCGATCAGTGAGCGTAGGACGGTGTGTCCGGTGGCGTCGTTGTGGCAGATCGCAGCGGTCAGCGCGAGGATGCGTTGCATGACGCAGGCTATGACACCTTCGGGTGTGCGCCCCCGGTGCCGTTCGAGGTCAAGCTGTCCCTTGAAGGTCTTGTTGATCGATTCGATGACCTGTCGCAGTGGCTTGAACAGGGCTGCGCCAGGCCGTTCCCGTTCACCTTTACGGGCAGGCCGCAGCAACTGGACTCCATGCTCGGACAGTTCGCGTTCGATACCACGGCCGATGTAGTTCTTGTCGCCGATGAGGGTCTGTCGGGGGCGCTCTCGCAGAAGCTCGCATTCGGCTGCCAGGAGGTCAAGGAGGGTCTCGCGTTCGTCGGTCTTGGCCCCGGTCAGGGCGAAGGCGATGGGCAGGCCCTGAAGGGTGCAGACCAGGTGCAGGCGCAGGCCCCAGAAGAAGCGGCTGTGGCTGGCGCAGTAGCCGTATTCGGCCCAACCTGCCAGGTCGGAGCGTTTGACGGTCTCGCGGGAGCGGCCGCATTCCACCGGGGTGGAGTCCACGACCCATACGTCGTCGCTCCACACCGAGGTGGTGGTGGCCAGGATCCGGTTGACGCTTCGCATCAGACCGGCGGCCTTGCCAGCCGCTTGTTGTAGCCGGGCTGCTGGGGCAGGTAGGGGAAGAGGTGGCGCAGGTGGGCACGGGCATGGCGGAGCCATTTTGCCTCGGAGGTGTAGCCGAGTATGGCCTGCATCGTGGCGAGGGTGACCAGTTCGGCATCGCTCAGGCGGGGCGTAATGCCGACCGGCGGGCGCCACGGCGCCAGGTCGGGATGCTCCTTCAGCATGTCGTCGGTCGTCGCATAGAGTGCTGTCGCGAGGGTGTCCACGCCGTTCGTCACAAAACGATCTTGGACACCCTCGTTCTCGTCTCCGCAGGCACCCCTTGGACCACACCACCAGGAGGAACCAGTGTCATACCCGCAACTGCTCACCCCCGAGGAGAAGCTCGCCGACGCGAAGAAGCTGTTGAGCCTCCCGCGTATCGTCGTGATCTGCGGCTCCACCCGCTTCATGACCGAGATGAACAAGGCCGATCTGCGGGAGACCAAAGCCGGAAAGATTGTCGTCAAACCGGGCTGTGACATGAAGTCGCCGCACGAACTTTGGTCCGATCCTGTCGAGGCCGAGGCGCTGAAGGTTCGACTCGACGATCTGCACCGGGCGAAGATCCGGCTCGCTGATGAGGCGCTCGTAGTCGGCGACTACATCGGAGACAGCACCCGAGCCGAAATCGCCTACGCCCGGTCGCTGGGCAAGCCCGTGCGGTTCACGCACCCTGAAGTAGACCCTGACGCCTGACCGCCCGCTGCCACCTCGACAACCAGGGCCGGCAGCCCGCCGCCTGACCGTCTCGCGGTGGCTTCGGCCGCCGCCCACCCCACGCCCTCCGCAGGCATCCCTTGGGATTGATCATCTAGTGCGCAGAGCAGCGCACAGCTTCTACGCCTTCAGCGCTGTTGCTTCCTGAACGCCCGATACTCCTGCCAGAGGATCTGCAGAGTCGTTGAAGCGGCTGGGCTCGCCCCGTTCTTGAGGACAGAGCCGCCGACGGCCTTCACTGCCTGAAGGCGCAATTTCTGGACGGCGATCAGGGCGCGCAGGAACGGGCGATACTGCGGCTCCACGAGTGCGGGCAGCTCCCGTGCCTGCAAGAACACGTGATCAGCGAGAGCTGCTTGGGCGTTCACCACCCTCTCCATCGCAGGCACGCACGCCTCGGGCCGTTCACGAAGATCTTCAACGTCCAGACCATGACGCATCAGCTCGTCCCGGGGAACGCCGATGTGCCCTTCCTGCAGGTCCTCGGGCAAGTCGGCCAGGAAGTCGGTGCGCTGCATCGCCTCGATGAGCTGGCGGCACCCCCTCTCGAACGCCTCGTACTGTTCAGCCCCTGGGAGCGGGCCAATGAGGCAGGCCGTGAGCATCAGGGCCGGCATCGAGTAGCAGTCCACGTATGTCTGCAACTCGGCCTCGCTCTCGAAACCGTGCCAGGCGGCCTCGACGGGAGTTCCGTCCAGGAAGTCGCGTACGCGCTCGGCCATCTGCGGATGGCGCCGCACTGTGTCTTCCAGGGCCCGGAGTGTGTCCTGTTCGGTCTTCGCGCCATCCAGGACTGCCTTCACCTCACCGTTCCAGGAGTGAAGAGCCTCGTGCCGAGCACTGAGGTCTCCGAGGTCGATTCGGCGGTCCGTTTCGTGCATGAAGGCGACTGCGGCCAGGACGTATGGGCGGAGTTCGGCGGGAAGCAGTAGGCGAGTCGCAAGGTACTCCTCACGGCGGTACCTCCGTACGAGCTTGCGCTGGACGTCGTAGTCCCGCCGCATGCTCTGATCACTGATGCCAGCCTGGGTCAGGGCGGCGGACCATCGGGACACAGAACGATCTCCTCGCGTCGTGGCTAGTTCCTGGCTCATGCGGCGGCAGTCAGTGGTCAGGCGCAGGGGCCGTGCGCATCAGGCGCGGGAGGTCCGCGTTGCCTCGCTGACCGGGGCTGATGCCTTGAAGGTCCAGGATGTTCTGGGTCTCGGGCCGGCGGTGAGCCCAGGCAGGTTGCTTTCTCTGGGCGGTGCCCTGCGAGTGCCGGCGAGTACGACAGGGAGGCGTCCTTGCACTTCGCCGTTTCGTACTTGTCCTACGGCCTTTGATGGTGTGTCCAGCCGCACACCCCGGTGGTGTGGTGGATGCAGTGGTGGGCCGTGTTGGTGAACGGCAGTGTCGCCGAAGCGGTCGGTGCGCTGAAGAAGGCGCCGGCCAGGGCGACAGCGAGGGCCGGGACAGCAAGACGTGCGCGCAAGGGAATCCCCCCTCTGATGTGGAGCAAGTGCAGCGGGAGTTTATAGCTGTTTGAGCCAACAGCGATGCCAGATCGATTGGTGCTTGGGGCGAGGCCTGTGTGTGGGCCAAGGTGCACGCCGTGATGGTCACGCGACCGCGGATTTGTCGGCCAGGGACCGGAGTTTGGGTATCAGGTCGGGGTGGTCCCGGCGGGGGCGTGCCGGACGGCGATGGCTGGCGACAGTCTGGCCGTCGAGCCGAGGGACTGCTCCAGTGCGGGCACGAAGTCGCCGGTCGAGCCGGGTTCAATCTCCTGCGAAGAGCGTCGTGCTCATGCATGACGCCGCACACGAGGCTGACTCCAGGACGCTATAGCCTCCACCTGTGACCAACAGCCGCAGCCAGAGCGACGAACCTCACCTAGCAGAAATTCCCCACCATCAAGAGCTTTTGGACGGTACGGATTGGTCTTCCCTCGAGACCCCGTCTGGGACGGGCGAACGCCTGCCGGCGGCGCTGGCACGCCTCCTTGACACCGACCCGGTCGTCAGGGCGGCCGCCATGGTTGACGCGCTCGGGGCGGTGATCCACCAGAACACCATCTACGAAGCCACCGTGCCCGTTGCCCTGTACGTTGCGGCCATCCTTAACCACCCGGCCACCGAAAGGGGCGACTTGGGCCAGGACACCACCCCGGCATTGCATTACCCCACCCGCGCGGCACTGCTGGAGTGGCTCAGCAACACCGCCTACGATGCCAACGACGAGTGCGTCGCCGTCGGCGAACGCATCTGGGGTGACGGCTATCTCGACGAATACCCGGAGATGCGCGCGTTTCGGGACCTGCGCCCGGCGATCTACTCTGCCGTCCACCCACTCCTCGGTCACGTCACCGCGAATGTACGCGAGGCGGCCCTCGTCGCCGCCATCCCCCTGGCAGAGCATCCTGTCCTCGCTCCACAGCAAGGTGAACTGGCCGACCATGCCCGCTCTCTGCTGACCACCAGCACCGACCGCCGCAAACGCGACCGAGTCCTGGAGGCAATGGAGGTGTGGGGCCACGACATCAGCGGCCTGGAAAACGCCGACGACGTTGCTGCTCGCGAATTCCATGCGCGGCGGATCGCCGAGCGCTGGACGGGCGGGTACGTCGAAGACCCGCCGTTTTGACTCGGGATCCCGCAGTGTATCCGGGCGTCACCGCGTCACCCGGAGTGCGCGTACCACAGAGACTGAGCCAGAACCAACTCGGTCCCGCGGTGGTGATGACCTTGAACGGGGTGCCCTTGCCGTCGCAGATCAGACGATGCTCACTGCCCGTCTTCCCGCGGTCGACCGGCGAGCGACGGTCCAGACCCAGCACCCGCACTTTTCTTCGCGCGGATGTGAGAGCTTCGACGCAGGCCCGCGACCAGTCCAACTCGCCGGCAGCGTGCAGTTCAGTGAGCAGGATCTGGTGCAGACGCTCGAACACACCCACTTCGTGCCACCGGCCCAGCCGACGCCAACTCCAGCGGTATCCGCGCCAGGTGCCTTCTCCGGCCTCGGCGGCAGCAGCGGCTCGATCAGCGCCCACAACCCGTCGTCCATGATCCACGGCCGAAGACTCACACCCTCCTGAATTGCCGAATCATCACGCCGGGCACGCCCCAGGGCGGCGTCGTTCAGTGGGTCTGTCCGGCTTGATGACGCGATGGCGAGGGTGGTCAGGGGGCGGGTGGCGTTGCGCGCGTGGTGGGGGAGGGGGCGGCGATACTCCGGTGTCCTGCTATGCGGAAAGCTCCGATGGCGAGGTTGCGCAGGCTGGCCACGGCCCGAGGGGGCCGCCAGATTCACCGGCGTCCCGGATCGTTCACCGGCGTGCCGGGGACCCGCCCCCGGCCCGTTTGCGCACCCGACGCACCAGCTCGTCGGCGGCCTGCGGCCACTGAGGGTACTGGAAGTCGAAGCCTGCCTGGGTCAGTCGGCCCGGGACGACGCGGCGGCTCTTCAGCAGCAGTTCGGTGTCGGAACGCAGAGCGAACGCGCCGACCTCGGCCATCCACTTGGTCGCCGGGAGGCCTACCGGCACACCCCACGCGGAGCGCAGAGTGCGCATGAATGCGCGCTGCGGCAGGGGATGGGGAGCCGCCAGGTTCACCGGCCCGGTAATGTCCTCCCGGTCCATCAGGAACTCCACCGCGCGCACGAAGTCGTGTTCGTGGATCCACGACACGTACTGCGCTCCGCCGGCGACCGGGCCGCCGAGACCCAAGCGGGCCAGTCCCAGCAGTACGGCGAAGACCCCGCCGGGGTCCGGGCTCATCATCATGGCCGAGCGCAGGGCGACCTTGCGGGTGGCCGGCGTTTCGGCCTGCTGCTGAGCCTGCTCCCAGGCCTTGGCGATATCGACGCTGTACGCCCAGTAGTCCGGCACGCCCGCTTCGGTGCCGCCGATCACGCCGGTGGCCTCGTCGTTGGGGGCGTCGAAGCGGTGCGCGTACACCGTGGCGGTGCTCATCTGCAGCCAGACCCGGGGCGGTCGGGCAGCGCCCGCGATCGCGGCGCCCACGCCCCGGGTGGAGTCGACCCGGGAGTCCATCATGTCCTGCAGATTGGCCGCCGTGTATCGGCAACTCACACTGCGTCCGGCCAGATTGATCACGACATCGCTGCCGTCGACCGCCGCCGCCCATGGCCCCAGGGTCTTACCGTCCCATTGGACCTCGTCCTCGCGCTTGGGATGTCTGGAGAGAATCACGACCTCGTGGCCGGCGGCGTCGAGTGCGCGCTTCAAGACCGCGCCGACCTGTCCGGTCCCTCCAGGAATCACGATCTTCATCGACTACCCCTCCTTCGTCTCGAGGCGAGCCTAGACCAAAGAGTTGAACGCGTTCAAAACTGCGAGGTGTGATCCGCGATTCGAGCTGGCCACGCCGTGCGGCGCACGACGCTGTACGTCAGCCGAGCTGTCTGATCAGGGCGCGTCGTCCGGGAATCGGCGTGCAGGGCCCTGGGCGACCCGTTCAGTGGGTGTGTCCGGTTTGATCGCGTGATGGCGAGGGTGGTCAGGGGGCGGGTGGCGTTGCGCGCGTGGTGGCGGAGGGCGGCGGCGATACTCCGGTGTCCTGCCAGGACCTGTCCGGACGATCACGTGCGGAGCCAGATGACGATGGCTGCGACGGTGACGGTGCCGAGAAAGACGAAGCCACCGCGCGAGCGACCCAGCCCCTCACCCGATGCACCACCTCCACCAGGCGGCCGACGGCCGTGCAGGTTCTGCCACGGTGTTTCCGTCCGGCTGTTCTGCCGTTGTGGCCCCTCTTTGATGCGGGGCTGGCGGTGGGTCGGTGCGAGCGCCGGCGGCATTCTGGTGTGTGCGCACGATGGTGGAGTCCATGGAGATGTCCCAGTCGATGTCCGCGCTGGTGCGGGTGGTCGGCCGGCGCTGGACAGTCGAGGAGACGTTCCAGGCAGGCAAGGGCATGACCGACGAGCACCAGGTCCGACGCTGGACCTCCTGGCACCGCTGGATCACTCTCTCGATGCTCGCCTACGCCTTCCTCGCCGCCACCGAACGCTACGACCGACCTGCCCCCGACGGCTACCTGACCCCCTTGACCGGCAACGAGATCCAGCACCTGTTCGTGGCACAGATCGGCCCGGTCCACGACCGCGCACACCGCCTGCGGTGGTCGCACTGGCGGCGTCGACATCAAGCCCGTGCGCGCCAGTGCCATTACCGGCGGCAGGCGGCAGTCCGGCCGTGAAGATCACGATCTACGGCTGGAGTACTCGGATCCAGAGCCCAATCACCGCCCACTCAGAAAGAGAGCACCCCGATGACCAGCATCTTCCAGCCCCCACGCCCTCTGTTGGCCCACCGAGACGGATGACCAACAGGGGATTCTCTCGTTTCGAAGGAATTGTGCGTGCCATCACCAGCTTCCAGCTCAACTCCCGTACTCCAGTTGCCTCAGCCGCCCGGCAAACTCGTGCGCCGACGGCGTCAGCAACCGGTCATTCCGTGCCTGTGAGGCTCCGCTCCCACCCACTTGGCCACATGGAAGACCTTTGCACGCCCGGGCCGGGAGCCTCGACCTCGCTGAAAGACCAGACGGCGGCCAAGGCATGCACGGGCTCTCCCTGATGACTGCACTCGGATGTCAGTCCGGGGTTGTGCCTGTTCAAGGGGCACCGGTGCTCATCTCTCGGGGTCCGGCCAAGTCGCCACAAGGGCTCGCCAATCTGGAAAGCGGTTACCGGAGACCTTCTCCTGGGTGATCTCACCGTTGAGCCAGCACACTTGCTCGGGGCCACCGTCGCCGGTGTCGAACAGGCAACATACTCCGCCGCTGGCGGCGGTGAGGTCGGTGAACACCCTCCTGATGTTGGGCGACCGCGCGAACAAGCGGCTCATCCCCGACGTAGCTGCCCAGCACTCCACCGACGCGTAACCAGGGTGCAGGAGGGACTCGAAGCGGATCGTCGCGTAGACGTAACCGATCTGGATGCGCCCGTCCGCCGCGGGTTCAGGGCCGCCCGTCTTCGCGTACTCGCGCAGTGCGTCATCGACGTCGAACATGATGGATGTGTCGAGCTGGAGCGTGCTGCTCGTGGAGCAGTCGACCGGCTCGCTCATGAAGTGGGACGTGAACGGGAGGACGAGCCGCTCACCGTCGGGCAGGGTGACCTCGAGCGGCGGCACGCGACGGGCCGGTGGCGCCAGCTCGGCCAGATTGGCCAGCGCCTTGGCGACGTTTCTGGGACGCAGGTAGATGTCGTAGCCGTAGGTGAGCCCCATTCTTCCCCCTCTGCCAGGTCGACCCGCACCTTCTCATGAATCGTCCGGGCGGGGGCCTGCCGGTTTCCCAGGGGGCGCGCCGATCCGGCGCCGTAGTCGTTCACACCTGCCCCTTGACGCGTGGGATCACCGTTGATCTGGTGCGTCCTGGTCCCACCAACACGAACACCAACCCTGCCGACGGGCCGACCACCGAAACGATCACCGGCTTCACCGCCTTCGGGGCGCTTCGCGGACGCGTTCGAGATCGTGGCGACCGTCACCCACCTGGCAAGTCGGGGCGGTAAAACAAAAACCTATCAAAGACTCACAAACCACCCTCTGAGACGGACCCACACTCACGGAACCCGCGGCAGACCCCGAAGGCACGAGCAACCCACTGATTCATCCGGGTCGCGAAATCCGACACTGAGGCGATGCACGAGGCCGACAGGGATCCGTAGTCGTCGAGACTGGCTACGAAGTCCACATCGGCCCAGCCACCACGGAACAGCACAACCGACAGCTCGGACTCCCCGGGCCAGAGATGACCACGCCAACTGAGTCGGGGTCGTGCACCCGAGCCCTGTCTGTCTCCAGAGGCTGAGGCCACGGCGCCCCGGATCCCTCTAGGCCATGTCGCATAATTGATCTTGAGGTGGGAAATGCCGTTGAGCACGCGGCCGACGATCGAGAAGACTGCCGCCGTGAGCTCTCGACGTTTCGTAACTCTTGATCAGGACGGTACGGCCGATGGGTGGCTGCACGTGGTCGTCGAGGCCCGGACCAGCGTCTTCTATCACCAGCAGTACGGCGGCCACATGTGCCGACAGGGACAGGTGGAGGGCTTCCTGGTGCCGGTGTTCGGCCCTGATGCGCTGGACGCACTGCGCCAGCTGTTCGAGGGGGAGTTCGCCGGCGGCGGCATGTGGAACCGCTCCTGGCCGGACGACGAACGCGAGAGGCTGCGCGGAATCATCGAGAGCATCCCCTATTGGGCATTCGACGGACACACCGAGCAGCTGCATTCTCTGAGGCTGAACGAAAACCGGATGCGTGACGCTGATGAGGCATGGGTGCCTGTGATCGCGCCAGACGGTCCTGGAGTTCTGCTGTGGGCCAACTCGGACTGAACGAATCAGTCCCCCGGCCGTCCGCAGCCAGAGGGCCAGTGCCGCGATGACCACCCCGGCCTCATATCGGGCCGCCAGCTTGTCGAACCTGGCTGCCACGGCGCGGAATTGGTTGAGCCGCGCGAAGCACCGTTCGACGACGTTAGGGGCCCGGTAGACCGTCTTGTCGAAGACCGGAGGCCGGCCGCCCTTGCCAGCTCGGCGGCGCGGTTGGCCACCTGGTCGCGACGCTCCGGGACGGTCGCCTTGATGTTCCGGCGCGGCAGGAGCTGGCGGATCTGCCGCGACGAACAGGCCTTGTCCGCCACGACGCGGTCGGGCTTGGTGCGCGGGCGTCCCGCCCCGGCGCACGGGATGCGGATCGCGTTCAGCACCGTGGGGAACACCGTGCAGTCGGCCGCGTTGCCGGTGCTCAGCACGAGGAGCCCGCGACCGCGGGCGCCGCGGTCGCGGTACTGGCGGAGGCGAGGGACGTGCTGCAGGACGTGGCGCTGAGGGGGCAGGTCGAGCGGCTGATCTCCCGTCATTCTCCGCAGAGTGCCCAGGCGCCCGCGCCGGCCTCCAGCCCGGAGCGCGAACCCGACATCGCCCCGCCCCCGCTGCCCAAGGCAGCGCGGCTGGACGGCCCGGAGGACGACACCCCGGAGGACGTCACCGCGGCCCTCAACGTCTGGTGGCGCCGCCACCAGGGCGACGGCCCGTTCGAGGACGCCCTGCTGGACCGCCTGATCCGCCACGCCCACCAGGACCGTGGCGGGTTCGCTGCCGTGCTGCGGACGGGGATCGCCGATCACCTCGATTGGTTCTCTCAGGCCGGAAACCAACCGTGGAACCCCCTCGGGGTGGCGGCGGCCGTGTGCGGTGTGGCGTGTCCCAGTAGCGGGTCGGCGTTCGACACCATGGTGGAAATCCGAGGCCGGGAACTCGTCGAACGGATCCAGAGGAGTGTCACGCCCCCGTTCCCGCTGGCCACCGCCACACACGACGACGGCACGATAGAGGCGGCCGAACTCGTAGCACGGATCGCCGAGTACGAGCGACTGGAGATCGAGCCCGGGCCGGTGGACCTGGCGCAGGCGCTGCTACGGGTCGTCCCGGAGGACGATCCGGACGCGCGCGCGGCCGCCAAGGCGCTCACTTCCCCCGTGGGGCGCCGCCTCGCGGACCGGCTCCGGACGGGCGGACGGGACACGGATCCAGCCGCCTACCCCGAACCGTTCGCCACCCTGCTGGCCGGACCCGAACCCACCGAAGGGCACAGCCCCGTCTACACCCGTTCGGTGTTTCCCTGCCGCCCGGAAGACCTCCCGTGCGACCCGGACATCCAGGCCGACTGGGCCTGGCACATTGCGCGCCGCAACAGCGCGGGCATGGACGGCCGGGCCCTGGAGCGGCTTGCGGCGCTGCCCGGCCCCGAGGGCGAGGCGATGCACCGCGCACTGGCCGAGGGGCTGAACGATGACCGCCGCGAGCACCGGGCGGCCACGGTGGACGCACTGGTCATCATGGTCTCGCGCGGAGAGTTGGACTCGGCGCGACTGGCCGCAGCCCTCGGGGGTCTGACGGCGCCGGTGGCCTCCCGCCTCTCCTCCGGGCTCAGGGACGCCTCGGCGGCAGTGGGGGCGCGGGCGGTGTGGCCAGTGCTCTCGGGGCTCCTGGCGCAGCTGCTGCCGTCCGGCGCGCGCATCCACGGCCTGAGCGATCTGCTGGCGCTGGCAACGGACCTCGCCGCCCGAGCCGGGGCGTGCGGAGAGATACCCGGCCTGACGGAGGTGGCGTCCCGGCCGCCGAAGTCCCGCCTGGTGAAGGAGGCACGCCAACTGCACGGTGTCCTGGCCGGGTGGAGACGGGCTGGGAGCGCTGTGGCGCCCCCAGCCTTCAGTCGTGGAAAAACGCCCCCGTCGCTGTCGGCCCAGCTGGTCCGCCTCCCCGCCAGGCCTTCGTACGGCAAGCCGAATCGCAGTACCGGCGCGACCGCCTGTTGCCCTTTGTCAGCTCCATGCCGCACTGGCCGCACCGCCGGACGTTCCTCCTGAGCATACCTCCAGGGTTCTCCCATCCAGCGGCGCAGGCCATGGCCGGTCACTCCTCGCCGGTGGCGTCCGGGTCGCGCAGGGGCCGCAGGCCAGGCCGCCGGGCAGGTCGGGAAGCTGGAAGGAGTATCGGCCGTGCATGTTGATGGGGTGCGGCAAGAACGGCGAGAGGTGGGCCACGTCCTCGTCGCGGGCGTCGAAGCTCCGCGCGTAGCTGGTTCATCGCGGCGTCCATGTAGTGGGTGTTGAACAGCACGAGGGCGTTGAGGACCAGGCCGAGTGCGCCGATCTGGTCCTCCGTGCCGTCCTGGTAGGGCTGGTAGAGCTGCCCGTGCCTGCCATGGAAGATCTTCCGGGCAAGGGAGTGGCGGCCTTCCTGGAGGTTGGCCTGGCTCTTGATCTGCCGGCGGCAGCCGGGTTCGTCGGCCAGGCCCAGGATGTGGAGGGACTTGGCGATCCGTCAGCTCCCGGTCCGCGTCGTCCAGAAAGAAGAAGCGCTCCAACTCCGTACGGGACGGCGCCCCGTCGTACGCCGCATACTTCGAGGCTTGCTCATCCGTCAGAAACTCGACCGGCACCCCGGACCTCCACACAGCCAGTGATCAACACGACTGTCGAAGGCTTCCGCTCCCGCCGAACCCCAGGTCAAAGCGCTCTCAAGCCTCCGGGGGCTCAGCGCCGGTTTTCGTTCCGTTGTTCCTTGCCCCCCAACTCCGGATCGCCGACGTTGATCAGGCCACCGTTCTGAGCGAGGTGGGACAGCAGGCGGCGCGCCTCGGCGAGCCGGGCCGGACCGGGGAGGCGGTCTGCCAGGTGCCGTCCGCGGAGTACGCGGCCCTGCGCTCGATGTCCTGCCGCACGCTGTCGCGCCACTTGAAGTGATGCACCGCGGAGTCGTTGTCAGGGGCGCGCACGGCGAGCCTGCACGCGCTTCAGCTCCCGGCGCTCTGACGAGCCGCCCCCGTGCGCCGTTGCCGTCGCCGTCGCGGCGGGGAGATCGTGGGGCGGCATCCGTCGAATCCAGCGGATAAGGGACAGGAGCGCCTGACCATGGCCATCATCGTCACCTTCGACCTCGAGAACACGCCTGCCGCTCAAGAGTTGTACGACACCTGCATCAATCGCGTCACCGATGGCCAGGGCTTCACCTCGGCGGCCGACCTGCCCGTACCAGGACTGCTCGCCCACGTCGCGGGGCCCGTCGGCGGCTGTTGGCGGGTCACCGACGTGTGGGAGTCTCCCGAGTCGTTCGAGGCATTCGCCAAGATCCTCGGCCCTGTCATGGCCGACCTGGGCTACGGACATCTCCAGCCGGACGTCTCGCCCGCCCATAACGTCGTCCTCCGCTGAGCCGAACGGCCGGGGGAGGGGGGGGCTGCACGTCGCTCCCCGGCCCGTGTGTCCGGAGCGTCCTCGGTTCGGGTGAGGTGACGGCCGGTGCCCGTGCCCGGCGGGGGAGCCTCGGCTACGGTTGCCCAGTCGGGTGGGCCGTGGGGCCTGGGGGCGGGCGTGGAACTGAAGCGATGGCTGGACCGCCAGATCGGTGCGTTCGAGGCGTGGGCCTAGCTGTACGAGGATTACGCGGCCCACTCAGCCATGGCGGTCGACGCGGAAGCCTGTGCCGCCGCGTTCGACGAACTGACCGGCCGACTGCACGGCAGCTACCTGTTCCTCCGCCCCTGCTACGCGGGGCAGACAACCAAGCATCCGCATCGGGCGCCGTCGCCGGAGAACACTGCCGTCTCCTTCGCCGATGGCATCAGCAGACGACCACACCCACGGCACAACCGCGGCCCAGCGTCGTCGTCCGCAACGGCGACCAGCCGCAGCCGGGCGAACACCGCTCCCTGCCCATGCGGCCAGCGTAGGAAACGAAGAGAGCCGCCGGGAATTCCCCATCGCACTGGCGATCAACTGTCCCCAGCGTCACGTACGGAGAGTGGCCTCGCCATCCTGGTCAGGCGAGATCTGTCAGATCCTCCGCGAACACCTGCGAGAGAGGCTGCGGTCCCACATACTGCTGGCAGTTGCACTGACCAGCCTCGTAACGCAGCGGCTTCTTGTTCTCATCCCAGGCCACTGGCACCTCGACGCGCTCGTGGCACTGGCCCTGCTTGTCGTGTTTGGCGAGATGGTGCGTGCATCCGCACACTGGCTCCGGAGACTTGTTCGCTGCTTCGACGGCCAAACGTTCCTGTCTTGCCGCCTCCAGCAACTCCAACTTGCGCTCATGCCGATTACGCAGTGCGGTGCGGACGTTGTCCGCTGCCCACGCGAAGCCACCCGTCCAAAAGACGATGAGAACCCACCAGAACCAGTCCATCCGCTGTCCCCTCCCCCTGTGCTACTGCGGACCAGCATAGATGGCTCATCGGAAGCGCGTTCGCATTGTCATGGGGGCCTCAGACACAGCTTCTGAGACCACGGCCGACGCGCGTGCGTTTGTCACCGGAGCCGAGGTCAGCGGCAGCGAACGTGACGTCACTACCGGGGCTGTCCCGTCCACCCCGGCGTCGGATTTCGCCGGGGGAGGGAGGAGCGGTCGCCTACTCGGCTGAGCGGGCGCAGTACGGTGGCGGTGCGGTCGTCGGGTTGAAGGCGCGGAAAGCGCGAGGTCAGGTGATCTGGGGCGTTCAGGCCGTGGTGCAGAACGGTACGGGGAACAGCAGCTCGCCGTGGTCGAGGAGGCAGCCCGCCACTCCTGCAGATTGGCGCCCGGCCGGCCCTTCGGTCACGATCAGATGCCGTGCCGGAGGGCAGCGAGCGAGTTCGGGCACTGGGCTCGCTGTGCACCGCCCGAGATGGCGTTACGCCGTGGCCGCCTCGTGCGTCGGGCTGCCTCATGGGGCGATGGACGACTACGGTGACCACCGCTGGCTGTAGTTAGGCCTCGTACTCTGTGAGGTCGATTCCGTACACCCGCAGGTCGTGGCCCGTGTCCGGGTCTTGCGCAGTGCCCGTTGCACGCATGCCGAGTTTGTCCAGCACGTTCGCGGACGCGGTGTCGCTGGTGCGGCACACGGCGACGACCCGGTCCAGACCGCGGTCCTGGAGGGCGAACTCGAGCGTGGCCTGGGCCGCCTCTGACGCGTAGCCCTGCCCCCAGTACTGGCGCCCGAGCCGCCAGCAGACCGCCACATGGTCCGCGACGGCGGGCGGGGAGTCGGCGAGGTACAGGCCGACCGCTCCGGCCAGCTCCCCGGATGCGAGGAGTTCGACGGCGAAGATCCCGAAACCCTCCTCGTCCCACTCCTCCTCCCAGGCCTCGATGTCCTGGGAGGTCTCCTCAAAGGAGCGCGGCGCACCGTCGCCGACCCACCGCATCACGTCCGGGTCGGCGTGGATCTCGGACATGGGGACGAGGTCGTCATCCAGCCAGCGGCGCAGGAGAAGACGGGGAGTGTGGATCTCGGTCATGGTCCCATCTTGCCCTTTACTTCCCTATGGCTCTCACCACGAGTTCCGGCAGCATGGGGCCGTCCCCGAAGGCCGATGAGGTCCCATCGCTCAAGTCGGGTCAGGAAGGCGCACCGGCCAGGACTTCCACCTGAGACCGTACCCGTCACCCGGGCCGACCGAATTGCCGACCAGCCGGCCGTGGTCGGCGCGATGGTCTCAGTGCCAGATGGCGCTGCTGCGTTCTGATGGCCAGACGATCAGAGCGGAGCTCTCCGGCGCCGGCGTAAGCAAGACGTCCGACTTCCGCACGTGCGTCCAGCCGACACGCGTCGTCACCCCGTCGGGGCCCCCGCGGAACCGTGTCCGGGTCCGGCGCCCCGAAATGCGGTCTGGCCGGGAGAGGACGTCCGAGAAGGTCCGTGCCTCCCCCGGTGTAGCCGCCGCCACAAACCGGCCTCGGTCTATCCAGGAGGGTTCTGACGCCGTGATCACACCAGCCACGGCTGGATCGTCTCACCCTGATCACGCTCCGGGCCCGCAGCCTCTGGCGGGACATATCTCGGTCGCCCGCACAGATTCGGCATGAGAGCCTCACGCCCGTGGCTACTGAAACCGAGGTGGGAGAGCTGTTGCACCAGCGCGGCTGGCGGACGGCATTCACAGTCGCTGAAAGGGTGAACGCATGGGCCGCCCTGGTGAGCGTCATCGAGCGCGGCTACGGCGACGACATCTACGAGTACACCAACGACCTCTACTGCCGAAACTGGCTGCACGAGGCGTGGCTCCTGCTGGACGACCACGTCGTCCAGCTCTGGACCCCGCAGATCAAAGCTGTGGACGACCGGTACAAGGCCGCGACCGTCGACGACGACGGCCGAGCACTCGACCAGTTTCACCGGTTGCCCGACCCCGACCTCTGGTGGTGGCGGCGACACCCCCGCATCCTCACCGGAGGCCTCGGGCGTTCGCTTCGCTCGGCCGGCGCCATCGGCGCCGCCCCAGACACAGCATGACCTTCAGCCTCGCGAGGTTACGGGACAACTTGGCCCGCGCAACAGCGGCGGGCTACTGTACGGACACGCCGCGTCACTCACGGTTCAGATGAGGAGAAACCTGTGTCATCGCCCTGCGACCCTCAGCACGCTCCCGCTGGCGATGTGGGCGCAGCACTCATGATGATCGACTCTCGGCTCAAAGCCATCTACAACGGCAAGGCCCAGACCGACGCCGAACAGCAAGCGCTGACCGACCAGTTCGCCGCGTCCTTGGGTCCCGGCGGCGTCGATGACATGCTGGACGGCGCGTGCACGCTCATCTACATGTTCATGCAGTGGCTGCGGATGGCCTACGAGGACCACGGCAAGGATGTCATCGAGTACGTGGTGCCCAACCTTGTGGCCTCGATGCGCATGATGCCCAGGAGCGTCCGTCCCGAGGCCATCCCCATGATGGCCGGCCTGCTCGTCGCTGCAGGCACCGGCCTGAGCCCCAGCCTGTGGCGCAAGCAGTACGGATACTGGTCAGAGGACGAGATGAATCCCCTGGAAGCCACCGCCTTTCTGCTCGCGGAGCACGTCAACCGACTTACCGACGACCGCGACTTCGCCACTCGCATGATCACCGAAGCCCTGGCCGGTGTGGAGGAAGGATGAGATGCAGCCTCCCCAGGTGATCAAGGTTCCGTGACGCGGAACATGCGCCCTCCAGTCGGCGGCTGCGGTGGCGAGGACTGGGCCAACGTGGATTCGAATGTATGAACGACTCCGTCGGAGGGATCACTCCCTCGACTGCCCCTGCGACGGGAGTGATCATGCTCGGTTGCGAACCGATGCAGATCGGCCCATGTGTACGGTGTCGGGGACTCGCGGTGCGGTACGGCAGCAACGCTCAGACGCTCGCCCGGCCTGCCGTGCTAAGGATCAGACGCCCACCTAGTGGACGATGCGCGTGGCCGCCCCGTCCTCGGGGTTCCCGTACTCCGAGATCAACTGGGCATCGCTCATGCGGTCGACTTCTTCGCTTCGCTCGACGGGGAAGAGCACGTGGGTGTCCTTGTCCGTCCAGTACTCGATGATGCGAAGTGTGTCGGTGGCTCGGCTCATGCTGTGCTCCCTCGCTGCGCGTGGGGTTCACCTTGCATCTGTGCAGGCTGAGGGTCAATGGGAGTAAGGGCTTCCGATTTGGCAATCGGAAGAGTAGGTTCCGCTTACCCCGCGTCGGCGTCCTTGGAGACGCCGGCCCGCCGATCCCGGGGCGGCGGGCCACGCGGGGGCTAGGCTCCGCCTGCCGGATCATGTGACTGTCCGGGGGGGGCTCGTTGATCCTGCGCACCGTCTAGCGGTCGCCGACCCGGCCAGCCGGGTCGACTGGAGCATGGTTCGACTCGGCATCTTGCCCGTCACGCTCCTCCTCCCGCACCCGCAGGTTCACCAAGGGGGGCCCTGGATGCAGAACACCAGCACGAGCGTCCGTGGCGGGGCCGCCTGGCGGGGGTGGTGGGAGGCAAGGGACTCGGCCGTTCCCGCGGTGGCTTCACCACGAAGGCCCACCTGAGCGCGGATGGTCTCTGCCGGCCGTTGTCGTGGTGGTCACGGCCGGGCAGCGTGCGGACACCCCCAGTTCGTCCCGGTGCTGGAAGAGATCCGAGTGCCCCGGCTGGGATCGGGGCGTCCGCGTAAGCGGCCGGACAGCGGCGCCGCGGACAAGGCGTACAGCAACAGTCCCTGTCGCGACTACCTGCGAAGACGCAGCATCGCGCACACCATTCCCGAGAAGTCAAACGCCCGGGCGGCCCGCTCACGAAGGGGCAGAGGCGGCGGCCGGCCACCAGGCTTTGACCTGGAGCGATACAAGAAGCGCAACACGGTGGACCGAGCCATCAGCAAACTCAAGCAGTCGCGGGCGGTGGCCAGGTACGACAAGCGCAGCTATGTCTTCCTTGGCACCGTCACAGCCGCCGCGCTCGTCATCCGGCTCAGGATGTGATCGCTAGTATCCGGTCGTCCGGAGCCACCGCAACGTTGCGACGATCTCTTCGCCGAAGTCCTCGCACAACACAAGCAACTCGCGACCGGCGTCGGAGTCGAATAGTCCTTCATGGGGGAGCGAGCGGAGGGCGTCGTGGCAGGCCGACTCGATGGCAGAGTTCCGAGCGGCTAGATAGCCCTGGCCACTGACCTTGTCCGCCAGGTCGGCAAGGTACTGGCGGTGGGATTGCTCCCACGGGTGGGAGTAGAGCGAGCCCTCGACGAGACCGTCGAGGTAGTTCGCCAGGCCGGATGTGGTTTCGACTACGCGCTCGACCTCGACTGAGCGAGGGCTGTCGAACCACGCACCGAAGGTCAGCAGGCTGTCGATGGTCTCCAACTGGATGAGTTCGATCGTGTCCGGGTCTACTTCGGATGCGAACAGTTGGGCCGTGCGCAGCTCGGCGACGGCCTGCAGGTATGCCCGATCCGCAGCTTCACTGGGAGCCTCTGCTGCCAGGCGAAACAGAGACTCCAGTACGGATGGGTCGATACCCCACGCTTCGTCCAGTTCGAACGCGAGCAGCGGCGCACGCCATGGCCACAGGGCCAATGCAGCGGCCTGACGCCGCTGGTCAGGCGACAGGGCCGCCAACCGCTCGTTTCGCACGCCCTGCGTCTGCCCTTCCGATTCGCCTTCTCTGCCTACCCGCTCCCTCATCAGGCAGTGTAGGAGCCTCCGACGGATTGCATGATCGGCGGGACAGTGCCTAGTAGTGCTTCGTTAGGTTCTGGCTCTGGTTCTGCTTGGGGTGAGGGGGCGGCCGCAGGTGGTGCAGGTGCCGGTCCAGCACCTCAACAGG
>NZ_JBIAWE010000035.1:0-40848 GCF_042895235.1 Streptomyces sp. NPDC001410
CCGCCTCCAGGCCATCGAGCGGGACACCGACGTGGCCTGAGCAGTGGTGCACATAACTCTGTACTTGGTGGTGCACTCAGACGAGTACGGGGACACCACCCCGAACAGGCCGAGCCTCACCAGCCCGACTACGGCGGCCTGGGACCGCCGACCCTGCCGCGCTATCGAACCCCGCCACGAGCCCTGTCCCAGCACGCAGCCCAGATCCCTGCGGACATGCTCGTCGAGGTGACCTGGCGGCAGGGCAGCAAAGGGCGGATGACCTCACGGTTCGCCGTGCTCACCGTGCGTCCGGCGGGCAAGCAGGCCCTGGCCGCCGCCCAGGGGGCAGGCGGTGGGCACTACCGGTGGGACGGTGTCCTGCCCGCTTACACAGTGCTGGTGGAATGGCCTGTCGGGCAGGACGCTCCGACCGGTTACTGGATATCGAACCTGGCCGCCACCACGCCGATCGCCGACCTGGTGCGGTGGGCGAAGATGCGCTGGCGGATCGAGCACGACTACCGCGAACTCAAACACGGTCTGGGCCTGGACCACTTCGAGGGCCGCACCTGGCGCGGCTGGCACCACCACGTAACCCTCGTCACCGCCGCCCAGGCCTTCCTCACCCTTCGGCGGCTCGACCCAAAAGCACACACGCCGGCCTCACTCTCTACCAGGTCCTCGACGTCCTCCAGGACCTGTTGAGGTGCTGGACCGGCACCTGCACCACCTGCGGCCGCCCCCTCACCCCAAGCAGAACCAGAGCCAGAACCTAACGAAGCACTACTAGTACTCCAGCTGTAGATCGTGATCTTCATGTCTGGGATGCGGCATGTCGCCGGTAATGACTTGTGCGTGATCGCTGCTGATGGCGGCGGCGCCAGTCGGACCAGCCGAGCCGGTGGGCTGCGTTGTGGAGCGGCTGGACGACGAGGTGATGAACAGGCGCTGCATCTCGTTGCAGGACAGTGGGACCAGGCCGTCGGGTGTGGGTCGGATAGGAAGCGAGCTCACCCGTGGTGCGGTTGAGGCGGATCAGCAGCTGGCGGTGGCCCGGCGTCGAATCGGCCAGGTCGATGACGGCCCAGTCGTAGAACCGCTGTCCCTTCGCGCCGGGTCCGGAGGAGAGCTTCTGCCAGGCTCGCTGGGGCACCGGCCTTGCAGCGTTGCGAATCGCACGTCCAGGAGCGCGGGACGTACAGCTCCCGGTCCACCGCGGCGTGTCCCCGCTCGCCGACGTAGACGAGGTAGACAGCGGCCTGGGAGTTCGCGATTCCCGGCTGTACCGGTGGACTGGCGCTGGACCCCGACGGCGTGGGTGCCCTTCTTGAGGTCACCGGTCTCGTCGACGGCCAGCACCGCGGCCTCGTCGTGGAGGTGCTCGACGACGTACTCGCGCACGTCATCACGGACCGCAGCCGCGTCCCAGGAGGCCGGCACAGCAGGTGCTGCATGCCGTGCGGGGTCGATTCCCCGGCTCACTCCGCGGTCGTCCAGCGGTTCTTGCGCGGCAGGTCGGACAGCAGGCCCAGCACCAACCGCCCAGCCCGCAGGCGGGGTTCGACCGGCGCGAACCGACCCGCGATCCGGCCTATGGCCGCCTCAAACGCTTCCCGCCAGCGGACGGGATCTGTCCTGTGGCCTGCGGCCACCGGCTCACCGTAAGTCCACACAGCTCATGATGATCAACGGTGGCCGCACCCATCTAGCGTCTACGACGACCCGGTCTGCGGGGGAGAGGGAGCCGGGCGCTTCGCCGCAGCGCCGGAAGGAGCAGCGCATCATCGGGCGGCCTGTGCGCGGGTGGCGCCGGCCAGGAAGGGTGAGGCCGTCGCGGACGGCGCGCGGGACGAGGTGGCCGCGGAGGCGGAACACGGTCTGCGTCGTGTCCGGGCCGTAGGAGGTCAGGTAGTTCCAGAGAACGAAGCCGCGCACCGCACAAGCCGTCCTTCGGGCCGATTCGCCAGCCCCTGAGATGAGCGCCGCACACCGCACGCCGCTGGGGCGGCGAAAAGGGGGACCTGCAAAAGGAGCCGGTAGGCCGCCCGGCGGCGTCGCCGTCGAGCCGGACGACCACGGCGTCGGACGTTCCGGGGCGGGCGGCGATCCGGGTGCCCGCGATCGGCCCCGGCCGGCCTCGCAGGCGACCGGACCACCGTCTCAAGCGCCACCGGGCCGTGGCCACGAGGTACGAAAAGCCAGCCGTCCGCTACGAGGCGACCGTGCTGGTCGCAGCCCTCAACGAGTGGCTGTGACCGGCACTTTCCCAACAGACCCTAGGCCCGGCTAGGAGTCTTGATCGGGACACAGGGGAACTTGTCGGCGTCCACTTCGGCGTCCCTCGTGGGACCGCACAGCTCGAACGACGTGGCCTGCTCCGTGTCCGACAGACTGAATCCGACCACGCCCATCTGGGTTTCGCCTCGCTCGACCTTGCTTCCGAGGAGGGTTTCGCTCCAGCTGTAGTTGGGCCACTCGTTGCCCGCGTCCGCCTGGACATCGTCGAGGTCGACGAGTTCGCTGCTGGGATACGCCTCGTAGAAGCAGTAGCCGCTCTGCCCGACATCGCAGGGCTGCTCCGTCGACTTGAACTTCAGCCGAAGATACTTGAGTTCGACGCTTTCCACCCCACGGTCGGGCAGCTCGCCGGTCACAGCGACGTAGACGGCGACAAAGTGCTTCCCGGGGTCGGCCGACTTGCCCACCAATTCGGGTGTCCAGCCAGTCTCCACGGGCTTCACGCGCACGCCGAGCGGCATCCCCGGTTCGGTCGTCACGAAGTCCTTGCCCGGAAAGTCGGCGAACTTCGTGTACTTGGGCTGCGAGGCGATCGATGACGACTCCGTGCTGGTGGACGGCGTAGCATCCTTGGCGTCACCGTCGCTGTCCGAACACCCCGTGACCAGTACGAGAGTGCCAACGGCGAGCGCTGCCAGCTTGCGAGTCGACATTGCATCCTTCTCGGATCAGAAAAACCGAGCCGCAGCATAGCGAGCTGTAGCGAGGCGTGCGCCCCGCCAAACGAGAGAAGTAGCCGGAAACTCGTATGTGGGAAACCCGGAGTTGAACGTCGTGATGATTCAGTGAAGATGTGAACGGCCGACTCCATGCTTGTCACCGCCGATTACGCCGGTCAGGACATCCACCTCACCGCAGTGCAGCCCGATTCCGTCTCCAGCAGGAGGACCGACGACAGCGGCGCCGGCGGACAGCGACGCATTGTGACCGCTGTACACACCTCTCCGACGATGCTATGGACCTTCGCCCTCACGGTACTTCCGCCCCGTCCGTGACGGCGTCCCGGGCGATGTCCGGAAGCCGGGGCCTGGGTTCGCTCGTCGTTGCTGGTGTAGGGGACGTAATTCCATTCGTCGAGCAGAGTGCGGTTGAAGCGTTCGACCTTGCCGGCAGCGCCGAGGTCGGGGTCCGCTACGCACCGAGGCCCACCAGCCGTTCCACCTCCCGCTCACGCGAGGCCTCAGGGCGCAAACACAGATGGATCGCAGACACAGATGGATCCGGTTCCTGGACGGAGCCGTCGGGTCGCACGCGGTGCCCTTCGCGTGCGCCTGTGCGCTGTGCGCGGCACCTTTCGGGGTCGCTGCAGCGGGTGATGGTGTTCGTCATGCCGTGTCCCGCACGTTGGACGCGTCGCCTGTCCTTGGGCGGACGACAGGGAAAGGACGCGCTCGATGTCAGCACAGAGGTCATCCACGATCGAGGTCCCTGAGATCCAAGTGCCGTTTCCCCTCAACCGGCACCCCGACTACGACCACGTCCGCAACCGTACATATCAGTGGGCAGTCGAGCGGGGGATCATGACAGCCGACGCGGCCCGCGACCACCTTGACGGATTGCGCTATACCGACCTGATCACCGGGTACTACGTCGGGGCGCCGCTGCCGGCCCTGTGCGCGATCAACGACTTCAGTGTGTGGTTCTTCGCGTGGGACGACCGGCACGACCGCGACGCAGTGCATGGGCGGACCGCGGCCTGGTACGCCTTGCAGTACGCTCTCGGAGAAACGCTGCGGGCGCCGGACCGTCACACGGGTCACGACGAGCCGCTGGTCGCTGGTTTCGCAGACTGTGTCCTGCGCCTCCAGGAGCGTCTGGGATCAGGGTGGGCGGAGCGGTTCGCCAGTCACTTCTGCCGGACCATCGCGGCATATGGCCGCGAGTTCCACAACCGCACCAGCGGCCGGATCCCCAGCGTGGCGGAGTACCTGTCCTTGCGTCGGCACACGTTCGGCATGGGTGTGTGGTTGGACTGCCTGGAGCTCGCCGCTGACCGGGTACTGCCGGAAACGGTTCGGCTCAGCGAGCCGTACCGGGAGGCCGGGTGGGCATGTCAGGAGTTCGCGGCATGGTTCAACGACCTGCACTCGATGGCCAAGGAGGCCGCAGTCCGCGATGTCCACAACCTGGGCATCCTGCTGGCCCGCGAGGCCGGGGTCTCCCTACGGGAGGGTGCCAGGTTGCTGGCGGCGTGTCTGCGGGCGCGGGTGCGGGACTTCGAGCGTGCCGAGCAGGGTGTGTGTCTGTTGGCCGAGCGGCTCCCGGAGTTGGAACGGGAGGCGGTGCAGTCGTGTTTGTACAACATGCGCAACTGGATCTCGTCGGTGCACTGGTTCCACTACCGCTCGACCCGCTACCAGATCGCCGCGTGGGCGGATCCCACGGCACCGCCATACGTGCACGACAGCGCGCCGCAGGGCCGTGCGTAGCCGCTCGGACAACCGACAGCGCGGCATCCCAGCTCGGCGGCGTACCCAGTGAACGATGCACAGAAAGGGCATTTCGACGATGACTGCCGCGCCTTCCACCACTGATACCGAGCCCCGGGACCGCCCCGCGACGCTGGCCACTGCCCCCGGGGGTCTCCCCCTGCTCGGACATGCCTGGCAACTGCGTTTCCGTCCGCTGCGGTTCCTCGACTCCCTGCGCGGACAGGCCGACCTGGTCGCCCTTCGGCTGGGCCCGATCCCGGGATACCTGGTCAACGAGCCCAGGTTGGTCCACGAGCTGCTCGTCGTACGGAACCGGGAGTTCACCAAGGCCGGCAGCCCGCTGTATGAGACCGTGCGTGTCCTGGCGGGCAACGGCCTGGGTACGAGCGAGGGCGAAACGCACATGCGACAGCGCCGCACGCTCCAGCCGCTGTTCCATCCCCACCGCATGGAGCACTATGCCCAGATCATGACCGCTGTCGCCGAGGAACGCAGCACCGCTTGGCGCCACGGCCAGCGCCTGCGCGTCGACCGGGAGATGTACCGGATCGCCGCCACCGCCCTGACCCGCTGTCTGTACTCGGTACGCCTGCCCGACGACGCGGTCCACGAGATCACCACGCACCTGCCAGTCGCCTTTGCCGGCGTCGGCAAGCGCGCTGCGCTGCCCATCAGCTGGCTCCACGCACTGCCCACCCGCGAAAACCGCGCCTACACCACCGCCGTGCGCCGATTGCACGCCCTGGTGGCGCAACTCATAGACGACCGCAGGAACGACCCCACTCCCAGCCCCGACCTGTTGACCGCGCTTTTCGCAGCCCGAGACGAACACACTGGCCGGCCCCTGTCCCAACAGCAGATCCACGACGAGGTCATGACCCTCCTCCTCGCGGGCACCGACACCAACGCTGCTCTCCTCGCCTGGACCCTGCACCTGCTGGGCGCGCACCCCGACGTCGACCAACGCCTCCACACCGAACTCCGCCACGAACTCGGCGACAAGCCCCCCGCCCTGGACGACCTGCCCCGTCTCGGCCTCCTGCGCCGGGTCGTCGCCGAGACCCTGCGCCTGTACCCACCGGCCTGGCTCATCCCACGCCGTGCCGCAACCGACGCTCAACTCGGCGGACACCGCATACCGGAGGGCGCCTACGTCTTCTACAGTCCCTACGCCCTCCACCACTCACCCGGCCACCACACCCGCCCGGACGACTTCGATCCGGACCGGCCCGAGGCAGAGCTGTCGTACGCCGGTACCGGCACCGCCTTCCTGCCCTTCGGCGCGGGCCCGCACAAGTGCATCGGCAACGCTTTCAGCCTCGCCGAAGTCCACCTGACCCTGGCAACCATCCTGCCCCGCTGGCGCCTGCGTCCGGAGCCGCCCCACACCGTCCGCCCACGCGCCTTCACCACGCTCACTCCAGGCCCGCTGCTGATGCACGCCGAGCCGCGCACGCGGTGACAGCCCGCCGCCGACCGTCCACAATCGCGGCGCAGTTGCCCTCTTCGACGACGCCGGCCAGAAACAACCAAGCGACCCCCGCTGACCGACTGGTCCGGGCAGCGGAGGCCGCTTCGTGTGTACTCACGCGCTCAAGTGGCAGCCGTGCCAGAAGAGACCACGCTTCAAGCGGGCTCCGGCGCGGACGAGGGCGACGAGGCGAGGTGCGTTCACGGCTCGCCACCGCCGCTGGGCCGACTCGACGAGCTTGAAGACCATGGTGAGGGCGGCGGTACGGGAGCCGGCGCCGCGGATGACCTTGGTCCGCAGCCTGACGGCGGCGAAGGTGCACTCGATCGGGCTCGTGGTCCGCAGACGGATCCAGTGCGAGCTGGAGTAGTTCTTCCGCCTGAATGCCCGGCCCCGCGCGCCGAAGCAGCTCACCACCGGCTGATGGCTACCACCGACATGGAGTCCGATTCCTTTCCACGGGGTGATGAGGATCGGCTGATCGAGTGCATGGCGCATGAGGTGTGCCCGGTCGATCGAGCTGAACTGACCACCCTGGCCGCCGCTCTCGCCCCGGCCGCCGCCGTGCCTGACGTGAGAGCGGACGGGATCGGTGTGAGACTGGGCATGGAAGGGGTGATCCCTGTGTCGGACCTACCGAACGCGTCCTCCGGTCCCGACACTGCCGTCGACGAGAATCGGCTGGAAGAGCTGATCATCGAGGCGCAGACTGCCCTGCCAGTCGAACTGCCCACCCTGGCGAACCGGTGCGCCTCGGCCCTTGGCCTGGGCACCGCGCTGGTCTACCTCGTCGACCTGTAACAACGGCTGCTCATCCCGCTCGACGAGGCCCTGGATCCGCTGCCGGTGGACCGTTCGTCGGCCGGCTGGGCGTACCGAACGGTCTCCCCGCGGGTGGCCGAGGCCGACGACGGCTTGATCGCCTGGATGCCGCTGATCGACGGTGCGGCGCGGCTGGGCGTGCTGGAGGTGCGGACCGCCTCGCTCGACGGGATACGGATGCGCCGCACCCGGATGCTGGCTCATCTGTTCGTCATGCTGATCACCTCCAAGCGCGCCTACAGCGACTGGCTCGCCGCCCGCACCCGCACCGCGAGCATGTCGCCCGTCGCGGCGGTGGCGACCTGGTCGACGTCGTCAGCGCCGTCGACCAGGCGCTCGCCCAATGGCTGCCCGACCACTTCTGCACCGGCGTGCTGTGTCGGCTCGATGCAGAGACCGGAGCACTGCGCTGGGCCAATTGCGGTCACCCCCCACCGCTGGTGATCCGCGACGAGCGGGTGCTCGACGGGGCGCTGGACAGTCCACCGCAGCCGCCGATCGGCCTGGCCGGCACGCTCGCCCCAGCAGCCCGGCAAGTGTGGATCTCTCTGCGGATGGCCGCCGATGTTGATGAGGATTCCTGAATTTGGCTCTGGCCGCACTTCCGTGAATGCTCATGGTCGGGCCTTGTTCGAGCTCCTCTGGACCTGCATTCTCACCCAGCCGTCGGTTCCGCTGCAGCACGGCCCTGGTTGTCAGGCGCGCTGACGTTGCTCATGTAGGAGAGCCGCAGCTCGAAGGTCATTGGTCACCATCACCTGGGCCAGTCTGGCCGCGATGGTGATCACGATACCCCACCCCGGATGATCGAGATAGGCCTCATCCGGGGCGCCGCGACCCACGGATTCCTGCACTGCCGAGTAGGCCGTGCCCAGCTCTTTGATGAGCGTGACCTCCTCCTCGGTCCGTAGGCTCTTGCCCAGCCACGGAGCCGGGTCGTCCGCGCTGCAGAAGTCGTCGAAAAGCACGTTGACCACGTAGTCCAGGTCGTCGAACTCCTCCGGCTGCAGCCACACTTCGCGTTGCCATGAGGGGCTCGCCAGAGAGAGGACCGCCGGCACAACATGCAGACGAAAAGCGGGCAACTCAATGCCGTGATCAGTCACCCAGCCAGCCTACTGAGTCGGTGAGGGACGCAGGCGTTACCCGATCACGGAACTGCGGACAGAGCCCTGAATTTCCCCACCCCCGATCGGCTCCGTTGCCCCAGACCTGCTCTTGTTCCCCACTCAGGGACGTGGCTGACGTCGGCGAAGCGGATGCGCCCGGCCTTCGAGGGTGCGGAAGGGGTTCGAGGAGCCCCTGCGGGGCCCGGACGGCCTCGCAGGACCATCCGCAGAAAGCGATGGTTTCTTGAGATCCTGCAGGCGCTCAGGCGCTCAGGCGCTCAGGCGCTCAGGCGCTCAGGCGCTCAGGCGGCCGGGAGGGCGGGAGGGCGGTAAGGAGGGCATCAGTTTGGGGCTTGAGTGGCTCAATCGCCCTTCTCGGTGAACATGTTGATCAGGCCGTGGGCTGTGTTGTCGGCGGAGTCGATCCCGGGCATCTCGTCGGTCTCGGCGCTGCGGGGGAACATGGCCTGCTCGTACTCGGTGAGCCCCGTCTCGATGTCGTCGGGGTGCGCGGCGAGGGCTTCACCGAGTTCGGCGCCGTCGAGCATGGCCAGGTTGGCGCCCTCGCCGTTGGGAGCCGCGAGGTGGGCGGCATCGCCGAGCAGGGTCACCCCCGGCACCCGGTCCCACCGGTGCCCGGTCGGCAGAGCGTAGAGGGGGCGCAGGACCGGCGCGACGTCGCTGTCGGTGATCAGCGCGGTGAGCTCCGGCGCCCAGCCGTCGAATTCCTGCGCGATCCGCGCGGTGGCCGTGGCGGCATCGGCGAAATCGATGGCGGCGAACCAGTCCTGCGGCTCGGACAGCCCCACGTAGGCGTGCAGAGTGTCGTCCTTCTCCCGGTGAGCGAAGATCTCCCTGCCCGGAGAAGGCGCGATCATCATCCCGCCGCCGACCGCTGTCGCGGCGGCCGGGTGCCGTGTGCCGGCGTCGAACAGGTAGGTCTCGACGACCGATTTACCGATGTACTCGGGTGTGGCGGTGGACAGCAGCGGCCGGACCCGCGACCACGCGCCGTCCGCGCCGACCAGCATGCTGGTGACGACGGTGCCGCCGTCGGCGAACGTCACCTCGTGGCGACCCTCGCCGAGGGCACGGGTGCGGCTGACCTTGTGCCCCCACCGCACGGTGCCCGCCGGGAGTGAGTCGAGCAGGATCTTGCGCAGGTCGCCGCGCGGCACCTCGGGGCGTCCGCCCGTGCCGTCGTCGGCTTGGTCGAGCAGGACAGTCCCGTCCCGATCGAGGACCCGCATCGCCTGGCGACCCTCCAGAACGATGGCGTGGAACTCGTCCATCAGCCCGGCCGCCTTGAGTGCGAGCTGCCCGTTGTAGTCGTGGATGTCGAGCAATCCGCCCTGTGCGCGCGCCGAGGGGGATGACTCCGCTTCGTAGACCGTGACCGGGATTCCGTGAACGTGCAGGACGCGGGCCAGCGTGAGTCCGCCGAGTCCGGCGCCGATGATTGTGACTGGGGTGTGCATGGTGGCTCCTTCGGGATCGGGCCGCCCGGTGAGCTCCGGCCGGCCGTCTCTGGAAAAGTGCCAGCCCCCGCCGACGAGCCACCGACATCCGACCGATAGTGCTCCGACATGGCACCGACACCCCAAATCAGTTGGCTGTCAGGTGGACACCCCCCTGGTTGAGCCCGTAACCAAGTGGGGATGGCGAGCGGCGGTGGCCGCTTTCAATGCTCTGGCAGCTCTGGCAGCTCTGGCAGCCCGTGTGACTGAATCGTCGAGAGGGGTCACTCCGCGAGGCGGCGCTTCCACCAGGGATCTGTGGGTGGCGAGAACGGATCTGGCAATGTTCGTGCCATGAAGCGGTCGTCGAGGGGTGCGACCGCTCCGAGTAGTTCACGGCGTGCCTTGCGATTCATGGCCGAGGCCGCACCTTGCAGCAGCGTTCGGGCGTGCCTGTCCCTCCAGACGGTGGTTCCGCACCCGTGATTGGGTCCGTGGTTCGGCCATGAGTGAAGCGCCAGAGCCCATGCCCGGAAGGCGTGGGCGACGTGACCGGAAGGCAACCGGTACTGAGCTTCGAACTGTGCGATCTGCCGGTTCGTCGCAGCGGACAAACCAGGGATGTCCTGTCGGCTTCTGGCGCTCCTGCGGCGGAGTTGCTCGGTTCTGATCTCGCCCGGTGGCCGGCGAGGCATGGACACTTCCAGATGGGAAGACGAGTCGTGATCCAGCCCTCTCCTGACTGCAGATCAGCGCTGTTGGCTGATCCGTTGAGTCAACCCTTCGAAGAACTCCTGCAGGCCGGCGGCAGCAAGGTCGAACTGAGCGAGCCACGAAGCGGTGGCGGACCTCCAAACTCGCCCGGAGCCTGCCAGCGCGAACAGGTGGCCACCCCCGTCGCTGGCGAACACCAAAGCAGGCTCTTCCCCTTCGATCTCGATGGCCCCGTACTCACGGAAATGACTTGCGACCGTGGAGGCCGGGTGGACGAAGTAGCCGCTGTCGACATCGGGCAGGGAGACCTCGTCAATCACCCAGTACATCGTGGTCAGGTCCGAAGGGATCGGCGTCAGTTCCACAAGGGCATCCGTCGCCTTGTGACTCGCAGGCGTTGCGAGCCCGACCACGCTCCTGCCGGGCGGGAAGCCATGGCGCGCCTCAAAGGACCGCATCAGTTCCGTGACTGCCGCTTCCGTCTGCTCGCACCAGCCGCGGACCCACTCGGCCTCAAGCCGCTCATCAGCCACGATCACTCCTTTGAACCTCCGACGACTCGCCCTCCGCGAGTCCGGGAGAACATACAGGGGCGCTCACGCAAGCGCGGCCAGAGCCGTTTTCAAGGAGCCTCAACAGCCCGTCGTCCGACTGGGACTGATCTGATTCATGTGCGCGCCGGCGTACGGTCAGCGGGGCAGCCGTCTCCTGGAAGCGAGACGATGGAGCCGCCGATGGCGGGTGCGCTTCGGGTGAGGGGACGTCGCCGTGGATCGTGTCGGATGAGCTGTGGGACTACCTGACCTGGAGCCGCTACTGCCGCAGCGGGAGCGGCGCTTCCGGTACCCAGGCCGCAGGCGGCTGCCGGAGCGGCAGGTGCTGTGCGGGATCATCTACGTGCTGCGGCGAGGCCGACATGTGGCAGCGTTGCACGAGGTGCTCCGGCCCGAGCCCAACGCCGCATCCCGGCTCGACTGATCCCGCTGTGTGGTCGACGCTTCCCACGTCAGGGCGTTGAAAGGGGGAGGGAGCTGCACGGACCCGTCGCCGGTCGACCGGGGCAGGGCCGGCTCGAAGCACCACTTGATCACTGACGGGCACGACACCCCGCTCGCGATCCTGCTGACCGGTGGCAACCGCAACGACATCACCCAGCTGCTGCCCCTGCTCGACGCGATCCCGTCCGTTCCCTGCCGCATCGGCCGTCCGTTCTGCAGGCCGGATGCCCTGTCCGCCGACCGCGGCTACGACCACGACGTCTACCGCGACCAGGTCCGCGCCCGCGGCATCGTGCCGCAATCGCCCGCCGCGGGACCCGGCACGGCACTCGCCGGGCACCTACCGCTAGAGGGCCGAGCGCACCTTCGCCCGGCTGCACGGCTTCCGACGCCTGCGCACCCGCGCGGAACGGCGAACCGACATCCACGAAGCGTTCCTCGAACTCGCCTGCTGCCTGATGCGCCCACCAGCAACTCGGCTCACTGTGCCAGCCGTTGTAGGCCGTTAGTTGTCGTCGAAGCAGCTTTCCTCGCGCTTTGCGACACCGAGAAGGATCGCGGTGTCGGTGCTGGCCCTCCCCAGCGCTCCGGGCACCTGGGTGCAGACCTTCCAGCTTCGAGCAACGGACGGTTTGCGCCCACGACTTCGGACGTCGTACGTGCGGATCGACTGGAAGCCGGCAGCTCGTGCTTCGTCCAGGGCAGCTTGCAGATTCTGACCCGCGAGGTCCGGAACGGGCGCGCTCCCATGACTGCTGCCGCTGCCGACAGTGAATTTCGCCTCGGGGCCAGGAGAGGCTGTTGCGTCTGTCCGCTGTACGGGGGTGTGGGCGCCTGGTGTCTCCGTCGTGCAGGCCGAAATGGCGAGGCAGACGGCGGTGACGAAGACGATAGCGGCGGTACGGTGCATGGCCCCCCAGGCGATCAAACGACGAACGTAGGACTCTCGCGGGCCACGGAGTGTAACGTCCGTTCGCCAGCACCCGTCCCGCGGGTGACGTCAGTGACGGTCGCTTGTTGCCCCAGGGGTCCCGGCGAGTGTGAGGCACCGCAGTACCAGGTGCCGCCCCTCCGAGCCGACGATGAACGGCTGACCGGTACCACAGTTCATCCGTCACGATCCACGGTAACGTCCCCACACCAGATCGAACGCCCAACTCCCGCGCCAGACGCGGTGACCAGCTCCCACTCTTCTCATTGTGTTGGCCGTTGTAAGGCGCCTGTGACCATGCGCCTGCTGGGAGGATCGCGTCTCATGACTTCCGTTGCATGGAGTACTCACTCTGTCGAGCTCCGGTCCAACAGCGTGATCAAGAGGTTCCGGCCTGAGAGTCGCGGAGTGTGCGAGCGGGAGTGGCGCGCGCTGACGTTGCTCGCCGCGTATGCACCGGGCTTGGCCCCGGTCCCTCAAAGCGTGGACTTTGCGGCGGAGGAGCCGATGGTGGTGATGTCGCGCGTGCCTGGTGAGCCGTTGCGAGGAGTGCCGCTCGGCGATCGGCAGCTCAAGGCTCTGGCCGCGGCGGCGAGCGAGCTGTATGCGGCTGTGCCGGCGGAAGTCCTGGCTGAGGTCCCGGTCCGGCCTGGCCAGCAGCATCAACTCATCACCCAGATCCACGCCTGGGTGCCGCAGGTTCGCCCGCGAGTCAGTGATGAGGTGGGCGAGGCCATGGACCGCGGTCTTGCATGGCTGGCCCGTTCAGGCATGGAACGAACCAGCCGGCCAGAGGTCCCGATGGTTTTCGGTCCGGGGGACGGCAATCTCGCCAACTATCTGTGGGACGGCACTCGCGTGCATGTCGTCGACTTCGAGGACTCCGGTCTCAGTGACCGGCCCTTCGAGCTGGCGGAGATTACGGAACACGTGGCCAGCTGGGTAGGCTCGCCCCTCGATGCGGAGGCGTTTCTCGATCTGTTCGACCTGACCGCCGCCGAACGCGCGCGGCTGCCGGAATGCCGCAGGTTGCTGGCGCTCGTGTGGTTGTTCCTCTTGTCCTTGGACGACGCTCACCATCCCCGCAATCCGCCGGGAACGGTCGAGCGGCAGGCGGCACGCCTGTCCACGCTTCTTGCCTGAGGTCGTACGCTGGCCGGTCGTCCGGGCCGAGACTGATCACGAGGTGCCGCGTCCTGTCCTGTGGGGCCGCTCGACGCAGGGGAGGCCAGGGACTTCAGCTGCTGGATCCAGCTGACTGCCAAACTGAGCAAGAGCCAACCACCAGACCAGCGATCAGGCGGGAGCATCGCCGCACTTCTCCCGAACCCCGGCTGACCACTGGCAGACGTGTCCGATCAGCGGCTCAGGAAGGGTTGGAACTTGCTACGCATGGCTGTGAAGGACGGTGGCTGTGACTCTTCCCGTTCCCGTCGACGTGGAGCTACACCCCAAAGTGCTGGTCGCCCAGGCGTGCGCGCAGCTGGGGCGTGAGACCGTGTCCGAGTGGTGTGTGTCCCTGTTGGAGGAGCGGATCGCGCCCGACGATCCCTGCCAACCGTCCTTGGCCTGGATCGGTGGCAATCCCGCCGCGGCCGCGCTGCGATCAGGGCGGCTCGGCCGCCCCGATCAGAGTCACTGGCCGCGTGTGTGGGCGGTCCGAGCACTGCGCTATGCATGGACACCCGAGGCCGCTCCGGCGATCGGACGAGCCTTGACCGACTCTTCCTGGCGGGTGCGGGAAACAGCGGCGAAGCTGGTAACTATCCACGAACTGGCCGAGTCGGTCGAGCTGTTGGCGGCTCTGGTGACGGACGAGGTTGCCCGGGTGCGAGCTGCATCGGTGCGTGGGCTCGGAGCCGTAGGCGAGAGTGACTACGCCAACCTGATCCGCTCGGCTCTCGACGACCCCAACCCAGCCGTAGCCGTCGCAGCAGAAATGGCACTTGCAGAGCTGGGCCACCGGCTCGACAGAGATTTGTGATCAACCCTCAGTAGTTCGGAACTATTCGTCTAGGCGGGGACTTCTCCATGCCCAATCACCTCACACCCCACGATCACATCGCCGATCGTGAGGCCCTGTGCGCCTTCCTGGCACGCCTCCGAGCTGAGTACGACGAGAGCGGTGATCACTGGGAGAATCAGACACTGGCCTCCTTCCTGGAGGCCCTGGAAGCCTGGCTCTCGTCTGCGCCCGGCTGGTACGCCAACCACAAGCAGACTCTGCCGGCCGAGGGCGACTGGACGCTCTTCGCCCGCGCGCTCAGCGCCGCACGGCACTACGAGTGACCACGTGCCCCCGGCGTGCCCGATGAGAGGGTAAGCGGCGGGGAACAGCGGGCAACGTCGGCAAGCGGCCAGGGAACACGCCGGTCAATGTCCCCCCCCCCAGGTCAGCACGCCTCCGCATACACGATCTCCCTCAGGCAGGGTGAGGACGCTCACTTGGTTCGCCCCCCAACACACACGGCCCTGCCATGGCGCCCGGCGCGGCGGCTGTTGATGGACCTCACCGTGACGTGCGCAGCGGTGACGATGGCTGCACGGCCGGAGCGCTTGTCGTCGTACAGGGCCGCGTCGGCGGCACGCTGTAGGACGGTCAGGTCGTGACTCCCGATCAGGTCCGGGGTCGCGGCGCTGACCCAGGCGGCTACATCGGCGGTGCGGCCGTCGCTGATGTCCTTGAAGTGGTTTTCTCTGACTAACTGATAGTTACAGAATGAGACGAGCCCGGGTACCTCGGTTTGCGATCTCGGTCAGCGGGGGTGCCCTGCGTGTGCGCCGGCAGGGGAAATGTCGGTCGACGCCGCCTGACGACCTGGCTAGGGTCGCGGGCATGACGATCAAGTTGAACGATGCCGCCCGCAGGCTCCTTGACGATGTGAATCCCGCGGTGCTGGCCACCGTGAACCCCGACGGCAGCCCGCAGACCTCAGTGGTCTGGGTCGCCCGGGACGGCGACGACGTGCTGATCTCCTCGGCAGGCGGCCGTCGCAAGGTCACCAACGTGGAGCGCGACGCACGGGTCAGCCTGACGGTCTACGACCGGGCCAACCCGCTGCGATACCTGGAGGTACGCGGTACCGCGACGGTGGCCGAAGATCTGGGCCGGAAGCTGGCCGTCGCACTGGCCGAGCAGTACGAGGGGCCCGACGCGGGTGAGGAGTACCTGGAACTACCGCCGGAGGTGGTGCGGGTGATCGTCAGGATCACCCCGCAGCGGCTGGTCGGCACCTTCGCCGACTGACTGATCGTTTCTGAGCGAGTTGATGTCCACCCGCTTTCCCTGTCGTCGGCTGAGACGCGTCATGGTGCGAGACGGCCGGAGCACCTATCTTCCTCTGGTCCGCCCGGTGATCCAAACGAGAGCGCCTGGAGGTGACGCCCGGCATACGCGCGGGCAAGTCGCGGTTGCAGGCCGCTCGCGCGTGGATGGGCGGGTACTCCCCGGCGGTTCCGTCGGGGCGGGGGCTCAACTGGACGGCGTGACCGGGGACCTCATGCCGAGCCACTGCTCGGCGCCCCAGGCCTCGAACCGCTCTACCTCAGTGAACCCCAGCTTCGCCGCGAGACGCATCGAGCCGACGTTGGCGGTCTGGGTGGTGAGCACCACCGGCTCGCCGGGAAGTGCGCCGGCGAGCCAGCCGAGTGCCGCCGCGCATGCCTCGGCGGCGTACCCGCAGCCCCACGCCCGCGGCAGGAACAGGTAGCCGAGATCGGCCTTCCCTGCGGCAGCCGGGCGACGGTGCCCCGTTGCTCTCCTGAGCAGGATCTGGCCGATCATCGACCCGTCGAGATCAACGACGAAGCTCCCGGGCCACCGCTCGGGCACCTCAGGCGTCTCGCGCTCAAGCTCGGCACGCGCCCGTGGGCCGCCGAGGTAGGTGTGTACCTCTGGCGAGGCGAGCAGCTCGATGAAGGCCGCACGGTCCCGGGTCTCGGGCTCACGGAGCACGAGCCTCTCGGTCCTGATCGGCTCAGGCGGCCAAGCCACGGTTCCCAGATCTTCCATCTCCGCACGCTAACAGGTGGTCAAACCAACCGAACGGGAAACGCTTGACTCCACCCAGATCCGAACCCCGAACAGCACCTACTGGGTTCGTGAGCGGAAGGTGCGGCGGTAGGTGTCCTGTGGGACGCCGAGGGTGCGGTTGAAGTGACGGCGCAGTGCCGTGGCGGTGCCCGTGCCGGTGGCCGCTGCGACGGTGTCGATGCTGTCGTCAGTCTTCTCCAGCAGTTCCTGGGCGTGGCGGATCCGCTGGGCCAGCAGCCACCGCAGGGGAGTGGTGCCGGTTGCCGCGCGGAAGTGGCGGCCCAGGTGGCGAGAGCTCATCCGGGCCTGGCGGGCCAGGTTCTCCACGGTCAGCGGTTGGTCGAGTCGCTCGATGATCCAGGGGAACAGGGCAGTGAGCGGATGGTCGTCCTGGGCGGGCACCGGGGCGGTGACGAACTGGGCCTGGCCGCCGGGCCGGTGCGGTGGGACGACCAGGCGGCGGGCGACGGCGTTGGCGATCGACGAGCGGTGGTCGAGGCGGACCAGGTGCAGGCACAGGTCCAGCGCAGCGGCCTTGCCGGCGGAGGTGAGCACGCTCCCGTTGTCCACGTAGAGCACGTCCGGGTCAACCTCAGCCTCGGGGTAGCGGGCGGCCAGGAGGGCGGTGTGCTCCCAGTGGGTGGTGGCGCGCTTCCCGTTCAGCAGACCGGCTTCGGCCAGGACGAACGCGCCGGTGCACAGGGAGGCCACGCGGGCACCCGCGTCGTGGGCCGCGCGCACCGCGTCGACCAGTTCGGCGGGCGGGATCACGTCGACATCGGCCCAGCCGGGGACGATCACGGTGCCGGCGCCCTGGAGTTGGTCGAGGCCGTGGTCGGGCTCCACGTGGAACCGGCCGAAGGGCACGATGTCCAGCCCGCAGACCGTGAGGTCGTACCAGGGGACGGTGACCGCGGGCACGATCGGGTCCTTCACGGTCTCGGCGGAGGTGGCGAAGTCCGTCACCAGCACACTGCCGTCGGCCAGGGTGGCGGTGAGGCGAATGCGCCGGCTCACGCGCGTGAAACTGGCGATCTTGCCGATCGGCGGATGCGTGCGTGAGCGCGGCATGTGGTTTGCGCGTCGGATGGGTGGTCACCACACCAGCGCTGCTGATCGGTACAGACCCGGCGCCCGCGTCTGCTCCGGGGACGGGCTGTGCGGGGCGGCGGCACGCAGCTCGGTGTGGACGCCGGCCACCAGCCCATCCGGTTGATCCCCGCCCGGCCTGTCGAACGTTCCCGCTCAACAGCCCTGCTCGGGTGGGGAAACTGGCGTTCTCGTAACCGCCACGCGACCGAGCAGGGCCACTCTGATGATCAAGGGCCGCCGGAGCGGAACCCACGTGAACAAGCCTCCGGGTGTGCGAGCACGTCACCGAGCCGCACGGACCATCCATGGGCTCTCTGACCCCCGGTGGGCGGGCGGATCAGCGCAGTCCGGCGAAGAGATCGTTCTCGGGCACGACCGCTCCGGTGGTGTCCTGGACCCGTACGAAGGTCTCGACGCCCATCAACTCGGTGAACCTCTCCCGGCCCATCCTGAGGAAGAAGATGTTCTCGCCCTGGCTGGCGTGTGCGGCCAGCGCATCGAACTTCTGGCCGCCGAACGCGGTGGTGTCCACCCAGGTGGTGATCTCCTCGTCAGGGAGTCCGATCTCGGCCATCGCGGCGGCCTCAGCAGGATCCGGCTCCTGCACGTCCGCACCGAACTCGCGCATGACCTCCCCGAACCGCTGCATCATCGAGCGGGGCGCCGTCGTCCAGTACACCTTCGGTGTCTGCGCGGTCATCGCCAGCGCCGCCATCGTGATGCGGTTGGCCTGGATGTGGTCGGGGTGGCCATAGAAGCCGTTCTCGTCGTAGGTGACGACCACATCGGGCTGGTAGCGCCGCAAGAGTTCCACGAGCCGGGCAGCGCCCTCCTCCACAGGTGTCTGCCAGAAGGAGCCGGGGGCGTCATTGGCCGGCCAGCCCATCATCCCGGAGTCGGCGTAGTCCAGCATCTCCAGATGACTGACCTTCAGGACTTCGCAGCTTGCCTCGAGTTCTTGACGCCGCATCAAGGCGACGGCCGCCGGATCGTGTCCGGGGTCGCCCGGCTTGACACCCCCCGGTCCGTCACCGCAACCGCCGTCGGTGCACGTCACGAGGATCGTGCGAATGCCCTCCGCCGCGTACCGCGCGAGGACACCTCCTGTTCCAGTGGCCTCATCGTCGGGGTGGGCGTGTACCGCCATGAGCGTCAAGGGCCGGTCATTCATGAAACAGTCCTCCTATGTGAAAAGGCCTCGGTCCGAGTCTGCGGCGGACGTATGAGCGGTCACCCCTCAATATCGGATGTCGGATGACCGGGCGTACCGCGGACCCGAGGAGCCCGGATCACGTCGCGACGGCCTTTCGGTCTCTGTGTTCCCCGCCCGCGTGGCGCCGGTCTCCTGGCCGGTGCAACAGCGTGGGCCGGACCGGCTGTTCCCGCCGCACACCGGAACACCCCTCGGCCTTGGCCTTCGCGAGAGCGCCGGCTCGCTGCACGGGCCCGGGGCGCGGCAGGCGGCACCTGCTGCAGGACATCGCCGTGGAGCCGGGAGTCAGCCGGAGGAGGACCATCTCCAGTCGGCTCCGTGATGTCGGGGTTCGCGTTCCGTTCGGACAGCGGCCGATCGCGCTCCCTGACCAGACGTTCCGGCGTCGACGTAAAGCGGGCGAGACGCTCGCTGCCCTGGCGAGGGCCTATGGAGCGTCATCGCCTACGATCCGACGCCGACTGTCGGCGTAGCATCCCGCGCCGCGACCTCGCCCAGGCGTATGCAACCGAGACCACCGCCCGTGTGGCCTGCACTTTGGCCGAGGTCGACGGCGTAATCAGGTGACGGCGCAGCCGCACGGACAGCATCCCGTAGTCAAGGGCGGCCGTACGTGGATGACCACCTACCCGTGGGCTTGAGCGATCTGGCCCTCGTGGCAGGCTCGGGTGTTCCTGCCAACGCTCCGATTACAGACCGCCGGGCCCTGATGTGGGGAACTGCTGCGCCGGGATGTAGTGGCGGGCGAGGCCGGCATCCCGGTCGTGGCTGCGTCGGTGGGCCTCGGGGTCGCCGTACTTCGCCAGTAGCCGACGGCCGGAGACGATGTCCCGGATGAAAGTGAGCAAGGTCGTCATGCGCGTTCTCCCCGTACGTGCTTGTGCCTGTCAGGGAGTATGTGCCTGTTGGCCGGGGGATACGCGTGATTTGAGCGAGCCTTGAGCTTGCTGTGGCTGTCGCGTCGCCGTAGGGCGACGGCCTTGAAGGCAGAGGAATCCTTGGTGAGGGTCCTGCGTCCCGAGGGTGATGTAGATCCGGGCGAATCGTCGGCTCAGTTCGGCAGTCGTGGCCAGGTAGAGCGCTTTCGGGTCGATGGTTCTCGTCGGCGGGTTGAGTAGCCGCAGGGCTTCGGCGGGTTTCGACGGTCTGCCGCGCCCATCAGCATCCGGCGGGGGCTCATCACCGCCTGCCCCGGGTGCTGGGGCGTCGGCGCCGCCTGGCCGAACATCGCCCCGATGAGGCGTACAGCTCCCACCGGAACCGCCGCTACCTGCGGCGACGCCAGATCAAGCACACCATCTCCGAGCCGAGGAATCAGCACGTCAACCGCCGGCGGCGCGGTAGCCACGGGGGGCGGCCGACCGGCTTCGAGAGCACTACCTGCGAAAGGAGGAACGAAGTCGAGCGTTGCTTCAACGCGCTCCAGGGCTCCAGAGCAGGGGCGACTCGCTACGACAAGAGGGCCTACGTCTTCCACGGCACGGTCACTCTTGCCGCGGTTCGGCTGTGGCTCCGCTACTGACCTCAGCCACCGCAGCGGATGCCCCGGTGGTCGGCTCAGTCGTCGGCCGCGACGACGAGGGTGATCTGCCCAGCCGAGCGGTCGATGAGCACGAACTCGTGGAAGCAGTCGTGCACACGTCCCCAGTCATGAATCGCCTCATCTCCGAGCTCGCCGAGGTAGTGGATGCCATCGGCCGCAGCCAGGCGGTTGAACACCTCCCGCTGCAGATCTGCCTCCAGCTCGGCGGGCGGGTCCCAGAGCGGATCCACCCACTCCCGCAGGATCTGCACGGCCCTCTCCTGGCTGATGGCCTCGTAGAGGTCGGGAGTGATCAACCGCAGCCAATACGGACCGTGCCGGGGCCCGTCCGGCAGCACTCCACCACCCGCATAGTCGTCCCGGAACTGCTCATGCCCAATCAGTCCGGCAAGCAGCCCTCTGTCGTCCAGGGACTCCGCAGGGAAGCGGAGCTGCTTGATGTCGACCCACCGAAACCCGTGCTCCTTCGGATCCCGGACGTAGTGTCGAAAGTTGATGAAGGCGCTTCCCTCGTGAGCGAGCCCGTTGTCCATGGCGCCAGGCTAGAAGGCAGGAGAGGGGACCCTGCCGACCCACCGGACAGACCCTAGGGACCGCACGACCGATCCGGCGGCGGCTGGAGCTGTCCGGTCTTGCGGTTGGGCCAGATCGCCGCGGCCGGCGCGAGCACGCGCTGAGGGACGCGTATGGCGACGCCCTCGAGTCGTCCGGCCGCCGTGCTGTTCCAGATCGAGTTGGCCCTTGAGGGTGTCGTTCGCCGACTCGATCAGCTGCCGCACCAACTTCAGCAGGGACTGACCCTTGCCACTGACCGGAGATGCTGGTCGCGGATGACCGCTTGGGGTGGCCCGTGCCTGCCGTCCCGTTCGGGCGAGTGTCATGCGTGCATATCTCGTGAGTGTGGTGTCAGCCTCCGCAAGATCGCTGCCGAAGTAATCGGCTCAGCCTGGGCCCGGCGCCGGATAGCGTGCTGTCCGACGGATCACCAGGGGGGAAGATGACCGCACCGCAGCACGACCTGCGCAACCCGAACGACGTGAATGACCAGCTTGTGGCAGCCGTGATTGCCAAGGACTCCCGTGCGGTACAGGCATGTCTCCAGGACGGCGCCGATCCGAACACTCCAGGCTCCGACGGCCTGCCGTTGCTCTGCGCCGCTGTGGGCGGGTTCGACCACGAGACCGCCAGCGCCCTGACGGACAGCGGCGCCGATTCGGACGTAGTGCTGCCGGACGGTACGACACCGCTCCTGCGGGCCGTCGACCTCGGCTCCCCGGCGCTGGTCGGCGCCGTGCTCGGCAAGGACCCGCGGCTGCGGATCGCTGAGGCCGAGCGAAAGCGGCTGCTCGACCTCGCTCGGGACTGGTACGAGACGGGGGAGGCGGAGGAACTACGCCGCCGCACGGGGGCCTCGGGCCCGGCCACCCGGTGCCTGGTCAAGGACGACGAGTACACGGACATCGAGGAGGTCTCCCTCGGCGGGCTCACCGTCCGGGCGGGCCACAGCGGCGTCCTCACCGACCTGGAGCGGGCGTTCGGCCTCCTGCCGCCGGTGGCGGAACTGGTGGCACGAGCCGTCCCGCACCCGGACGAGCTGCACGCCAACTGGTCCACCGTCAGCTACGCCCTCGCCTTCCGCAAGAGCCCGCAGGCCTGGTCGGACCTGGCGGGCTTGCGCCACCACCCCGCTCCCGTCCACCGTCGGTTGCTCACCGGCGTCCTGTGGTCCCGGCACTTCCTGGCGAACCACCACGTCCGTCCAGACACCGCGCAGGACGTCGGGTTCCTGGCGGAGTGGGCGCTCGACGAGCCGGATGGCGAGGTGCTCGCCAGGGTCTTGGACGTCTATACGGAATACGACCACCCCGACCAGGAGGCCATCGGCTTCCGCTACGCCGACCATCCGGACCCGCGCGTGCGCCGCGAGGTGCCGTACTGCCTGATCCGGGCCCCACGGAGCGAGCCCGCCGCCACCCTGCTCGCCCTGGCGCGGGACCCCGACTCCGGGGTCCGGTACGTCGTCGCCCAGGTCCTCGCCTACCCGCGCGATCTGACCCCGGCGACCCGGGAGACCCTGCTCACCCTGCTCCGGGACCCGGACCCCGACGTCCGGCGCCGTGCCGCCGCATCTCTCTCCGGCTCCCACGACCGGACGGCCGCCGTCATGGATGCTCTCGCCGCCCTGTTGGACGAGGAGGATCAGAACCTGCGGCTGGAGGCGGCCTACGCCCTCGCCGTCCGCAACGACCCGCGCACTGATGGCGCGTACGAACAAATAGGTCCGCTCGGTCCCGGCTTCGAAGACGACCACCGCGTGTCCGCTCACTGGCACTACAAGGCCCGCAACCGGCCCGACAGAACCTGACCGTAGCGACTGCACGCTTTCCGGTTCGACGGTGGACGACAACATCGCCTCCGACGCTGGGGGGCGGTGTCTGCGCCGGAGTGCCGATCATCAGTGCACGCTCCTCCGCGGGCGAGAGTTCCGCCTGGCGGAAGGTGTGACGTCAAGTCCCTCGCCCGCGAAGCGGGCGTCGACCGCACCGCCTTCTACGGCACCCGCACCTCCGCGTCGAATTCGAGCAACGTCTCCAGGCAGCTGATGCCGCATACCCGACCGGATGCCGGCTCTCGCGTATCAGATCGAAGCCTCGTCGGCCAGCGAAGGCACGGCGCACGGACGCAGGACCATGAGCGAGTCTTCTGGGGCCGCCACCATGGCAAAGGGAAACCGGTCCAGCTCAAGGCAGAGTGCAACGTCATCAGGATGGACTCCTCGGCGCACACCCTCCGCCAGCTCGGCGGCGGCGCGCGACTCGGCAGCGCGGCGGAGGAACTCAGCAGCATCCGTCCCAGCCTCGGTGGCTCTGCGAGCGATGTATTGAGCACACGCCAGATCTTCATCGGCCTGTCCGTCTTCGCCAGTGACCACGAACGTGACACTGTCACTCTTGCGTGTCCGCAAGACCTGAGCTGTTGCCTCCGCCACTACGAAGCCGGCGCACAGCACCAGCGACGCATCCTTGACCGCAAGGGCGCCGACCGTCCCTGCCGTGGTCTTCTGCACAACGGTCCGTCCGCCAAGGTCAACAGACCGCAGCATGCCCGGCGAGTTGACCATGTCGAACCCAGGCGCGGGCGGACCGTCTTTGAGCGCCACCCGATCCGGGTGGCGAGCCTTGAGGGCCAGAGCGTCGTCCAACGACTCAGCAAGAACGATCTTTTCCGCCCCCTGGGCAAAGGCCCAGGCAGCCACGGTGAAAGCACGCATGACGTCGACTACGACCGCCACGGACGGGGCCTCGACCAGCTCAGTGATGCCAACGAAACGAGTGTCCATTCCAATCATGATCACGCACGACCGACCCGAAGCAGTCGGCGAGTGATCCACATCACATCGACGGTCTCGGAATGCAACACCTCCGGCTGCCTGCGTGGCAAAGGTGGTCCGCGACAACATGCCTGCTCAATCACCACACGGGATCACCCGCACACGGCCTTTGCGGGCACAAGTCACGCTTTTGCGCTGAGGTGGTGCGCGGTCGGCAAGCTGATCAAGTACGCGGGGCTGGGGCGTTTGACGGAGGACGAACAGCGCGACTTCCGCGAGGAGATCCCATGGCTTGCAGTCGTTACGGTTGCCGGGCACCGGCTGACCGACCACAACGACGAGCCGGCTGTCGGCGTCGATGACGACCTGGTGATTCGTCGAGTACCGGTAGTCGGCGAGCTGACGTAGCGTCAAGTTGGTGCGCCAGTAGGCCGCGAGCAGCAGCACCCGGTCTTCCAACATCAGGCTCCACGGCCGACCCCTGCGGACCGTGTTCGCCCCTTCACGCCGCAGCATCGTCACCAACTTGCCGAAGCAGTGCGGGGGCTCAGCCCGGTGAACGGGGTGTCCAGGAAGGCTGCGATGTCGTGATCACACCAGCCACGGCGAGATCCGCACACGGTTCCCGCAGGTACTGGTGCGCCGATCACTTGCTGGACAGGCGGAGTTCACCGGACCAGGTGTTGCACCGCACGCGGCCGGAGTCGAAGGTGATCTCCAGCGCGAGCCGGCCGGTATCCGAGGCCGCTATTTCGCGCACCGCCAGGACCCTCTCGCCGAGGTGGTCAGCGAACGGTGTCTCGCCGTTGACCGGTGCCACCTCGACGCGGCCCAGTTCAGCCATCTCGTACCCCTCGAAAGGGGCCGATGGGTCCACGACCAGGCACCAGTCCGACCCGGTCGTGATGTGGGTGGCGACCTCCTCCCTGTCGATCAGCCACACATCCAGCGGGCCGGACGGAGCTTCCGTACCAGACAGGTGCCACGACGCGACCACACGCCACAAGACACCGCCCGACCAGGTAATCAGGGCGCACACCAGCTCCGTGCGATGGGCACTCGCTCGACCTCTTCGACTCCACCCGGTGACCGTACCGTCAGGCAAAGCCCCAACTCACGCTTGGGCTTGGAAGTCCGGGTCGGTGATGAAGATCCAGGAGCGGTGCTGCCGGGCTTGAGCGCGTCCTCGCACAGCCGCACGGTGGAGGCCGCGATCGGGCCGGTGATGCCGCGCGCCGTGAGTTCGGCGGCCAGTTCCGGGCATGACGAGCCGGCCAGCAGGGCGCCGGTTTTGGCAGGCAGCTGGCATGCGAGCGCCTTGGCCCGGGCGGCCTGCAGCGCGGTGAACGCGGGCGGGCGGCCCACCGCTTGCGGTCGTCCAGCCCGGCCAGGCCCTGCTCGGCGAACCGCTATGGGCTGCCCGGGGGAAGCCCGCTGTCCTTTCGGCACCCCGGCCCGCGCCGCTGAGCAGGCGAGCACATCATCCGTGAGGGCGAGCCGTGTGCGCAGCGCGGCATGGCCCGCATCGGTCACGGTGACCATCCGGGTCGTGCTCCGGTGCACCAGCCAGGATGAGCCCAGCGCGTGCCGGAAGAGCGCCGCGCCCACTGCGCCGGCCAGGTGCGGGCGCTGTTCCGTCCCGTCCAGGCACATACGGACGTGGGGTCGCCAGGAGGCGTCCGGGCGGTCGTCGGCGATACCGAGCTCACTCAGCCAGTCCCGGCCCGCCGCGGTGAGGGCCGGTCCGTAGTCCCAGGCCAGCAGCCCGAGTTCGGTCATCGCGTCGGTGATCGCCACGGCCGGCGCGCCCGCGAGATGGTCGTAACAGATACGGGCGTGCGCCAGGGTGCGGCGGTTGGAATCAGTCAGCGAGCGCACCGGGGTCGGCCGGAACGGGGACCGGGCGGCCAGGCTCTCGATCATTTCGGCGGTGTCCGCGGTCGCCAGCCGTAGCAGCCGATTCCCCCCTGCCGCTCCTCGGCCAGGATACCGCCCCGCACCAGCCGGTCGAGGTGCGCGCTGGCGGTTGACTGGGCGACGCCCGCGGTGCGGGCCAACTGCACTGCGGTCCAAGCACGGCCGTCAAGCAACGCCAGACAGAACGCCGCGCGGGTACGGTCCGCCAGCAGCCCCGCGAACCCGGCGAGGTCGGGGCCGTCTGCATAAGGTCCGTCGAAGCTGGTCACCCCTACAGTCTCGCCCGGCAACAGTTCGGCCGCCGACGAAGGGTCCGGGCCCTAGGGTTCCGGTCCATGACAACGGCGTCACACGTACCCTCGCACACCGCGATAACCCCGAGCATCCTCTATTTCGGCACCCCCGTGGCCCTGCTGACCACCGAGAACGAGGACGGCTCGGCCAACCTTGCCCCGGTCTCCTCTGCCTGGGCGCTCGGGCAGACCGTGGTGCTCGGCCTCGGCGCCGACAGCCAGACCGCAGCCAACCTGGCCACCCGGCCGGAACTCGTGATCAACCTTCCCTCGCCCGGCCTCTGGGACGCGGTGGAGCGGCTCGCCCCGCTCACCGAGCCGCCCCCGTGCCGGCCGCCAAGCGGGCACGCGGCTACCGCTACGAGCCCGACAAGTTCGCCGCGGCCGGCCTCACGCCCGTACCGTCCGAGACGGTACGCGCTCCGCGCGTCGCCGAGTGCCCGCTCCAACTCGAGGCCCAGGTTCGGCGCAGCTCACCGGACGCGGAGGGCCACTTCCTGATCGTGGAGTGCGCGGTCGCACGCGTCCACGCCGACCGTCGCATCGTCGTGCCCGGTACCCAGCACATCAACCCCACCCGCTGGAGCCCGCTCATCTTCAACTTCCGCCACTATCAAAGCCTCGCCCCCGAACTCGGCCACTGCTTCACCTCGGAGACACCCACCGAGCGATGACAGGGGGCACGACTCGAACCGATTGCAGACGATCAGGAGATTCGATGAAGCGGGTGGACATCAGTGAGCGCGAGCTGACTGATCCTTGGGAAGGCGTTCTGTTCGCTCCCGCTTGCGGCAGTGACGTCGGCGTTCTGGTCTTGGCAGGATCCAGCGGGCGCGTGGAACGTGAGCGAGCGCGCATCCTCGCTCAGCAAGGCTTCACAACCTTGGCGATCCGCTGGTTCGGCGGGCCTGGGCAGTCCCCAGGAATCTGCGAGGTGCCCTTGGAGACCTTCACCGCCGCCGTCGACTCCTCCGACTGGGCGGAGCGCAACGCATCGGAATCCTCGGCACTTCCAAGGGCGCTGAAGCCGCCTTGCTCACGGCGGTGCGCGACTCACGCGTGGACGTGGCCATCGCGCTGTCGCCCGCCTCGCGGGTCTGGAGCAACGTCGGCCCTGGCCGCGACGGGGCGCACCATCCGTATCGCTCGTCTTGGACCTGGCGGGAGCGGCCCCTGCCTTTTGTCCCGATGGACGATTCCTGGACGCCCACGGAGCCGGACAGCGGCCCCGTCGCCATCCGCGGATGGTACGAACTGAGCGAGCGGACCTTCGCTCACTCGCTGGCGCCGACGGAGATCCCCGTGGAAGCGGCCAGAGCGGATGTGGTCTTGGTCGCTGGGGGCGACGACGCGATGTGGCCGTCGCTTCCCTATGCCGAACAGCTGGCTCAGCGTCGGCGCTCGGCCGGGGCGACCGTGCGTCTGATCGTCCGCGACGACGCCGGCCACCGACCACGCCTTCCTGGCGAGAGCCCGGCATCGGCGTCCCCGCACTTCAAGTACGGGGGCACACCCGAAGCCGACGTGCTCCTGGGCAAGGCCGCGTGGCCGCACATCCTCGACGTGCTCGGCGGCGAAGGCTCACGGGTTATGGCCGGCTGATCGCGAACCAGGCTGAAAGGCAGATTCGTATCGGTGATCAAGAGGTTTCCTCTCGGTTCCTGGTCTCCGGGATTCCGAGATTGGCGGTCCGGGTGGTGCTGGTGCTCTGGTTCCGGATGCGGTCCGTGGCAGTGAGTTGGGAGCGCCACGCGCCACGCGCCACCGTCCAAAGGCCCTTGGTGTTCACCATCTGGGGTGGGGAGGGGGTGGGGATCTGAATTGGGTCCGTCAGGGCTCTGGGTGATCAGGGCCCTGCGCGCTGTTGCGGCCCGCTTCGCGAACAGGACGGCGGAACGTGGCACGGTAGTTCCGCGGTCGCTGGCCGGTGTGACGGGCGAAGATGGCGCTGAAGGTGCTCGTGTCCGCGTACCCGAGGTCGGCGGCGATGCGCAGGATGGTCCTGTCGGTCGTCTCCAGCAGATGACGAGCCCGGCGGACCCGAGCGGATTGCAGGTACGCGAGCGGGGTCTGACCAGCCTCCTGACCGAAGCGGCGGAGCATGGTTCGCGTGCTCACGTGAAACGCTTCGGCGAGGGCGGACAGGTCGTAGCGAGCCCCGAGATTCTGGTCGAGCCACCGCTTCACACCGAGTGAGAACTCGCGGCCGACGGCGGGCATCAGCTCCAGGTCGACGTAGGGAGACTGGGTGGAGCGTGCGTCGTCGACGAGGGCGATACGTGCGGTGCTGCGGGCGACGCGGGGGCCGTCGTGCTCACGGATCAACTGGAGTGCGAAGTCGTACATGGCACTGAAGGCGGCCGTCGTCGTCACGCCTCGGTCGGTGAGCACCAGGTGCTCGGGACGCACCTTCACGTTGGCGTATCGGCGGGCGAACTGATCCGCGAACAGCCAGGACGTCGTCGCCTCGCGTCCGTCGAGCAGGCCGGCCTCGGCAAGGAGGAAGGCGCCGACACAGATCGACACGACGACGGTTCCGGATGCGGCCTGCGACCGAACCGATGCCACTTCGGGCCTCAGGTTCGCGAGCGTCGCGTCGAGATCGAGCCTGGGCGAGAACTCGAAACCCGGCACGATCAGGACATCGACGGGCCGCAACGCCGAGACCTCGATGGCCGAGCCGCCGGATGCGACCACCCGTCGCCGGGGCGAGACGACGGACACCTCGTACGGCGGTCGGTCCGACCCTTGCGCCGCCGCGATGTGATCGGCCATGGCCAGCAGGTCGGGGATCCCGAACACCTCCGAGGCGAAGCAGCCGGGATAGGCCAGCACACCCAGGCGCAGCGGTTTCATGGTTCCTCCGGCTCCCCACAGGGTGGCGATATCGCCGTACCATGTGGCGATATCGCCGGTTCCCGTGGGGCGAGTGTCTCACCACACTCTCGATCATGACAACGACGAGAACGCGGCGCGACGACCCCTTGGACGACTTTGCCCGGAGAGTCGTCACCGTCGATGACGTCAGCAAGACCGTGTACGTGACCGGGACAGGACCCGGTGTCATCCTGATGCCCGAGATGCCGGGCATCAGCCCCGATGTCGCTCGGATGGCGCGCTGGGTACGCGATGCCGGCTTCCGCGTGTACCTGCCCTCTCTCTTCGGCGTCGACGGCGCCTACCCAACCACCGAGGCAGGCGAGGCCGTTGTCCGGCGCGCATGCGTCAGCGCCGAGTTTCGTGCGTTCGCCGGGGGCGGCACCAGCCCCGTCGTCGCATGGCTGCGTGGCCTCGCCCGTATCGCGCATACGGAGTGCGGTGGGCCGGGCGTCGGCGCCGTCGGACTGTGCTTCACCGGCAACTTCGCGCTGACCATGGCACTCGAACCGGCCGTCATCGCCCCCGTCGTCAATCATCCCTCGCTGCCGCTCGACGACCCCGGGGGTCTGGAGATCGGAGGCGAAGACGCTGTTGCCCTGGCCGAACGCATCGAACGAGACGGATTGACGGTACTCGCCTACCGCTTCGACAACGACAGGTGGTGCACGGGCCAGCGGTTCGCGGCCTACCGAGCACTTCTCGGCGAAGCGTTCGACGGCCGCGTGCTTCCCCCCGACGTGGCGAACACGAACCCTCCGCCCTTCTTCCGCGACGTCGTCGGGTGCGCCCACAGCGTCGTCACGGCACATCTCGTGGACGAGCAGGGTCACCCGACGGTGCGTGCCCGTGATGAGATCATCGCCTTCCTCACGGAACGACTCAGAGAGTGACGCGCGAGCCTCGCCGCCGCCTCCTTCACTGAGCCTTTGCCAACCTCAGTTTGAGCAGGTCAGGTGGAGGGTGAGGACGGCTTGGACGTGGCTGGTGATTCGGGTGCTGCTGCAGCGCGCAGGCGCCAGGTCTTCAGGGTCGCCATGGCCTCCTCGCCGAGGGCCCGGATGCGGGCGTGCGCGGCGTTGACCGCGCGTTGGCCTGCTGAGAGCGGGTCCCACCGGCCGCGGAAGGGCACCCGCACGGTGCCGCCCGCGCCCTGGTAGCCCTTGTCTGCCCAGCAGGCCAGGCCCGCCTTGGTGAGGGCGTCGATTATGCCTGGGTGCGGGCAGCCTTGATGTCGTGCACGGCGCCGGGCAGGGTGGGTGAGGCCCACAGCAGATCCCCGTGTGGATCGGCGATGACCTGCACGTTCATGCCGTGTTTTTTGTGTTTGCCGGAGTAGAAGGGCCGGTCGGCTGCGATCTGGTCGATCGGTAGCAGCGTCCCGTCCAGGATCACGAACACCTTGGCTGAGGGGGCCGTCACCGCCGTGGCGAGGTCGGGCGCCCGCACCGCGAGCAGACCGACGGCTTCCCTGATGTACCGGTACACCGTGCTCACGCCCACCTCGAACCCGGCCGCGAGCTGCGCGTAGGTGTGCCCCAGGCGCAGGTGCGCCAGGACCAGCAGCGCCTGGCGGCCGGCGGACAGCCGGCGCCACCGAGTCCCGAACGCCGCCCGATGCGGGGTCAACCGAAAGCTACATTAACCAAGTTGGGCTTCGACATCATCGCAGCGGGCTCTGTATAGGCTGGTGCACGTGGATGTGACGGGGTGTCTTGGGTGTGACCTTCTGACCGGGCGCCGGGAGTTGCCCGGGGGCGTCCTGCACGAGACCGCTGCGTGGGTGGTGAACCACGTCGTCGGTCCGATGAATCTCGGCACCTTGATCGTCGGTCCGCGGGAGCACGTCGTGGCCATTGCGGAACTCGACGACACGGCAGCGGCGGAACTCGGCCCCTTGCTCCGCGATACCGCTCGTGTCGTGGAGACGTTGTGCCGACCCGAGCAGACCTACGTCTGTATGTGGTCGCACGGCCGCGACGCGCGCAAGCACCTGCACATCGCGGTCCAGCCGGTGACCGCAGAGGTGCGGGCCCGCTACGGCGGGCTGCGCTCCGAGCAACTGCAGGCCCGGATGCTGGCCGACGGTGACGAGCCGGACATCACGGAGGTCGAGCAGTTCTGCGAGCGGGCTCGCGAGCTGTTCCGGGCGATCACCGACAGCAGCACTGCAGACCGCAGCTGATCATCGGTACCGCGCCGACGTCAGGGCGGTTTCAAGTTCCGTGATTGGTCTGGGTGTTGGCGATGCCGGGGATTGTGAGGGCTCGTGCGGGTTCGTCGCGGATGGCTCGTGTGGTCTTGGCGATGTTGTCGGCTCCCAGGATCTTCAGGGCGCCGGTGGCGAGGTTGCGGAAGGTGGCCATGGCGCGGGGTGCGGTGCCGGTGTGCACGCGGGAGGCGTCCTCGGCGAAGGTGACATCTCGGATGTTGGGGGAGGAGTTTTCGTACCCCAGTGTCCGCGGATCGCGTTCGCTAGGCCGGCGGGCCTCGTCTGGTGGGCGTCGAGGCTGGTCACGGCGTAGACGGTCGTACGAGTCTCCCGCTGGCCGGCGGATCGTCGGCGGCGGTGCAGGCGCAGGGCGAGGCGGGCGTGGGGGAAGTTGATGCCGCCGAGGTTGTTGGCGATGACGCAGGTCTTGATAGAGCGGGACTCGCGCCGGCCGTGGGCGGCGGTGGAGGCGGTGGAGGCGGTGTGCTGCACCGGGATCGCGTTCCAGGGCAGGGCGGCGAGCTGCCGGTGGTCGTGGGCTGGTTCGTCTTGATCACGGCGATGTAGTGGGCCTTCTTGGCCGTCACGAGCCAGGTGATGGTGGCCTTGACCGAGTGCAGGGCGTCGAAGGTGACGATGGTGCCCGCGAGTTCCAGGGGCGCCAGCAGCGGGCGGAAGTGCCGGGTTTCGTTCGTCTTCGACCCGCCCTCGACCTGAGCGATCGTCACGACGGGGGCGTGGGTGACGGCAGACAGCAGGTGCCGGCCCGGGGCGCTGAGTGGGCCGAGCCCTTGAGGGTCTTGCCGTCCACGGCGATGACCCGATGCGAAGGGCCGGTCGCTGCGGACTCGGCGGCGCGGTGCTGACCGGCGAGGTAGGCGCTGACCGCCCGGTCGAGGGCGTCACCGTCGAGGGCAGCGAGGACGCGTCCGATGGTCGCCGCCGACGGCGAGCGGCGCCGGAGCAGCAGATGCCGGCGCACCCCGAGGGCCGCCGGCACGCTTCGGCAGGCCCGCTGACCGAACTCGGCGACCTCCTCGATGCTTCTGGCGCCGGAGACCGCCGCACAGGCGCACATCAGCAAGATCGCCGTCAGCGGGTACCACCGCCCGCGCCGTGATCGCGGATCCGGAGCCGCCCCGAGGCGAACGCGCAGGTCAGCGACCCGGCCCTCGTCCAGCGGACCCAGGTTCTCCAGCACGGCAGGGATAGGGGAAGATGCAACAGCAGGCACGGGACACTCTCATGATCATCGGGCTTGGACGCCGGCCCAATGTCCTGCGCGAAGTATGGACTGGAGGTTCCGGTCGGCGGCGGAGGCCCAACACTAATGATCACCGGAGTCACCAGGGGGAGCCCGCAGCATGACCGGCACCACGGAGGTCCTTGGCGGGTCGGCTGCAGTCGACAATGCAGCACGAAGTGTCACGCGCCCGTTCTACGTATACGCCGTGCTCGCCAACTCGCTGTTCCAGCGTGGCGTATTCGTCCTCTTCCTTCAGCAGCGAGGCTTCTCCGCCGGGCAAGTGGCCCTCCTTCAGACACTGCTCTACCTGGTCAGCGGACTTGCGGAGTTGCCGACGGGAGTCATCGCTGACCGAATCGGCAGGCGTGCCAGCATCGTGATCGGCCAGGTGCTGACGGCTGGATGTCTACTCGGTCAGGTGGCGTTCTCCAACTACTGGGTGTTCCTGGCGCTGTTCATCGGGCAGGGCGTGGGCATGGCATGTGTGTCCGGTTCGGACAACGCCCTGCTGTACGACCTGCTCGTGCGTCGTGGTGCAACGGCCAGCTACGTCAAGATCAAGTCTCGGTTCACCATGCTCGGGACGGTCACCTCGGGAGTCGCCATCGTTTCCGGCGGCCAACTGCAGCAGCTTTCCTGGGGAGTCGTCTACGTCGGATCGGCGGCTTGCGTCACCCTGGCCGTGGTGGTGCTGATGTCACGGGTGCCCGAGATCCGCGGCGCGGACGCGGTGGACGAGCAGGATGGAGCCGAGGAGGAGCACGGCGACGCCACAGCATGGCGGGCGATGCTTCGGGTCGCCACGCCGGCGCTCGTGACGCTTGTCGTGGTGTCCGGATTGATGCATGCGACTTTGACGCCGTACATCATTTTTACGCAGAAGACCCTCTCCGATCAGGGAGCGGGCACTGCATTGGTCAGCGTGGTCATATCGGCGGGATTCTTCGTCGGCGGACTCACTCCCTTGCTGTCGGACCGCGCGGACCGGCGCATCGGGTATCGGGGCATCGTCCCGGTGTCTCTCCTGACGCTCGCCGTGGCGCTCGGCCTGAGCGGCCTCGGCCTTGTCTGGGTCACCATCGCCGTGTTCCTGGTCCTGGTCGGAATTCCCGAGATCACCGCCGTGATCGTGGACAACGTGTTCAACGAGGCCGTGCCGTCGCGCCACCGGGCGAGCCTGCTGTCGATGATCGCATTCGTGGAGTCGGCGCTCATCGGCACTGGCTATCTCGTCCTCGGCGCGCTCATGGACGGGTTGGGCTCCAGTGTGGGCATGGCCACCTACGCCGCGGTCCCCCTGCTGGCATGTCTCCTGTGGCTCCCGGTGCTCTTCCGAGGGGCACGGGTGACCACCGAGATCGAGAAGCCCGCCGACCAAAAGGCATCCTGAAACAGACCATCTCGAGAAACGCCCCTGCCCGATGGGAGGGGCGTTGCTCGTTGACATGTCGCTCCCAGTCGGCGACTGAGCTGTCATCGCGACGATCGGCGCCAAACGGGATGGGAAGAATCGCGCCACTGCGGCAGCTGTTCAGCCTGGATCCACCGCGTAACGGTCGGCCTGTGGACGGCGAAATGAGAAGAGGTACCCGCTGACCTGCGAGAATGGGAGTTCCTACGCTTCCATCCGCCGCTCACGGCAAAGCACCTCGTAGTGAAAGTCTCCCACGGGCCCCTTAGACACCACAATGATCACGAACCCCGCGCCTGCACTACTCCCCACCCCCACCACCACGAACCGTCAACCAGCCCCCCAACCATGGAACTTGAAGCCGCCCTGCCGCCGACGTCACGACGCAGTCGGGCAACCATATGCGAGGCAGCACTGCGGTCTTCTCCATCACGCACCCTCAACGTGAGGTTAGAAAAGGCTCACTGAGGTCTTTCAGCGTTGCCGCTCCAGGGTGAGGACCGCTGCTGCAATTGACGCCATTCGATTTGGGCTGCACCGCGCTCTGCGGAAGATCCGCCAGGACTTCAGTCGTGCGACTCCACGCTCGACCGGGGCCCGCGCCCTCGGCAGCGCTCGGTTGGTGGTCTGTTGGGTGAGCGTCAGCTCGCCTCCCGCAGGCCGTCTGGCCGGTGTGGTCACCCACGCGCCGGCACCGATGTAAGCGCGATCGGCCAGGACCGGCACCCCCTGGCGCTCGCAGACCCTGATGATCCGGTGGGCACGGGCCGCGGTGAGGTCGTGGCAGTGCCCCGGCAGGGCCGGGGAGAGCCACAGCACCTCGCCCTGGGGGTCGGTGACCACCTGCACGTTCACCCCGTGGCGGTGGTGCTTGGCCGAGTAGTCGGCCCAGGCTTCTCCGAGGCGGTGCATTCGGCCAGGGTGCCGTCGAGCAGGACGAACTCGGGGTCCTCCTCGCGCAGTGCGCGCAGCAGACCGGGGGCGCGGGCGGCCAGCAGCTTGATGACCGCGCTGGTGTAGGCATGCGCGGTGCCGACCGAGATACCGAAACCGGCGGCGATCTGCGCGAGGGGCTCGTGCTTGCGCAGGTACACCAGAGTGACCAGGGCACGCTGGTGCGGTGGGAGCTTGCAGCGGCGGTCACCCTCGCGGGTGACGATGAGCATGGTGACCCACTCGATGAGCGCATGGGGGAGGTCGAGTGCGGCAGGATGAGGGACCAACAAGGCTCCTGTGCCGATGGGTTGAGACTTCGAACACCTCCCTCGACGGCACGGGAGCCTTGTGCGTTGCGAGCAAGGTTGCTGTCACCCGATCGGTGGCCTCGCTGAAACACCTCACTGAACCCTTCTCATCCTGTGGATCAAGGCTGATGACGATGGGCTGGTGGGGGCGTGACGCGGCTGGGCTCCTGGTCGTTCGGTTGGTGATCTCACTCATCAACGCCCGGATGCAGGAGCCCTGTTGGTCCCGTATCGGTCAGACACTTGTCCGGAAAGCGCCAGGCCCCTGACGATCCCGTGAACGATAGGAGGATGGCGTCTCAGGCCAGAAAGTGACAAGGACTTGTAGCACGCCCTGGACTGGGAGCATCGCAGCGTCACTCACACGTCACCACCAAGATCCACCGGGTGCTCCCTATGGAGTGCGGCCTTGGCACCGCGACCGGAGCTGACCAGGGCTGCTGTGGAAGCGGCAACGGTGACGGCGAGTATGGGCATCGTGACCAGCTGGGCCGCGTCATCGGTAGTCATCGTCAACGCCGCGACGCAGGCGACGCCTGTCGTCGTCACGGCGAACGCCACCGCAACCCCGGACAGGGCAAGCAGCCGCAAGACCTTGGCAGATGGTCGGCACCGGGTGACGACGACGGCCGGTGCCACCGCCATGGTGATGAGGAACGCTGCCGGCCCAAGCACCGCCAAGGCGCCGACCCAATAGGAGATCGGATCGATGGAGGCGTACGCCAGGAGGAGCGGTGCGATCAGCCACGTGGGCAGCGTCGGGACAAGAGCCACCAGCGGGCGCCACGCGGCCCGGTTGCCGGTTCTGGAGGTTTCCGCGAGGAGGGCGAGGGCGCCAGCCAGCAGGATGAGCCCAGCGCCGTACATGGCGTACTGAGCAACGTCGAGCAGTCGGCGCACCAGGTCCGGAGTCAGCCCGGGTTCCTCGGACAGGATGAAGCCCAGCATCGGCAGGGCATAGAGTGCGGCGCACCAGGTGACCCAGGTGGTGGCGACGCTTGCCTGCATGCGGCGCCGGCGCCGTTCGGCGGACTCTTCGGGCATCACCGGGTGAAGCCACGCCCGCAGCGCGCCGACAAGAAGGTCCGCGACGACGCTCGGGCCGGCGCCGGTGTCCTCGACCAGTGCTTCAAGCTCGCAACCGTAGCGCTCCCGGAACGAGGGAGGGTATGACCGCAAGGCCACCCGGGCCGCCATGTTGATCACGCGTTTGCCACCCCCAGTCGGGTCAACCCGGTGCGTGCGAAGCGAGCCATCGCCCGGAGTCTGTCGTCGAGCACGGTCTGGCCTTCCGCGGTGATGCGGTAGGGCCGCCTACGCTCGTCCTCGTCCAGCGGCGCGACCAGGCCGCTTTCTTCCAGCCGCGCGATGGCGGCATACAACGTGCCCGGCCCCAGCCTGATGGACGTCTGCTCCTCGACATCCTTGGTGATCGCGTAGCCGTGCTTGGGGCCGTCGGCCAGGCTGGCCAGGATCAGCAACGCGGGTTCCGCCCATCCGACACGGTCCCGTTGACGCGGCATCAGGCACCTCCTTCACCCTCCCGACTACTACGTTATACGATACTGCGTCGTACGTAGTACTAGTCGAGTCCGGCAGGATCCGGGCACGATGACTCTCGCAGCGCCCCGCCCGCCGTGGAGGCCACGCTGACCAGCGGCAGATCCACCTGGCCCCCGGCGTGCCGCCTCAGTGAAACCCTTCTCGTCCTGAAGTTCGGGGCTGATGGAGAAGGGCTGGTGGGGGTTCGTGACGTGGCAGGGCTCCTGGTCGTTCGGCTGGTGGTCTCACTCATCAACGCCCGGACACAGGAGCCCTGTTGGTCCCGTATCGAGCCATGCTCGACGTCCCACATGAGGTCGTCGAGTACGTCTCCTGGCTCATGTACGCCCGAAGGCGTGAACTGCGCTCGCGCCGGCGGCGGCTGAGCTGCTTCCAGCAGGCCGTCCTCGTACTGGTGCACCTGCGCAAGAACGAGACACTGCAGCAGGTGGGAGTCGGGTTCGGCGTCTCCACCGCCACCGCCGGCCGGTATGTGACCGAGGCCGTCGACGTCCTGGCCGATCACGCTCCCAGCCTGCTGGACGCGCTGCACCACCATGACCCGAACGAGCTCCTCATCCTGGACGGCACCCTGATCAGGACTGACCGCGTGGCCGTCGACGAACGTGCAGGTCCTGGCCCGCCCGGACGGCACTGCGCTGTGGTTCTCACGCGCTCTACCCGGGCGGACCCACGACCTCACGGCCGCTCGCGCTCACGGAGTGATCCAAGCGTGCCTGACCAGGCAGATCCTGGTGCTCGCCGACCTCGCGTACCGCGGGGCCGGCGCAACGGTCCGCACCCCCTACTACGGCCGCGACCTACCCGAGAAGTACGCCCAGTTCAACCGGGACCACGCTCAGCTGCGGGCACCGGCGAGCGAGCCTTCGCCCGTCTAAAGCAATGGTGGATCTTCCGCAAGGCCCGCTGCAGCCCGAACCGGATCGGCCGGACCGTCGCCGCCGTTCACGCCATCGAAACCGCCTGGCGATCAGGATGAGAAAGCTTCAGTGATTCCATTCCTGGAGGAGCTTCGCTCATCGCTCAAGGACGGGTCTTTCACCGCGCTTCCGATCAAGCAGGCGGTGATTCCCAAGAAGAACGGCAAGGTCCGTTGTCTGGGCATCCCGACCCTGCGGGACCGCGTCGCGCAGATGGCTCTCAAGCTGGTCCTGGAGCCGATTTTCGAGGCCGATACCCGTCCAGTTACGGGTATCGGCCCGGACGTCGGTCCCAGGACGCCATCGCCGAGATCCATCGCTTCACCCGCAAGCCGTCGACCTATGACTGGGTCATCGAGGGCGACATCAAGGCTTGCTTCGACAACGTCGACCATCACGTCCTGATGGACCTGGCGGCCGAGCGCATCAAGGACCGCAAGGTCCTGCGGCTGGTCAGCGCGTTTCTGCGGGCCGGAGTTGTCGAGTTGCACGGTGGATTCGCGGAGACCTCACGGGCAGTCCGCAAGGAGGAGTCGCCTCCCCGCTGCTAGCCAACATCTATCTCTCCGTTCTGGACCGGCATTGCTCGCGGATCTGGAACACCGAGATGAGTCCCGGATGGCAACGGCGAGCCCGGCGCCGGAAGGGGCTGCCGAACTACCGTCTGGTGCGATACGCCGACGATTTCGTCGTGCTGGTGCACGGCACCAAGTCCGAGGTCCGGACGCTCAAGATGGAGATCGGTGAACTGCTGGCCCGCAGACTGAAGATGATTCTCTCGGTCGAGAAGACCCACATCACCCACATCGACGACTGACGGGGCGAAAGTACGACCTCGCTCTCGTTGGAGGAGGTGTTGCGGTCGGTCAACCCGGCCCTTCGGGGCTGGGCTGCCTATTTCCGCTACGGGGCATCCAAGAGGACGTTCTCCTCCCTCGGCTGTTACGCGTCGTGGAGGATGCTTCTCTGGATTCGCAACAAACACCCCCACCTGACCAGAAAACAGTTGCGGCGCCGCTACTACGGGGCGGACCGCATCATCGAGGGCGGGATCGTCCTCTACAACCCGGCGAAGATGCGGGTCCAGCGATACACGTTTCGTGGATCGCGGATCAGCACGCCTTACAACATCGACGAGGTCGATCCCGACGGAGCACGCTTCCGCCGGACGAACCACGACGATGTGGCCTTCGTCGGCCAGGTCAGTGAATACCTCGCCTGACTCATCGGATCACGTGGAGAGCCGGATGCTCGGCCAACGGGCACGTCCGGTTCGGCGGGCGGGGACGGGAAAACCGGCACCGGAAACGGTGCACGGCGTCCCGTCCCCGACCCAACACACGGAACTGGATCGGCACGGCGCTGAGTTCCTGTTCCGGGTCCTGACAGAGCGTGAGGAGAAGAACAGCGTCGCCATCGCCTCCACCGACCCCCGTCTTTGCATAGCCATCGTCGACCGGCTCACCTTCAGCGGCACCATCATCGAGACCGGCACCGACTCCTACCGGCTCGCCAGCACCCGAGATCGAGCCGAGCACGCCGAAGCGGGCTGACCAACCCGCTCCACTGCCTGGCCGGCAAACGCTGAAGACCGGCCAGGCCGGCGTCATCCGAGCGAGACGCGTCCTGGAAACAAGGGCCCGGCATCCAGATGAGCTGCGATGCGCGTGATCGTCCGGGCGTTGTCCTCGAACAGATGCGCCTGCATGCCCGCTGCTTGAGCGGCCTCAACGTTGACTGCGACATCATCGATGAAGAGACAGCTCTCCGGCGGCACGTCCAAGCCGGCGCAAGCGGCCTCGAAGGCACGCAGGTCAGGCTTGCCGACGCCGATCTCGTGCGAGTAGGCAATCTGCTCCACCAGTTCGTCGAAGTGATACAGCGCCGTCTCTCGCTCCCGGGCACCAACGAAGCTGTTGCTCAGGATGCCCAGCCTGCAGCTTCCTCGCAGCCCTCGCACATAGGCGATGAGTTCCTCGTTCGGCGTCCCCAGATACTCCGCCCACAGATCAGCCATGAAGGCTTCAACCTGGGGCGCGTCGAGACCCAGGCGGGCTGCCACCTGTTCGTGCACCTCTTGTTCGCTGATGCTCCCAACGCTTCCAGCCCGCCACACGTCGTGCATCCGCTCATTTACAGTGCCCAGCGGCAGCTCCAGCCGCTCTTCCCACCGTTGCACCCATCCCGTATTCGGCGTGATCTCCAGCACGCCACCGATGTCGAGAATGACGCAGGTCGCGGTCACGCGAACTCCCCTCTTCGTCCTGGCCTGACCAGCGAGCACACACTGCCCGCTCAAGTGATCGATGGAGACACTGTCGCCCTTCACTCTGGGGCAAGGTCAAGCGATCTCTGAAGCCCGTGACAGCCCTGTCACTGCCCGCCGACCCGACTCGACGGAACCAGCAGGTGCCTTCAAAACTCGGTTCTGGCACAGATCTTGGGGAGCGGTCGCGGAGCAGGTGGTGGAGGACGAAGCCTGTGAGTCCGGGCAGTTGGCTGACGTCGACGGCGTTGGACTAGGTGGGGAGCGTGGGACCGAGGCGGTTGGTGAGGATCTCGCCGAAGTCGCGGTTTTGCTGGGCGGCGGTGTCCAGTTCGGGACAGCGCGCCAGGACATCCTTCAAGGCGGCGCGTTCTTCCTCGCCGAGGGCCGTGGGGTGGCGAGTGAGCCAGCCGGTGACCTGCCGCACCGTCGGTGGTGGGGGCGGCGCCTGCGGTGGGGCGGCGCGCAGGGTGGCGATGTAGGTGCGGAACATCTGGTAGGTGACGGGGGCGCTTTCAGCGAGGAGTTCGCCGTGGAGGAGTGTGACGCTCGTGCTTCCCGCGGCGAACCGTCGCTGCAGGTAAGGCTTGTAGGGATCGAGACGGCTGGGCCGTGGCCGGTTGTCGCGCAGGGTGTCCTGCCGGTGCGCGGCGCTCGCGTACCGCAGCACGGTGGTGAGCCCCCAGTCCAGGTGACGGCCGATCGCGCGGCACGAGCAGCCCCGCGCCAGCAGCTCGTGGACCAGGGCGTGCGCCGCCTTCTTGCGCTGGGCCCGCCGACCGTCGGGTCGGGACCGGTTGGCTCCAAGCCGTCCGACGGCCTGGGCGGTATCGAAGCACGCAAGCATTCACGATGGGCGGCGACACAGGTCTCCACGGCCCGGTCGAGGCCCTGCCACAGGTGGAAACGGTGGGCGACCTGGAGCGCGTCGGGGGCGCCGAGCCGGGCGCCTTCGGCGTACGCGCCTGCCAGGTCCCGGCAGATGATCTCCACCCCGGGGTGGGTGGCCAGCCACGCGGCCGGGGGTCCGGACTCGCGTGTCGGGAGCACATCGATCACACTATGGGTATCTCCGCAGGTCAAGACGGTGGAATAGGTCTGGTCCCGGGGGTGGCGAAGTCGTCCATGCCCAGCACGCACGGCGTGCCGGGCTGCGGGTCCGGCAATGCCATGACCCTGCGCAGCAAGGTCATCCCGCCTCGCCGGGCGGGCCGGCGCCCGGCGGCGGTCAGCTGAGCGATCGGCTCGGCGAAGGTACGACGCGGGCAGCCGACCGTAGCGCAGACGAAACGCCGGACCGTCAGGTGGATCACGACGCTCTGCCCGCCAAGCCGGACATCTCCCAGTCTGCGCTGGTAGGGGTCGTCCACCCGGACTGAAAGAGTGTTTTGTCCCGGCGAGGTTGTTTGGTTCGAGGTTCAGGTGTCGCGCCAGTTCGGAGTGGATTCACTGGTGAGTCGTCGGCTTATGAGG
>NZ_JBIAWE010000036.1:0-40556 GCF_042895235.1 Streptomyces sp. NPDC001410
CTGGGAACGCCGAGCCGACATCCATGAGGCGTTCCTCAAACTCGCCTGCTGCCTCATCACCCACCGACAACTCGGCTCATTGTGTTAGCCGTTGTTAGTCCCCGGAACCAATTCCACGGCCGGCGCAGCGGCGACGGCCGTGTCGGAGGCTGGGAGGGCCCTGTTGCTGGATCAGGCAGCGGCGGAGGGCTGTTGCTCGGGGACGGCGGCACGGTGGACAACGAACCTCCCTGCTTCACTGTGTCGACTGGGGAGCCTCAGAGTAGAGCCGTGGCTCGTGTCTCTGAGCGGGGTTACGGAGGTGTGACCCAGGTACGCGTCAAAGATCCTGTCTTCAAACGATCGAATTACGACAGGGCGCCCGCACGTCCAATGGACCCCGATTTTCCCGGGCCTGACGACGGCGCAGATCCAATGAGATCCGATGGCGGCTGACGACAGGGTTAAATGACAGATCGGGTCCGATGCGGCGACAGAAGCGAGGAAGAGCGTGGCCAATCTCGTCTACAAGCGGGTCTCCACCGACCAGCAGTCGACCGCCCGGCAGGACCTCGTCCTCGCCGAAGCCGGGATCGAAGACCCTCAGGTGTCCGAGGAGGAGGCCGGCACCTCCAGCCGCCTCCACCCGCTTCAGCGCCCGAAGTTCGGCGAGCTGCTGAAGTACGCGCGACCGGGCGACACCGTGCACATCTCTGAGATGTTCCGCCTCGTACGCGGCAACCAGCACATCCTCGACATCCTCGAAGTCCTGCACCGCGACCGGCTCGCCCTGCGTATCCACGACGGCGCGTTCTCCGCGATGGACCTCACCGCCCGCCATTCGCGCACCGGAGAGCTGCTGTCCACCGTGAAGTTCATCGTGCAGACCCTCGCAGCCGCCGGCGAACTCCAGCGCGACCTACAACGGGAGCTGACGTACGACGGGCTGCGGGCTGCGGGCTGCGGGCCGCCGAGGCCAAGGGCAACAAGGGCGGGCGCCGACCCGCTATCCCGGCCGACAAGACCGACGACGTGCGCACCGCGTACCAAGAAGGCCGGTCCATCGCGGCCCTCGCCCGTGACCACGACGTCAGCCGCGGCGCCATCCGTACCGCTGTCGCGGACCTCCTGCCCGAGTACACGGCCGCCGACCCGGGCGCCCCGGCCCCGGAACTGCCGGTCGTCCTCGACATGCCGGGCAAGGTCGCCGACTTCCTCCGCGCCGCCGAGCTGGAGCCCGCCGAGCACGCCACGCTCGACCAGGGCGTGCCCGTACGGCGCGGCCAGGGCTACACCCTGCGCGTCACCGCCGTGCCCGCGATCCACCGCCAACTCCTCGACCACTGCCAACCCCTCGACGGCACCGAGGCGGTCCCGGCCCAGCGCAAGGCCCGCCGCGAGTACGGGAACCGCGTCAACGCGCTTGGGACCGACAACTGAGATCACACGCTGTCAAAACTTCTGACAGCAACACCGGTTCCCTGGTCCGTTCCTACCGGACCCCCGAGTTCGTCAGCCGACGCTCCGGCCGGGGCAAACAGGGCTGGGACGTCGGCGCGCGCGGCGAGGTCACATCGAAGGGCGGGGCGACCGAGTGGATTCACTGGCAGTCCGACACCGCCCAGCTGCTGCCCAGACTCATCACCGCCGTACCCGCGGCCCGCTGTTCCTCGCCGACCGCAAGGCCCCGGCCGGAACACCCACGCTCGACGTGTGCCCGGGGACCGGCCGGGCCCGGCTCTCCTACCGCCGGGCCGAAGAGATCTTCGAGGGGAGCACCCGACTGCTGGCCAACCCCCTCGCCTCGCCCGAGGACATCGAGGACCTGGACGGCTGGACACTCCACCGGCTTCGCCACAGTGCCCTGACACACGACGCCGAGGACGGCACATCCCCCCCGATGCTGCTGGCCCGTTCCCGGCACGCTTCCGTCCGCTCCCTGGAGCGGTACGCCCGCTCCGGCGTCGACGCGGTCGCACGGCACGTCGCCGAACGCGACCCCGCCGCCCGACGGAAGGGCTGACGCCTCGGCGTCCGGCCGATTACGGCTTCACGGTCGCCGTGGCGGTGAACCCGCAGCACTCGAAGGTCTGGACCGGCGCGCCCGACGTCCGCGTGATTTTTACGCCTTCGAGCACCGCGCTCGTGTCGACCTCGGATGCGATGACCGCGACGCCGTGCACCCCGCCCTTGATCCGGTCCTTGCGGACCGTGAACGAACCGTCCTGGAGGGCGATTCCGACGTACGAGGTCCGTTGGATGTCGTTGTGGGCGATGTCGATCCCCACGCCGGCCACGTAGATCCCGACCTGGTTGCCCACGATCCGGTTGTGCTGCAGGACGGTGCCCGGCGCGTCGGCGACGATGCCCGCGTGTTGGAACTCGTTGAAGAAGTCGGGGCCGCAGTCCGGGTCGGGCTCCCGGCACTCGTTGTCGCTGATGGTGTTCCCGGTGACGCGGCCGACCGCGCCGAGCACGAACTCGATGCCGTCGGTCGACACCGTCGGGTGCCCGGTGACGGTGCTGTTCTCAACGGTGGCTGTGGACCCTTCGTTGATGACGACCACGCCCGCGCCCTGGTAGTCCGTGATCTTGGTGTCGCGGATGGTTGCCGCGCCCGTGCTGGTCGGAAAGTTCCCGATGAGGACGGCGGTCGCACTGCGGAAGCAGGGCGCGGCGGGGGTGTCGGTGATGTGGGTGACGGCGGCGTGTTCGAGGTCGAGACGAGCACCCCCGAGCACATGAATGCCGGCGTTGAGCGCGCCGTTGTCGCATGTGCCGGAGCCCGGTCCGCTGACGGAGAGCCGGGACAGAGAGACGGACGCGCCGTTGTGGATCTCGACGATCGAGTTGGCGTCGTCGTCGCCGGGGGTCAGCGTCTGCGGAGCCTGAATCGTCGTCTTGCGGTCGCCCGAGCCGGTGATCGACACATCCTTGCCGATCACCACTTGCTCGCGGTAGACACCCGGCCGGACGGCGATCCGGTCACCAGGGTGGGCGGCGTCGACCGCTGCCTGGATGGTCGGATAGTCCTTGGGGACCACGAGGTCGTGTGACCCGTCGGCCGCCGCCGACGTCGGCACCAGCGGACAGACGGCGATTGCCGTGACGACGCAGAGGCCCAGGCGGGCGGCCGTCCTGATCAGTGGGATTGCCATTCCTATTCCGTTCTAGTCCGGTACTCACACCGTGGATCCGGGGGCCCCAGGACCCGCTTGCCGGAGGCCCGGCCGCGCTGCAAACCTATTGACGGCTGTGAGCACAAGGCGCTCTCGGACGTCCGACACGGATTCGGTTTCCCCCTGCCGGCCCATCAAGGGAACCGGCCCCCGAAATTGCAGTGCACCTGACGCGGCGCCTGCGGCGAGGCCTCGCGTTCGGCTATCCCCATCCGGTCCGCACGATGATCTGTAAGAAACGGCCCAAGGTCTCGGCGCCCACAGGGTCAGCATGCCGTCACCCGTACGCGGTCGTGAGGCGCGGCCTGGGTCACTGAACGTCAAGCTCGACAAGGAGCCCGCGCGGGCGGCGGCGTTTCATAGGCGGTCCCTGTTGCAACACCGCGCGTTGTGGGCGTTCCCGCAGGCCTCCGTGTTTCACCAGTCGTTTCCTTCCTCTTGATCAGTGAAACGTACTCGTGAAACGATCCTGGCGTGATCACCGACCCGCACAAGCTCGTCGAAGCCCACCCGTGCCCGATGTCCACCTGCACCGCCCCGGCCGGCTCCCCGTGCCGGACCACCTCGGGCAAGGTCGCGCTCAAGTACCACACCGCCCGCTTCCAACTCGTCCCAGCGCTCCGCTCCGAACTCCACGTCGCCACCCCGGCCGTCCGGCATCCCAGCTCCACCTGGCAGGCTCTGCCGGTGCAGAAACTCGCGGCGCCCGCCGCCCCGATGGAGATCCGTCTCGGGTACGCGCGTGTCTCCACCCGCACCCAGGAGATCCAGTCACAGGTCGACGCCCTCGAAGCCTCCCAGGTGCACCGGCTGTTCCAGGAGCAGATCAGCACGCGCGTGCGCGAGCGCCCGGAGATGAAGGCGGCCCTCACCGCCGCCCGCGAGTACCGCTCACTGGGGGTGAAGGTCACGCTCGTGGTGCACGAGATGAAGCGGCTGGGGCGCGGCGCCCTGGAGCTGCTCAAGGTCGCCGAGGAGCTGCGCGACGCCGAGATCGAGCTGGAATTCCTCACCGGCCCGCTGGCGGGCAAGCATGACCCCGCCGGCCACGGGGCCGCCCTGTTCGCGTTCTTCGCCGCCATGGCGGAGTCCGAACGCGACTACATCCGCGACAAGACCCTCGAAGGCCAGGAGGCCGCCCGGTCGAAGGGCAAGGCCATCGGCGGTACGAAGGTCTCCGACGAGGACATGCTCGCCACCGCGCTCCGGCTGCGCGATGAGGAACACCTGTCGCTGCGCGAGATCGCCTCCCGCCTCGTCATCCGCACCGGAAAGAAGCGCGGCCAGCACCCCGCTCCGGCGACTGTGATGCGGATGCTGCGCGAGCACGACGAGCAGAAGGCCGCGATGGAACCCGCGTGCTGACCTGCGAATCATTCCTTAGCGTTGTTTTTTCGGCGAGAGCTACTGGGACCCCCTCTCGGCATCGCCGCCTGGCCCGGCGGCACCGGCGGGGAACGGACGCGCCGTGCCAACCGGCCGATCGGCACCGCGGTGGCGGTGTTGTGCTTCTGCGTGTGCCTGGCGGTCGCCGCGTACGGGATCGCCCTGATTGTGGCTGGCTGACGGCCGTTTCAACCCGCTTCTGTGATCCGAACGAAAGCCCCTAGTCCGTCGTCGCGGGGGAACCGACGGTGTAGACGTCCTTGACCTTCACCTCGGTGACGCCGCGTCCCTCGGGGAACACCGCGCGCCAGTCTCCGATCACCTGCAGTTCGTCGGTGCCCATCGCGCGGACGACCATCAGGCCCTCGTCGTAGACCCGGTGCGCCTTCCACCACAGGTTCACGAATGCCTGGGAGCGGATCAGGTGCATCCAGTCGGTGCGGTACAGCTCCCGGTTGTAGTTCGACTCCCCCATCGTGGAGACGAACTTCGTGGAACATGTCCGTCGGCGGCTGGACGATCTCAGCGCCGACGGCTTCTGCGCGCTCCGCCAAGCTGTCGACGTCCGGCACGAAGACATGCAGCGTGACGGACGTACCTCCGCCGAGCGAGGTCGGCGCGGCGAAGGAAGCAGCCTCCGCTTCGCCCACGCCGGCGTCGCCCACCATCAGGATCGACCGTCCGATGGTGATCTCGGCGTGCAGAATCCCGCCGCCCGGAGCATCGATCCTGAACTCCTCACGGGCGCCGAACGCCCGCTGGTAGAAATCGATCGCCGCGGCGGCGTCATCGACCATGATGTGCGGGATCACGGCATAGCGGTAGCGGTCGGGGATCTCGACATGGGCTGCGTACTCGGTCACGGCGAACCTCCTTGAAAGACACCGCTGGTCGGTTCCTGCGGCTCTGGAAGGAACCTAAAAGCTCAAGTTTGGTTGAGGTCAATCGCTGATGTGGCCCATGGGCGGCGAGGTTCTACGACAGCGTGCACCAGCTCGGTCGGGGAGTGGGGCGCCCGCGTCGTGCTGTCGGACCCGCATGACAGGATCCACCGCATGGATCTTGCCACCGTGTTTGCAGACCTCGACCGGGTTGCCTGGCCGGAACTCGGCCACGCCTACGGTCCCGCCGATGATGTGCCCGGTTTGCTGCGCGCAGTGACAGGCGCGGACGAGGAAGCTGCGGCAGAGGCCGAGCAGGAACTGTGGGGCAGCATCGTGCACCAGGGCACGGTGTACGAGGCCACGGTGGCGGCCGTCCCCTTTCTGGCCCGCTTCGCGGCGGCGGGGGTGCGCCGTGCGAACCTGCTCGGCATGCTGGGCGCCATCGCTGAGAGTGCGGACGAACACGGCCTGGACCGGCCGGGTGCGGCGCGTGCGGCTGTCGTCGCGCAACTGCCGCTGATGCTGCCCTTGCTGTCGGACTCCGACGCCGAGGTACGGCAGTGCACGGCCTGGGCGGTGGCCCAGTGCGGGTCGGCGGCGAGGCCGGCCGGCTGGACGGCGTTGCGGCACCGCTGGGACGTGGAGGCCGATCCGGTGGTGCGAGCGGACGTGCTCACCGCGTGCGTGCTGGTCGACCGGGACGCGTCCGAGGCACTGCGTACGGCCGGCCTGCGCGCGACAGAGCCCCCGCCGGTGCGTGTGGCAGCGCTTCTGGCCTGTGTGGAGACCGGTCGCCCGTGGGATGGGGAGCTGGCCGCTGTCGTGGCGGCGCTGTCGCCGCTGGGGCCGCACACGGCAGGCGGCCAGTGGCAACGGGAGCCGCTGCAGGCCCTCGCCGTTGACCTGTACGAGCGCGGCGATGCGGATGCGGCGATCGAGGTCGTCGTCTCGGCGCTGGATCGCGCGGTGGAGGCTCTGCGCGATGGCGCGGATGCCCGGACGGCGGTGGCGGTGGCGGAGGCGACCTGGGCGGCCGAGTCGCTCGCCCTGCGCTCCCGGACAGCCCCGGCGCGGCTGTTGCCGGCGATGCTGCCGCTTCTGAACACACCGGCCACCGCCGGCGCCGTCATCACCGCGGTGCGCGATTGGGGCGAGCCCGCCCCCAAGGCGGTCCCTGCACTGGCCCGTCTCGCCGAGGGGACGGACGAGTTGGCTGACCGCGCCTTGGCAGCCCTGGTGGCACTGGGCGCGCCCGAGGCGGCGGATCTCCTCGCGCAACGGCTGGCGGACCGGCCACACGCTCTGAAAGCCGCCTTCCAGCTCACCCTGCAACGTCCCCCGGCTCCGCTGCCGTGCACTCCGGCGCTGCTCGACACGGTCCGCGCACGGCTGGCCGCGGCGACAGCCGACGCCGTGACACCTCGCAAGCGTCAGTCACTGATGGTCGGCGGCCTCGCGACCGCCAACGAACCGGTGTATCTCGCTGGTCTCCTGGCCGGTTGGGGGCGTTCGGCTCGGGCCGCGATACCCGAGTTGACGGCCGCCCTGCCGCATCACGCCGTACCGGTCAGCCGTGCGCTCGCCGCCGTCGCCGACGCACAACTCGACCCCGACGCGGTCACCGCCCTGCGCGCCTGCGCCGGGGCCGGCCCCAGGTCGAACCGCCAGGCGGCCGCGACCGCGCTCCACACCCTGACGAACGACGCCGACCCCTTGATCGCCGTCTTGGGGCCGGCGCTCGCCGAGCAGAGCGGTACGCGCGACCAGTGCGTCCAAGCCGCCGCCTCACTCGGCGAGCAGGCCCGCGCGCTCCTTCCCCAGCTCATGGCGCTGCTGTCCGAACCGGCGGAGACCCGAACGACCATCCCCGCCGCCCGAGCCGGGTTGGCGGCGGCCGCTGCAGTATGGGAGCTGACCGGCGATCAGGCGCTTGTGCTGCCCATGGTCCTGGAGGGCCTGACCTGGGCCACCGATCCCTGGGGCCACCAAACCGCGAACCGCGCGGCCGAGGTCGCCACCCTCCTCGGGCCCGCCGCGCGGCCGGCCACCTCACACCTGCTGCCGATGCTCGACCGATCGGACATGACCGCGACCGCCGCCCACGCACTGGTGGCCGCGCACCCGGGCAGTGACCGCCCCGCGGGCATCGCGCTCACCGACCTTGCCGACCGCATCCTCGAGTCGGTCGCTCCGGGCGCGTACCTGAACTCCGCACTCACCGCCCTGGAGGCCCTCGCCTCCCTCGGCCCCGCGGCATTCACCCCCACTCAACTCAACCGCCTGCAGACACTTGCCAACGGGGCACGCCGAATCGTGGGCTCGGGCATCCAGACCGAGATCATTCACAACGACTCGGAGTTCTGTGCCGTCGCCCGGCGCGTGTTGGCGGACCTGACGCACTGAACGGCGCGCGCCCCGGCCTCGACAGCATCCTGATGCAGCGCCCCTGCGGTGAGGCCACAGTCGGACAGGCGTCCTTGTGGGATGACGCGACGGCGAATATCGTCCCGATGTCCCAACTCGATATATCGGGACGACACTTGTGGTCGCCCCCGCCGACACGGGGAGAAGCGATGAGATCGATCGACTACGACTCGGAGCAGCATCAGGACTATGCGCGCGGCCGCGCGCTCACCCAGCAGCAACTGCACGTATGGATGAGCGCCTTTGAAGCGGCGCTGCCCGAACCCCGTCCGCTGGCAGGGCTGGACGTCGGCTCGGGCACCGGCAGGTTCACCCCCGCGCTGGCACGAGCGTTCGGACCGGTCATCGGCGTCGAGCCGTCGGTGCGCATGCGCGAGGTTGCGCACACGCAGTCCCAGCATCCCGGTGTGCGGTATCTCCCAGGCACCGCCGAGGAGATACCCGTGCCCTCCGACAGCGCCGACTACGCTCTCATGGCCTGGTCCTGGCACCACGTCCAGGACAAGCCCCGGGCGGCCCGGGAGCTGGCCAGGGTGCTCAGGACGGGAGGACGGCTGCTCCTGCGCACGAATTTCAGTGACCACCATCCGCGGCCGTGGTGGCTGGAGTACTTCCCCCGCGGTTACGAGGCGGACGCCTCGATATATCAGCCACTGCACGAAGTCATCGCGACGTTCACCTCGGTCGGCTGGCGCGTTGTCAGCTTCGGCACGGTCACCGAGCCGTCCTCGGGCACCCGCGGCGCCATGCTCGAACGACTGCGCCTGCGCACCCTCTCGTTCTTCGCGCAACTCAGTCCCGACGAGCTGGAGGCCGGCTTCCACCGACTGGAGCAGGCTGTCGCCGCAGATCCCGACGCCCCAGCGCCCGTGTTCGCTGAGCCGCTGCTCACGCTCGAACTGCGCTGACGCGGCGCCCTACCCAGCCTTCCGCAGCTCCTTCTCCAGTAGCGTGAAGGACTTGGGCGTCCCGCTCGGCTGCGGCTTGCCCTCCTTGCGGCCCACGGGGCGGTAACCGGCGTGCCGGTAATAGGCGTTGAGCTGTGCATTACCGGCCAAGCAGTCCAGGCGCACACATGTCCGTCCCACCGCAGCCACTCGCTGTTCCGCGGCGGTCAGCAGCAGCCTGCCCGTGCCGGGTGCGGCGACACCCCTGTCCACCATGAGGCGGTGCACGTATCCGGCCACGGGCGGCTGTGGGCCCCAGGCGTCTTCGTCCTCCCACCACAGCTCCCAGGCGCCGGCGATGCGCCCGCCGACCTCCGCGAGCCAGACCTCGCCGTGTGCCATGACCTGGCGGAAGTGATCCTCGTCCAACTCTCCCGGCAGCCACTGCCCGGTGATGTCGCGGGCGAGCATCCAGCGTGCCGCCTCGTCACGGAGGCGGACGAGGGCAGCCAAGTCGGCTTCGGAGGCAGAGCGAACACGTAGATCATTCACCCAGGGATCTTCGCACGTCCGTCCGACGACGGCCGCTGTCACGTCCCGGCATCCACGTTCTCGGCCGCATGGAGACCATCGTCGTCCCCTGCCTCAACACTCACCCGTGGCAGCGACTCTGGGGCCTGCAGCAGCGGTGATCCGTACGATCACTCGATGTGATCACTCGATCGTGAGTTCTTCCGCTCCCGCACCCGGTCCGGCGCGATGCTCGCAGAGGCGGCGCGTGACCGGCGCCGTCCGTACGTGCTGTGGGTGGGGGGAAGAGCATGACACGAGAATCAGAATCAGAATCGGGACGGCGCAGGGGCCTGGACGAGCATGCGGTGCTGTTGGCGGCCGGGCTCGCCGATCTGGCCGTGAGCACGCTGGATTTGGCCATGGGAACGGTGCGGGGCCTGCTGCGCCGCTCGGACGCCGCGGAGTTGGCGGCGCAGGCGGAGCAGGACCTCATGGCACGCGGGCGTCTGGCGCTGGACCGGTACGCGGCTGTACCCCCGGCCCACCTGGAGATCCTCGCCCGGCACGCCCTGGCTCGACGAGCGGCGGACGATGTCTGACCGGTGGGAGCCGGCGGTGTTCAAGACCCGCGTCGACGAGGTGCTGCATCGGTTCGTCGCCCAGGAGGCCGACCAGTTCGCAGCCGTCGATCCGCTGCTGGGCCCGGTGGCGGATCAACTCGAAGCTGCGGTCGCCGACGGCAAACGGCTGCGGGCAGCGTTCTGCTACTGGGGCTGGCGTGCGGTGGGGCAGCCGGACAGCGACGCGCTGGTGCGGGCGGCGGCGTCCATGGAGTTGGTGCATGCCGCAGCGGTCGTGCACGACGACCTGATCGACGACAGCCCGCTGCGGCACGGGCGCCCCACCGCACACGTCGCCCTGCGCGGTGCCGTACGGCACCGTCCGCACGCCGATGCCGCCGCGCGATCGCTGGCGATGCTGGTGGGAGACCTGCTGACGGCGCTGGCCGGGCAGTTGTTCGCCACCAGCGGTCTGCCGGCTGCCTACCTCGCCCGGGCCCGCCCGTTGTGGGTGGTGATGGCCCGGGAACTGATCGCGGGGGAGTGCCTCGAAATCCTGTGCACCGGAGCCGGCCCGGACACCAAGGCGTCCCTGAAGGTGATTCGGTACAAGACCGCCAAGTACACCGTCGAGCAACCCCTGCTGATCGGTGGCGCCCTGGCCGGGGCCGGTGAGCGGCTGCGCGAGGGCTACTCCGCGTACGGGCTGCCGCTGGGCGAGGCATTCCAGCTTCGCGATGACCTGCTCGGCCTGTTCGGAGACCCGGAACGCACCGGCAAGGCCGGCGCCGACGACGTGCGAGGACACCGGCCCACCGCCCTGCTGGCAGAGACCTGGCGCCTCGCCGACGACAACGACCGTGCACGGCTGCGCACCCTGCTGGGCCGCCCCGACCTGGACGCGGCTGCGCTGGACACCGTCCGCGAGGTGATGCGCCGACTGAAGGCACCCGACCGCATCGAGGCCCTGATCAGTGCACGGGTCGAGGAGGCCCTGGACGCTCTGCACGAGCTGGACGTACCGGCGCACGCCGCCGGCGCGCTGACCTCGCTGGCGCAGTCAGCCGCGAACCGCCTGACCTGACCGGCGCACCGCCGCCGTACACCCCCCGCCGACCCGAGCCGGCCCCAGCCCGTCCCGCCCCTCCCGCCGCTCGCGGACGATCCCGCGAAAGACAAGGAGCCCCCTCATGACCTACACCGAAGCATCCATGGACGCCCTGCGGAACGCCGGTGACGAACTCGCCGACGCCACCGTCGCCGCGCTCTTCGAACGCGGCGAGGTGGGCACCTTCAACACCCTGATGCGCTACGTCTCCACGGCAGGCGCTCCGCTCCCGGACGGGCTGCCCGACGTCGCCCGGGACTACCTCGAGGCCACTCGTGTCCCGCCGGCCTGGGTGGACTGGGCCGAGATGGAGACGGCCCGGCTGTTCTTCATCGACAACAGCGTGCACATCTCCACTGCCCTGTCCTTCGCCTCGATGCCCGCCTGCTACGTCGTTCCGCACGTGGCGAAGCTGCTGTCCGCCACCCATGGGCTGAAGTACCCGTCCAAGCGGATGGCGGAGACGGGCCAGTTCACCGTCTACCTGATGCAGCCCGACGCCTTCGAAGCCGGCAGCCGCTTCATCCCCGCCGCACAGAAGGTCCGCCTCCTGCACGCCTCCATCCGCCACCACCTCAGGCGCGAGAACCGGTGGGACACCGGCCTGCTCGGCACGCCGATCAACCAGGAGGACATGATCGGCGGGCAGATGCTCTTCTCCATGCTCGTGCTGGACAGCCTGCACCGCCTCGGCATCCACATGTCACAGGAGGGTGCGGAGGCCTACTACTACGCCTGGCGCGTCGTCGGCGCCATGCTCGGCGTCGACCAGGACGCCGTCCCCAAGACCCTCGACGAGGCCCGCCACTTCCTCGACCGGTACATGATCCGGCACATGGGCCCCTCCGAGGAGGGCGCCCACCTGACCCGGCAACTCATCGACCTCTACGAAGAGGTGGTACCCGGCACGTTCTTCGACCCGATCGTCTCCGCCCTGATCCGCCACCTCGTCGGCGACACCTGCGCCGACTGGCTCCGCGTACCGCACACACCCTGGGACACCGTCGTCAAGGCCGTACCCCATCTCCTCGGCGTCCTGGAGACCATCGAGGACCGCTCCCCGCTCGGCGCCTGGGCCCTGGACCGTCTCGGCCACCTCACCACTGTGTTCGAGCTGTCCTCCCTCACCCGCGGACGCGTCATGCACTACGCCATCCCCGAACAGCTCAAGAAGGACTACGGCATCTCCAGCACGACGCCCCGCACCCACCGGTGGACCCCACCGGCCGTCACAGTCTCTTGATCATCTCGGTGCTCGCGTGAGGCCGGCACCGCGTGGGGTGCCGGGCCCCGATGGAGCTGAGTACCGTCGTACGAGGCGTTTACGCACAGTTCACCGCACAACCATCGGCCGTTGCCGTGTGTCTCACAGTCGAACCTCACCCGCGTGCGCTCGCGCCTCGCCACCGCTCGCGCTTCAAGGAGGAACCGTGGGCATCCGCAGACCGGCCGTCACAACCGCCGCAGCCGCCGCGCTGATCGGGGCGTTCACCGTGCCGCTCGCCGGGGGCACGGCGTTCGCCGGGGAGGGCGCCACCACCGTGCGCGAGGACTTCAACGGCGACGGCTACCAGGACCTCGCCGTCGCCGCCCCCGCAGCCACGGTGGGCGGCCACTCCTGGGCGGGCTACGTCGCGATCAGTTACGGCTCGGCGAACGGCCTCGACCCGGCCCGTACCACGATCATCACCCAGGACACCCCGGGCGTGCCCGGCGCCTCCGGCGACAACCACGGCTTCGGCTACGAGCTGATCCCCCGAGACCTGGACGGCGACGGCCTCATCGACCTGGCAGTGGCGACGAACGAACACCAGCCGGCGAACAACATCAGCGGTTCCGTGATCATCCTCTGGGGCAGCGCAACGGGCATCTCCGGCAAGGGCGCGGTCCGCGTCCCCGCACCCGCGAACGCGTTCGTCGGCGAGGACATCACCGCCGGCGACTTCGACGGCGACGGACACGCGGACCTGTTCATGCGCAACGCCGAGGACTTCGACTTCCGCGCAGTGCTCTACGGCCCCTTCGGCCGGACCGGGTCACCAGCGCACGAGCAGCAACTGACCGCATTCAGCACCGACAACACGATCTGCTCCACCGCGGCAGGCGACTTCAACGGCGACGGCATCGACGACCTCGCCACCTTCTACGTCTACGAGGACCACGCCGAGGGCGGCAAGCTGTGGCTCGGCACACGACAGGGCCTGTCCACCGTCCCGCAACGGCTGCCCTCCGCGAACACCACCGCCGTAGGCGACTTCGACAAGGACGGCTACGCCGACCTCGCCACCCGGGTCTTCCCGAACGGCGAAACGTATCTGGAGGACGACCCGGGCACTATCAAGATCTACTACGGCTCGGCGGCCGGGCCCAGCACGACCCGTACGAAGACGATCACGCAGGAGACCGCAGGCGTGCCCGGCGTGAGTGAGAAGGGTGACCAGTTCGGGGCGCGGCTGAGCGCGGGCGACGTGAACGGCGACGGATACGCGGACCTGGCCGTAGGCGACCCGGGCGAGGCGATCGGCTCGGTGGCGAAGGCCGGCTCGGTGGTGCTGCTCAAGGGCGGCAGGGGCGGGCTCACCGGCACGGGCGCGCAGGCGTTCCACCAGAACACACCGGGTGTGCCGGGGAGCGTGGAGAAGGGCGACCTCTTCGGCGGCTCGGTACGGCTGCTGGACGTGACCGGCGACGGCAAGGCGGACCTGGCCGCGGGCGCGCCGGGGGAGGACCTGGGCCGGGTCACGAACGGCGGCGCGGTGTGGCTGCTACGCGGCACGGCTTCCGGCCTGACGGTTTCGAAGGCCTTCGCGGAGAACCCGGTGGATCTGGGGGCGCAGGCGGCAGGGGCACAGTTTGGAAGGAACCTGGGCGGGGACAACGGGCCGGGGCTGGTTGTTCCGTAGGTCCGGTCGTTTCGCCGGTTCCTCAACGGTAGTTGCTCCGATGCGGATCAATGTGGCCCAGCCATGCGCTTTGACTGGGTGCGGAGGAGCCGCTCCGCACCGACAGCTTCTAGCCGGGCCTGACGACCGCGAGTTCCTTCCGCATCAACGTGCACATCGTTTCGTAGCGGCGCAACGATCCATCAGGGGCTTGCTCGTCCCACGAGTCCGGCTGACGGTCGTACGCGACATACCCCAGTCGTTCGTACAGTGCACGCGCCCGGGGGTTGTTCTCCTCCACAGCCAGCTCGGCCTGTCGCAGACCGCGGTTCCTGATCCGCAGTTCTGCGGCTTCGACAAGGAACGTGCCGATCCCGCACGACTGCAATGCGGGGTGGACCGCCAGCTGCCACAAAGTGCCGACGCCCTCCTTGACCTGGTAGTCGATGCCGCCCTTCGCCACGGGGATGTCGGTTGCAGGGCAGACCGCAAGGTAGTCGACCTCACCGTTCCGGGCACGTTCCAACTGCTTGGCGACGCCGGCCAGGTGGTGATCAGATCCTGCCCACCCGCACGACGCCAGGTCCGCGTGCATCAAGTCACGGGCTGACAGCCGCAACACAATGTTGATCATCTTCAGTACCTCCGGCGAGCCAGCATCCACGCCGATCACAGGGGGCGCAAAGCCGTTTCCCCGGCCCCCGCTCTTGGCCCACCGGCCACCGCGACCGTGAGGCCCTCGGCCGCCCACGCCAACCTGGGGCTCAGCTCCGCGAGGGTGAATCCGACCGTGGTGAGACTGCCCGCGGCCCGGGCAAACGGGCCTGTCCGGCCGCGAGGTGATTCTGAAGGCGCGCGTGGCGGAACTGGGAGACGGGGCCGACCTGGCGCAGCAGACCGAGCCGGTGGGCGTCAGCCAGGAACGTCACGTCTGCAACTGCCAGGGCAACCGCCCCCGCGCGGCGAGTACGCATCGTGCAAGGGTGTAGTGCGGCCAGGCGTAGGCGACCAACGCGAGAGTCATGCCGATGCCACCACACGACAGCAGACCGAAGGTGAAGACTTCCAGCAGCCCGATCGAGACGCCGCCGTCCTCGAATGTGTCCAGCGCGGTACTGGACGCGGCGATCAGGAACGCGCCCAGGACACCGTTGAGCACGGCGACAAGTCGGTCAGCGCGGATGGAGGAGGTGGGGGTGGTGGTGTCGTGCACAGTCGCGGTGTCGCGCGTCCATTGCAGTACCGCCTGCCCTACTCCGATGACCGCACCGAACCCCAGCCCCATGGGCCACGCCGCTTTCCAGGTGGATTCGTCCGCGACGCCGTAAAGCTCGATGACGCCGTACAGGTGCAGAGTCGCTCCGCCGAGACCAGCGGAGACGGCAACGGTGACGGCCGCGTGAAGCAGGCGACGGCGCCAGTATGGGAGGGTGAACGCACCCTGGTTCGGCGTTTGAGGCGGCGTCGGCCGGCCTGCGCTGATGAGTACCATCAAGAGTGAGGAAATGCTTCGGCGGGCGTTGCTCGCGGTACGGGTCATGGTTCGGGCACCAGCAGTCTGAATGCAGACCATGGCCGTCACCCAGGGAGCGACCATCAGGGGGGAGCCAAAAAGAAGTACTTCCGGTGCGCTCAACAAGGAGGCGGCCCCCTCCTGCCACACCGCCAGGGAGACGAGCAGGGGAAAACTCATGGCAAGTGCGGCGAGTCCCCAGATGAGGGAGCGCGTGCTGGATCGGGCGAGGGCCGGGACCCAGGCGTACAACTGCCACCAGGCGAAGTCGTAGGTGCCGTCGCTTTCCAGGCGAGACGCCAGATAGGCGAAGTAGCGGTGGGCACGCTCAGGAGCCCAGCGGCGCGAGACCGGGTCTCGTTGTTGGGCGCGGGCGTAAAGAGTCGGCAGGAAGGCATTGAACAAGTGGCGCTCGACTGCCGAGCTGTCCGGGAAACGGCCGGTGTCGGAGAGTTCGGCGAAGTTGCTCGGTGCATCGGCATGGACAGATCTTGCGAGAGTCACCATCAGCGGGTTGGCGAGGGCCTGGACGGTGGGGCCCATGGGGTGTCTCTCCATGTGAAAGACATCCTGCGCTCCCGCGGCGACGCCGACGGTTGACCTGTTGGTTCTTGGTCCGGAACGATCGGGACGACGGTCCGTCACACGACTCATCGGACAGCCCTTAGTGTCCGACAGTAACCTTGACGGACCTGAGGATCGGCTTTCGGGACGATGATCAGCGGCGGCGCGTCCACTCTACGACGTCTGTCCTCCCATGCTGCTAATGCGGGAGTGGGTGGTAGAGAGCGCGGGCGCGCGTCAGGTCGGCAGGTCCGTCCTGGCCGAGGTGGAGGAAGTAGTTCACCTGCCATGCCTGCGTGGTGCGGGCCTGCCGGCTGGTCGTGGTTACCCACGGCGGGTACACGCGGAAGCCGCGCTTCCCGCCGGAGCCGTCGCGGGAGACGATGCCGTGTTCGCACAGCACCCCGCCAGGGAACACGAACTGTCCGAAGCCGTCCTCGTGGCGGCTGCTGACGACGAAGAGGTCCACATTGTCGTCGGTGTCGAAGGGCCGGATCGGCCCTTTCTCGGACCGCTGCCACACGGTGACGAACTGGCCCACTTTCGTCGGGGTGGTCTTCGCCACGCGGAACCGGATCGAGCGGCCATCGAGTGTGAACGCGCACGCAGCGTACTCGGCGCTTTCCGGTTCGGGCACCGGCAGCGAGCAAGCGAAACCACTCGCGTCGTACACCAGCGCCTTTGCCGTTTGCAGATCACCGTGAAGCCCGGCCCACGGCTGATTCGTCACCATGCCGCCATCCTGCCACCCTCGTCCGTAACGGCGTCCCGCCGCACTGAACGGCAGGACCTCGTGCAGGTGGCGGTGTGGTGGGCGGGACCGCCCTTCGCGAGCGATGCGGAAGTGGCCGGTCCGCTCGGGGCCAAGGCAGACGAGGGTCGGCCGCTCGGGCAACTGCCTGTTGCCTGACCCCGGCGGCCTACCCGCGCTGGCCGTTCAAGCCCGGACCGTGTTGGTCAGGTGAACACGGCTCCGTGTCCTGTCCCCACTGGCATTCCGACGGCTCGGCGGGACGGCGTTTCGCACGTCTTCTGGTTCCGTCTGAGGCCGAGGAACGACGCGCGGGGCAGCCGGAGCGGCGCAGGCGGCACCGCTCAGAGGCCGATCGCTTCCGAGGCTTTGAGGACCGTGCTTACGAGCTCCTCTTGCACCTACCCCCCGCCGAGACGGGGAGCCCGCCTCGGTTGGCTCCTGTCTTCTCCCTCAAGTTTGAAGGAATCGGTGTGGCCCCGAGGAAGATCTGCCAATCACCGGACTTGAGCCCGGTGAAATCTGTGTCCACCGGGCTCTGGAGTTTCCATCCTCGCGTGTGCAGGCTTCTGGTGAAGCGGAGAAGCATGGCCTGCCCGGGTGCCTTCGGCGTCAGAATCACGCCTGCGACCTGGCAGGGCGGGATACCGTCGGCGGCCGCGCGTTTGCTTCGCACAGCGCGTACGCGGGCCTCTCCGATTCCTGCCGCGGCGAAGCGAAGGTCACTCACAACATCGTCGGCGGTCTTCTCCGCGGCTCGTGACGGCAATGCCGTCACGGAGTCTGGTGACCGCGGTCCCGTCGGCGTCGCGCTGCTTCCGCATCCAGCGAGGAACAGCATCACCGCAACTGCGCCTGCCGCAGCGCAGCGTTCGAACTCTCTCAAATCCCCACCCATGTACGAAACAACTGGTCCAGCACGAGGACGATGAGGAGTCTGACATGATCAAGCTGGACTCGCACGCGCCGGCCCTCCCCGGTGTCAACGGCTTTCAAGAGCGTTGTGATCTCACGACGCGCCCATTCATTGGCCTGTGCCTTCGCCGCGAAGGGCCCTTGCCTCTCGCGTACTGGGCCACGGCACGGACACTGGGCCCGACGGGAGCGCGGTTCGGCGGAACACGAGAGGTGGCGCCCGGTGTCCGACACACCCCCGCGGGAGGATCCCGTAGGCGTAGGCCGCCCGGCCGTATCGGTGTTCATCGCAGCCGCAGCACTCCTCCCGTTCTTGCAGGCCGTGGCGACTGCGGTTGGCACCAGGGTCGGGGAACGCCTCGATGCTGCGACGCAGCGCTCTCAGACGGATCCTGCGGCGCGAGCTTGAGCGAGGAACGCCTCATGTGGGTAGGCCACTCCCAGTGGTTCTGACAACCCAGGCAGGCGCACGTATCCGTCTCGACGCCGGCACGTCAGAAGAGGCGCTTCCGCAGTTGCTCGTCATGACCTTTGAGTCGCTGGAGCAGGATGCCCCGGATGTTCCAGCCCTCGTTCGGTGGACGTCGGCGGGATGGCTCGCGACAGTCGCACGCTCCGGCCATCTCTGTGACCTGGCATGGGGCCCTGAACAAACCTCGTGGGTGCCAGCTGCCGCTTTCGTCCATGTCCCTACTGAAGTTGAGGGTGAGGGAGGGGCGGAATGGTCGGCGAGGGCAGGACGACTTGGGTGCCACGGAGAACTTCGCCTGGACCCGCGACGACGGAGTCGCGGCCGTCGCCACCGCCGCGCGGGTCTGTATGCCCGGCTGGAGGACCTGCCGTAGCGCGCCAGCGGCCGCATGGATGGACTTCGTGGGCTGCTGGGGTCGCTGCCGAGTCCTCATCGCAGACACGTGGCTACGCGAAGGAACCACCGTTCTGGCCTTGGGCTTCGGAAGGAGTTGATCTCCAAGGCCTTGGTGGCCCCGCTGCCTGGAGCCGGCGTGCGGCAGGCTCCAGGCAGCGGGGGCGGTTACGTGCCGAGCATGCGGCGTACGGTGTCGGCCGGGTCCACGCCCAGCATGTAGGCGACGACAACCAGGCCCAGGACGAGCGCGGTGGTCCCGCCGGCCTTGTTGGCGAAACCCCTGACGAACTCCTCGCCGGACAGCTTCACCAGCTTCCAGGCGATGGCCCGCATGCGGGCGGCGATGACGCGCAGACGCCGGGAAACCCGGTGCGGCCGGCTCGGGCATGGGGGTACGGCGGCCTGGCGGCTGGGGGAAGGCTGAAGGGGCAGCGCGGAATCGATGCCCAGGGGCAAGGTGGGGCTCCTCCGGGCGGGGAGAACGCGGTGTGGACGGTGTCGACCGGGCATTTCCTGCTCCATGGCTTGTGCCGTTTGGGTATGGTCCGATCACACCGGCAGCACGCATGGTTGCGTCAGGCCGCATCTGCACATTGCTGCAGGTCAACGCAAGATGCGTTGTCTGCAACATGAGGGGGCAACAGTGGCGGGGGAGAGGTTTCCACAGCGGCGCGGGCTCGCTGAACTTGATGAGGACCTTCCCATCGAGGTACGTCGTTGCGCGCAGCGTCTGCGGGAGCTTCTGGCCCGTATGGACCTGCCCTCCTACGAGGTGGCACGACGACTGACCACCGACGGCATGCGTGTGGACAAGACACGTCTGTCGAAGTTCCTCAACGGGCGGGAGGTTCCCCGCCATGCGCTGGCTGCGCGTCTTCACCAGGTCCTGGCTGAAGAAGAAGGGACCGGCGTCGAGCCGCAGGAAGTGGCGCTGACGCGCAAGCTCATGTACGAAGCGGCCCGTGTCAGTGGTAAACGGCTCACAGCTCGCGAACATGAGATTGCCGAGGCGGCGGAAAGGATCGAGCAGGAACGCGTGCGCACCGCCGAGGCGCTGGCCGTTCTCAACCGCGAGCTCGAAGCTGAACGCCGGCTCCGTCGAGAGGCAGAGGAGGCACTGGAGGATCTGTCCAGCCGGACCCAGGAGCAGATCGAAGTCCTCCAGGCGCAACGTGAGGCTGCGCAGCGGCGAATCGACGAACTCCAAGATCAAGTAACGCGGACCGAAGCGCTTCTGCGTCTGCAGACGAGCGATGCGGGCATGATGGCGCGGGCAGCAGTCGAAACCGCAGCCGAACTCGCACGGTGGGAGGACAGCCCCTCTCAGCCCGCTGTCCAGAACGTGATCGCGCAGCGCTTCGTCGACCAGGTGGCCCAGTGGAGGGACGACGACGAAGATCAGAAGGCAGAAGAAGCAATCGAGCATCTATGCAAAGCCCAGCCGGTCACCACGGCGAGGGCTGTCTGGAACCAGTTTGGCTCATCTCAGCGGTGGGTTGACCAACAACGGGTGATGATCGCGGTTGCCCGTCTGGGGGACCCACTCGAGCTCTTCCGATCCGTGCAGAACGAGATCGCTTTCCCGGATGAGATCCGCCGCTATGACTGGTCCGGGAACCTCTTGGTTGCACTTGCAGAACACGGTCCGCACAGCACCGTACGGCGATTCCACAAGGCCGCTCGTGAGCGTGGTAAGGACCGGCTTCTTGCTGCGCTGAACCGGCAGCTCATCAAGCGACAGTCACGCGCCGGTCGCAGAGCCCTCATCGCTGACGACCCTGCCTTCGGTGAAGACCTGAAGGCCAGACGAAGAACGCTCGCGAAGGCTCGAGCCGAGAACATCGCCTATGGCATCCTCAGGCCCTTCGTCATGCCGATTCTCATCTACCTTGATCGCCGTGAACGCCGCCAGCAGGAGAAACGCGCTCAAGAGGCACAAGGCGCTGAACACCCATGATGGGCACATGGCACGGCACATGGCGCCTGGCCGCGCCGGCGTGGCTTCGGTTTCATGTCGTCGCTGGCGGGCTCGATGGCGAGGATGTGTTCGAGCATCCACTGCTGCACACCGGTGAGCTTGTCCCAGCCCAGACGCTCGACGCGTACCCATCGTCCGTGGTCGTCGCCTTGTCGCGCGACCACGCCCGGGTAGGTCGGCAGCGTGCGCCTTCGTCCAGGTGCTGCCGAATGAGTTGAAATTCAGCCGGACCTACCTCCCCACACGCGACGGTCGCCCCGTCCCGCACATCATCGAACCTGGCTGCAGCGATCGCGTCCTCATAGGCGCAACCGGCCCTCTCGCCGGGCGCATGGCCACCGGCAACGCCGACGGTTTCTGGGCCCAAACGTCTCCTCCGCTGATCATCGATCCAGCCGGCGCCGGGCAGGGAGGCAAGTTGACCGTCACCTGCGACGACGGCTCGTCATGGACCGATACCCCGATCACGCTCGGACACAGCGGCTTGATCTTGAGCTGCACCGTCCGTCCCGAATTCAGCCACCGCACGAACCGATTACCGGCGAGCGCCCCCGGGAAGCCCGTCCGGGCCCGTGTCACTGGCTCGTTTGCGCTGGTAGTGGGTTCGGCCTTTGGCGGAGTTCCCGCAGGTGGCCATATCGCACCAGCGGCGGCGGCCGCCCCGGGAGCTGTCTATGAACACCCAACCGCATCGCCGACCGGGGCAGACGCGGGTGCGTTCCAGCGGCAGCGCCCGAAGCAGGTCGAATGCCTGCAGGGCGAGTTCGTGGTTGAGGTACTCAAGCCCCGATGTCTCGACGCCGAGTTGAAGCTGTGGCGTAGTCCCGCGAACAGTGAGACGCGTACTGGCGACCGCGCGCTTCCAGTGTTTCTCGACCTGGTCGAGTGCCTCCGCCGGAGCTGGAGCGCTCTGGTGGACCAGTGCCGTGATCAGATCGTGCAGAGCCTCACGCAGCTCGCGAGTGCGGTCCAGGGCCAGCTCGGCTCTGCCGGACTCGGTCTCGGCCAGCCGCCGCAGGGCCGTGAGGCCGGCGGGGGCGAAGTGACCAGTGAGGGCAGCCCATTCCAGCAGGCGCGGATAACCGTCGAGCCAGTCGATCGGCTCCGCGTCACGCGCCGTGACCGTGTTGATCAGGTCGATGGCGATGTGCCCGCCGACCAGGTCACGGGGGCTGAAGGTGTGAGGCTGGATGGTTCCCGTCACGCATGGCCGCCTTTCATGAGCTTGCCTCATTCTATCCAACCAGTGTACTGATGTTATCCGGTTGGAATGCCTCCCGGCTGATAGGAGACGCCCATGGCTGCTGCCGTCGAACTCATCACGGCACCCTGGAATCTCGGCCTGCGACCGCCCACGCCGGGGCGCGAGCCCGGAACATGGCGGGCCCCGCAAGCACTGCTGTCGGCGGGGCTGGATGCACGCCTGCGGCCGGCCCGGGTGACAGAACTCGACCGTCCGCACTACGAGTTCGACGCACAGCCGGCGACCCGCATCCGCAACGGGGTAACCATCCGTGAGCACGCGCTGCAGCTCGGCGAGGCGGTCCAGGCCGCGCTCGCCGCCTCCCGGTTCGCGGTCGTGCTGGGCGGCGACTGCAGCATCCTGCTGGGGTGTCTGCTGGGGGCCCGGCGCCACGGACGCTGCGGCCTGGTTCACCTCGATGGGCACAGCGATTTCCGGCACCCCGGCAACTACGACGCCGGTTCGTCCCTCGGCTCGGCGGCCGGAATGGATCTGGCCCTGGCCACCGGCCGTGGTGAGCTGCTGCTCACCCACTGGCCAGTGGTGGGCCGACCGCTGGTCGCCGACGAGGACGTAGTCCAGATCGGCGACCGGGAGGACGAGGCGACACCCCCGGTCACCCGGTTCACCGCCCAGGAGATCCAGCGGATCGGCATCGTCGATCTGGGCGAGCGGGTCATCCGCCACCTGGAACAGCGCGAGTTGGACCGCGTCTGGCTCCACCTCGACCTCGATGTGCTCGACGAACACGTCCTGCCCGCGGTGGACTCCCCCGGCCGTCCCGGCCTGGACTTCTCCCAGCTCACCGAACTCATCTCGAACCTGGCCAGCACCGGGCGCGTGGTGGGGCTCGACATCGCCATCTACGATCCGGAACTCGACCCGGACGGCGCGTACGCCGCTCCCATCGTCGACTGCCTCGCCTCCGCCCTGACCCCGCTTGCGATCGTGGAGACGCACGCATGAAGACGCTGCTCGCCGACGGCCCCAGCAACCTGTATGCGACCGAGATGGAGCAGTTCGGACGTCTGACTGGACACTGGTCGACCCAGATCGCCTACTACCCCACCCACGGGTCACCAGCCCACCGCGTCAGCGGCGAATGGGAGTTCGGCTACGCCCTGGAGGGCAGAGCGGTCCTGGATGTCTGGCAATGGCCCGGCCGCGATGAACTCCTCGCCGCCGGTCGCGCCCCGGACCAGGAGTGCGGCCTGTGCGTGCGAATCTGGGATCCGCGCCTGCAACTGTGGCGGTTCACCTTCCATGGCACCGCCCGCGGCGACGTGGTGCACATGTACGCCCGCCAGATCGACGATGAGATCGTCATGGAGCGCGCCGCCGGCAGCGACCTCGTCCGCTGGACCTTCACCGACATCACCGCCGACACCTTCCACTGGCGCAACGAACGATCGGCCGACGGCGGACACACCTGGCGACTCGACCAAGAGGTCAGCGCCCGCCGCGTACGGTGACAGGCCTCGACGCAATGGTCAGGCCCCCTACCGGCAAGGGCACCACGCATCGACGGTGTTCTCGACGTTTCATGGTGACCGCATGTGAAACACCGCACCGAGGCCATCGGACGTGAGTGATGCATGACCTCATGAGGGCCTTCGCGAGGTTGCACGAACCGATCAGTGCGCCGACGGGTCTGGCTACCAGAGCGCCTGGCAGATGCCGCAGTGCCGGAGGAACTGTTCCATGGGCAGTGGCAGAACCGCCCGTCCAAGCTCGACGAATTCAAGCCCTACCTCGACAAACGCTGGGACCAGGAATGCACCGATGCGTGGAAGCTCTGGGAGGAGATCGCGCCCGTCGCAGCTATTGAACATGACAGGAACGCCGTCACCGCAGGGCCTCGCCCTGCCCCGGAGTTCCGGGGTTGTCGAAGAACACGTCAATCGGATCAAGATGCTCAAGCATCAGACGATGGGCCGAGCCGGCTTCGCGCTCCTGCGCAAGCGAGTCCTGCTCGCCTGATGCTGTCCATCAATGAGGCATGCAGATCAAGGCTGCTGCCCTCCCCAGATCAGATTGCGGGGCGACGCAGCACGTCAGTCGGCTCCCAGTCGCTCTTCCAGAAGGCTTCAAGCCCGTGCTCGTTGATGAACTGCCGCTCGACCTCGTGGATGGGGTACATCCCTTGGATGTTGATCACGTCGTGAACCTCGTGTCCCGGAATGCCAACGTCGACGCCCAGGTAGTCCTCTCTGCCGAGGACCATCGGCGCGAACACGCAGAACGCGGTCATCTCTGACTCGGGCACGATTCGCTCGCCGAAGTTGATGGTGCTGCCGTAACTGAACGGGCAGGTGCCACGGAGCTGTTCGGCGAGGAAGCCCACCGCGTGGGCCCAGATCACGTTGGTCGAGTTCACACTGAGACAGAGTTCCGGCGAGCCGTGCTGCCAGTCCGGATGTTCTGCCAGCGACAAGCCGTACGTGAGGGCTGTGAGAAGCCCGTCCGGCAGGTCGTCGTACACGATCTCCGTCACGCCCCGCAGCCCCTCTTTGGTCGACTCGACAGGGAAGAACCGGGGCTCCCTTCCCCCGGAAAGCCGATCAAGATGGGCAAGGTACTTTTCTACACGACTGGCCATGTGACCAGCCTGCACGATCGCAGTTGGAGAACATCGCCCCCTCCTCCTTGTGTCCGGCCTGGCCGGTGGAGTGGCAGAGGGCAATCCTCGATCCAGCAGGATGTCGCCCGGGTCGTGCACCGTCCGTGGCTTGCTCCACAGTGCGAGCGCCTCCGACAACGCAGCATCCACGCCGCGCTTGCGGACCGCCTCCACCCTGGCCCGGCTCAACCCCAGCAACCGGGCCTCGACCGGGCGCGATACGCCCGCAGCCCGTAGCCACCCTCGTGCCAGAGGATCCCAAACTCACGGGCTGACGTCATCGCTCGATGGCGTATCCCTGAGCGAGTCACCTGCGAGGTCTGATGCGCAAGGCCAGTCTGAATGCCGCCATCCCTGCCCGATTTCGGGCAGAATCATGGAAGTTCTATCGTCTTCGGCCTAGGGTGACCGGTCATGATCACCCTGGACGCGATAGAGACGTTCACCCTGATAGTGGGGCTTCTCACGCTCACTCCCGGACTGGATACCGCCCTCATCCTGCGCACCGCGGCACTCGGGCACCGGCGTCGCGCCTGGGGCGTGGTCCTCGGCATCCAGAGCGGCACCCTGGTCTGGGGCACGCTCGCTTCGCTCGGTGTCACTGCACTTCTGACGGCATCCCACCTCGCATACGACACTGTTCGTTGGGGTGGAGCCGCGTATCTGGTGTGGATGGGCGGCGGTCTGCTGTGGGCTACCTGGCGCCGCTCGGCGAACGAGAGCCGGCAGACAGCGGGGGTCGGGGACACGACCGGGACCGGGACTGCGGCCGAAACTGAGGTCGGCAGAGGCGCCGGCGATACGCTGCTCGGCGGCTGGTGCCAAGGGATCATGACCAATCTTCTCAACCCGAAGGTGGGCGCCTTCTACGTTGCCGTGCTCCCGCAGTTCATCCCCACCGGCGCCTCGCATGTTGCTCTAGGCGTGCTCTTGGCCGGTGTGCACATCCTCTTGGCCGTGGTCTGGTCCTGCGCGCTGATCGCATTCGCGCACATGCTCCGAGACCGTCTGCAACGGCCTTCGGCCCGCCGCTACCTCGACCGCATCACTGGCACGGTCATCGCCGCCTTCGGCATCCGGCTCGCGCTCGGGCAATGAGGCAGCTCTCGACGCACCGCAGGACCACCAAGGCCGACGCACGGGCAACCCCGCATCACCCGAAGCGAAAGGACATCTGTATGTACGCGCTCCCCACCAGCACCGAGGCAGTGGTCTTCGACTGCGACGGCTTGCTGGTCGACACCGAAGCATGCTGGACCGTTGCGGAAACGGCCATCTTCGCCGCGCACGGCCATCCCTTCGGTCCCGAACAGAAAGCCCTCGTCATCGGCCGAACCGTGGAAGCCGCCGGAGAAGCCATGGCTCAATACCTCGGACGCCCCGGCGCCGGGGCCGAACTCGCCGCCGAGCTCCTCGAAGGAGTCCGCAAGGAGCTTTCCCGAGGCGCCACAGCCCTCCCCGGGGCGGTAGAGCTGGTGCGCGCCTGCCGTGCAGCCGTGCCCATCGCCGTAGCCAGCAACAGTCCCCGGGAACTGCTGGACGCGGCACTGTGGTCGGCCGACCTCGCCGACTGCTTCACCCACTCGTTCGCCGCTGACGAGGTACGTTCCCCCAAACCCGCACCAGAGCTCTACCTCACGGCATGCGAGACACTCGGTGTGGCCCCGAAGCGTTCCGTCGCCTTCGAGGACTCGGCCACAGGCATCGCCTCGGCGCGTGCTGCCGGGCTCTACGTCGCGGTCGTACCGTCCCTTCCAGGAGTCGACCTCGACCACGACTGGCTGGGCGCCAGCCTGGCCGAGCCCGAATTGCAGGAGTGGGCCAGGGAACTGGGGCATGGCAGCGCCTTCTGACCTACGTTCTTTGAACGCGGGCAGACTCATCGGCGAGTGGACGAATGCCGCCCACGCCCGTGCTGTTGGGGCGAGCCAAGATGGACAGGAGCACCCCACTCACGCGCCCCCTCTGGCACCGCTTGGTTCGCCACCGCCGCCCGGCCGCCGCCGAATCCGGCGACAGCCAGTTGCACGTCTGGGCCCTCGCCCGCGAGTCATGGCCCCGCTCAACTACGGCCGCCGCGAAGGTCGCGGCCGGTCTTGCCGAACGGGCCCCGCCACAGCGCTGGCACCTGCTGGCACCCGCCTGCACCCACCAACAGTCGCGGCGGTGTGGCGGGATCTGGTGGCCTTTGCGGACGGCGGTCCGCCCGATGACGTGGTCCTGCTGCTGACACCCCCCGGCCTGACGCGTGCGGAATGGCCTCGACGATCGCCCGCGTGTGTACTGTGCGTAACAAGTGAACGCTGACAGTGATGTCGTGACGGGAGTCGCCATGTCCATGCTGCTGATCAGAGGAAAGTTCAAGGTTGAGGGGGGTGCCAAACCGGATGGCGACACCCTCCCGTTCATCCCGGACAACGTGGCCGACTGGAAGCTCGTGCCCGGGCAGGGGCAGATCGTGCCCAAGGCCGACGGCCGCGCGAGCATCCGGCTCGAAGGAATCGACGCCCTGGAGACCCACTACGGCGAGAAGCAGCACGTGGAGCACCAGCCGCGGGGCCTCGCCCACGAGGCAGCGGACGAGCTGCTGAAGTTCCTGGGCTTCGACACCGTTCTCCGGGCCGACGACGAGACCGTCGCCACCACGCCGGACAGCGTGCCCGGCTGGATCCTCACCCGGGGCGCCGACGCCTTCGGCCGCTGCGTGGCCTTCGTCGGCAAGGGCACCCCGCCCGTGTACAGCGGCTACTGGATCGACGTCGACGACGACCTGTTGAAGCGGACCGCCAACCACCGCCTGCTCCTGCTCGGCCTGGCCTACCCGACTTTCTACTCGGGCCTGCCCGTGTACCTGCGCGAGCTCCTCACCGAGGCCTCGGAGAAGGCGAGGGCGTCCGCGAAGGGCGTGTGGAAGGTCGACAAGACCCTCGACGGGGCGAAGGTCACCGGAATGACCTCGCTCACGGACGACACGACCGGCGCGGTGATCCTGCCGAAGCTGTTCCGTCGTCTGAAGGACTACTTGGAGTTCATGGGCGCCGACGACTCGTCACTGGCTTGCTTTCGCGCCTTCCTGGCCGGGGCTGCGGACGACGAGTATCGCCTCCTCCCGGATTCCGAGACGCTCCACAGGGGCCTGCACCACATCGTCGAGGTCACCGCCGACAACACCGTGAAGATGACCCGCCCGGCCAGGGAGATCGTCTTCAAGGAGAAGTGAGCGGGATCCCGCCGGGGCTCACAGCCCCGGCGGGCCGGCGCCCGCCCGACTCGATGACGTCGGTTCACGCCTCCCGGATGAACGCGCGCACCAGCGTGCAAGGTTTGCCCTGCAGGGCATCAGGACCCCATAAGGGCCTGGCCTGGAAACAAGCCCTCGCCGAGATCGGCGCCACCGGCAAGCCGCGTGAACAATGCTTCAAGTCAATACACCTAGGGCCTGCCCGAGGGGTCGGTCGGGCGGTCTGCCGTGACGAGCCACGAGGTGCTGCGTAGCCGAACGGTGCCGTCCGCCCCCTCGTGGGCACGCAGATGGTCCGTCAGAACGTGGCGTGCACGGGTCTGTGCAGGCGGGTCGGTCTGTTCCATCAGGTGGCGGCCGGGGCCTGAGTCGAGCAGGAACTCCGCCGCGTCCTCGGCCCCCCTTCCCCATACTCCGTCCGCCTGTGCCTGGTTGACGGTGATGCCGGTGAAACCGGCTGCGGTGAGGACAGCGCGGATGCGGCCCGGGTCGTCCAGGGAGAACATGCCGGGCAGTCCGGACCTCCCGAAGTCGCCGATCGGAAGGATGTCGCGCAGCGAGGCCATCGCCACCACCCAGTCGTTGAGCACGGCGTCCGCTGGGCAGACGAACGCCAGGCGACCGCCGGGCACCAGCGCCCGGCCGACGTTCGCGAAGGCAGCTACGGGGTCGGCGAAGAACATCACTCCGTAGCGGCTGATCGCCGCGTCGAAAGCGCCCGCCTCGAAGGGGTAGACCTGCGTGTCACCTTGTGCGAAGGAGGCGTTGGTGATGCCCACCCGCTGGGTGTGGGCCCGTGCCTCGGCCAACATGGGGCCGGACAGGTCAAGGCCCAATGCGCAGCCTTGGGGCGCTTTGAGTGCGGCGAGGCGTGTGGTTTGCCCGGAGCCGCAGCCAAGGTCCAGGACCCGATGGGTTGCGGTGATTGCAACAGCGTTGAGCAGAGGCTCGTTGAAGCCCTCGTTCACGGCGTTCCAGCGGTCTTGGTTGCGGGCCCAATGGCTTCCTTCGGGGCCGTTCCATGCCTGTGCCTGCTCCGTGTTGACGACGTCCGGCACGGTTCCTCCTGCGGTGGACGACAGAGAATGGGCGTGTGCCCAAACATTATGGGCAACTGCCCAAACCTGCAATGTCCGCTACCATCAACGAAGTTGCACGCGTTGCGGGCGGCGGAACCAGAACGGAAGAGAGGCCCATGTCACCGCGCGGAGTGGCGACGCCGGATGTGCGCGAGCAGCTGTTCGCAGCCGCCGAGCGCGTCGTGGAGAGAGACGGCTCCGGCGCCCTCACGAGCCGGGCCGTCACTGCCGAGGCAGGTTGCGCCAAGGGGCTGCTGCACGCGCACTTCGCGGGGATGGACGAGTTCGTAGCCGAGCTCTGTCTCGACCGGTTCACACGGACCGCCGCGAAGGCGCAGTCGTTGTCAGAACTCACAGGCCAGAACTCGGTGGCACAGAATCTCGATGCCGTCGCCCTCGCGCTGTTCGACTCCGGCGGCCCGGCCATATCGGGGCTGGCCATGGCCCGACCCGGCGCCGCGCTGCGCATCCGAGAGGCCCTGGAGAGCGGAGCGCCTGGCTTCGACGTGATCCAGAAGGCCATCACCGGCTATTTGGAGGTCGAACAGAAGCTCGGCCGGGTGGCAGAGACCGTCGACCCGAGCACCGTGGCGCTTGCCATCGTCGGCGCCGCCCACCACCTACTGATGACCAGTTGGCCGGGCACACCTGACCCCAGACCCGCCATGACGCGCCTGGTGACCGTGTTGGTCGGCAGCTAGCCAGCCGCCAGGAGACCTCAGCCGTCAGTCAGCGTGCACGCACCACTCCCACGACTGACCTGCACACGAGTAGGGCCACCGGAATGATGGTCGCCGACGACGGCGGAGTTCACCCTGTCGTTGGCCTCCGTCCCGGTCGAGCCCTCTTCTCTTTGGCAGGATGGAGAGGGCTCCGGGGTACGGGCATCAAGTCCCGCCCCGGGCGCGGCCGGACGGGCTCACGTCGAGCGCGTGAACCCACCCACCCAACCGCGCGCCCGCTGGAACCGCCCGCCCCCTGTGCTCGTCTTGTGCGCTGATTGTGTACGAAGCAGGGATGTGGGGGGCGTTGTGACGCGGAACGTGACGAAGGCCGGTCTCGTGGTGATGGCCATGGCGACGGTGCTCGGGGCCTCGGCCTGCGGCGGGGAAGCCGGCAAGGCGGCCGGGGGGAGCGGAGGGAAGGTCCCCGCGCGTGTGAAGGGGGAGTCCGCGGCGCTCTCGGGGGACGGGGCGTCGTCCGGCTCGGCGCCGATGTCTTCCGGTACCGTGGGGAAGTCGTCCCAGATCACGCAGGCCGGAGCGTCGCCCATCACCCGGCACGTGCCGTGGAACCTGGACATCCTGGACCAGCGATCGCGGCCGCTGAACGGGAAACTCACCACCACCGCCACGGGCAAGGGCGTTCACGTCTACGTGATCGACACCGGGATGGACATCGCCCACAAGGAGTTCGGCGGACGCGCCCACCTCGGCGCCGACTTCGTGGGCCCGAAGGACTCCGGTGACTGCTTCAGCGAGGCAGGGATGGGCCACGGTACGTTCGTCGCGGGCATCATCGGCGGAGCGAAGTACGGTGTGGCGCCCAAGGCGGAACTCGTACGGGTGCAGGGCGTCCTGTGCGAGAGCGAGGGCGGTGGCTCCCCGGCGGCGGCCGAGGCGGCCGTGGTGAAGTCGGTCAAGTGGGTCACTGCGCACGCGCAGAAGCCTGCGGTGGTGAACATGTCGCTCAACTTCGACCACCGGTCGGCGGCCGTGGACTCCGCTGTGAAGAAGATGGTCGACGCGGGGATCCCGACGGTGGTGTCGGCCGGCAACTTCCATGACGACGCCTGCAAGCACTCCCCGGCCGGCGTCCCCGGCACGATCGTCGTGGCGGCCTCCACCTCGAACGACCGCGTGTGGAGCGACACCAGCTCCTACGGATCGGGCTATGGACGGTGCGTCGACCTGTACGCCCCCGGCCAGAAGGTGACCGCCGCCCTCGCCGGCGGCGGTACGACCACGGACAACGACGGCGCGACGTCCTGGGCCGCGCCGCATGCGACCGGCGTGATCGCACTGTACTTGTCGGCACACCCCCACGCCACGGCCAACCAGGTCCACGTCTGGCTCGACCACACGGCCACCCGCGGTGTCGTGCGCGGCGTCCGCTCCGACACCCCCAACCGTCTGCTCAACACCGGCGGCCTCTGACCTGCCCCGGCCACCCCGGTCGTTACGGTCACCCAAGCGCCACGGCTCACCGGAATGGCGGGCGCAAGCCGCGCGGCCACCGCACCCACACCATGCTGACCCGGTCGTCGCCGGGACGGCCGCCGAGCAGACTCTGGACCTGTTCGTCGCCTCCGATCAGGGCGGGCCGCCGTTTCCGGCGATCGTTCGGACCTGGCAGGCAGTCTGGAGCGAGGCCACCCCTGCCTGGCCCCGCCGAGTCCGTGGTGCTCGGCGGCGGCCGGTTCCTGGCCGGCCGGGACCTGACCTGCCGGGACCTGGCCTGCCTGAAGCGGACCGATGCCGTCCTTCGGCGACCGGGCAGCCGCGTCGGCCGTACACCCACGACAGCCACACGGAACGAGACGGATCCGTGATCCGCTCGCGTACAACTGCCGCGGCGGCGCGGCTGTCGAGAAGATCATGGTCTCTTCTCAAGTCCTCGCCAGGGGACACGCGTCCGTGATTCTGGAATCCGAACGGCTCACCATCGACCGGGACCGGAAGTGCACGACGATTCCCCTCGCGGTCGTCCAGGAAGTCCGGCGGGACGGTGACACGGCTCTGCGGATCTTCCTGACCGACGGTGTCGTGCACCGGATCGAGGGGGCGAACGCCACCGCCACGGGTGCGTTCCTCTCCGCCCTCAACGACGCACTGCCCGCAGAGCGGGACCCGGCCGGCAGCGCGTCGGTCACCGTTGAGTCGCTGCCGCCGGAGATCAGGATGTGGCAGGTCGTGCTCGGGATCGCGGCTGCCCTGCTCCTCTACGCCGGTTACGTCGCCTGGGCGGGTTCCCACAGGGCCGACAGCTGGCCCGTCGTGGCGGTCGCGCTCCTCCCTCTGCTCGCCGGCCTGCTCGGCGCGGCACTCCTGGTGATCAGCGTGCGTGACCGGGTGATCCTGGCCCGCCGCGGCCTCACCGTCCGGGCCGTCCGGGAGTACTTCCCCAACGGGAAGAAGAAGGGCTCCTACCTCTTCACCGCCACCAACGGTCAGGAGTATCGGCACTGGTCCGGCCGTTCGACCGAGGGCATCCACATCGTCTACGACCCGCAGAACCCGAACGTCAAGGTGCCGAGGGGGTCGCTCACCCTGACAGTCTTGCAGTACCTCCTGGGCGGTGCGGTCACGGCCGGACTGCTCTGGCTGGGGGTGGCCGGGTCGATCGTGTTCCCCTTCTTCTGAGGTCGATCAAGGGTTGTCGTGCCGCAAATGATCTCCGGACGGACTCTGGCGTGCTTGTCCGCGATGCGGGCCATTGCCCTGTCCGACGAGGGTGAGGTTGTATCTCCGGGCGCTGTCGGGCATGGCGTGGTGAACGCCGTCGCCTTTGAGAGGGCCGTCGCGGAGGATCTTCCAGCTCTTCATGCGGGCGAGGACGTGCTCGGCGCGGGCGCGGACCTGCTTGCGGGGCCGGTTGCGTTTCTGCTTCCAGCGCGGGAGTTCGGACAGCTCTTTGGGATCCGTTGTGAAAGTGGATCATTTGGCACGGGGTGGTCTGGGCAAGAGCCGTGGCCGGTGTTGTCAGACCTGCCTGGCATCCTCCGGGTATGGAGATGACGCTGCAGCTGGTGATCGACTGTGCTGACCCGCAGAGGTTGGTGAGCTTCTGGGCCGAGGCTCTGGGGTACGTTCCAGAGCCTCCGCCGGGCGGGCACTCCACGTGGCGGGAGTATTGGGCGGACATGGGGGTGCCCGAGGAGGAGTTGCCCGCCGGTGCCGGAGAGACGCCGGAATCGATCATCGATCCTCTGGGACAGGGGCCGCGGGTGTGGTTCCAGCAGGTCCCCGAGCCGAAGGTCACCAAGAACCGGGTGCACCTTGACTTGAAGGTGGGCGGAGGGCGTGAGGCCCCGTTGGCGGTCCGCGCTCAGCGGGTCACCGCCATGGTGGAACGGCTCACCAAGGCCGGTGCCACCGTGCTGCGGATCATGGATGAGCCGGACATGGAGCACTACGCCGTCGTTCTGCAGGACCCCGAGGGCAACGAATTCTGTGTCGTTTAGAACCCCGTAAGGCGGTGCTGGTCACAGCCACTGCGGGTCTGGTCCTCCAGCTGGACGAGGCATTCAGCGGAGAGGGCAGGATTCGAACCTGCGTGGACCCCGAAGGGTCCGACCTTGAGGCGTGCTCGCTGGTCCCCGATCAACCACTCCGGGCACCTCTCCTCGTTCCTGGCCCCGGGGCGTTGCCCCGTTGCCTTCACGTGGAAAAGACTGGCAGGAAGCACTGACGGGGCGCTGACGGCACGTCTCCTGGGCGGGAAGGCGGCCTTCATCCCAGGTAGGCGGGAGCGACAGCGGAAGTCATCAGTCGGCGGGCTGTGCCGGTGCCGTCGGCGGGGACGGTCCACAGGTCTGAGCCGTAGTCGCCGGGAAGCGCGTAGACGAGGCTGGAGCCGTCGGCCCACAGGGCCTGGTCGTCGATGTTGCGCTGCTCGGCGGTCGCGGTCTCCTTCATCGTGCGCAGGTCGAGGACGTACAGCCGCCAGGGCGCGTCGGGAGAGGCGCCCTGGACGCGCTTCTTGTAGGCGATCCGGGTGCCGTCGGGTGAGAGGGAGGGGCATTCGACGTTGCGGTGCAGGGCGGTGAGGGTGCGGGCGGCGACATCGCCGCGGACCAGATAGGTCCGGCCGCCGGTCGCCAGCGTGGCGTAGAAGCGGGTGTCGTCGGCGAAGGTGACACCCCAGATGTTGGTGTCGGCGGAGCGGTAGGGACGGCCGTCTTTGATGATGCGGAAGGTCTCCAGGTTGTCGTCGATCGCCCAGGTTCGGGTGTCGACGACGGTGGTGCGGGTGGAGAAGCTGGTGCCGGCATAGGAGTCGCCGCTGACGAAGACCGTCCAGGCCACCAGGTGGCCGGAGGGTGAGACCCGGGCCCGGGTGGGGATGCCTGCTGCCGGGAAGTGGTGCAGCTCGTGCAGGTGCGAGTCGAGTACCACCGCCCGGTAGGTGTCCTGCAGGGCGCCGTGCACGGCCTGCAGGCAGAGGCCGGTACCAGCCGCCGCGTGGAAACGCAGGCACTTGACGCCCGATGCGGTGCGCGGCCCCTGCGGATCGCCGGCGGGCACGGTGGAGATCTCGTCGCGGTGCGGACCCCAGGCCAGGTTGCGCACCAGCAGCCGACGGCCGGCCGTCGGCCGGAGCGAGACTGTTCCGGGCCGCACGGTCGGACCGTTCGCCTGCTGCTGGTCACGCATGCCCGACCGGTGGGCGGCGTAGAGCACCGCCCCGGTGCCGACGCTCCCGAGCAGCAGGACGGCGGCCAGCAGGATCAACATGCGGGTGGCTCTGGTCATGTGGACACCTCATCGGCGCGACGCAGGACGAACGAGGCCACGAGGGCGCTGATGGCCAGTGCGGCGGCCGTGACGGCCAGTGCGGTTCGGCCGCCCCACAGGCTCCAGACCGCGCCGAAGACGAGTGAGCAGGTGAAACGGGCCAGCGCCTGGCCGGTGCCGACCAGTGCCTGCCCGGCACCTTGGTGCTGTGCCGGCACGGCGTCGGCAGTGGCGGCCGCGAGGACTCCGTCGGTTGCGGCGTAGAAGGTGCCGTGCAGCACCAGGACGGCGACCACGGCCGGGACTCCGTGCCAGGGGGAGAGCACCAGGCCGTAGCCGAGCAGCAGGACGCCGTGGCCGCCCAGGAAGAGCCGGCGGCGGCTGATGCGGTCGGCGAGTGCGCCGAGCGGGACGGCGAGCAACAGGAAGACGGCGGCGGTGCCCAGCGGCAGCAGCGGGAACAGATGGGCGGGCAGGTCCCCTTCGCGCTGGAGCAGCAGATAGAGGAAGGAGTCGCTGACGGTGGTCAGGCCGAGCAGGGTTGCGCACACGGTGAGCCGGCGCAGCTCGGGGCGGCGGAGCAGCCCGAGCGCATCGCGTAGCACCGGCCGGGCCGATTCGGGCAGTTGTACGGCACCGGCGGGGGCGATGCGGCGGGGCACGAAGAGCACCAGCACCAGCACCCCTAGTGCGGCGACGCAGCCGCTGACCGCGAAGACCGCGTCGTAGCCGTCGACGGTGGCCCGCAGCACGGCGAAGGCGACGAGCGGGCCGAGCAGCGCACCGGTGGTGTCCATGGCGCGGTGCACCCCGAACGCCCGTCCCCGGTGCTCGGGTTCGGTGGCCAGCGAGATCATCGCGTCCCGAGGGGCCGTGCGCAGCCCTTTGCCGGTGCGGTCGGCCGCGAGCACGGCACTGATCACGGGGAGCGTATGGGCGATCAGCAACAGCGGCTTGCACACCGCCGACAGGCCGTAGCCGAGGCCCGCCACAACCTTGTGCCGACGGCCTCCCCGGTCGGCGACATGGCCGCCGGCCAGCCGTACCAGGGCCCCGACGCCGTTGTTGATGCCGTCCAGCAGCCCGAACCCGAGCGGCGACAGGCCGAGGCCCACGACCACGTAGAGCGGCAGGACCGCGGTGACCATCTCCGAGGAGATGTCCGTGACCAGGCTGACCGAACCCAGGGCCAGCACGGTGGCGGGCACGGCGGCCGGCCGCCGCCCCGGACGGGTGTCCGAGGCGACAGCGGGCTTGGTGCTGCGGGAGTCCGCGAGATACACGGGCGTCAGTTCCAGATGCCGGTGATGTCGGAAGCCGAGGCGGCGTTGCCGGCGTGCGTGGTCAGACCGGCCAGGTCCTCCACGGTGCGCAGTACGTTGTAGTGGTTGTACGTGGTGGAGCTGGAGCTGCCGGGGGCGACGTGCTGCCCGTACAGGACCGTGGGGATGCGGTTGCCGGACAGCTTGTTGTCCTCGTCGAAGGTGACGGCGAGGATGCTGTTGTGGGTCTGCGCCCAGGTGGCGTAGGCGCCCAGGTTGTTGTGGATCCAGGTGTCGCCCGTGGAGACCGAGCAGTCGTGCATGTCACTGCACAGGTTCGGGACGACGAAGGAGACCTTGGGCAGGGTCGTGTAGTCGGTCGGGAACTGCGCCATGGTCATCGCGGTGTTCGTCGGCACGTTGGAGAAGCCGAACCACGGGTTGTGCTTCTGCGCGTACTGGCCGCTGCTGCAGACCGTCGAACCCTGGCTGGGCAGCGACTCGTTGTAGCTCAGCCAGGTCTTACCCGCGGCGATCAGCTCGGAGGCGAGATTGGGTGCGGAGATGGAACCGACGGTGACGCAACTGTCGTCGGTGCGGCCCTGGTTGGAGCCCGAGAAGAGCATGTAGTAGTTCGGCTCACTGGGGTGGGTGAGGCCGTAGGACTGGGTGAGGTTGGCGCCACCCGCCTTGAGGGTGTTGTTGATGTAGGGGGCGCTGGAGCTGCCGATCACCTGCGAGTAGGAGTGGTTCTCCATCACCACGACCACCACGTGGTCGGGGGCCGGGAGAGCGGCGGCCTGAGCGGTGGAAGCCGTGGCGGTCCACAGGCCGATCGACGTGGCGGTCAGGGCGACAGCCCCGGCGAGTGCCGTGAGGGAACGTCGGTTGCGCTTGGGAGCCTTGACGACGGTCATGACTGTCCTCCGGACAGAAGTGACGGACGTTCGGGGGAGCGGCGTCGTAACCCTAGAAGCACCAGACTGGAACTGGGTGAAGGGCAGAAGAACGGTGGGCCCCGCCGGGCAAAGGTCACACCACGCACAGGTCACGCACAGAGAAACCCGACTGTTACATGATCGACGCCCCTCAGCGGAGCGTGGCAGCCCACCCGCACCACGCTGCGTCCCCGACCCCAACTGCGGCCGGTTCAAGCATCACGCCGCGTCCATCCAGCGCCTTCGCGACGGCCTGTGTCTGCATACGGGCGAGTTCTTCCGCTCCCAGGGCTGGCCCATCGACGACGAGCTGTGGGCCATTGACGGCGCGGACTGCTCCCCGTGCGACGGCAAATTCCCCGACGGCCGTCGAAGCCCTCGAGGCTTCCAGGCCTCGACACATCGACACGCTGATCGTTCGCGCCGAAGCCAGCTCCTGATCTCTGCTCGTCTGCTGCCCGCGTGGTGGGTGGGCGGATCTCTCGCCCGTGGCCCATCGAGGCCGACATCGAGGGCTCGGACGCCCACCCTGCCCCGACTGCCCTCAGCAGACCGAACTGAAGGACGTTGCGTGACGACCGCCCTGGAGCGTCCCCCCGAGCGACGCGCCCCGCGCTGCACCGCGATGTGGCTGTGACGTGACCCCGCGGAATGGCCTGTGTCGGGACCACGTGAGGCGGTGCCAAGGTGTCAGTGGGAGCCGATAGCGTCGCGACCCATGAGTGATCAACGGCGTGTGGTGGTTGTCCGCGAAGCAGAGCACGCGGATGTCGACAGTCTTGTGGCGTGCAGTCGTGCCCTTTTTGCCGAGGATGCAGGGACTCGTGATCCGAGCATCAACGTCAACTGGCCGCGCGAGCACGGGCCGCAGCGTTTCACCGCCGGTATCGACGATCCGGACCGGCTGCTGCTCGTTGCCCACAGGGATGGCGAGGTCGTCGGCCATCTCACCGGTGTCGTGGCGGAGGGGTCCGCGATGAAGCCGGTGAGGGTGGCGTCGCTGGTGAGCATGTATGTGCAGCCCGCTCATCGCCGGGAACAGATCGGTGGGCGCTTGATCGGTGCGTTCATGGCTTGGGCGAAGGAAAAGGGAGCACAGGCGGCGGAGGTGACGGCGTACTCGAGCAACACCGAGGCCATCCGTTTCTATGAGCGCAACGGCTTCGCGTCCAAGTCAGTGACCTTGGAAATCGCGCTGTAGACGTCGGTTTCACCTGGTCGGCGGCCGCCTCAACGCTCCTGGGGCGGCCGTCACTTCGTCTGAGCCTGCCGGGCCTTGACCTTGGTCGTGGCCAGGCCACAGGACTCGGCGGCGCCAGGCCGCAGGCCGCTGCCACGAGAGAGGAAGATTCAGCTCAGGCAACGATTTCTGACTGGATTACGAGTCTCTCCCTTTCATGAGGGGCACGGCGTGAGGTTCCCGGTGCGCCAATCCCCTCTCGACCTGCGAGTGACGTCACGGCACGCGGCTGGCCAGGCGTCCAATTGGGGACTCGGCTCGGATCTCAGCGGCCTCGAAGGACACGCGCTTGCCCTGGCCGGCGAGCACGACCGTTTTCCCCACGACGGTGGCGACGGTTGTGGGCCAGCAGGACCACCCATCCACCCCGAAGTTCTTCACGCCGATGCAGACCAGTACGAACTCGACCGCATTGTGCCCTCGCGCCCGCCATAGATCCGCGGCACCGACCGGGACGGCGAAGGCGAAGAACCTCAAGGTGACCGACGCTTCGCGTTCGTCGATGAGAACGGAGGTCAGGTCGTAGTCGCTCAGCGGTGGCGGAGGCGAGCCAAGGACTTCGCGGAGCGTCTCGGGATGGGTCACCTCGGCAGACCAGTCACGGTCAGTCATAGAAAGCCTTCGCTGTCGTGGGAGGCAGCACCTGGTGCAGGTGCTGGTCGAGTCGGCTCTCGAACCATCGCCGAGCTGTGTAGGGATCTGCGTCGTCGGAGCGGTATGCGTTGAGATGCCTGGCCAGGACCGTGGCATGCGCGGTGAAGTCCAGCGAGAACCCCGGCCCGCTCACCGCGACCGTGATCCAGTGCCCTTGGTCCTGGGCGAGGGGGCCGAACTCGATGTCGACCACGGTGCGGTTGGGAACACCCCGCATCCGCAGGTCTTCACCCACGGTCAGGAACTCGATCTGGACCTCGAACCGGTCGCAGCCGGCTTCGGTCCAAGAAGCAGGAGCGAGGTCCGGAAATCGGGGCAGCTCCACCCGCAACTTCACACCGGGGCCGTAGGGACTCAGGTGCACCGATCTGAGAACCAGGTGCTTCAAGGGCGGCAACTCGGTGTAGAGCGCGGTCAACCGCTCGGAGTGGACCAAGAGCCCTGGCCATGTGCCGGCTGACATGGGTGGGTCCCTTCACTCTGGGCGCTTCGCGCCCGGCGATGTCAACCGATCCTCGTCCCAGGGGCGGTCGGAGATCAACAAGGAGCACTTGAACTGGGATGATAGTGCTCGTCTACGGTCTGGTTGGATTGCCCCAGCACGAGGCACGCTCCAGATGAAGCGCAATGGGTCCCATCCACGTCCGGATATCGGGTGGCGGGCAGGGAGCGTCTCGCGGCCCTCGGGTCGCTGCTGGTGGAGACTGCCCGCCGGACCGGCCTGGACACCGCGCTGCCGTGCCGGCGGCGCTCATGCCGTATCGCAAGCCGCGGGCAGCGCACGATCCGGGCAAGATCCTTCTCGACCTCACTCTGGCGATTGCGCTGGGCGGAGACTCCCTGGCCGACGTCGATCTGCCGCGGGCGCAGCCCAGCGTGTTCGGGCCGGCCGCATCCGATCTTACGGTGTCCCGGCCGGCCGACACCCTCGCCGCGGCCAGTTCCCACGCGCTCGCCGCCGTCCGCCGTCCGCCGTCCGCCGTCCGCCGTCCGCCGGGGCCGGTCCGACGCGCGTCAGCGGGTCTGGCGGCTGGCCTGCCGAGCCGCACCGGACGCCGGCGATGACGTGATCGTGGACACCGACGGCGTGCTGGTCCTAGTGCATTCGGAGAGAGAGGACGCCGCCAACGACGGCGGCGTGCCCGACGGTGCCTGGGTGGCCGAACTCGCGGGCGACGTCCTGAAGGGATGGCCGAAGGGTATGCGGCTGATCGAGCGCAAGGAACGACCCCACCCCGGAGCACAGTTGCGCATCACCGACGCCGACAGCATGAGGCTCGTCTCCTTCGCCACCAACACCGCCGACACCCCGACCACGATCCTAGAAGTGCGGCACCGCCAGCGCGCCTGCGCAGAGGGCCGTATCCGGGCGGCTCGCGACACCGGCCTGCGCAACCTGCCGCTGCACGACGCCGCCCAGAACCGCAACTGGCTAGAGATCGTCCAACTTGCCCGAGGTCCTGGCAAAGCCTCGCTCCGTGAGTGATCTTCCAACTCCGTTCAGACACGGCTCACCAGCTTTGGGACGCATCCATCCGGTGAGCTCGCACTTGCTGCCAGTCCTGTCCCCGCGCCCGTCGATAGCAACCCCGGAAGCTGACGGGCAGGACCAACAGGGGGCGGCAAACAGCGAGTACAGGCAGGTGGGCTAGATTTGTGGTCGCCTTCGCAAGTCTTTACCGCCTGAGGAACTGCCCGTGTCCCAAATTCCGCCCCTGGGCGGCCTGAACGTCTCGTACACCGCGGTGCAGATACGACGCAACCGCCTGATCTTCCTCGGTCTGGTTCTTGTCCTCGCGGGCATAGTGGCGTTCTGGGCCTTGGGCCCGTACGACACGAAGGACCAGTCCGCGGCGCTCAAGACCGGTGACTGCTTCCAGAACATCGGGACGGACAAGGAAGCGAAGACCAAGAAGCTCGACTGCACTGACCCGCACGCCGACTACAAGGTCCTGAAGATGGACAAGGACGGAGTCGTCGATACCTTCTCGTGCTCCGACGTCCCGGGCACGACCGGCTCGCTCACCCAGTCAGGCCCCGGAAAATGGTTCGTCGTCTGCTTCAAGGAAAACGACGAGCAGGGCAAGAAGTAGCCGGAAGCAGCCTACCCTCGCTAAGTGGTCACCTATGGAAGTCTTTCGGGGGGGGGGATCATGTAGCAGGATCGACGGAGGACACTTCTTGGTGATCGGTGGTGTGCCGGGCTGAGGTCGTCGAGACCGAGCACACCGCTTCATCGAATCTCCTGATCGTCTGCCGCGACGGTCGGCGTGGACGCGTGCGACCGCGCACTCAACTATCAGGAAGTGGCCCTCCGCGTCCGGTGAGCTGCGCTGGACCTGGGCCTCGAGTTGGAGCGGGCACTCGGCGACGCGCGGAGCGCGTACCGTCTCGGACGGTACGGGCGTGAGGCCGGCCGCGGCGAACTTGTC
>NZ_JBIAWE010000037.1:0-36058 GCF_042895235.1 Streptomyces sp. NPDC001410
CCCAACATGGACATGACCAGCGGATGCCCCTGTATGACGATCAGTCCCACGATCGAGCGATCACGAACCGAGGAAGATCGGACTTAACGTCCACTCAGGTCAGGGACGTCCTGACATTGATCAGCTCTGCGCCGGACAGTGAGCTGTACCGCTGTTTCATCCCGGGCTGGGGTATCCGTGCTCATAGCGCCACCGACCTGCTCTTCCAGATCGCCTTCTGCTTCCAGTGCCATGGGGCTCGCCTGTGGGGGCCGGGGGTGCCCGCCGAGTTGGATGGGATTCACGGCTTTGATCCGGACAGTCCTCCGGCCCTTGAACTGCTTCAACGATTCCGTGGCTCCACGCCGGGCCGGCTCAAAAGGATCTTCCGACGCAGTTGAGGGGCGCCATGCCTTACCGGGCGAAGTACCAATCATGAGGCAGCCGTCTGTAACGCCCGGGGAGGTGGACGTGGAGGTGCTCGACCTCATCGTCGCGGCCCGGTCGATGTGAGGTCACCCGCTGCCGGAGCCGCGAAGCGGGCCTGGCGATCTCGGCAGAGAATGCAGTTGTCGTCCCCGTGGTTTCCATGAACGATCCGGGTGTGACCACGTTGTTTCTGACAGTCGACCTGCCGGGGGCCGGAAAGACCACAAGGCCTCGGCAGCTGGCCAAGGAGCACAACGCGCTTCGGCTGACGCCTGATGAGTGGATGATTCCGCTGTTCGGTGAGCCGGAGGCGAACGGGAAACGCGATGTCCTGGAAGGACGGCTGCTCGCGCTTGCCCTGGAGGCGCTGAGGCTTGGAACCAACGTGGTCCTGGATTTCGGATGCTGGTCTCGTGACGAGAGGTCCGCGATCCGCTGGTTGGTGGAGTCTGTAGGCGCGTCCTGCCACCTCGTGTACGTGCCGGTGGACCTGGAGACCCAACGCGCTCGGATCGCCCATCGCCAAGCGACGGCTCCAGATCAGACCTTCCCGATGAGCGAGGCGGACCTCTTGCACTGGAGGACGCTGTTCCAGGAGCCCAACGCCGCAGAACTCGACGAGCATGAAATCGGAAGCCCACCTCCTGGTTGGCCAGGCTGGCCCGAGTGGGCCGCCGATCGGTGGCCATCTTTCACGTGACTGTCCGGCCCCACCCTGGTCCGGCCCTGCCCGGGAGCGTGGTCGACCGGCTACTCGCCTGCTGAAATCGCTTCCTCTGTCATGTGGTCGAGCCGGAGTGATGCGCCGGTGGGTCAGTGAAAAGGGGCATGCCCAGGTCGACCAGCTGGGGGCGGCCGTCGGCGGAGGTCCGGTTGAGGCTGGTGAGCTTGGCCATGGCGGCGTTGAGGCTGACCTGAAGTCCTTCGACCTCGCCGAGCCAGCCGTTGGCACGAGCCTCGGTGATGCGCTCACGGAGGTTGCGAATGATCTCGATGAGGCGGGGCCGCTGCTGCGGATCGATCTGGAGCACAGGACAACGGATGCAGTCGTGTTCGTGCTGACAGGGGGTTCCGTAGGGTCGCCCGCAAGTTTGCCCAGTGACACCTTGCGGAGCTCGAAGTGCTGCTGGAAGTCGTGCCACTCCTGCTCGGTGGGCTCGCGGTACTCGTCCTGCGGTCGGTCAGCCCGGCGTCGGTCGAGGAAGCCGCGGTAGGTCCGCACCAGGTCGTCCTGGAAGACCGCAAGGTATGCCTGGGTGGTGGTCAGCGTCTTGTGCCCGAGGGTGCGGGCGGCGATGTGGACGGGCAGTCCGCCGGTGACGGCCTCGGTGGCGAACATCCTGCGGAAGTCGTGCGGCGTGTAGTTGGGCGAGGATTTCGACTTCGACGACGACGAGGAGATGAGCCGTCGGCTCCCCCGTCTGGCCGCCCTGTTCCTTGGCACAAACCCCTGAGCGAGTCTCCTCGCGGTTCCGTGATGCTCATGGCTGCGTGAGGATACGGGTCCGGAGAAGTTCGAACGAGGCCTGGCCGCCCCTCGCTCGCTTCAGCGTTTCTACCCGGTTCACATGCCCTTCGACAACTCTGGAACTCCACGGCAAGGTGAGCCCGGCGGTGACTGCGTCGAGGTCCTGGCGAAGGAAGCCGGCGAACTCCTGGATCGGCTTCGGCGCGTCCTGTTCGGCCTGGCGGATCCACTCCAGCAGAGGTATCCCCGCTGGCGGCGGACCAGGTCGGCGCAGGCCTGGGTGAGGTCGCAGGCCAGGGTGATGTCCGGGCAGGCGAGCCGGACCTCCAGAAGCCACTTGTCCTGACTGTCGGTGAGTGTCTCGCGGGGCCGCATGATCCAGGCGGTGATCTTGCGGGGGCTGGGGATGTCGGCCCGGACCGGGCCGGCGGTGCCCGCCCGCAGGGGCGGCGAGATGTTTGCGGACGACTTGGCGGCTGCCCCGGTAACACGCGCCTGGATCTCCAGGAACATCTGAGTGCCGCTGACCTGGCCTTGAGCTTCCGTCCTGTGGGCGTGCGTGGTCGACGGTGATAGCGATGGCTTCCTTTAGGGCAGTGGGTCGGCATGGCAGAGGGCCCTCACGCCATCAGCACGCTGATCGACATCCACGAGCGCGTGAACAGCGGTGACGCGTGGTGGCCACAACCACCGCGCAGTCACGCTCCGTGCTGGAGCTGTCCCCGCCGGAGGCCCCCGTGGCTCGTCACCGGCGGAAGAGTACGCCGCTGGCCAGCGCGCCCAACGCACCAATGCCCATGATGTGATGGACCTGCACAGCGACCAGTTCCTCGTGGTCACCAAGGCATACAGAGGCCGAGCTCAGTACTGACTTGGGCCGCTAGCTGTTGGCCGGATCAGGGCGGTACCGCTGGTTGACTGCTAGTCGCCAGATCCTGCTGCTGTCTGTCGACGACGACGGTCAGGCCTATGGCATCGCCCAGGGCGACGACACTGCAGCCAGTGCGCCTGTGGCGGTGCCGTTGAGCACAGGGCATCCGAAGCCGTTGCCGCACGGTGTGCAACCGCCCTTCCTTTCCCTTCGCGCGGTCGGTGCCTTCTCCCCGCCGGCGGACGGCCCCGGCGTGTTGTTCGCCTTCCTTCGTCGTCGCTGAAATGCGGCCTGGAAGGGGAGGCGTACCGGATGCCTCCCCTTCCAGGCCAGGCGGATGGCGTTCGCCGTCGTGGGGTCGGACCAAGTCGGTGAGCACGTGGTTACCTGCCCGCGGCGGGCGGCCGCTCCCTACGCATGAGGCAGGCCATCATGCAAAAATCGGACCGAGGCCACCGCCCACATCAGCGCAAAGTGGGGTGTGCGCACTCATACACGCACCACCTGGCGCAACGGGCACCGCGCGAAGGTGCTCACGCCCCAGGCCGGCGATCTGAACCTGGGCATTCCCAAGCTCCGCACCGGAAGTTTCTTCCCCAGCCCCGACGCACTGCTGTCTGCGGCTGACGACCGCGTTGCTCAGCGAGATGCACGATGAAGGGATCGCCTTCGCCCGCCGCTACCTCTCCGAAGGCAGCATGGGCTCCCTCTGCACCGACCACGATCCCGTCGAACTCCCCGCGGCTACACCGCCACAGGGGACATGACCATGACGGCGGCAGCGTAGGAGGCTTCGTCGCGGCGTGCGAGGTACCCGGCGCCGGATCAAGTACGCAGCCGCTTTACTGTTGACCAGGGGAAACAGCACCGCACAGCAGCGCCGAGCATCCCGCGGCAAGGATTCGATCCCACTCCTGAAGCGGGTGTCGCAGGTTGGAATCCTGCCGGGGGCACCAGATCAGCGGTAGCTCCGGTCAGGGACGCCCGGCGTGCTCGAGCGGCCGGGCGGTCACGGCGGACGATACGCCCGAGATACTCCCCGCGTGCCCTGCCCGGCGCATGACGTAAACTGGGCGCACCGACGCGGGGTGGAGCAGCTCGGTAGCTCGCTGGGCTCATAACCCAGAGGTCGCAGGTTCAAATCCTGTCCCCGCTACCAACGCACCGGCCCCCTCGACACCAACATCGAGGGGGCCGAAAGCATGTAGGGCGCCGGGCTTACGGGGCAGGCGAGGCTGCCGCGGCCGGCCGGGTGGCGATGCGCACCCGGCCGCCGTCGTACTCCGCCACCTCACCGGGCAGGATCAGCAGCCCCGGCTCGTCCTGCCACGCCGCGCCGATCCGGCGGACCTGGACGGCCGGACCCCGCGCGCCGGCCATGAACACCGTTGGATCGACCTCCCACCCGTGCTTGCCGAGCCACTCCTCCAGGGCCGCGGAGTCCTCGCTGCTCGCACCGCGCGGCCACTCGTACGTACTCGTCACGACGTATCCCCCTGTCCGTGAACGGATCACCGGGTCGATCCTGCCACCGGGCACTGACAGCAAGGTCGCGGGCGCTTTCGGCTCAGTGCTCGCCAGCTCTACGAACGGCAGGCCATGGCTGGCGTAGTGCGGTGGATTCTTAGGTGCCCTTGCGCGGTGGCACCTTCCAAACATCGGTCAGGTACCGCTCTGGCAATGCTGGTTGGCGTCGTGAATCTCCGTCGGATCGACCTCCCCCCGGTCCTCGCTGAGCCACTGTTCCAGGGCTGCCGAGTCCTCGCTGCTCGCATCGCGCGGCCGGGACGGCGCCGGTGGCCGAGGACCACAGACACACTGGTGGCGGGTCAAGCCGAGGAACAAGCTGAAACCGGCATGGATCCGACGGCGGGCCGTCCGCCGCGGTCCCGGCCGCGATCCGGTCCAGGGGCGCCGCGAGGCTCCGGGCCGGTCGGCCACTGAGCACGGGTGAGGGAGAGGAGGAGGCGGAGGCCGGCCCCTGGGGGCTGGGCCGACTGCCGTGTGTCGGCCCAGGCCCGGTTCACCTCGCGGCTACGGAGTCATGCCTACGGCACGATCGTCCAGCGCTGACAGGCGTCATCGCTGCAGTTCTCGATCGTCACGTAGGCCGCCTCCCGCGCCGAGGGCACCAGGCACAGGTGCGCGGCCTCGTTGCGGAAGCGGAGGGAGCCGTCCCCGTACATCTCCGCCTGCCAGCGGTGGCCCGTGCCGTCGTCCCTGGCACCGCGGTCCGTGCAGTCGTGCAGCAGAGAACGTTCGCCGGGCCGGAGCTCATGGGTGTCCAGGATGTCGACGCACCGTCCGCCGCTGCCGAGCCCCTTGAGCCGGACGATGTTGTCGCCCAGGCCGGCGTATTCCATGTCCCAGCGCTGGGTGTAGACGTCGTTGCGCCGACGGGTGGTCAGCGGGGTGCCGTCACGGCCGGGCTCACCGAATTGGTCCAGGCAAAGGCCATTCCACGCGCGCAGCCGGGCCTGCCCGTCACCGGACTCCCACGCGCGGTCGGACACCCCGCGGGAATTGTCCCACCACTGCTGGGAGGGACTGCTGCCGCACGCCAGGGCCAGGACCTGCTGCTCGTTCCCCAGACCGGTCAGGCACAGCCCCGGATAGGCCGAGTTGTGCCAGCGCAGCGGGCCGCCGGGCGCCCCCAGGTCGTCGGGGTGCCACTGCGCGAGGGGCGAGTCGCACGACAGCACGATGACGGTCAAGGGGAGGAACGGGTTGAGGCCGGGGCACATCCCTCCATGCCACCGCCCGCGGCGATGGCCCTGTCCCTGTGGGCCGCCCGCGTCAACGTCCCGTTCCCCGCCGCTGTCCCCGTTGCCCGCCGCTGCTTGGCCTTCGCCATCGTGGCCTTGGGAGCCGGGCATTGTCTCCTTCGCTCTGGCCCTTGCGCTCGGATGAGCTGGACTCCGTGCTCAGCAGGGAAAGGGCCGATCCGGCAGCCCGGTCCGCCTACGAGCACGGCATGCGTCGACCCTGTGGGCGCGGTGCCCCCGACGCGGTTGCACTCCGTCTCCGTGTGATTCGCCACACTCAGTTACGTTGTGCACAATTTAATTGCTCGCTAGCGTCAGGGGTCGAGACCACCGCACAGGGAGGCAACACCATGGATCCCGTCCGCTACGAGGACTACCGTTCCACCGAACGCCCGGACTACCAGGAGGAGTTGGATGCAGTCGTCGCCCAGGTGGCGCGTCGTACTCGTGCCTCGGTCGAGCGCGAGGCCGTCGGCCGCGCTGTCCGCACCGCCCACGGAAAGACCTACGGCCTCCTCAGGGCCACGGTCACGATTGGTGACAACCGTGGCTTCTACGAGCAGGGCATCTTCGCCCGACCGGCCGTGCACGACGCCGTCGTCCGTTACTCGAACGGCTTGGGCCACCAGCGCCCCGACCACCAACTGGGCGCGGCGTGCGGAATGGGCGTCAAGCTGTTCGGCGTTGGCGGCCCCTCGCTGCTGGACGACGAACGAGACAGTGGGACGTTCGACCTCAACCTGATCAACAACGATGTCTTCTTCGCGAACACCGCCTACGACTACATGGTGATCGAGGATCTGTTCGCCGAACTGCCCGAGGCCCTCGTGGACCCAGTCCGTCGCAAGACCTGGATGGCGGAGTTCCTGACCCGCCGGCAGACGCTCACCGATCCCGGCAGCTGGCTGTGGGACGAACTGCTCGCCATGCTGTCGTTCACCAGTGTCCCGCGCAGGAACCTGCTGTCATACACCTACAACAGCATGGGCGCCTTCCGGTACGGCGACCACATCGCCAAGATCCGTACCGTGCCGACCGCCGCGTCCCTGGCCTTGCTCACGCACCAGATCGTGGACGTGCGCGCGGACAACGAGGCGTTCCGCCGCACCCTGGTGGCCGAGGCCGCGGAGCGAGACCACTCCTTCGAGCTCCAGGTCCAGCTCAACACCGATCTGGCCCGCATGCCGGTGGACAACACGTCCGTCAAGTGGCCCGAGAACCTGTCCCCCTGGGTGACGGTCGCCCGGGTGGATATCCCGCGCCAGGACATCGGCGGGGACGACAACCTGGTGGCCGCCGACGCCACGTCGATCACGCCGTGGCGATCACGCGAGGAACACCGGCCCATCGGCGAAATCCAGCGGGTGCGGCAGGAGGTGTACCGGCGCTCGTCCATCGAACGGCACCGCATCAACGGACAACAGCGGCGCGAACCGGTCAGCAGCGCGCAATTGCTCGGCTGAGCCAGCTCAGCCGCGTCCCGCCGCCTGCGCTGACCGCACTCGGACTGCGGCCGCGCGCACGCGACCCGGCAAGGGATTCTCGACGCCGCTCATGTGCTCTTCCCAGAGCGTGGTGACGCATGGCCGGCAGCCACTCCGCAGCGGCCATGCTTGAGCGGCGCTGCGGAACTCAAGGAACCCTTGGGGCAGTTCGCTTGGCCCTGCGCGTTCGGAGCGGCGGTGGGAGTCGGGCCTGCATAGGAGGGTCAGCGGGTGGGGTCGAGAAGGATCTTGCGGACGCCGTCGGAGCGGCCTGCGAACAGTTCGTACGCCGCCGGGCCTTCGGAGAGGGGGAAGCGGTGGGAGACCACGACTTCGGGGTTGATCCGGCCGGCACGGGCGAGGGCGATCAGGGGAGGGAGTTCGTAGTGCACCGAGCACAGCCCGATAGCGAACTCCAATTCCTTGACCTGCGCCATTCCCATGTGGAAGGGGAATGCCTTGCTCTGGCTGACCCCGACGACGCTGACCCGGCCGGCCTGTCGTACGGCCTTGAGGGCGAGCTGGATGGTGGCGTCCGAGCCCACGGCCTCCACCACGGCGTCCGGCCCGCGTCCGCCGGTCATGTCCCGTATGGCCGTCCGCGCGTCCTCGCCCTCGACCGGCTCGACACCCAGGGTGGCGGCGAAGGCGCGGCGCTCCGCGACCAGGTCCGCGCCCAGCACCCGCGCGGCGCCCATCGCGAAGGCGGACTGGGCGGCCATGAGGCCGACCGGGCCGAGGCCGATGACCAGGACGGTCTCACCGGGCCGGATGCGGGCACGGCGGCAGCCGTACCAGGCCGTGGGGGCGTTGTCCGTCAGGACGACGGCGGCCTCGTCGGAGATGCCCTCGGGCAAGTGCACCAGATTGACGTCGGCGTAGGGCACCGCCAGGGTCTGGGCCTGGCTGCCCGGGAGCTGCGGGCTCACTCCGTAGCAGAGCTCCGTGCTGGACGTGGCGCGCTCGCACCGCGCGGTGAACCCGGCCGCGCACGACCGGCACTGGGCACATCCGACGGAGGCGGGCACCAGAACCCGGTCGCCGGGCCTGAAGCGGGTGACCTGGCCGCCCGTGTCGACGACCACGCCGACGCACTCGTGTCCCGTTGTGTAGCCCAGTTCCGGGCTGAACGGGTTTCCGCGGTAGATGTGCAGGTCGCTGCCGCAGATGCCGGCCGCGGTCACCTGCACCACCGCGTCGGTGGGGCTGGTGACAGCCGGGTCGGGGACATCCCCATAGCGGATGTCGTGACGGCCGTGGTAGGTCAGTGCCTTCACCGGATTACTCTCTCCTCAGCCCGGTCAGTCCGCGATCTTCAAAACCGTCGGCAAGGGCGCCGCCGGGTCGACCTTGGTCACGCCGCGCCTGTCCGACACGCAGCGCTCGTGCGCGCCGAACGCGCCCGGGACTTGGTTGTCGACCGAGGACCCGGAGCGCCGGGAGGCGGTCACCCTTCCCACCGCGCCGGTGCGCATCACCTCGCCGATCCCCACCGGGCGGATGCAGGACCTGCCCGCGTTCATCCAGCCGCGCATCTCCGGGTCGATCGACAGACAGAGCACCTGCACCACGAATTGCCCGCCGTCTGGCTGCCCGGTCAGCTCCTCGACGTGCTCCCGGTCGATGGGCCGCGGCTCTCCCACGGGACGTGCGGCCAGGCGCACCTGGCGGTTGTTTCTGTTCATCCCCGGCGGCTCCTTCGACGGTCGCGTTGGATCGACGGTCGGCCGCCCGGCAGACTGTCGTGTCGTGTACCGACGCTCCTGCGACACATACCGTCCAGTTGGTACGGACGGTGAGCGTACGGGTGCCGCGCCGCCGGAGACAAGGGGCCCGGTGCGAGGTATGGCTCATGTGCGCGGTCGGTCCAGACACGCCCGGTATCCGACGTCGCGCCTGACACGCCACCTGCAGCAGACCCGGCGCGCCGTCCAAGCTCCCCCTGTGCTGCTACCAGGTAACCGCGCTGGCGGTACAGCGCATCACGTCGTAGTCCCCACGGGCGATCTTCGCCAGTGAACGGCGCTCGCAGCCCAGCCTGCCGAATTGCGCCGTCACCGTCCGAGATCAGCCCGCCGCCGACGGCTCGTGCGAGCCGTGGGCGACGGCGGGCCCGGCAGCGCGGTGAGGCGCTCCGGAGGTGGCGCGCTCTGCCCGGCGGGGGGGCGCTACGGCAGCTTCACGAACGGCGCCAGGAAGGCGCGGGCCCCCGGGGTGTCCAGGCGGTACGACACGTTCGTCGCATAGCACGGGCCGTCGCCGGTGATCGTGGTGGCCGCGAGCACGCTACGGCCGCCGATCACGGCGAAGTTGGGGCCGCCGGAGTCGCCGTAGCAGGCGCCGCCGTTGCCCTGGGGTTCGGTCATCGCCAGGCGGACCCACGCGTCGTTGAGGGCATCGAAGGTGACAGGCGCCTTCATCCGGACACCGCCGCCGGGGTGGGTCTGGCCGCCGGGGCCGCGCTGGGCCTCCTGGGTGCCGTACCCGGCGACGAACCACTCGGTGGAGTTCAGCGGCTGTGGGCCGAGCGCGCCGAGTTGGTTGGCGGTGGGCAGCGTGGCCGGGGTGAAGGTCCAGCGGGCCTTGACCTTGGTCGCGGGCAGCTCGATCACCGAGATGTCGTGCGGGTCGGACGCGGGCCCGGGGTAGTCGGGATGGCTGTGGGCGGTGCCCTGGACGGCGACGGCGCCTGCCTGCGCGGCCGGATCGCCGGGGTACTTCTTCGCGGCGGCGTCGAGGCCGGCCTGCACGTCCTGGTCCAGGGACACGTAGAACTTCACGTTGTCGGGCCAGTCGGTGGTGCAGTGCGCGGCGGACAGGAACGTGTCCGCGTCGATCATGGTGCCGGAGCACACCCAGTCGACCCGGTCGGGTGTCGTGGGGTCGCCGTCGTTGTCCCAGGTCGCGACCAGCGCGCCGACCTCGGTGCGCTCGGGTGCGGGTGTCGCGTTGTACGAGTTGATGGCCGAGGACGGCAACGCGGTGGCGAGCACGGCGGCACAGGCCGCGGCGGTGACGGCGGAGGCACGTAGGGCGATCAAGAGAAACCCTTCTACCGATGTGATGGGTGTTCTCCTGTGGGGGGGGAGCAGCGTCAGTGAAGCGCCTGGGGGCGGCAGTGACAAGAGCACGCCCGCCCTTCCAGGGTTTTCCCTATGCACCAGCTGTGGGTGCCGTGGCGTGCGAACACCGCCCGGCCTCCCCCTCTGCCTACTCCCACAGTTGTTGCACCGCGTCGTGAAGTGCGCTTGCTACTGGGCCAAGCACCGCGGTCGTGCGGCCTAGATGATCGATTCCAGGGGTTTAGTACTGCAACGGTCTTTGTGCTGATTGCTGGCCAGTTTCAGGGGCTATGTCCGAGTCGTTTGTAGTGGCTGATGCGGGCTTGGTGTTGGCGTCTGCGGCGCCAGTGCGACCAGTTGAGGATGTGGTCGACCGGTGCGGGCCGGCGGTGGGTGAGTCGGGTGATCAGGCGTCTGATCTCAGCGAGGCTGAGGTGGATAAGCTGGAAGGATCCGTTTCTGCTTTGTCGGTGTCGAGTTCGCGGGCGCGCAGGACGGTGAGGCAGGCGTGGGCGGCCATGGCCAGGGTCATGTGGCGGTGCCAGCCCGGGTAACGGCGGACCTGGTAGTCGTCCAGACCGCATTCTTGCTTCGCGGTCTGGACGCATTCCTCCACGGCCCAGCGGCTGCCCGCGATGCGGATCAGTTCATCGAGCGTGGTCTCGGCCGGGCAGTAGGCGATGTAGTAGGAGATCTCCTCGGGCCGGCTGACGCTGCGGCGGGCGATCACCCAGTGCCGGCGGTCGGGTCGGTGCCAGGGGCGGACTTCGACTCGGGCCCAGTCGAAGATCCGCCGGCCGTGGGCACCGTCGCCGCAGGAACGGCGTTTCCATTTCTGCCGGGCCAGGCCGGGGAGCAGGTCATGGACGGGGTGGTCGAGGGCCCAGCGAGTGACGACAGTGTCGTGCCGGGTGGTGGCCATGACGTGGAAGACGTCGGCCTGCTCCAGCTCGAACCGCCAGCCCTTGCTGAAGCCGTAGGCGGCGTCCGCCGTCACCCACCCGAACGGAATCTTCTGCACAATCGCCCGGCGGACCATCGCCTTGGCCATGGCCACCTTCGTCTCGAAGCCGACCTCGTCGTTGATGCCGGCCCGCCTGCACCGCTCGCGGTCATCCGTCCACGACGTGGGCAGATACAGACGGCGGTCGATCAGCGTGCGGCCACGCGGTGCCGCATAGGCGAGGAAGACACCGATCTGAGAGTTCTCCGTCCTTCCTGCGGTGCCTGAGTACTGCCGTTGCACGCCTGCCGACCTCGTGCCCTTCTTCAGGAAGCCCGTGTCGTCCACGATCAGCACGGCATCCCGGTCACCCAGGTGTTCGACGACGTAGTCGCGCACGTCGTTCTGGACCTCGTCGGCGTCCCAGTCGATGCGGTTTAGCAGCCGATGGAGGCGGTCCGGTGCGGCATGGCCTGCCTGGTCGGCCAGTGTCCAGCCGTTCTTGCGCTCCAGCGGAGCAATCAGCCCGCGCATATACGCAAGCGCCGACTCCCGCGGCTCTGCCCTCGCAAACCGGTGCACGAACCGCCCGTGCAACCGCTCCAACTCACCCGCCCACACACCGACATCAGCAAGGTCCCCACCCATAACCACATCAACGACGGACCTGGCCAGCAGTCACGACAAAGACCGTTGCAGTATTAGACCGTGTCCTACATGGTCAGTTTGAGGAGCCGTTTGTAGCAGCAGAGGGCTGCGGCGAGTCCGAGAAAGGCCAGGTAGTTGCCGGGTTTGCGCTCGTAGCGGTGGTTGAGGCGGCGGTAGCCGGTCAGCCAGGACATGGCGCGTTCGATGACCCAGCGGCGGCGGCCGAGTCGTTCACTCGAGTCGATGCCCTTGCGGGCGATGCGGACGCCGATGCGCTTGCCCCAGAGCCATCGCCGCAGGTGAGGGATGTCGTAGGCCTTGTCGGCATGGAGACGCACGGGCTTGGAATCGGCTGCATGAAGTTCGTGTCCCATGTGGAAATGGGACAGCATCGGCTTCAGCGCGAGGCTGTCGTGGGTGTTGGCCGCGGAGAGTCCGACGCGTAGGGGCAGTCCGGCCGCGTCGGACAGGACGTGCATCTTGGAACCGGGCCTACCTCGGTCCACGGGGCTCGGACCTGCAAGTTCGCCCCCTTTTTCGCGCGAACGTGAGCCGAGTCGAGGACCGCGCGGGACAAGTCCACCAGCCCCTTTTCGTCCAGGAGCTGAAGAACCTTCTGGTGCAGCCGGCCCCATACCCCGGCTCTGGACCAGATCAGGAACCGACGATGGACCATCGACTTCGACGCGCCGAAGCACGGCGGCAGTGACCGCCAGGCACAGCCGCTGACCAGCACGTAGATGATCGCGGCGAACACCGCCTCATCATCGATGTTCGCGACCCCGCCGCCCTGCGGTCGCACCCGCGCCGGCGCCAACAACGGCCTCGCCAACTCCCACAGACCGTCCGGAACGATCCAACCCCACCGCCCACTCCCCATGCCCCACTCAACTACCAACAGGCCATGTAGGACACGGTCTTAACGCCTTCGACATCACCTTCGACGGCCGACTCTCAGCAGCCCGTCAGTAAACAACAACCCGAGTTACACCGCTCGTTTGACAGCCCCTCCGCCCCCACGAGGCGCTCGCCTGGAACCGGCCCCACGACGTCCACACCGGCGCAGCCGACCCCCTCGTCCCCAACTTTCCCGAGCCCGAAAACCTGCCAACTACTTGACGCGGGACAGCCGGAGCCTCGCACCGCTCCGTCTGCTCACTCATCCCCGCAGGCTATGGGCGCTGCTCACCCCACGTCCGGCAAGCCGGGAACCCTCTCCCCGTATTCCCCCCAACGCAACTGAACCCGACACAGCGGCAAAGTCCCCGCGATCGACCGCCCGCAGGGCCATCCACCGTCCGACCTTCGACCCGAAAGCTACCTGCGGGTTACTTGTCACCTGATTCGCCGCTCGTTAACGGCACCCCCGGATGGAGGCGACCTTGCGGTTCATCATGGTCCGCATCCGCGGCCAGACCAGCCATCGCCGGATACCGCGGACATTGGCGCCGTGCAGCCGGTAGAACGAGTCCGGATCGTCGAAGACGCCAAGGTCGTGATTGACGCCGGTGGCCTGGATCTGCGTGTCGGTGCCTTGCCAGGCGACCGGCGGATCCGCCAGATCTTCCGTGCCCACCCCGTACCCGCAGAAGGCGCCGCTTTTCACTTGCAGGTTCGCGCGCAGGCCCTCAAGGTAGGGCTGGTCGAGGATCACGCCCTCCAGCCCAACCCAGCGGCCATCGTAGAAGACCTCCGCCCAGTTGTGGACTAGGCTGGCGGGTGCGGCCCGGTAGAACAGGCCTTCCATGATCCCTTTCTGCAACCGCTTGGCGACAGTGGCGCCGTGGGAACGGCAGCCGCTGCCGGTGGCTCGCAGCAGCGCCATCAGCAGCGTGGTCTTGGTATTGCATTGCCCGTACCCGTCGGCGAGCACCGCCGAAGCGGGCAGGTCGTCAGACTCGTTGTAGCCGAACGCGATCTCGTTCTGAACAAAGTCATAGATCGCGCCGATTCGCTCGTGCTCGGGCAGGTCCCTCCAGCGGCGATCCCGAATCAGGGCCTGGATGCGCGGATCTTCGAAATCCAGGAGCCGTGTATCTCGAAGATGACGCTCTTCCATAACACCAGCGTATACCGGGGCAGGGAAACCCTAGTGACCTGCGCTTCCTCGACCTGCGGCCCTTCCAGCCCTCCTCGGACATCGCGCTCGTTCCCGAGTTCCGCGATCTCCTTGCGCTGCCGGGCGTTCTCCTCCCGCAGCCGACGTAGTTCGTCGCGCTCGGACCGCTCAGCCCGCCAGACGCCCTTTGCACCTCCGACCGGCGCCGGGCCTGACGGACCCAGTTCTGCAGCGTGCCCGGACAACCCGGCGCCCGGCAGCTCACCGCCCCGGTACCCACCACGGCACACCGACCCCGGGCTCCCAAACTGTGACAGCGAGAGTACGGACGGTAACGGCAAACGAGGGACGACACCCCCACCCCGCCGAGCGCCTCACCAACCGCCGCCCACCCCGGCAACCATCAGCCAGACCATGACCCACATCGACTGGGACCGCATGACCCGGCACACCAACCTCGCCTGCGCCCTCGAAGAACACTTCGGCCGCCCCCGCACCTGGCCCCTGACTATCCGCGCCGCCTACACCCAGCTCATCACCGTCGAGGACCTCATCGGCACCGACCAATACGCCGACGTCCTCGACTGGGCCGTCTGAGAGCATCACCGTGCCCCGGGCGGACCGATCCGCCGCCCCCGCCTTTGGACCGGGCACGGCCCCCTGACTCGACCGGCACGGCCGTCCGCACCATCAGCGAGCGGCGTCCTCGGATGGAGGCACGAGCACGACTTTCCCCGTCGCCGCCGAGCGCTCGAGGAGTTCGTGTGCTCGACGGGCGTCCGACAGCGGCAGGCGCTCGGCCACGACCGGGTGGATCTGGCCACGACGAAGCAGTTGGAGCAGCGCGTGGAAGTCCTCCCGGAACCAGTCCGGGTAGCGGGGCCCGCCGCCCACGGGGAGTAGTCGGCGACGACCCACAGGAAGCACTTGGTGACCTTCGTGCAGCTTCTGGACATGGTAGGCGAGCACCCGTCGGTGGGGCGAGAGCAGACCCCAGAGCGCGACGCCCAAGGTTGCCGCGTACCACTCGATCCACCCTCGCCAGTTCTTGCGTCCTTGGGCAAGCACGGCGTAATGGCCGAACAGGACAAGCCTTCCGCCGGGTCTGAGCGCGCGGAAGGAGCGAAGCGACAGCATGCCCCCAAGCCCGTCGAGTGCGACGTCCACGCCTTTCTCGGGGAGTTGGCGCACCACGGTCAGGAAATCCTCGTTGCGGTAGTCGATCGCCACCGCGCCGAGCCGCTCGACTGCGGGACGATCTCGAGCCGAAACGGTTCCGTAGAGGCGAAGCCCGGCCACCGCTCCGAGCTCGAGAACCGCCGTGCCCACCCTGCCAGCCGCGCCGTGCACGAGCACCGTCTCCCCGCTCCTCACCTTCGCCACGCGGTGAAGCAGCTGGTAGGCGGTCATGTACGTGAGAACAAGTCCCACGACCTCCGCCGGGTCGAGGTCCTCGGGCACCTCGACCGTGTCCTTCTCCGCAAGGCAGACGCGCTCCGCATAGGCGCCCCACACCGTCAGCGCGGCAACGCGGTCTCCCTTGCGCAGCCTCGAGCAGCCCGGACCGAACTCCTCGACGACACCGACGAGCTCGTAGCCAGGCGTGAAGGGTGGCTTCGGGACACCGAGATACGAGCCGGCGCGCAGCAGGGCGTCGGTGAACGAGACACCGGCGGCCAGGACCCTGACGCACACCTCGCCTCGCCCCGGTCGCGGATCGTCGTCCTCCACGATCCTGAGTACCTCGGGGCCGCCAAAATGGTCGACGACGACACGTATCATCACTTCAGTCTAGGCTCGCCGCCCCGTCAGTACATCCGGTCAATCCGGCGGACTCGATCGGCACAAGACCGCATTGAGCCTCATTCCACCTGCCTGGTGCGCAGCAAGCACGGATACCGCCACGCTGGCTAATGCTCAGGACTTGAATCACCTTAGAGCTTGTTGTCGTTCCGATCTTGAGCGGTGTTCCTCGAACGGGAGTCTCGATCGGATGATGGTGCCCGGGCCCGGGCGTGAGAGCAGGGCCTCTTGGTAGCTCAAAGGGTGTCTACGCCAACGAGCTGTCCAGGAGGCCTGTTGCCGCAGTTCTACGGCATCGCCGAGGCGGAGTCCACTTCGGCCACTCCTCTGTGTGACTGCCTGGCTCACCGGTTCGGCAACGCCGTCGACACCGGGGTGCGTGAGCGCCGCTATCCCACCGACATGTCGGACGCCGAGTGGGCGGCGGTGCGGCCGCTGCTGCCGACGCCGGGCTGGCTGCGGGGTCGGGGCGGGCAGCCGGAGGCGTACTGCCACCGCGCGATGCTGGACGCGATCCGCTACCTAGTCGATAACGGCGCAAAGTGGCGGGCCATGCCGGCCGACTTTCCGCCGTGGGACCGGGTCTACGCGTTCTTCCGACGCTGGCGCGATCACGGTCTGGTCCGCGAGTTCCGCGACCGGCTCCGCCGCCGGGTCCGCGAGCAGGCGGGCCGGGATCCGGAGCCGAGCGCGGGCGTGATCGACTCTCAGTCGGTCAAGGCGGACGCCGTCGTCGGTGCGGACAGCCGCGGCTTCGACGGCGGCAAGCTGATCAACGGCCGCAAGCGACACGTCGTGGTCGACACACTCGGCCTGCTGCTCGCGGTCATGGTCACCGCGGCGGATGTGGGCGACCGCGCCGCCGCCCAGGCCCTGCTCACCCAGGTCGCCGCCGCGCACCACCTACTGGCCCTGGTCTGGGCCGACGGCGGCTACACCGGCAGCCTCGTCGAGCACAGCCTGACGTTCTTGGCCCTGGTCCTCACGATCGTCAAACGCAGCGACGATACGCGCGGCTTCGTGGTGCTGCCTAAGCGCTGGATCGTCGAGCGGTTCTTCGCCCACCTGATGCGAAGGCGCCGCCTGGTGCGCGACTTCGAGCGCTCCACCAGCAGTGCCGAGGCGATGGTCTACTGGTCAATGACCATGATCATGGCCCGTCGCCTTGCCCGGCTACGCCGGTCGCGAGCGTGAACCGGCCCCGGCGCCGGGGGCGGTGACCTCGACCAGGCCGGCACACGCGATCATCCGCACATGAGCTACGACCTGGCTGTGTGGGATGGGGAGCAGCCGCGTGACGAGGAAGCGGGCGCGGTCTTCGACGAGCTTTACGAGCGTTACCTCGATTCGGAAGACGTGCTCGCGGAGCCGTCGCCGCGCATTCAGGCGTATGTCGAAGCACTCGTCGAGCGGTATCCAGACGACGTTTTTGGCAGCCCTTGGGCGTCACCGCCCGTCATGGATGAGGCCTCGGGCCCGATCGTCTATCTGCTCATGTCCTACAGCAGGGCGGAGGAAGTCTCCGAGTACGCCGCTGCCCTGGCTCGCGAGCACGGGCTCGTCTGCTACGACCCCCAGGGAGAAACCCTGCGGGGCTGAGCGCGGTCTGCCGGTTGATGTGGAAGCTCATGACCCGCCGCCTGGCCCGGCCATGTCCTGCGCGAGCGTGAACCGGCCCGGCGCCGGCTCGACCAGCCACCCCCGGGCGACCAGTCGCTTCGCCTTCGACCGCAGCGCCTCCACCTTCCCGGGCGCTGGGTCCAGGCCGAAGCAGGCGGCCATCTCCTGGCAGCTCAGCGGACCTTGACCGAGCCGGTGCCGGTCCGCGAGAACCTGCAGGATGCGCTGGTAGTCCGTCGACAGCGCCGACCAGGCCAGCCCCGAGCGCCACATGGGCACCACGGACTTCGGTTTCGCCGCCTCCGCCGGTTCGGAACGAACCGGCGGTTCACCACGATCGGGTAGGTTCTCTGACGCGGGGCCATCGTCGTCCGGGGCCAGCACCTCGCCCACCCGCGAGCGGGCGATGACCCACTCGTTCCACTCACGCTCGGCTACGTCCAGCTCGGCATGGATGCGGTCGGCCTCCTCTCGCAGCTCGTTCACACGGCGGCGAGCGGTGAGCTCCCGCTGTTCCAGCAGCCCCATGACCGACGGCATCCCCGACCCCCACCAGAGCGACAACACGACACGTCACCACTGCCACGGGACCGCCGACCCTATGCCTGACCAGCGAAAATGCAACTCTCAAACTCGGAAAGACAACAGCTTCTGATAGATCAACGATGGACCAAATTGAATGCGCTGCACTGCTGAGACGCGGCCTGTCCCGGGCTGGAGCTCCCGCGCTGAAGTGGCTTCGACGTCGGCAATCGGCCCCATCGAATTGGCCATCGCTGGCGCCGACAGGCGTTCGATGACGGTCCGCGGTGGCCCCACCGTGTGGTCGTCACCGCAGGCGAGCGGCTGTGGGGCCGCTTCGAGTCGTCACGTCTCGACGAGCGGTGACTACCCCACCGGTTGGGATGACAGTGCGCGGCAAACAGCACGGCGAGGGAGCGCTGCATCGGCTCGGCGACCGGCAGCGTCGCGAAGTCGTACGCCCGCACCCCGCCGTGGCGGTCGACGTGCCGGACGACGAGCCCGCCCGGATCCAGGGGTTCGGGGCGGATGTGGTCGCCTGGGGACAGGGCGGCCCGGCGTCCGCGTCGGCTCACGCCACACCCCCAAAGGGGGCGAGGCGGTCGTCGAGGTCCTGGATGCCCTCCGACTCCCGGGCGATGCGAGCGAAGACCCTATCCAGCTCCGGCATCGGCGCCTGGTCCGGATCGTCATCGGCGGTGGCCAGCATCGCCCGCAACTGCAGGTCGGCCACGGGCGCGAGGTAGATGTCGACGGTCGTCTGCCGGGAGGCGTGCCCCAGCAGGTTCTGCACCATGAACCACGGATCCCCGTACAGCAAACGGAAGTCCCGCCGCTCGGCCGGACTCAGCCCGAACCGCCGGTCCATCAGGTAGTTCAGCACCACGAGCATGTACAGCGCGAACGAGTGCCGCGCCGAATGCGGCGTCGCGTACGGGGCGAAGACCTGATGCGGATCCATCCCCAGGTACTTCGGCGGCGTCAGCACCTTCGCGCACCGCTCGTTCGCCGTACGGAACACGCCGTCCCAGGAGTGCGGCCGAAACGGCATCCCCTGCTCGTTCAACCACATCCACAGCGGCTCCGGGCCATGCGGCCCTTCGGTGAACAGCAGCATCCGTTCGCGCACAGACAGCAGATTCAGCTCCCGCTCCCCAGCGACGTCATGCCGATCCCGCCACCGGACCTTCGGCTTGAGCCCTCGCGTCACCTCGGTCACCAGGCGCAGCTGACCAAGCCGCTCGTACCGGCCGGCCTGCTGGGCCTTGCGGACCACCCACGCCCGCGAGGAATCGACGTACGCCTCGACGTCGCCGAGCGCGTCGGCGGCGACATAGAACGTTCGCGGCCTCTTCGAGCGGGTAACGGCCGCGGCCACCTTCCCCCGGTAGTACCGACCCCCGCCGATCCGCCGCACGGGCAGCTCGAACGTCAGCAGCGACCCGCCCTCGCTTCGCCGCAGCCCGGACGACGTCAGCAGTCGCACGAAGGCCACGTTGCGGTCCTCAAGCCGTCCCGCCCAGCCCGGCTGCGGAATGCCCTCGCGTGTGTGGCCGCGCAGGCCGACATCGATCCACTTCCGCCACGTCCTCGGCGTCAGCCAGTGCACGTTGCTCGGCCGGACGTCCTTCGGCACCGCGTCCGGCACCGAGATCACCTCGCCGTTGCGCCCCACGATCTGCCGCACGGCTAGCGGGCTGCGCACCAGGTGGCCCTCACGGACAGCCCACCGAAACAGGCCAGCGAACGCGGCCAGTTCACGCCCCCACTTCGACCCACCGACCCGGCTCGGATTTCCCTCCGCCCTCCGCCGCCAGTGCTCGTAGTCCTCCAGATCCCTCGGCGTCGCCTCCAACCAGACCCGCCCGCGCTTCCACAAGAACGTCAGCAGCAGCGCAATGTCCGTGGCGTAGTTGCGGCGGGTCTCCTCCTCATAGCGCCGGAAGGTGCCGGACTGGCCGTACAGGCTCAGCAGGGGGTCCACCCGGTGATCTGGTGACAGGAAGACGGGGTCGCCGGCCATGACGCCCACCGCGTCCTCGCGAGAGGGCAGGTTGTCCCATCCCTCGACGACCCTGCCCCGAACTCCGCCCCGTACCGCGTCCGGCGGCACCCAGAACACACGCCAACTCACCGCGAGCACACCTTTCTTGATCGGCTTCAACACGCCAATTCAATAGGGAACTGCGGGATACCGGCCTCGCCCTCGGGATTCCGCCGCAGGTCGTCGGCGAGATCGTCAAGAGCTTTCCGCACCTGCGGGCCCGGGACATTCGCGGCGCCCTGGCCGAATTGCCGGAGCTGCGGCAACTCGCCTCCCAGGCGGGGAAGTTCGGACCGTTGTGGGAGCTCGCCGAAGGCCTGGACTCGCTGCCCCGTGGCTACGCCATGCACCCGTGCGGAGTGATCCTGTCGAACGCGGCGCTGCTGGACAGGCTTCCGGTGCAGCCGACCCCGGCCGGCTACCCGACGGTGCAGGCCGACAAGGAGGACGTCGAAGATCTCGGTCTCCTGAAGCTCGACGTCCTGGGCGTCCGCATGCAGTCCGCGATGGCGTACGCGGTCGCCGAGATCCGCCGCACGACCGGACGCCTGCTCGATCTCGACAACCCCGATCACGTCAGCCTGAACGACGAGCAGGCCTTCGAGATGATCCGGGCCTCGGACACCGTCGTCCTCTTCCAGCTCGAAAGCCCCGGTCAGCAGGATCTGGTGGGCCGCCTGCAGCCCCGGCACATGCAGGACGTCGTCGCCGACATCAGCCTCTTCCGCCCCGGCCCCGTCTCCGGGGGCATGCCAGCTCGAGTCGCGGCATTGGCCGTGTCCCCCGCCGATCTGTCGCATTACAAGCGGGCTGGAAGCACTGCGCGCGAGATCGTGATCAAGGGTCGGAGAGTCGCTTTCCGGTCGCGTTCATGTGACCGAGGACACAACCGAGTTGGGGCGTGGGCCACCGTCCGTTCGAGGGTCTCAGACCTGGAGCTCCGCGGCCATGCCGGAGGCGACACCGTCACCAGATCCAGGCGCACGTGGAGGGGCTCACGCATCTCCACGTAGCGTCCGGCTATTCCATGCGCTACGGCGCATCCCATCCCGAGGCCTTGGTACGGAGAGCCGCCGAGCGGGGCACGGAGTGGCTCGCTCTGACGGATCGCGACAACGTCACCGGGGCCGTTCGGTTCGCGAAGTTGTGCGCAGCGCATGGAGTGCGCCCGATCTTCGGCGTTGACCTGGCAGTTGCTTCCACGAGGATTGGCGGAGGTTTCGCGCCTGTCCCCGGCGCTCGGCCGAGCCACGGCAACCTCGTGACCCGGCGGTCCCGCCCCGCCTCCGATCCGAGGCGGGGCGTCAGTCCACGGAGTCCCTCTCCGGCGTCCCGTCGTCCACGGTGTCCGGATGTGAGACGCGGCTGGCGGACTGGTCGTCGGTGTGGTCCGCCCCTTGCGGGTCGATAGTGGCCGCCCAGCGTCCCGCCCAGCGGGCGAGGGGGTTCAGGGCGTGGCGCGCCTCCTGTCCCAGCGGGGTGAGCTCGTAGCGGCTGTCCGGTAGTTGGTGAATCACCTGGGCATCCAGCAGTTCGGTCAGGCGCTGCCGCATCACGCTGGAGGACATGTCGTCGCACCGCTTCTGCAAGGGGCGGAATCCAAGCGGGCCCGCGCGAAGCTCCCACAGGATGCGCAGACTCCACCGCCGCCCGAACAGATCGAGTGCGGCCATGAGGGGGCGGCCGGTGGTTGAGCCGCGAACAGGATTGCCAGGCCTGGGCGTTGCCATGTCGGGATGTCCAGCTCTCCAGGGTTGATGCTTCGAATACCGACACGCTAGCATCAGCGGCCGCTTCGGAAATCGAAACGGAGGAGGCTGTTGTGGCACCTGCCCCGACGACCTGGGTGAGAGGCGTTCCTGAAAGCCCGTGTCGACGGAGGCGAGACCGGCCGGGAGGACCGATACATGCGCATGGTGCCCCGAGTTCGACGTCGGCGCCGAATCGCACGGACGGCTCACTCGGAACTTGTTCGTGGCGGGGGGACGGATGACCGGCACACGGGAGATCGAGTACAGGATCCACCAGGTCCTGTGAACCGGCCCAGCGGAACTTCAGTGCTGCCTCGTCGGCGGTTGCCGCCACCAAGCCAACATCCACTCAGAGCTGGAGACCAGATGACCACGACCGAGTTTCCCTCGGCGGCAGCACGGGCCGCCGCCGCTGCCGCCCTGGCCGAGGACGCGTCAGGGAAGGACATCACCACCGTGTGGAGCGTTCCCGAGGAACTGGTGGCCACGGCCGAGATCCGCACCCGGCAAAGCGGCATCGCCGCCGGCCTCCCCGTGGTCGCCGAGGTCTTCGCGCAGGTCGACCCCGAGGTCAAGGTCGAGCCGGCCGTCGCCGACGGCGCCCGACTGGCCGACGGCCAGGTCCTGGTGCACCTATCCGGTTCGGCGCGCAGCCTGATCACCGGGGAGCGTACGGCGCTGAACTTCCTGCAGCGGATGTGCGGCATCGCGACGCTGACCGACCGCTACGTCCAAGCTGTGGCAGGGACCAGGGCGCGCATCCTGGACACGCGCAAGACGGCCCCGGGCCTGCGCGCCCTGGACAAGTACGCGGTCACCGCCGGCGGCGGCCACAACCACCGCCTCGATCTCGCGGCGATGGTCCTGCTCAAGGAGAACCACATCGCCGCGGCGGGCGGGGTGACCGCCGCGATCGAGGCGGTCAGGCGCGGGATGGCGCGCACCGGGCAGACCGTGGAAAGCGATGTCGAGGTGCAGAACGTCACCCAGGCCGCCGAGGCCCTCGACGCCGGAGCCCGCTGGATCATGCTCGACAACATGCCGGTGGCCGACATCGAGCAGGTCGTGAAGTTCCGGGCCGGGCGGGCCGACGCTTCCCGGATCCTGCTGGAGGCCTCGGGCACCATCCGCCTGGACACAGTTCTCGCCATCGCCGGGACGGGCGTCGACCTCATCTCGGTCGGGGCGTTGACGCACAGCGCGCCCGCACTGGACCTGACCATGCTGCTGACCACCGGCCCGGTGCCATGTCCGAGGTAGCGGTCGTCGTCGCGTGTCAGCGAGACGGCGCGGGTGGCAGCCCGACCGCCGTTCTGGATGATGCGCCGTTCACCGACGAGGAGCGATGCCGCATTCCCACGGCGTTGGGAACATCGCACGCCGTCTTCCTCCGCGCGACCGGAATCGAGCGTCGTCAGCCCGCGTACACACTGCGGTTCTTCACCGCCCAGGGCGAACTGCCCGCCTGCGGCCACGGCACCGTCGCCGCCCTCGCCGTGCTCGCCGAACGGGAAGGCGGCGACCACGACTACCGCGCCGCCCTGCGTACGGCCCACCGCAGCTTCGACGGTCGGGCAAGCCGAAACGGTGACGGCCTGACGGCGTCGTTCGACCCGGGCCCGGTCAGCCTGCGTAGCACCGGTGGACCCGAACTGAGGGCAGTCGCAGGCGGCCTCGGACTGACACAGGACGCGGTAGCCGGCGACGCCTGCGTGGCGTCGAACGGGCGGCCGAGGCTTCTGCTGCCCATCCGATCCCGCGCCGCACTGGCCGAACTCACGCCGGACTTAACCCTGTTGCGTGCAGCCTGTGACCGCTACGGTCTGCTGGGCTGCTACGCCTACTCGCCCCCGGACCGACACGGCCGAGCAACAGCCCGGATGTTCGCCCCGTCGATCGGCGTCCCCGAGGACATCGCCAACGCCAACAGCACGGCCTGCCTGGCAGCGCATGCTGCCGGGTTCGGCACACACCGCCTCGCTGTCGACATGGGTGATCACCTCGGCAGCCCGTCCACCATCACAGCGACCGCCCACCGCGACCGCACGGGACACCGGATCCGAGTCGGCGGCCAGGCAGCGATCGTGCGCACGGTCATGCGATGAGGCCTGCGCGCTCAAGGCGAGGGGGCCGGTGCGCAGCAGGTCCAACTGCTCCTGTGAGAGCCCGGCCAGTTCTGGCGGCATCTGTGGCAGGGGCTCAGGGCTGATGGCCGATCACGTCGTACTGGTGCGACTCGTACCTACTTGTCGGCTCCTCTTCGTTCTAGTCCGGGCCGCGGCCCTTCCGGCGAGGCCAGTCATCGACTCGACCGGCTCTGGCTCGTCCTCGCCCGCCGACGCTCACCCGAGACCAATCCGATCGCAGCCCCAGCCGGTTGATCGAAGCCGTTCGACTTCGACGCCGTCTCCGTCGGCTCGCTGACCCACAGCGCGCCGGCCATGGATCTGAGCATGCTTCTGATCATCAATTCCGAACACAGGAGGTACCGTGGCCAAGGGCTACTGGGTCAGCGTCTACCGCACCATCGCAGCCCCTGAGAGGCTTGCTGCCTACGACAAGCTGGCCGGTCCAGCCGTCAAGGCCGCGGGCGGGCGGCTGCTCTCCCGCGGCAGCCGGGTCGTCGCACACGACGCCGGAATCGCCGAGCGCACCGTCCTGATCGAGTTCGACAGCTTCGAACAGGCGGTCGCCGCACGCGCGAGTGCGGCCTACCAGGAGGCACTGGCCGTACTTGCTGACGGCGTCGAGCGCGACTTCCGCATCATCGAAGGCCTCGACTGACGACCGATGCCGCGTCAGGGAGGAACACGATGCCGGCTGCGGGGATCACCCCGGCTCGTCAGCGCGCCGCACCGTCGCGAAAAGCGTCAGGCCGGTGGCATCGGCGGTGATGTCCGGTCCGGCGACGGTTCCTTCCCGGCGGCGCGGCGGCTCGGACGTCGGCCTCGATGTCGGCGGGGGTGCGTTCGACGAGGTTCCAGCGGCCGATCTGGGTCATCAGGGCGGCGTACGGGTTCGGGGTCGCGATGTTGGAGAAGTAGAACGTGTCTCCGGGGCGGCACAGGCGGGACAGGGTGGTGCGGATCAGGGCTCGGGTGAAGCGTTCTTCGAGGTAGTCGAAGAGGCCTCCGGCCAGGACCAGAGTCGGTATCCAGCAATGGATGGACGCCCATGCGCCCTACCTCGACAAAGTCGTCAAGAGCGGGCGCCATCCACTCCTCGCCCGGGTCATTCGTGATGCCGACCTTCCCCACGCGGCCGACAGCGCCGAGCGCGGGTTCGAACTGGGACTCGAACGACTCCTCGACGGCTGGGAGGCCAACCTCCCGGTCCGGCCCTGACGATCCGGCAGCGTCAACTGAGGGTTCGTCGGGGAACTCCACACCCCGACGCCGGCCTCCGCGCGCCAAACCCCCGACGCAACGCGATTCCCCGAAACGACCCGCCAGGGCTTGCACGGATCGGCGGACGCCTCGTCGTATCTGCTTTTGGGCCAGCTCGGCGACCAGCCCCGGGGGAAGTCGATCCGCTACTTCAAGCCCTCCCGAGGCGATCTCGGAGCTGACCAGCCTCCTCGCGCCCGGCGATACGCGGCGCTGACTCACCTATCTGGGTCAAACGAGCGAGCCGGGCCCGGTGACCGCGTCGTCTTGGGGGCGGCGGCGTTGGCCCGGGTATGGAGCCGGGAATCGCTGAGTCCGCCGTCACGATCAAGACGCACGCCGCCTCGCCGCAGCCATACGAGAACAGACCCGGTTCGGAGACATCCAGAAGTGGCGTCCCGCCCAGCGCGTTCCCGACTCCGGCCTCACGCGGGTACGGAGCCCGTTCCTAGCGCGTGGCGTACGCGCGGATGAACGCGTGGGCTCCGTCAGCCATGGTCTGGCGGACCTTTTCCGGGTCGGCGGTGGCGGGGATCGGTTGCCGTTCGTAGGCCAGCAGGACGGTCAGGGCGCTGAAGTGGTCGGCGGCCAGGCGTGGGTTGTCCGTGTCCAGGAGTCCGGCGCCGGCGAAGTGGGCGATGCGGTCCGCCAGGTTCTGCGACGCCGCGTCCGTCGCGGGATCGTCCGTGGTCGTCGGCGTCTGCAAGCGCTGCTGGGCAACGAGGGCGAAGGCGGCGGCGTAGTCGGCGGAGCCGACGATCGACGTGCCCTCTGTAGGGAGATGGTCAGCCGGTCGACGCGTTGTTGAACGCCAGCAGGTTCGGCTGCCCACTGGCAGATCGAGCAGGCGGTCGGGGACAGCCAGAATGGTGATGGCCTCTCCGACGGTCGCGGGGGTCAGATCCTTCGACGTGGAGAGCAGGTAGGCGGCGAGTCCCGCCACGTGTGCCGCGGCCTGCGAGGCGCCGACGACCGTTGTGTTCACCCTATGGTCCCTCGGCTCCGGGATCGGGGCGTGAGTAGTTGAGGTACAGGAAATCCCGGTGAGATTGATCTGCACACCGGCGATCCGCGATTGTGAGCCGCAGGCGTCGGTCTGGCCGCCTCCACGGCCAGCACCCGCACGGACAAGCCGCTGCTGACGTTCAAGCAGATCGCCGTGGTGGTCGCGTGGACCGTGGACGTATGGGTGAAGCGGCCGGACGGCGCCGACTACGGCGCTCCGCACGTGGCCAGCGCGGTTCGCGCCAGCCCGCGCAGCCAGGCGTGGGCGTGGTCGGTGTCGTAGCGCTGATGCCACGACAGGTATATCGGTGCCGACGGCAGTTCGAGCGGGAGGGGGAGCACGACCAGGCCGAGGTCGGCGACCGCTGACCGCGTGGTGGCTTCGGGGACGCTGATCAGGAGATCGGAGCCGCGCGCGAACTCCAGCGCGGCCGCTTCCGTGGGCGCGGTAGCCACCACGCGGCGGGTGAGGCCGAGCCGCGCGAGGGCGTCGTCGAGGGCATTGCTGAGGTTTCCACGTCGCGAGACGGTGACGTGCTCAGCGGCGGCGTACCGCTTTGCGGTGACCGTCCTGACGCGGGTGAGGGGGTGCCCCTGCCTCACGACGATGACGAGGCGGGTCTCGCCCACGTTCTCGGCACGGATGTCCGGTGCGCTCGGGCAGTTGGCGTTCGCCTCCAGGTCGACCTCGCCGCGCCGCAACTCGGGGGTGTCGATGCTCGATTCCGCGATGAAGCGCAATCGCACGCCCGGCGCCTGTCCGCGCACGGCCGCGAGCAGTGCGGGGCCGCTCAAGGCGACCAGGGAATCGTGCCAGCGGAGTGTGAAAGTGCGCTCCAGCGTTGCCAGATCGAGTTCACGGCTCGGTGCCAGCACCCCCTGGACCTGGTGCAGCAGCTCGTGCACCTGTTCCCGGACGGCGATCGCATACGGCGTCGGGGTCATCGTGCGGCCGGTGCGCACCAGGATCTGATCCCCGGTCGTGCGCCGGATTCGGCCCAGACTCCGGCTCATCGCGGGGGCGGTGACATGCAGGCGCGCCGCCGCCCCGGCCACACTTCCCTCCTCCAGCAGCGCGTCGAGCGCGGCGAGCAGGTTCAAATCCAATTGCATGCGAGTAATCCTAGCCGTGCCTGACATGCATTTGAAGTTAATTGCGGGGCTGCATACCGTTGAGGCGAAAGCGCAAGAAGTAACGCGCAGTTCGGCCCTCGACCGGCCTCAGCACCCCTCCTCAGACGGGAATACCACCATGTCCGAAACGCTTCAGACCACCGCAGTCGCCGCCTCCGACGCCGACCTGCTCGCCCAGACCGCGAACGCCGTGCGCGCGGCCGGTTCGGCGCTGCGCGAGCGCTTCGGCGAGGTGGTCCGCTACCAGACCCGCGAAGAGCTGATGCGCGCGCTCGCCGCCAACGACGACACGGCCCTCGATATCCTGCGCCCCCGCCTCACGCGCCTGCGCCCGGACGCCGGCTGGGTGGAGGACGAACTGGACGGCGGGGCGCTGCCGCCCGGCGAATGGTGGGTCGTGGATCCGGCCGAAGGCAACGTCAACCACCTGCACGCCCTGCCGGAGTGGGCGGTGACCGCCACCCTCGTGCGTGAGAACCAGCCGGTGCTCGCCGCAGTCCACCTGCCGTTGACCGGCGAGACCTACACCGCGCTCACCGGCGCGGGCGCCCACCTCGACGGCCGGCCGCTGCACGTCTCCCAGACCGCGGACCTCGGCCTGAGCATCGTGGCCACCAGCCAGGCCCGGCCGGACGAGGACGAGAAGGTCGTGCGGCGCGTCGGCTCCTCGATCACCGCGATGCTCTTCGACGCGCTCGTCGTCCGCACCGCCGTGCCCGCGACCCTGCACCTGCTGAACGTGGCCGCCGGCCGGATCGACGCCTTCTGGCAGTTCGCCGGCGCCCGCGCGGACCTGCTGCCCGGGGCGCTGCTCGTCACCGAGGCCGGCGGACAGATCTCCGACGCCGAGGGCCGCCTCTGGACCCCGCAGAGCGAGAGCTTCCTGGCTGCCGCGCCCGGCGTCCACGCCGAGGCCGTCGCCACGCTCTCGCGCTGACCGCGCACCACAACCTGCACGCACGGAAGGACCAGATCATCATGACCACGATCGCAGTTCTCGGAAACGGCCGCGTCGGCGGCAACCTGGCCACAGCCCTCACCCTGGCAGGGCATGAGGTGACCGTGGCGGACCGCGCGCCGGGCGCCGCCGCCGACGCCGCCCGGACTGCCCGGATCGTCATCAACGCCACCCCGGGTGCCGGCTCGCTGGACCGGCTCGTCGCTCTGCGCGAAGAACTCCGGGACAAGATCCTCGTCGACGTCTCCAACGCCACCGTCGACGGACCGGACGGACTTCCCGCCGACCTGATCTACCCCGGCTCGAGCCTCGCCGAACAGCTCCAGGAAGCGCTCCCCGAAACGTGCGTCGTCAAGACACTCAACACCATGCTCTTCCCGGTGATGACCTCGCCGGCCACGCTCACCCAGACGCCGACCGCGTTCCTCTCCGGCGAGGACCCGCAGGCCAAGCAGACCGTCCGTGAACTGCTCACCGACCTCGGCTGGCGCAAGGAGTGGATCACTGATCTCGGCGGGATCCAGACCGCCCGCGCCACGGAGGCCGCGATCCTGTTCGTCCCGCACGTCATCCGGTCCACCGGATTCACACCCTTCGCGATCTCAATCGCCCGCTGACTGTCGAGCTGCGCCGGCTGGAGGTAGCCGGAGCCGGCGCGTGGCATGGATGGGTTCCCGGTGGGACACGATCGTGGCATGTACTGTCCGACTTGGTCGCGGAGTCGACGTTGGCCTAAGGACCGTCCCGTAAATGATCTCCCAGTCGATGAGAGCGCGGGGGATCGCTGCGGGGCTCGCCCGCCTAACCGGCGAGGGCGAGGTTGTGCAGGCGGGCGATGCCAAGCGTGGCGTGGTGAACACCGTCGCCCTTCAGTCGGCAGTCGCGCAGGATCTTCCAGCCCTTCATGCGGGCGAAGACGTGCTCGACACGGGCACGGACCCGGCGGTGTGAGGTGTTGTGCTCCTCTTTCCAAGCCGGCAGTTCCGTCTGCCCCTTCGCGCGCCGGTGCGGGATGACCAGGCCAGTGCCCCGATAGCCGCCGTCGGCAATCACCGTGGTCCTACCGACGGCCGCCTTGGCCCCGGACAGTTCCCACGCCTTGCAGTCGTTGCGGTTGCCTGGCAGGGGTTGGCCGACCACCACGACCAGCCGGGTGTCCGCGTCGATGACGACCTGGTGGTTGGTGGAGTACCGATAGTTCTTCGACTGCTCCGCGACCCGGTGATCACGGGTCGGCACGAGCGTGCCGTCCACGATCAGGACGGCGTCCTTGCGGAACCGCCGACGTGGCTGGGGTGCGAGCAGCGGACCTAGTTGGTCGATGATGCGGTTGGCCGCGGATTTCGAGATCCCGAAGAGCGGGGCCAGCTGGCGCAGCGTCAGGTTCGTCCGCCAGTACGCGGCAACCAGCAGTACCCGGTCCTCCAGCGGCAGGCTCCATGGCCGACCCCGCCGCACCTCATCGACACCTTCGCGGCGCAGCGCGGTCACCAGCTTGGTGAAACAGCGCGGGCTCACCCCGGTGAACGGGGCTATCCACGAGGGCTCCGACGCCCTGATCACACCAGCCACACCAAGATCATCTCACTTGTGGCCGGCGCCCGTTGTAGCATCACGCGCCGCAAGGACGGGGCGACTGATGGCCGGCCGCCCCTATGGCGCACTATCCCCGGCGGAAGGTACATGCGTGGAGACAACGGAGCGACGCTCCCCCGCGGGAAAGAAAGCCGAGTACAGCGCGGCCGCCTGGCTGATCGGGTGGGTGGTCTTTCTGGGGTCCGGGTATGTGGCGTCGTTGGTGTTGGTCAGTACCTGGGCGAACTGCGACATCGGCACCAACGGCTCCTACCAGCTCGTTGCATGGGTGGTCGCGTCGACCGGCGTGGCGACCGTGTCCACCGTGCTGTGGGCTGTGATGCGCAAGATGACGGGTCGCCGAGGCCTCTTGCTGCCAATGGTGTTGACGATCCTTGCCAGTGCGATGCTGCTCTGGCCGGAGCTAGCAGTGTGGTACGTGTCGCCCGGCCACCCGGACAGCATGTGCGAACCGGGCGGCACGCCCGTGGGGTGGCTCAGTTGGCTGCCTTTGTGAGGCGGGCCACAAGTAGAGCGGCCAGAAGTCGGCTCACGGGGCTATCCGGTACGGCGCCGACGACGTGATCACACCCGCCACGACAAGTCCATCTCACCCGTGACCAGCAGTTACGGGACGGCCCTTAGGCATCTCACGTTCCACCGCACACCGCATCCTGGTCACCCTGCAGCGCACAGGCTCCCTGCGCCACAATCCGGGCCAGCGCGGATACTCAGCGGGGCCGCAGCTCGTACGCATGGGACTGGCTGCGATCGCCCAGCTGGACGTTCGACGGCAGGCTCGTAGACCTCTGGAAGAGCTGTCCGAGAAGCTGCAGGAGACCGTGTGCCTCTACACCCTGGATGCAGCCGTCGTCCGACTGGTCGATGGAGTCGAGTGCCGGCAGGTCCTGCGCGTCAGCGTTCCGCTCGGCCAGGATTTCCCCGCTCATGTCACAGCGGCGGGCAAGGCGCTGCTCGCACTGTGTGACCCGGCAGAGGTACGCGCGACACTTCCTACTGAGCTAGCCGCCACGGCGGCAGGAAGCATCGCTGATTGGCCGCTGCTCGAGGTCGAGTTGGAGGAGATCAGGGCCCGGGGATGGGCTGCAGACCTCGAGGAAAGCGCACACGACCTACACGGCGTCGGAGTGGCTATCCGCAACCGTATCGGGGAACCACTCGCCGCGATCTCTGTGCACGCACCCGCCGTGCGCCTGCGCGAGCAGGACATGCCCGCGGTTGCCACGGCCCTGCAGGAGACCGCCACCACGATCGCCAGGGCAGAGTGACAACGGGGGCCGAAGTGCCGAGGTGTTCAAGGTTCCAACGTGATCCGCCCATCCGGGATCCAGCCCTCCAGACATCCCGTCAACAGAACATCCATAACTCCGGCCACTGCTCAGGCCCTGCCCAGCGTGTCGCTCCCTTCCATGGCAGAGGCTCGGGTGGGTCGCCAGCCACGGTGAGACGAAAGATGAACACTTCCGCTGGTCACTACCACGAGACGACCAAGTGGTCGTTGGCAGACAAGCGGTACCGCCTAGGTCTGACGATTCTCCAGCTCAGTCGGGGCTGGCAGATGCGTGATCCGCTTCAGGTGCGGCGTGACGAAATCGGTGGGATGTTCCGCTCTTGGCTGGGCAAAGCCGACGATGCGCGAGCGGCGTCGGCATTCACGCTTGCGCCGAACTCGCTCCACTCGCCGAGTCGGCTAGTGCCCTATTCGCCACCTTCGTACTTCTCTGCCGATGACGCCTTCCGCCTAGCTGCCCTGACGTCTGCCTCTGCGTACATAGACGTCATGCTCGATGCTGAGCGCGTTGAGCCTGGCCCGGAGCCAGGGTGGGTCCAGGCAAATCAGCAATTCAGCGACTGGCTTGATGCCCAGAAGTGGGACTCGCAGCAGAAGCGTCGATCTATCGATGCCTTCCTTTTCGCCGATCTTCGGCGGGAGCTGGCGGAAGAGGCGCATGCGGCTGGGCTGTCTCAGCAAGAGCTCCAACAGTGGTCACAGAAGCAGCCGATGGAAGGCTTCAGCGCACTACCTGCGACAGGGCTTTACCGCGAGATGCTCCACAACAGGCACCTCAACAGGGGCACGCAATGGAAGAGGAACGACCTCACGGATATGGTCTACCTGTCCTGCGCTGCCGGGTACGCGGATTTCGTGGTCTGTGAGCGACACATGCGCGAGCCGCTGGAGCGAGGAGTCAGGCGCCTTGGCCTGCCCACGAAGGCGTTTCGCCGCCTGAGCGAGGCTGTTGCGGCCCTCGGCGACGCCTTGGAAGAACAAGCGCCCAACAGCTGCCCGCCCTGGCGGCTCCTGCCCCTGCGAGCGGTCCCTCCGACACAAGACCGGAAAGTCCTGGCGCCGCGGCCACCGAACCGGATATGGCGATGCCGGTGCGCCAACTACCGCTCGATGTACCCGACTTCGTGGGCCGAGCCGACGCGCTTGCCGAGGTCGCCCGATTACTCGACGGGTCGGCGCCGACCCGGGCCCCGGTAGCCGTCATCGTGGGCGGTCCCGGTGTCGGCAAGTCCTGTCTGGTGACGCACGCCGCGCGGCTGGCGAGCGCCACCTTCCCCGACGGCCAGCTCTACATCAACCTCGCCGGGACATCGGACGAGCCGCGGGACCCGGCGCTGATGCTGGCCGAGGCGCTGCGTGCACTCTCGATCGCCGGCAGCGCGATCCCGAACGGCCTGTCCGAACGGGCCGCGCTCTACCGGTCGTTGCTGGCGGACCGCCGGATGCTGGTGGTGCTGGACGATGCCGGTCACGCCGATCAGGTGCTGCCGTTGGTGCCCGGGGCCGACGGCTGTGCAGTGTTGATCACCAGCCGCACTCTGCTGACGCAACTTCCCGGCGCCCGGCACATCGACCTGGACGTGTTGAGCCCGGCCGAGGCGCGGGAGTTGTTCACCGGCATCGTCGGGCGGCGGCGGGTCGAGCGGGAACCGGCGGAGGCCGACGCGATCCTCGACTGCTGCGGCAACCTGCCGCTGGCGATCCGGATCGCCGGCGCCAAGCTCACCGGCCGCCCGGCCTGGTCGCTGCGGGTGCTGCGGGAACGCATCGAGGATGAGTCCCGGCGGCTGGCCGAGCTGAGGATCGGGGATCTCAGCGTGCGAGCCAGCGTCGAACTCAGCTTGCGGCTGCTGCCGGCCGACGCGGTGCGCGCGCTGAGCCTGCTGGGTCTGCTCGGCGCCTACACCCTGCCCGGCTGGGTGGTCGGCCCGCTGCTGGACCGCTCGGACGCCGAGGAGGTGCTGGACACCCTCGTCGACGCCAGCCTGGTGCGGCTCACCGCCACCGACGCCATCGGCCAGCCGCGCTACCGGCTACACGACCTGATCAGGACCTGTGCAGTGGAGATCGCCGCCCAGCTGCCGGCGGCGGACAAGCGGGACGCGATCATCCGGGTGCTGTCCGCCTGGCTCGAGCTGGCCGGGCGCGGCACCGATCGGCTGCCGACCGGGCTGCTGGCCGCCGCGCCCGGTTCGGCGCCACGCCGGTCGCTGCCCGACGCGGTCGTGGACCGGCTGATGGCCGACCCGGTCGGTTGGTTCGACGCGGAACGCGACACTCTGCTCGGCGCAGTAAAACTGGCGGCGGACTGGGGACTGGACGAGTTGGCCTGGGAGCTGGCGGCCGGCACTGTGACCTACTACGACCACCGGTGCCTGTATCAGGACTGGGAGCACGGGCACCGGCTCGCGTTGGACGCGGCCGAGGCCGCTGGAAACGTACGCGGCTCATCGGTGCTGCTGCGCGGTCTTGGCCAGCTGCACATCTACCGAGACGAGTTCGACGGGGCGACCCGTGCCCTGGAGTCCTCCATCGGGCTTTGCCAGGACGGCGGGGACAAGCGCGGCGAGGCGTTGTCGGTGGCGATGCTGGGCACGGTCAGCCGGGTGGAGGGCCGCTACGGCGAAGCCGCCGATCGTGTCGAGCAGGCGCTGGCCATCGCGGTCGGTGAGGGCGACCGGCACCTCGAAGCGCAGCTGTCCTGTTCGATGGCCGTGATGCGGCTCATGCAGGGCGAGCTCGACGAGGCGGAGTCCTGGTTCAGCGCGGCCTTGCGCCAGGCCAGGGCGCTCGACGACGGGCATCGGGTGGCGGTCGTGCTGCGGCGGGTCAGCCGGCTGCACGATCGGCGCGGTGATCCGGACGAGGCGCTGCGCTGCCTGTGGCAGGCGTTGGCCACCTTCGAGAAACTGGCCGACGAGCGGTGCGCCGCGTACACGCTGCTGGAAGTCGGCCGCGTGTACGCCGGTCAGCACGACCGGGACCGGGCGAGCCCGGCGCTGGAGCGCGCGGCGGACCTGTTCCACCGGCACGGCGACCGCCACGACGAGGCCACGTGCTGGCAACTGATCGGCGACCTGGACGCCGCCGCCGGCTTCCACGACCTGGCGCGCCGGCACCGGGAGCAGGCGCAGCGGTTGTGGCAGACGATCGGTGACATCCACCAGACGAAGGCTCCAGCGCGACCATCGTCGCCGTGACCTGGCTGACGCTGTGCAGCAGAGGGGCATGATCGACGGGCTTGATCGTCCGTCACGGGCTCTTGAGTAGCGATCTGTTCTTCCTGCACGGCTGGTGCGGGTGCGCCGACGATCCGTGGCGGTGGCATCACTCGAGCAGCAGGGGGACCTGGTGGACCCGATACTTGAGCGGAGCGGCGCACGCCGCGCGTACCTCATTGAGCACGCCGAAGTGCTGAGCGAGCCATCTGGCGGAGACCGAGGCCGAGCCGGCCCGGGTCGCGGCGGCGGAGCAGGTTGTCGCGCAACTGCTCGCCGAGGACGAGGCGGCCGCAGAGGGTGCCGGGGACGGTGATGCGGCCACGGCCGGCGACGTGGAGCCTGGACGGGTGGTGCCGTACCGCAAGGACGCGGCCGGACCCTGTGATCTGTCGGCCGAGTACCAGCGGGAGTTGGCTACGGCGGCCAAGGCGGGTGCCCCGTGCGGTGCAAGCAAATTTGCGAACGCCTCGGCATCGGGACCGAGCCGCGCAAGGTCGAAGCGATGCACGCGCGGATGAAGCGCTTGGCCGACCGGGGCTGGCTGCGCGAGCAGGCCCCGCGACTGTTCACCGGGCCCGCCTGAACCTCCGCCGGCCCGGTCGATGTCGTCGTGTCCGGATTGGGGCATAAAGGCGCGGCCCCCGGCGGGTGTTGGCGTTGTGTGACGAACGACAACCGCCCTGCCGAAGGCGCACCCGCACGGACTTACCAAGGTGAACTCCCCCTGTCCAGCAACGTGGTGACCCACGTCGCGGGCCTGATCCGGGGTCGGCGCAAAGCGATCAACTCGCGCTGGCGCAAGCTGCCTAAAGTAGCCGCCACCCCTACGAACGGCCCGGCCGCCTGCGTCCACAGGATCCAGACCGCGTTCAAAGCGCCTCGCCGCGACGGGCCTCGTGCGCCACCACGGCCCGCGCCAGCCGCTCCGCCACCTGCGCCGGCAAATCCCGCCGGCCCAACCCCCACCGGCCCGCATTGCAGTACCGGTGCGAGATCGTCATGTTGTCCCGCGTATCCGCCCCACCCTGGGCCATCGCCGTGATGTGGTCGGCTTGCAGCGCGCGCGGGTCACGGGGATCGGCCTCGCGTGGCACAGGCGTCAGGCAATGCCCGCACTCACAACCGTCCACAGACGGCTGACGGGTGGTCAGGGGCAGTCGTATGTGAGGTGCGTGGCCACTGTGCGGTGGGTGGGAGTGAGGGTGCGCAGTTCGGCTCGTGCCCTGTAGTGGCCCTTGCCTTGGAAGGTCCACAGGAGGTGCAGCCGTGCCTGCCTCTGGCCCCGGGCCACCGTTTCCCGTAGGACGGCCGAGGCGGTGCCGTCGCTTCGGCTCCAGCGGTAGGAGAGCGTGCCCGGCCGGCCGTCCGTGGTGACCAGGCCGACGATGTCCGCGGTGCCGTCGCAGCCGACGGTCGTCGGCCGGACAGCGACTGCCACCGTGCGCACCCCGACGGGCGGCTGGAGGTGCTGCCAGGCCAGGAACGCGATGACGCAGACCAGCACCAGCGCGGGCAGAGCGTGTCTGCGCATGCGCCGACGCGGGGGCGCGGGGGCTGGTGGCACGGTGGGCAGCGTCCTATCGGTGCGGTGCGCGACGGCGGCCGTCACTCCCGGGCCGAAACGCAGCACGGTGCCTTCGACACGATCGGGCCGCGTCGGTGCGGTCGGTGTGATCTGCGCGCCCGGCGGTGTGACGAGAGTGTCGGTGTCGTCGGGCTCGGGCCGCTGGATCCAGTGGCTGGCCAGCACGGTGGCGCTGTACTCGGCGTCGTTCGGGCCGTTTTCGTGGGCCGGGGGGTGTTCGGTGGTAGGGGCGGGGCGGGTTATGGGGGCGTGTTCGTCGCTGGGGTCCAGCACGTGGGTGGGCTCGTCGGCGGGGTCCAGCAGGCGGGTGGGCTCGTCGGCGGGGTCCAGCAGGCGGGTGGACTCGTCGGCGGGGTCCAGCAGGCGGGTGGACTCGTCGATGGGGTCCAGCAGGCGGGTGGACTCGTCGATGGGGTCCAGCACGCGGGTGGACG
>NZ_JBIAWE010000037.1:36154-40083 GCF_042895235.1 Streptomyces sp. NPDC001410
GACTCGTCGATGGGGTCCAGCACGCGGGTGGACTCGTCGATGGGGTCCAGCACGCGGGTGGACTCGTCGATGGGGTCCAGCACGCGGGTGGACTCGTCGATGGGGTCCAGCACGCGGGTGGACTCGCAGTCGTCGGCAGGTGCCGGGGTGCGGTCGTTCTGAGCGGTCATCGGAGGTCACACTGCCTGGTCAGAAGCTGCTGCGAGGCGCCGCCGTTGGCGGCGGCCGGGGTCGTCGTGGCCTGCACCGCCCAGTAGCACCCCTTGTTCTGGAAGGTGTGGTCGACGGCGAGCGAGTACTGGGTGGCGCCGCTGCGTTCGAAGGTCTGGGGCGCACCGTCCGGGATGCTGAGCACTCCTGCGGAATCGCTGGTGAACCACGAGACGGTGATGGAGATCGGCCCGGTGCCGTCCGTGGTGATGTCGACGGTTGCCGAGGCGGTGGACGGACCCGTTTGCCGGAACGCCGACACGGCGACGTCCTTGACGGCGGGAGCTGCCGGCGCGGTGGGGGATGCGGTTGTCGGTGTCGCGTCGGTGGTTGCCCCGCCGGACGTCGTGTCCCCGGATGCCGTCATGGTGGCGGACGTCGAAGGGTCGCTGGTGCCGGTGGCGTCCGGAGACGGTGGGCCCGAAGGGGACAGGCTCGGGGACACGGTGGCGGTCGGGGACGGAGACGCGTGGGCCGGCGAGGTCGATGCGGTGGGACCCTGTGACGTCACGCCGGGCTGGGCGCTGGTGGTGGCGAGGGCCTTGGCCGTCGGCTGCGGATCCGCTGCCTGGGCGTGCTGGGCGGCGTAGGTCAGGAGGATGCCCAGGAGCACGGCGGCCGCCGACACCAGCATCCCCGCCCGGCCGGGGAGCCACGAACGAGCCGGGCCGTGGCCCGCCGCCTGGGCCAGGACCGTGCGTGCGGTATCCGTCGTGGTCTGCGGGGCTTCACGCGCTGAGGGCAGCAGCAGCGGCAGCAGTGCGACCAGCGCGACGAGCCGTCCCCGGCCGCGTTCCTCCCAGTCGGGCCCATAGGCGGCGCCGGCGGCCGCCTCCAGTTCCGAGACGAACGCCTCGGCGTGCGTGGGCCGCTCCTCCGGGTCCTTGGCCAAGCCGCGCCGCACCAGTGCGCGCACCGGCTCCGGGACCTCGTCGGCGGGGACGGGCGCGTCGACGTGCCGCAGCGCGAGTTCGGCGATGTTGTCACCCGAGTACGGTTTGTGGCCCGTCAGGCACTCGAAGAACGTGGCCGTGGCCGCGTACACGTCGGCGGTGGGAGAGGCGGGCGCGCCGGTCCACTGTTCCGGGGCCATGTAGGAGGGGGTTCCCGCGACGCCGACGCTGGTGCCGGTATCGACCGCGATCCCGAAGTCGACGAGCTTGGACGAACCGTCCGGGACGACCAGGACGTTCTCCGGCTTGTAGTCGCGGTGGACGACGCCAATGCGGTGCGCGTCGGCCAGGCCGAGCAGCGAACCCTTGAGGATCACGAGCGCGGCCTCGGGATCCAGCGGACCCCGCCCGGCCAGCACGGCTCGCAAGGAGACACCGTCCACCAACTCCATCACGATGGCGGCGCCGTCCGGGCTCTCGACGTACTCGTACAGCCCGGCGACGTACGGGCTTTCCAGCCCGCCGAGCAGCCGCGCCTCGGCTCTGAACTCGTGCACGAATCCCGGCCGGGTGCGCAGCGACTCGCTGAGGTACTTCACCGCGACCGGAAGGCCGGTCGCCTCGTGCACGGCCAGTACGACCCGTCCGCTCGCCCCGGATCCGAGCTCCAGCGACTCGGTGTATCCGGGCACCGCCCATGCGTTCATTTCGTTCCCCCAGATCCGCTGTGCCGACCGAGATCCCACTCGTTTCGGCGCTTTCGGCACGCGTTGAGAGACATATTTTCGGCCACTGCGGTTGCGGTGCGACGCCGTGGACGTCACGGGTTGACCACTCCTGGCGGGGGCACTGCGGAGCGCGGCGGTCTCTTTGGCGGCCGGCGGACCGCCGGTGGCGGGCTCTGTGGATCGTGTTCGTCCACGGGCAGATCGCGCTGACGTTCGTGCTCCGGCCGACGGGGGCACAGGGCACCGAGGTTGCCGACAGAATGGATACGGGCCTTACCCTGACCGGGCGCTGCTGCTGGGCGTGCTCGAACACCGCCCGCCCGGCGGCGCCGTCCAGGTCCTCTTCGCCTTGGCCTCCTGGGACCCGGCCCGGCAGGACCTGTACACGGGGATGGCAGACGAACTCGCCCAAGACCACCCCGCCTTGAAGGCTCCCGCCCTCGACGATCCCGCACAGGCCGGCGCCGACACCCAAGCGCGTGCCCTGCTGGCGCAGCGGCTGGTCCTGCCCATCCTCGACGGCCTGGACGAACTCCCCGAAGACCTGCGGGCCCCGGCCCTGCACGCCATCAACCAGGCGCTGCCGGCCTGGCAGCCGCTGGTGCCCTCCAGCCGCACCGCCGAGTACCGAAGCGCCCTGACCACACCAGCAGGGGTGACCGTGCTCCTCAACCGAGCTGCGGGCATCCGTCTCCTCCCGCTGGATCCCATGAAAGCGGCCGCCTGTCCGGAGCGCGACGCCGGAGGTCCTGGCGCCCAGGCTGCAACCCGCTGGAGACGGTTCACCGCTTCACTGGACACCGACACCCCGGTCTCTCAGGCACTGAGCACCCCGCTCGGACTGTTCCTGGCCCGCACCATCTACAACCCCCGCCCCGACGAACACCTCTCCGACCTACCCGACCTGGGCATTTTCGATTCGACCGGCGGTGGCGGTGTACTGCCGTTGCACGCCAGCCGAACGAAGGCTCTTCTTCAGGAACCCTGTCTCGTCCACGATCAACGCGCCGTCCCAGCCGAGGCGGTCCAGCACGTAGGAGCCGACCTCGTCGCGCACCCTGTCGGCGTCCCCGCGTGCGCCTCGCAGCGGCCTCTGCATCGCGCCGGGGCGGGCATGGCCAGCCTCTTCGGCCGGCTGCCAGCAGTTCTTGCGTTCGACGCCGGACAGTAGTCCGAGGATGAACGTCCATGCCGTCGCCCGCGGTGCCACTCGGCGAAACCGGCCCGCGATGCGCGCTATGGCCTGGTCGAACATCGCCTGCCAGCGGGCCGCGTCCATGCTGTGGCCCGGGACCATCGCACGATCTTCAGGAGTCCACACAACCTCTGATGATCACGCGTCGGCCGTTCTCATATTCACCCGGGCCCAGCGCAAAATCGCGAGGGCCGATCGGACGGGGATGGCGCGCTCTCGCCCGAGGCGGCTGATCCACCTGCCAATCCCTTTGCGCGACCGAGCAGGTCACCCCTAGCGTGCAAGCGCATCGGAACCGTGCGCCAGGGCAGCGGGCGCCACACGAATGAGGAGCAACCGCCGTGGGAACCATGGTCTCGGTCAGGGGCTGGCTGCAGTGTGACGACGGACAGCTAGCCCGGATCAAGGAGATCGTGGAAGCAGACGATCCGGAGCGCACCTACAGCGGGGGCTGGGCCTTCCCCGCTCGGCAGTACAACGACGTCAGGTGGGCCTTCTACGGGGGCGACATCCGCTCGGTATCCCTCGACTGGTTCGAGGAGAGGTTGCGTCAGATCGCCCAGATCCCGGCCTCCTACCAGGATGACGAGTACGACGAGAGGCCCCGGGGGCTGTTTCTGGTCAGCCACGACGTCGACGGCATGAGCGAGTGGAGGGTCCACAACGGCGGCCTAGTGATCGGCCTCCCGGATGGGAATTACCACTACCTCGACGCCTAGCCAGATCACGAAGTCGCACTCGAGTACTAGTAGTGCTTCGTTACGTCGTGTGATCTCGCCTGGTGGTGGGCATCTTCGTGGTGTGAGGCTGGGGGAAGTGGAGCGGCTCCGGGGTGAGTTATCGGAGTTCGTTGGCGATGTGTTTGCTTCGGTGCCGCGGCGGGATCAGCGGCGGTGGGGCGAG
>NZ_JBIAWE010000038.1:0-39186 GCF_042895235.1 Streptomyces sp. NPDC001410
AGACTTCGAACACCTCCCCCAACGGCACGGGAGCCTCGTGCGTTGCGCACCCCGTCGGCGTCACCCGATCAGTGGCCGTGCTGAAAACGCTCATTGCCTTCGCGCGGGCGCAGATCGGTGACGCCTACGTTCTCGGCGCCACCGGCCCGAACTCCTGGGACTGCTCCAGCCTCCTGCAGGCAGCCTTCAAGCAGGCCGGCATCAGCCTGCCGCGCGTCTCTCGGGACCAGTCGACTGCCGGCACCCCGGTCTCGCTGAACAACCTCCAGCCGGGCGACATCCTCTACTGGGGCAGCGCGGGAAGTGCCTACCACGTGGCCCTTTACGTGGGTGACGGCAAGTTCGTCGGCGCCGAGAACCCCTCCACGGGCATCGTTGAGAAGCCGCTGTCCTGGTCCCCGCCGACCGGCGCGGTCCTGGTGCTCTGAGGACGCCCGCGCGAACAGTCGTACCGGGTGACGGGCCACAGCCGACCGCAGGAAGTAGCCCTTCCGGTTCATCCCAGGTGAAGGCATGTCTCGATCAGGCCGACTCGCCACCTTCGCGGAGAACACCCGAATAGCGGCGACAGATGCGACGCAACGTCATGCCCGTCTAACACCTCGTGACTTGATCGCGGAGGGAGCACGTAACTACTAAGTTTTTTAGCTCCAGAGTTTGAACTGAACACAAGATAATCATTAGAGTCTAGCTCGAACCTTCGCAGCGGTGATCGCTCACAACGGGTGAGCGACGGCGGAGGGCACCGCCCACCGGTGTGTCGGTAGGCGGCTGAAGGAAGAAGGAGCTTCGCCTCCGTGGCGTCCCACCGTCGACCCAAGCAGCCGAGCCGCGCACGTGTGACCGTGCTGACCACCGCAGCCGCCGCTGCCGTCGCCCTGAGCGCGAATGCCGCCAACGCCGCGCCGAGCGAGAAGCTCAGCAAGGACGAGGTCAAGGCGAAGGTCGACAAGCTCTACGAGGAGGCCGAGAAGGCCACCGAAGAGTACGACGGAGCCAAGGAAAAGCAGGGGAAGCTCCAGAAGGAGATCTCCACCATCCAGGACAACGTCGCCCGGGGCCAGGAGGAGCTCAACAAGCTGCGCGAGGGTCTGGGTTCGCTGGCCACCGCCCAGTACCGCTCCGGTGGCATCGACCCCTCCGTCCAGCTCTTCCTGTCCTCCAACCCGGACGACTTCCTCGACAAGGCCTCCACGCTCGACCAGTTGAGCAGCCAGCAGGTCGAGGCCCTGAAGAAGATTCAGGACAAACAGCGCGAACTCGCCCAGGAGCGGGCCGAGGCCACCGACAAGCTCAAGGACCTCGCCGCCACCCGCACGGAGCTGGGCAACAAGAAGAAGGAAGTCCAGGGCAAGCTCGCCGAGGCACAGAAGCTGCTCAACTCCCTGACCGCCAAGGAGAAGGCGGAGCTGGCCGCCAAGCAGCAGCGCGCCGACCGCTCCTCCAGCGAGCGCGTGAACCTCGGCGACGCCCCGCCCGCCTCTGGCCGGGCCGCCGCAGCCTTCTCCGCCGCTCAGAGCAAGATCGGCTCGCCCTACGTCTACGGCGCCTCCGGCCCCTCCTCCTTCGACTGCTCGGGCCTGACCTCATGGGCCTACGCCCAGGCCGGCGTCTCCATCCCGCGCACCTCCCAGGCGCAGGCCAACATAGGCACCCGCATCTCCTCGGCGAGCGACCTGCAGGTCGGCGACTTGGTCTTCTTCTTCAACGACTTGCACCACGTCGGCCTTTACGCGGGCAACGGCCAGATTCTGCACGCACCGCGCACCGGCACGGTCGTCCGTTACGAGTCGATGGACACCATCGGCGGACCGTTCATGTTCGGCGTCCGCGTCTGACCCTGCCCCGTCCAAGATCAACGGGGCCACGCTGGAACCTTGGACTCAGGGCCGGTAGACCATCCCCGGCTGGGGCTTGGCCGGGGCGAGCAGCTGCGACACCGTGACGATGGTGTAGCCGCGCTGCTTGAGAGCCTTGAGGATCCCCGGGACGGCGGGCACGGTGCCTTTGTGCAGGTCGTGCAGCAGGATGATGCCGTCGCGGTCAGTCTGGTCGAGCACCCGCTTGGTGATCAGGGCCGAGTCGGTCGTCTCGTAGTCCTTGGCAGTGACGCTCCACAGCACCTGCGCCAGACCCAACTCCTTGCAGACCTTGGCCACCTTGCGGTTGGTGCGACCCTGTGGCGGACGCATCAGGATGGGCTTGGTGCCCGTGATCCTCTCGATGGCGTTCTGCGTGCGGGTCAGTTCCTGACGGGCGTCGTCCGTGTCGATCTCCGTCAGGATCTTGTGGTTCCAGGTGTGATTGCCGATTTCATGGCCCTCGTCCGAGATACGACGGAGAATCTCGGGGTACCTCCCGATGTGGCCCTCGCCCTGCACGAAAAATGTCGCGTGCAGATGCTCCCGCTTCAGGATGTCCAGCAGCCTGGGGGTCGTCAGGCTGGGGCCGCCGTCGAAGGTGAGGGCCACGCACTTCGTCTTGCGGCAGTCCACAGCCCCGGCCACCGATCCCGATGCCTGGTTCCGGGCGGCGCGCGGCGACGTGTGATCGTACGTCGTGACCGTCAGCGCAATGGTCACCGCGACAGTCACGACGACGGTCACGGCTGACGCGACGGCGATGAGTATTCGCGACCGTCGTATTCGCACGTACCGGGGCACGGGTGGCCTTTCCCTGGATCGGATGATTGCCGACGTGCTGATTGACGGCTTTTCCGGTCCCTAGGTTCATCCGCGCAGGTGTGTTCTGTGTCTGTCGTGTGGAGCGGGAGTCCGGCGAGGACCACAGAAGGGGACGAGACACTTCCCAATGCCGTTGTCAAGCCGCGGTGGTGACTGGGGGTGAGGTTTGGTAGAGTTCTCCGTCACGGATGATGGCCCACAGGACGAGCGGGAGCCTTCCGGCCAGTACCCAGGCGCTGGTCTCCCGGCAGGCGGCGCGGAAGCCTTCGTCCCGCTCGTACAGATCGCGCCCTTCCGCATGCAGGCACACGAAGGCCGCGTCGCACTGGAGTTCCACCCAACCGAGGACGCGGCTGCGGCCGTCGTCGATGCCCAGGTCTCGTAGCGCGCTGCTGATCCTGTTACTGTCCCTGCCTCCGCGCCTTCCACTCCGCGCGTTCCGGCGGGTACCCCAGCGCCTGCAGTGTGTACGCGCTCGGGCCGTCCGGGACGAAGAAGTCGACCTGCGCGAAACGCTCGTACGCCCACTGCGCGATCTGCCGAATCCGCCCGACCGAGAAGTAGCTGTTGAACGGGCCGACTCCGATGCAGGCGTGCTCTGCCTGAGCCAGGACGTCGGCGCACGCGGCGCTCAGCGGGGTCGCGACGAGTCCGCCCACTGGGGCGGCCGTCATGTTCCCGGTCATGAGGCCACCGCCGTGAGCTCCGGTTCGGGACGTGCGGCCAGGCAGCCCGAGCGCGCCAGCAGCCTGACGCAGCCGGCGCAGAACGCGCCCGTCGCCGCGAGCACCCACCAGGTCAGCTCCGGGTACCCCAGGCGGTCGGCGGCGTCCCATATGGCACCGGTGCTGAGGTTGCCCAGGGTGATTGCCCAGCCCCGCGACGGTGTTGTAAAGCCCGTAATGGGTGGCGACGAGGCGTCCGCCGGCGAGGGAGACAACCGTGTCCATCTCGAACGGGTAGACCATCGCGGTGCCCAGCCCCAGCAGGGCGACCGCCAAGAACAGCGGTGCCAGCGCCACGCTCCAGACCAGTGGGCCGCTGTCCCGGGTGGCCGGCTCGGCGTCGATGAGCAGGGGGAGGAAGGCCGCGCCCATGAGCGCGATGCCGTACACGATGGCACGCTGGGACGACCAGCGCGCCCGAGCCCATGCCGTGATCTTCAGCTGGCCGGCCACGGCGACCGCGGCCGAGACGGCGAACAGTGCCGTGGTGACCGCGTCGCCCCGGTCCGGTGCGGCGCGCTGTGCCTGCAACGGCAGCGCGAGGTACACCTGGAAGGACAGGACGTACGAGCCGATCACGGCGAGGGCGAAGAGGAGGAACGGACGGTTGGCGACGACTGTGCGCCAGTCCGCCAGCACGCCACCGGGTTCGGCTGACGTGCCCCTGCGGGTTGGCAGCATGCGTAGCTGGATGACCGTCAGGGCGAGGAAGATCACTGCGGCCACGGAGCAGATGAGCCGGAAGTCAGCGGTCAGCAGGGCGAGTCCGATCAGCGGGCCGACGAACATCCCGGCCTGGTAGAAGACGTTGAAGGCTGCGAAGGCCTCCACTCGCCGCTCCCCCGCCTCCTGCGCCAGGTACGCGCGGACGGCCGGATTGAACAGTGCGCCCGCGAACCCGGTTGCCGCCGAGGCCACGACCAGTGCCGGAAGTGAGCTGACGAAGCCGAGCAGGCCTAAGCCGACGGTCCGCAGGACGCACCCGGTCGTGATCACGCGTTTGTAGCCGAGCCGGTCGGCGAGCGTACCGCCGACGAGGAACATGCCCTGCTGGGTGAAGTTGCGCACCCCAAGTACCAGGCCGACTGCCCAGGCGGCCATGCCCAGGCCGTCCGCGAGATGCACGGCCAGGTAGGGCATGAGCATGTAGAAGGCGGTGTTGATGGTGAACTGCTGGACCATCAACAGACGACTGCACCCGTTGAACGAACGGAACTGAGTGGCAAGGGACTTCATCGCGCGAACCCCTCCGGCACCGTTACGTTGGTGCAGCGCGTCCAACGCTCCACCGTGCACTCCCCGGGGTGCGTGATTTCGTCCGGGTCGCCAGCGGGGAAGCACCGGAGAAGGTCGTGCCGACGGCAGTAGTCGTCGCTGTAGACCGTGTTCCAGTAGCGGTGGACACCGTCGGGGAAGATCGCCGCGATCCGGGTGCGCTCGGGCTCCGTACGGGCCAGCCAGTTCGCCACAAGGGCGACCGCGCCAACGCTCCAGCCGCCGCTGGCATAGTGCCCGCGGGCCAGTTGACGGCAGGTCCACACCGCCTCGCCCGGGGCTACCCAGTGGACCTCGTCGAAGGCCGCGTGGTCGACATTGGCGGGATGGATGCTGCTGCCCAGGCCGCGCATGAGGCGCGGACCGGCGGGCTGGCCGAAGACGGTGGAGTTGACCGAGTCGACGCCGACGAGCTTCAGTTCCGGGTTGAAGGTGCGCAGGGTGCGGGCAATGCCGGCCGAGTGGCCGCCGGTGCCGACCGCCGCGACCAGAACGTCGATCCGGCCGAGCTGGACGACGAGCTCCAGGGCGAGCGGGGCGTAGGCGGCAACGTTGTCGGGGTTGTTGTACTGGTCGGGGCACCAGGCCGACGCCGTACGTGCGAGCAGCTCTTGCACGCGCGCGCGGCGCGCTTCCTGCCAGCCGCCCATCGGATGCGGCTCGGTGACCACGTCCACGTGCGTTCCGAGCGCGCGCAGCTGGTGCACCATCAGCGGCTCCATGCCGGGATCGGTGACCAGGGTGACCGGATGGCCGTACGTGATCCCGGCCAGCGCCAGGCCGAGACCGAGGGTGCCGCTGGTGGACTCGATGATCGGGGCGCCTGACGTGAGATCGCCGCGCTTGCGTGCCGCGGCGACCATGTGGAGCGCCGGGCGGTCCTTGATGCCGCCAGGGTTGGCGCCCTCCACCTTCGCCCAGAAGCCGCGGCCCGCCGGGTTGAAGGGTTCTCCGATCCACAGGACGGGGGTGTTGCCGACCATGCCGGCCGGTGACCGGCGCGGTGCTCCGGCAGGTTCGGGGAGTTCGTGCGCCGCGAAGAAGGAGGTGACGTCGGGCGACGTGATGCTGCGCAGGGCAGTGCTCATGGGGGTCCTCTCGCGGCCCCGCTCAGATGGGGGGCCGCGTGTCTGCCGTACGGGTGAATGTGCCGGGAAGCCCAGCGGTTCACGCCGGGCGGCACGCTCAGGTACGGCTGACGCAGACGAAGCGCAGCAGGTGGGATCCCCCAGGAGTCGCACCGGCCGCCGGGCCCCCTCCCCCTGGCGGGGCGCCGAACGTCTTGGGGTCCACCACGCGGTGACGCAGGGAAAGCAGCGCGATCAGCGTGAACGCCAAGAGCAAGGCTCCCGCGGGTACACGCAAGTCGGCGGGCCAGTCGGCCGGATCGCAGCACGCGATGCCGTGCCCCGTATGCTCGTCTGCTCCCTGGATCAGGGCACAGTCCGCTGTCTCCAACGCGGACCGCAGGCTGTCCGCTCCGGCCTCCTCGTGCATCGCTGACGCGGCCATTGCCGTGACATGCGAGCGCCCCTCGGCCGGATGCACGGAGCACGCGACCACATGGGCCAGGAGCATCAGCACCAGACCCACGAGGAGAGCGAGGGCCGGCTTGCGCACCCCCGCGCAGCCGGCAGATTCCTGCGGCATGCGACAGATCGTAAGCAGAACATCACTATCTGGCACGCTTGGTCCACGCATGGGTGAAATACTCCGCCTCGTCGTCCCCCGGCAAGCAAGCCACTAAGATCCTTAGCTGACGCCAGGTGGCGACCCCGAGCCGAGAAACCCGCCCGCCGGTCGGCGCGGACGGCGGCCGACCACATCCAGACGGTGCGGAAAGAGCAGATCACTACGCTACCGACCAAGGTAGTTAACGGAGTCTAAGAACCGGATGGAGCGCTCTCCACAGCCGGCATCGTTCACTCGTCTGCACCACACATGGCGCCGCATCAGGTTCTTAGCTGATGAGACTTGTAGTGGCCGACTAGCAAGGCTAATCGCAACGCCCTGCTCACCGCCGACCACGACGCCCTCGCGGACAGGCGGGCGTCGACGCCGCGGGACACACGCGAAGAGGCGCCTTCGGCGGTGGGGCCGGCAGGCGTAGCTGACGGTGTCGCGAGCGTAGGTCTGTGCCTCGCCCCTTCGTACTACTGCACTGATGTCGGCGAGCAGACGGCCGAACGCGAGTGGCATCGACCTACTTCAGCACAGACCGGCAAACACAGCCCTCGGAAGGGCCGACGCATCGGAACCGGCTCGATCACATGCGCGTCAGCCGGCGCATGGCGAGGGACAGTTCGCTGAGCTTCGTCTCCGCGTGCTCCGGGTCCGAACGGGCCGCGTCCAGGACGCAGTGCCTTGCGTGGTCGTCGAGCAGGCCCAGGGCGACCTCCTGGAGAGCCCGGGTGACGGCGCCGATCTGGGTGACGACGTCGACGCAGTACCGGTCCTCGTCGACCATACGCGTCACCCCACGCACCTGGCCTTCGATCTTGCGCAGCCGGGACAGGTGATCGGCCTTCTGGTCGTGGTAGCCGGGCGGTTCGGCGACCCGTGGCACGTGCCCGGGGGCTGTGGTCATCTCCGTACGCCTCCTCTCCATCTCTCCGCATGTACGCACGCGCAAGGGCCCGGATTCAATCTGGACCATGGATACCCTCACCGCGTAGGGGCCTGCCGTCCCGTCCACTGGGCCGACAGGCCCCGTGCGCGCCGTCGCCCGCGTCAGGAGGGTGGTGGTGACCGCGCGACTCACGCCGTCCTTCGCCCGCCATCGCGGGGCCGGTACCCGGGGAGGCGGGCTGGGCGGCCTTGATGAGGGGTGCCTTGCCTGCCGCAGTCCGCGGGATGGTGTCGACGTGCAGGACGTCGATCCGTGGCGCGATGGCGCCGTGGGCGGTCAAGGCATCGGCGACGGCGGATGCGAGTGCGGCGCTGTCGGTTGCGCCGCGGGCACCGCTGAGCAGGACTCGGATGTGGTCGGGCTGCTGAACGACCTGCCAGCCGTTGATGGGCAGCGGGTCGAACAGCCTGTGGAACAGGACCGGGTGGACGGCGGTCTCGCCGCCGGTTTCGGCGGGGAGTGTCATGATCTCGTCGGTGCGGCCTTCGATGCTGTGGATGAGCGCGAACGGGCGTCCGCAGGTGCCGGTTGTGCCCGTCAGGCGGAGTCGGTCGTCAATCTCGTAGCGGATCAGTGGCAGGGTGCGGCTGGACAGCACGGTCATCAGCACTTTGGCGCCCTGCTCCCCGGGCGGCACGGGATGGTTGTCCTCGTCCACGATCTCCGCGATGATCAGGTCCTCGAACAGGTGCATGCCTTCGTGGCGTTCGCATTCGGCTGCGTTGCCCCCGCCGCCTTCGGTGGTGCCGTATCCCTCGAACAGGACGGGGCCCCAGGCCTCTTCGATCCGCCGGCGGGCCTCGGCGGTCAGCACTTCGGAGCCGCTGAGGACGAAGCGTGGGGTGAGGTGCAGCCGTCCGGCCAGCTGCTCGTCGGCCAGCATGCGCAGGATGGACGGGTAGCCTCCGAGAATCTGCGGTTGCCATGCCTCGAGCCGTTGGGCGATCCGCGTGAGCGGTTCGGTGGCCCCCAGCCGCAGGGTGGGCATCAGCGGGCCCAGCGTCGTGAAGGTGAGGGCGCCCTGTACCGACATGTGCCACGGCAGGTCTGAGGCGACCGACCCGGTCCGCAACCGATTGCGCAGACCGATCGGGACACCGGCCCACCCCCGGAGGCGGCCGAAGGAGGCGAGGAAGGTGGCCCACTCCACGGGATCGAACAGGACGAGGGCGGGGTGGCCGCTACTGCCCGAGGTGGCGCACACCCGGTAGTGGTCGAGGTAGCGCTGTCCCGTGCCGGCGGCCACATGCGCGCGCAGATCCGCCAGGCGAACGCGACGGTCGGTGACCAACTCGTCGAAGTGCTCCATCAGCAGCGCCTTGGTCAGCACTGGAAGGTCCCGCAGCGGCGTGTCGGCGAGCCCTGCGTGGAAGCGCCGATAGAACGGGGACCGGGCGTAGGCGTGGGCGCGCAGTCGCCGCAACGCGTCGGCCTGGTAGGCCTTGAGCTCGGAGCGGGTCCAGGTTTCGTGGCCGCGCAGCCGAGCCTGGGTGCGCATCAGCAGGCTGACGAGGATCAGGTCCATCGCTCGCCCCTCCTTGGCCGGCTACCCGCGATGTGCGCTCTCCGGATTCCTGCCGGTCGAAAGCCGGCTCGGCTCGGACGCCCTGGCGCAGCCTGATCAGTTGTAGCCGTCCGGATCGGGGGTGTAGCCGTCGCAGACCAGGAGCGCGACGACATCACAGATATCCACGGTTGGCGCCCTTTCCTGCCGGACCCACAACTTCAACGCTCGCCCCGGCAACCCGTACGGGGTAGGGGACCATCGGCCCTCTGCCAGGGCCGAGAGGCTCCTGTATCCGTCCCCGTCACGGAGGGAACCTGGCCCGATCAGGCAATCCACGCCGGTGGAAAGACTCTGCGGTCGGCGGACCAGGGAAGCGAAGGTGACACACACACCGCGGTACTCGTACGGCATCAACCCGGTGCCCGATGCGGACAGCCGTCCCATTGAAGAACCTGGTGATCGCACCATGCCTGTCGTGCTTCAGACAGTGATCGCTACCGGTGTCCTCGCCGGTATCGCGCTGTTGAGGGCTGGATTCACAAGAGTCCACGGCGGAGGCGCCCGGGGAACTCGCGTCGCTGGACCAAGGTGGCGTGGTCGAGCAGCAGGGCAATGGGATGTGTCCGATAGTCCCGTGGCGAGATCGAAGAGGTCGGGAGGACATGATGAACGACCTGGTCTTCTCCATGGATTCACCCGAGGCGACGCTCGCCACGGTTGGCGGTAAGGGAGAGAGCCTCGTCCAGCTCACCCGGGCTGGATTCCCCGTTCCCCGCGGGTTCTTGATCGGCACCGCGGCGTACCGGAAGTTCGTGCAGGCGAACGATCTCCAACGGCAGATCGTCGCCCTGGCCAGGAGCGGCGCAGGGACGGACTATGAGGCGGCCTCGAAGGACATCCGCCGGCTCTTCGAGCGCGGAAGCATGCCGCCGGAGGTGGCGGAGGCGATCCGACAGGCTCATGCCGCGCTCCGCCCGGAGGGCGAAACACCGTGCCCGGTGGCGGTTCGCTGCTCGGAATGCCACTGCGCCGACGCGGCGTGCGGACCGCCCGGCGAAAAGGTGCCGATGGCGGTCCGCTCCTCGGCCACGGCAGAGGATCTCCCCGGTGCGAGTTTCGCGGGTCAGCAGGAGACCTTTCTCAACATCGCTGGTGAGCAGGAGGTGTTGCTGGCGGTGCAGCGGTGCTGGTCCAGCCTGTGGACACCGCGGGCCCTGGCCTATCGCGCGCGCCAGGGGATCGATCCGGACACCGTCAGTCTCGCGGTCGTGGTGCAGAAGATGGTCGACGCCTCGGCGGCCGGGGTGCTGTTCACCGCCAACCCGCTGACGGGCGCGCGGGACGAGGTCGTGATCGACGCGGCGTGGGGCCTGGGAGAGGCCGTCGTCAGCGGCCTGGTGACCCCGGACCACATCACCGCCGACAAGGTGACCGGCGAGGTCAAGCAGATGGAGGTCGCCGACAAGACGGTCCTGACGGCACCGACGGCGGGCGGGACCGGCGAGCGCGCTGTGGAGGCGGACCGGCGCGGCTCAGCGGTGCTGGACGCCTCGCGGGTCGCAGAGCTCGTGCGCCTGGGCGCGGCTGTCGAGGCGCACTACGGCGCGCCCCAGGACATCGAGTGGTGCCTGGCCGACGGCCGGCTGTGGATCGTCCAGTCCCGCCCGGTCACCACCCTGCCGCCCGAGCCGGTGCGCTGGGACAGCCCGGTGCCGGGCGCGAAGTGGATGAACGACCTGCAGGCCGCCGAATGGGCCACCGAACCGCTCTCACCCCTGGCCGCGACGACGACCTTCGCCGCCATGGTCACCGCCCGCCAGCGCAAGTTCCAGATGCAGAAGTCACCCTGGTATGTACTGATCAACGGCTGGCTCTACATCCGCGCCGACTTCCGGTTGCCCGCTACGGTGACCCGCTGCGTGTGGTGGGCCGGGCGCCTGGCCGCGGGGACGATGGACAGGCATCGCATGGTACGGCGTACCTGGCCCCCGCGGCTGAGGGTCCTGGACTCCCTGGAGAAGACCGAACCGGCGAACCTTTCGGACGCCGACCTGCACGCCCGAGCGGCCCGACTGCTCAAGGAGCTGGGCTGGTGGTGGTGGGAGGTCACCTGGGGCCCGGCAGCAACGATCATGTGTGAGCAGATCATCGGGAAACTGGGCGTCCCCCACCTCACCGACCCCGTCGTCCTCTTCCGGGGCAACGACAGCCTGCTACTGGAGGCCGAACGGGCCCTGCGCCACGCAGCCGACACCGGCGAGACCGCCGCCTACCTGGCACGCTTCGGCCACTTCGTGGAAAGCGCCGACCCCCTCCACCCGACGCTGCGCGAGTCGCCGGAACTCCTCGACCAGTACCTTGAGATGGCCCGCCACAGCCGGACCGGCCCCGACGAACGCCTGGCGCGCTCGCGCCTTCAGCGGACTGAGGCCGAAGGCCACGTTGGGGCGCTGTCCGGCATGCGCCGCGTGGTCGCCGAACGCATCCTCCGGGGCGGGCAGAGCCACGCCGCGCACGTCGACGACAGCGTGTTCCACTTCCAGCGCGTCCTGGCGCTGCTGCGCGCCGCCTATCTGGAAGTCGGGCAGCGACTGACCGGCATGGGGGCCGTACAGCGCGCCGAGGACGTCTTCTACCTCAAGCGTCGCGAACTCACCGGACCACAAGACCAGCTGGCGACGCGGGTGGCACACCGTCGCGAACTGCGCGAGCGCCACAAGAGGCTCGCCCCGCCCCCGTTCGTCCCGCCGCGCGATGACCCCGCGTGGGGCCGGGATCGGACACTGAGGCTCTTCTCCTCGCTCATGGGCGAGACCGTCATCAGGCGCGGCACGCAGGAACGCGAGGGGCGGCGCGTCCTGGTGGGCACGCCGGGCAGCCCCGGCCGGGCGCGCGGCATCGCCCGGATCGTCACGGGCCCGGAGGACTTCCGGCGCTTCCAGCCGGGCGATGTGCTCGTCGCCCACGCCACGACGCCGGTCTGGACGCCCTTGTTCAACATCGCGAGTGCCGCGGTCACCGAGGTCGGTGGCAACTTCTCGCACGCGGCCATCGTGGCCCGTGAGTTCGGCATCCCGCTGGTGAACGGCGCGCTCGACGCCACACGGGACATCGAGGAGGGAACGCCCGTGCTGGTGGACGGCTCGGCAGGCATCGTCGAGCTGTGAGCTGACGGAAAACAGTCGCTCGTCGGGGCAGGCGGCCGATAGGGCCGTTCGGCCCACTACTAAGGACATTAGCGCCCTGCTGTGTGCCATGCCGCCGGGGCCACGGTGGAGAGGTCCGTAACGGCCGGTGGCGAAGGCGCTGGTCACGACGACTGGTCCACCGGCACCCCTCCTCCACGAACGGAGGCAGACATGGCGACGCTGATCGGGGTGGCACTGCTGACATGGGCGGTCCTCGACACCGCACGGCGGGTCGTCTTCGCACGCGGACGGTGCGGCGTGCTGCTGGCCCGGCTCGGCGGACGGCGTGCCGCGGCCGGCGCCGCCGAATGCCGTCTGGTGAGCCTGCTGCTGGCGGGTCGGATCGGTCGCGCCGGCTACCGCCGGGCGATGGCCGGCCTGGCCCACAGGAGCTGCCGTCCGAACGAATGCATCCCTGTGCTACGCCGCGTCCTCGGCACCCGGAGACGGACCACGTAAGGCGAGCAGGGCCGTCCGGCCCTGCCCATCGGGGAACACCGGCCCCCTGCACGGCTCGGTCAGCCCCTGCCCGCCGACGGGCGACAGGCTCAGGCTCAGGCTCGAAATAGAGCACCCATACCGGATGAAGGTATTCCAGCAACGATGCCGAGGAGGCAACATCATGAAGAGCAACAAGCTACCTCTGTACGCCATCGCCGCGGCGATCCTGGTCGTCGGGCTGGTTGCTCTGGGCGTGCCTCCCGGGACCGTGCTGCTCCTGGCCGTCCTGGCCGGCTGCCCGCTGATGATGTTCTTCATGATGCGCGGCATGCATGACGAGGACATGCACGGCGGGCACGACCACACGAACCAGTCTGCCGACGATGAACGCGATGCTCTGCGCAAGCGGGATCACCAGCACCCCTACGGCCATGGCCGTACCTAGGACGGAGTGGCAAGGACGCCTCCGCCACCACACAAAACGGTTGAAGGCAGCACCATGAGTGCCCTGTCGGCGATCCTGGCCGGCTCGCTGATCCTGGCCGCCGTGGTCTACGACCTGGCCCGCCTGGTGACGGCGCGCGAGAGCCGCCTCCCGCCCCTGGCCCGGATCCGGGGCCGTCGGGCCGCGCTGGAGACCGCGGAGACGTGGCTCGTGGGCCTGCGGCTGCACGACCGGATCGACGCGGCCACCTACCGCACAAGGATGCACAGTCTCGCTGCCGGAGAGCGCACCTCAAGGAGGACGTGATGGCTGACGCCGCATACGGCCTGTGGCCGCTGGTGGTGCTCAACACCCTGCTGTTCATCGCCTTCGCCGCGAGCTTCTTCCATCCGAAGAGCAAGCGGGACTGGCGGGCGATGGGCGCCTACAGCGCGTTTTTGGTCGCACTGTTCACCGAGATGTACGGCACCCCGCTCACCATCTACCTGCTCGGCAGTTGGCTCGGCTCACGCTTCCCGTTGCTGAAGGACACCCATGCGGGCGGCCACCTGTGGAACGATCTGACCGGCTGGACCGGCGACCCGCACCTGAGCCCCTTCCACCTGGCGAGCTACGTCGCCATCGGCGTCGGCTTCTGGCTGATCGCCGCCGGATGGAGGGTCCTGCACGAGGCTGCCCAGCACAATCGCCTGGCCAGCACAGGACCGTACGCCCACGTGCGGCACCCGCAGTACGACGGCTTCCTGCTCATCATGATCGGGTTTCTGCTGCAGTGGCCCACCATCCCCACCCTGATCATGTTCCCGATCCTGGTGTACGTGTACATGCGACTGGCCCGCAGCGAAGAGCGCGAGGTCGCCAAGGAGTTCGGCGCCGACTGGGACGCGTACGCCGCCCACACTCCGGCATTCTGGCCGCGCTTCGGGAAGCGCCGCGACACCCCCACCGCACCGCCGCCTCGGCAGCACGACCGCGCGCCGGGCCGGACCGCAGTGCGGAGGCCCCAACCCGACCAGCTCGAACAGCCCGGGAGCAAAAGCTGACAGCGCCGTCCGGACGCTCCTGCCCTTGAGAAAACCACCTGGATCAGCGCACCCGGCGATGCGGAGGTGAGCGTGATGACGTTCCTCGCCCTGGCCCTGGTGGCCGTCCAGTGGCTGACCACCGCACTGGGCGCCGCCCATCTCTTCCGGCGTCATCGGCAGGACCAGGATGCGCTGCCGCGATCTCTTCACCTGGTCGCGCCCTCACTCCTGGGGGTCTCGATGCTGCCTCTCGCCCCTCTTCTCGCCTTCCACGCGTCCGCCGTGCTCTGGGGCCTGTGGGGCGCTGGATGCATCGCCGCTGCGCTGGTCCACGCCGCCGCCGACGCCGCCCGGGACATCCCCCGGACGCGCACCACTACTCCGGCGGTCCGGCCGGGGCCGACTGAGCCGCGATGACCCGCTTCGCCGTGCTCGTGGCCACGGGAGTGTGGAACTCGCCGCCGAACAGGAAGCGACACCGGCATCTACCGGACCACTCTGTCGTCAAACTCGCAGTCGTCGCGGTCTCCGGCGTGACCGTTCCTGCACGCCCCCTCCGACGCCGACGCAAGGCACCCAAGCCCTTGGCCGGCGGCCCCCTGCGGGCGCTCGCTGAGGCGTGTGCCGCCCGTACCGGGTGGCCGCATCCCTACCCGTCAACACGCACCGGGGAGGATCCATGAAGCGCCTGCGTGCGCCGCTGGTGATCACCTTGGCCACCGTGATCGTGGTGCTGGCGGCCCTGAACACACCGTTCCACCACACTCTTCTGATCGTCGTCGGCGGTTCGCTGATCTTGTTCGCCGTGTTGTTCGCCATCCGTGATCACCGGCAGCAACGCTGACGGGCCGCGACGCGCAGTTCGCGTCGCGGCCCTCGAGCTTCCTGGGCCCTGGTCAGGTACAGACAGCCGCTGGCAGCGGACCCGAGGTCATTTCACGTAGGACAGCGTCGTCAGCATGCCCGCCTCGGCGTGGTAGGTGTTGTGGCAGTGCAGGCCCCACTGCCCCGGGTTGTTCGCGTCGACGTCGACGGTGACCCGGCTCATGGGCGGGACGATGACCGTGTCCTTGCGGGGGCCCGGGGTGGAGCCGGTGACCACCTGGAAGGTGTGTCCGTGCAGGTGGATCGGGTGCCACATCATGGTGCGGTTGTCGAGGACGAGCCTGATCCGCTGGCCCTGCCGGACGGGCAGGGTCCCGTTCTTCTTCCCGTCGGTACTGGTGCCCCACTTGTACGTGGTCATGTTGCCGGTCAGATCGACGGAGTAGGTGCGGTCGGGTCGACGCGCGGACAATGAGACGTCCGGGGCGGCGTGCAGATCGTCGTACGTCAGGAGTCGTCCGCGCAGTTCCGTCGGCTTGACGTCGGCCATCGGGCCGGCCCCGGGGCCCGTACGCAGAACCGCCAGTGCCTGCGCCCGCTCGTCCTCGCCCTCGACCTTCGCGACCAGGGGGACGGTCGCCGAGCGTGGCACGGTGACGACCGCGTCGTACCGCTCACCCATGCCCACCAGGACCGTGTCCGCCGTCGCCGGCCGGACCGGGAATCCGTCCGAGGCCGTGACCGTGAGCTTGCTGCCGCCGACCGCGACCCGGAACGGCGTCTCGGCGGCGGCGTTGATGATCCGCAGCCGGATACGCTCACCCGGGGTGACCTTGAACGTGGCCGGGTCGGTCGCCGGGCGGCCGTTGACCAGGTAGTACGGGTAGGTCAGGTCCACGGTGTCGCTGCCCAGGGGGTTGGCCTTGGTCGGCATCATCTCGTTCATCTCCGAGCCGTCCGACGTGCTGCCCGACGAGGGGCTGGTCATGCCCGGCATGGACCCCATGTCCGATCCCATGTCCGTGGAGCCGTTGCCGTCCCTGGCGCCGGAGCGGAGCCCCGCGAGGACCTGGTCGGGCGTACGGCCGGTGCCGTCCATCCAGTCGTCGAGCAGGACGGTGATGTCGCGGCGCGGGGCGGTGGTGTCGTTGCGGTCGTCCACGATCAGCGGGCCGTACAGTCCGCGGTCCAGCTGGGTGCCGACATGCGAGTGGTAGAAGAAGGTGCCGGGATCGGTCACCGTGAAGCGGTAGACGAACTCGCCGCCGGGCTTGATCGCCTTCTGCGTCACGTCGGGGACGCCGTCCATGTCGTTGCGCAGCGCAATCCCGTGCCAGTGGATGGTCAGCGGGTCGGGCAACCGGTTGACCACTCGGGCGCGGATCACGTCGCCGGCCTCGGCGCGGATTTCCGGGCCGGGAACGGTTCCGTTGAAGGCCCAGGTGGTGACCTTGCGCCCGTCGAGGCTGAGGGTGGTGGGGGCTGCGGTCAGGGTCACGTCCCGCACGGCGGCACCCTTCTTCTGACGGGCGGCCTCGGCCGTGCTCACGGCACCGTCACCCGGCCCGACGAGGGTCGAGGCCCGGGGCTTCGACGAGCCTCCGCCGCTCGCCCACAGGCCTATACCGACCCCGGCGCCCGCGACCACGACGAGGGCGATCAGGCCGATCAGCCAGCGGGGCGTGAACCATCGTTTACTCATTCTGTGTTCCTCCTATGAGATCCGATGGTTCAGGCGAATCATGACGATTCCGTCAAGCTCCGACGTTGCTTCCCTGAAGGTCCGGGCGGTCGCTCGCGGGTGGAAGGCTGATCCGGAAGAGGGCGCCTCTGCCCAGTCCCTCACTGCTCACGGTGATGGTGCCGCCGTGCGCCTGGACGAGGGCGCGGGCGATGGTCAGGCCGATGCCCGAGCCGCCGCGCTCCCGGTCCCGGGCGGTGTCAGCCCGGTAGAAGCGTTCGAAGACGTGCGGGAGGTGTTCGGCGGCGATGCCCTCGCCGGTGTCGGCGACGCTGATCACGGCACCTCTGCCCGCGGGTTCGGCGGCGAGGGTGACCATCCCACCCGCCGGGGTGTGACGCAGGGCATTGGTCAGCAGGTTGACCAGCACCTGGACGAGCCGGTCACGGTCCACGTCCACCGCGGGCGTACCAGGGGTGACCATGACGCACAGGTCCACGCCCTTGGTCTGGAAGCCGGGGCGGACGGCTGCCGCGGCCGCGTCGACCAGCCGGGCCGTTGGGAGGGTGGCCCGAGCCAGGACGAGTTGGTGTTCCTCCGCGCGGGAGACCAACGAGATGTCCTCGACCAGCCGGTGCAGCCGAGCGGTCTGCACGCCGAGCACATCCAGGGTGTGTTCGTCGAGGGTGCGTACCCCGTCGGCCAGACCCTCCAGGTACGCCTCGATGGTGGCCAGCGGGGTGCGCAGTTCGTGAGCGACGTCGCCGAGCAGCCGGCGCCGGGTGCGCTCGGTGCTCTCCAGCGCGTCGGCCATGGTGTTGAAGGCGCTGGTGAGGGCCTCGAATTCCGGGCCGATAAACGTCGGCCCCAGCCGGGCGGTGTAGTCGCCGGCGGCAACTCGCCGAGCCGCATCGGCAAGGGCATCGACGGGACGGGACAGCCGTCGGGTGATGAGTACGGCAGCGGTGACGGCGGCGGCCAGGAACGCGGCGATGCCGATACCCAGAGCGATACCGCCTGCGGCCAGAAACGCGTCCTCCAGATGCCGGGACAGCTGCGGGGACACCGCGCCGACCGCGCTGCGCAGGTGGCGCCTGAGCAGTGGCGGGCCGACGGCGAAGGCCACGACGGCGAGAGTGGCCAGCCCGGCGAGCACCACGAGCAGCTGAGCCACCACCAGCCGCGTCGCCAGGCCGGGTCGCCGGATCATCAGCCGGCGCCCATCCGATAACCCACCCCGCGCACGGTGAGAACGAAGCGGGAGGCGAGGGGGTCGTCGCCGAGCTTGCGCCGCAGACGGGCGACGTGGACGTCCACGATGTGCTCGTCGCCGCCCCAGTCCGGCCCCCAGACCCGCTCGATCAGCTGCCGACGGCTGAACGCCAGACGCGGACGGGACGACAGCGCCTCCAGCAGGTCGAACTCCAGCCTGGTCAGCTCGACCGCGCGGCCGGCGAGGGTGACCTCCCGCGCCTCTGGGTCCACGGCCAGGTCACCGAAGCGGCGCACCGGCACCTGCCCCGGGACCGGCTGCCCGACTCGCGGTCGGCGCAGCATCGCCTTGACCCGGGCGACCAGCTCCCGGGGGCTGAACGGCTTGGTCAGATAGTCGTCGGCGCCCATGGACAGGCCCACAAGCTTGTCGACCTCGTCCGCGCGGGCGGTCAGCATGATCACGTACGCGTCGGTGAAGGTGCGAAGCTGTCGGCATACCTCCACCCCGTCGATGCCCGGCATCATCAGGTCGAGCACCACCACGTCGGGTTCCGCGGACCGCGCCGACTCCAGGGCGTCCGCGCCGGTGCGTACGACGTCCACGGCGAACCCCTCCCGGGAGAGGTAGTCGCCGACCAGGCGGCCCAGCTCCACCTCGTCGTCGACCACGAGGGCCCGCCGGGGGGTCGATGCGACGGGGCCGTCGGTCATCCGAGGTTCCTCCTCGACTTGTGTCCAGCTCAGGCCGGGCGGCCCAGCTCGGCGGAGATCTTCGCGAGCTGGGCCAGGCGGCGCTCCAGGGTGGGGTGGGTGGAGAACAGGTTCGCCACGGCTGTGCCCGGGCCGAGAGCGGGGGTGAAGAAGAAGGCGTTGAAGGCCTGCGCGGTGCGCAGGTCCTCGGTGGGGATCCGGGCGATGTCTCCCGTGACCTTGGTCAGTGCCGAGGCCAGCGCCGAGGGGCGGCCGGTGAGCAGGGCGGCGGCGCGGTCGGCGGCCAGCTCCCGGTATCGGGACAGGGCACGGATGAGCAGGAAGCTGAGGGCGTAGACGAGGGCCGAGACCGCCATGACCGCGAACAGCAGGGCGGCGGTGTTCTGGTCGTCGCGCCGGTCGCGTCCACCGCCGAACAACTCGGAGTAGAAGGCGAAGCGGACCATGAGCCCGGCGATCACGCCCAGGAACGAGGCGATGGTGATCACCGCGACGTCCCGGTGCGCGACGTGGGACAGTTCGTGCGCGAGGACACCCTCCAGTTCCTCGGGCTCCAGGCGGCGCAGCAGTCCGGTGGTCACGCAGACGACGGCGTGGTCGGCGTTGCGGCCGGTGGCGAACGCGTTCGGCAGGTCCATGCCGGAAACGGCCACCTGCGGCTTGGGCATGTCCGCGATGGCGCACAGCCGGTCGATGACGCCGTGCAATTCGGGCTGTTCCTCAGGCGTGACCATGCGGCCGTGCATCGCGAACAGGGCGATCCGGTCGGAGAACCAGTACTGGGCGGCCAGCAGCCCGGCGGCGATGACCACCACCAGGACCCACGACTTGAGCAGCGCGATCAGCACCGCGACGAACACCACGTACAGCAGTCCGAGCAGGAACAGTGTGAGGCCCATGCGGGCGGTCAGCTGCCGGTCGGGGGCGAAGCGGCTGCGCACGGTCATCCCCCTTCGTCACCCGGGAATCAGGCCCTCGTCGGACAGCAGGGCCTGCACCTCGCGCAGGCTGGTGTCCTCGCCGGGCAGGATCAGGTCCGAGGGCACGAGCGAGTCGGCCGGCAACGGGGTGCCCAGGGCGCGTACGGCGTCCAGCAGCGCCCGCAGCCCGGCGGCGAACGCCTCCTCGTCGCCGGAGGCTGCGGCCGACTGCAGCACAGCGTCCAGCTCGTTGAGCTTGTCCAGATGGGTGTCGGCGACCTCGTACTGGCCTTCGCCGAGAATCCGCATGATCACGACGGTGCCTCCTTGTCCGGCTCGCGGTCCGCGGCTGCGGCGTCGCGGCTCTCCAGTGCGGGCGACGGTTCCGGGGCGGCGGTGAGTTCGGCCTTCATCCGGGCCAGCTCCAGCTCGATGTCTCCGGACGCGGACGCCTTGTCCAGCTCGGCCTGGATGTCGTCCCTCCCGGCCGGGAGGGTGGCGTCCTCCAGGGCGCCGGAGGCGATCAGCTCGTCCAGTGCCCCGGCACGCGCCTGGAGCTGTTCGGTCTTGTCCTGGGCCCGCTGGATGGCCATGCCGACATCGCCCATCTCCTCGCCGATGCCGGTGACCGCCTCGGTGATCGACGTCTGCGCCTCGGCCGCGGTGTAGGTGGCCTTGAGGGTCTCCTTCCGAGTCCGGAAGGCATCCACCTTGGCCTCAAGGCGTTGGGAGGCCAAGGTCAGCTTCTCTTCCTGGGCCTCAAGCGTGGCAAGCTGGCCCTGCAGGTCGGTGAGCTGCGCGGTCACCGTCGCCCGGCGTCCCAGCGCTTCCCGGGCGAGGTCTTCCCGTCCGACGGCGAGGGCCTGCTGGGCCTGCCCCTGAAGCTTGCCGCTCGACTGCTCCAGGGTTGCCATCTGCAGTTCCAGCCGCTTGCGGCTGGTGGCGACGTCCGCCACACCGCGCCGCACCCGCAGCAGCAACTCCTGCTGACGTTCATAGGAGTAGTCCAGCACCTCGCGAGGATCCTCGGCCCGGTCCAGGGCCTTGTTCGCCTTGGTCCGGAAAAGGTCCGCGATACGGCGAGCGATGCTGCTCATGGTGCCAGTCCCTTCTTCGCGGTCCGAGGTCTGTGTCCCACAGCCTGCGCAGCATTGTGGCCAGATTCCCTTGACCTCCACGCTCCCTCATGTAGGGGAACCCCGCATGGGTACTAAGGGCCTTAGCACTGGGCCGAATGGCCCTCTTGGGTGTGGATCCGCTCAGCCAGGCGGTCCGCCGCGTCGCCAGTGGCCTAGCCGGGCCACCGAATACTCCCGGGCCGACTGGCCGTACCAGTCCTCGACGAGATCGGCAACGGCCCGCCGGAAGCCGGGCACGTAGGCTCCCGGGCGCCGCTCCGACAGGCGTAGCAGCTGCCCGGCGGCGGTGTCGTAGTCGGCGTCCATCAGCGCCCACAGCATCAGGCCCATGCGGTGGCGCTGCCGGGAGTCCACGCGCCCGAACATGCCGAAGTCCAGGAAAGCGACCTTCTCGCCGGGCAGCACGAGCAGGTTGCCCGGTGGGGGTCGGGCGTGGAAGAGCCCGAACTCGAAGACCTGCCGCAGCACCGCGCGCACACGTCTCGAGAACCAGCTGCGGGTCCAGCCCGGCCTGCCGCAACTCGGCGGCCGGGGCGGGCCGGTGCCCGTGGAGGAGGTCCATGGTCAGCACCCGCCGCGTCGTCCACCGCTCGTGCACCCGCGGGACGACCACCGAGTCGTCGTCGGCGAAGCAGCGGCGCAGCTCCCGCGCGGTACCGGCCTCCCGGCGGAAGTCGAGTTCACGTCGCGTCCACTCGGCGATCTCCTCGACGGCGTCGGCCGGGCGGAACCGGCGCGCCGCCGCACTGCGCCTCTCCAGCCGCCGCGCCAGCCACCGCAGCAGCACCAGATCCTGCTCCACGTGCGTATCCACTCCGGGTCGCTGTCCCTTCACGGCCACCTCGGTTCCGTCGGGCAGCCGCGCCCGGTGCACCTAGGACAGGGAGGCGGCCGCGAACGGCTCCGACTCGAACTCCGCGAACACCTCCCCCGGTGGCCGGCCCAGTTCCTCGGTGACGACCCGCATCGCCTCCGCGGCCGGGAACGGCGGGACGTCGGCGTACAGCCTTGCCGCGCCCCGGCATAGGCGGCGGGCACGTAGTCCGGACGCAGCGCGAGCATCTGCCCTGCCCTGACGAAGGTCGGCCCCAGCTGTTCCAGGACATGGCGGGTGCGCTCCGGCAGAGGCCGGTCCATGACCGCGTGGTGCTCGCACGGCCGCAGCCTCAGGGTGCACAGGGTGCGGCAGCGCGGTGACACGCAAGCCCGCAGGCCGAGGGCGTCGACCAGCCGGCGGAATCCGTCGGCCCAGAGCATGGTGGCGATCTCTCCGACCCGGGCGGCAGCTGGGCGCCGTGGCATGGACGTCACCTCCATCGGTGGCGGCACAGGCTGTGCGGCAGCCGGTCCGGGGGTGGGGGTGCAGCGCGGGCTGCCGACGCCGGTACGGGAATGTCAGGCCAGGGCCGCCTTGAGTGTGCTGAGGGCGGCCTCGGGGTCGGACAGGGCGTGGTAGATGCCGGGGATCGGCCGGTCGACGCCCAGCAGTCCGTACACGCCGTGCATCGCGCCGCGTACCGAGTACTCCACCGTGAAGACCACGTCCTCGGGGATCTCGGTGTACTGGCCCAGGAAGGCGAAGTTCCGGGCGCCGTGCGGAACGACCAGGGGCCTGTCCTCGACGCGGCGTGGGGCGAACTGGCTGGTGATGTGGGGCATCATCACCGGGACGACGGTGGTGGTGGCGCGGATCTCGTCCAGAGCGTCCTCGAAGCCGAGCTGGTGGACGAGTTCGGTGAGGATCTCCTGGCCGGTGGCCTCGGCCATGGTCTTGTCGATGTAGTCGCCCTTCTCGTCGGGGAACAGTGCGTAGCCCCATGCGGTGTAGGTGCCCTCGGGTTGAGAGGCGAAGTACGGCTGATGCGGCACGACCAGTGACATCAGCCACGCGGAGTCCTTGAAGGTCATCAGGCCGCCGGTGCCCGGGGCGTTGCCCGAGAAGTCCTGGATGCGGTGGATCAGCAGCGGGCTGCGCATCGTGAGGGTGAACGACTCCCACTTGTTGGCGTCGATGTTGCCGCAGAAGGTGTTGGGGCGGCCGAAGTCGGGGGCCTTGCGGGCGATGGCCTCCCACAGCCGGAAGGCGCCGTCACGCTTGTCGCGGATCAGCTCCGGCGCGCGGTCGTCGGCGCCGTAGGCGGCATCGGCGGTCATCGACCCGAGGGTGAGGAAGGCGTAGTCGTGCTCGCCGAGTTCGTACGTGCCCGGCCGGCCGTCGCGTACGACATGCAGAGTGGTGATCCGGCGGCCACTCGCGGTGTCTTTGGTGAAGTCCGCGTCGGTGACCGTGGTGCCGTGTTCGGTGACCACACCGCGGTCGGCCAGCCACTGCTGGATGGGGCGGACGATGGAGTCGTACTGGTTCAGGCGAGTGCGGCGCACCCCGGCCAGAGTGTGGATGCGCGGCAGTTCCTGGGCGAAGCGCAGCATGTACCGCTTCAGTTCGATGGCACTGTGCCAGTTCTGGAAGGCGAAAGTCGTGCGCCACATGGCCCAGAAGTTCGTGGCGAAGAAGTGGTCGGAGAAGAACTCGTCGATGCGCCGGGCGCCGATGACGTGCTCCGGCAGCGCCAGCAGGCGAACCAGTTCGGCCTTGTCCCGCAGATTCAGGCCCAAGTCGGCCGCGTCGAGGATCTTGTGGTCGCGGTCGATGAGACGGGCTCCGGCGTGCGAAGACCACTTCCGGCTGAACTCCCATACCTCGTCCTTGACGGTCCTGTCGGGGTCGGTGAGCGTCGGGATGGTCTCCAGCAGGTCCCACAGGCAGACGTACGCTTCTTCTTCCAGCATGCGCCCACCGCGGGCGACGAAGCCGCGGCCCGGGTCGCCGGTGCCGTCGAGCGCGCCCCCTACCACCGGGAGTTCCTCCAGGATGCGAATGTTCTCCCCGTGCAGTCCGGCGTCCCTGATCAGGAACACCGCGGCGGCCAGGGAGGCGATGCCTCCTCCTACCAAGTAGACCCGGGTGTCGGATGTCGTCGTGGTCATGATCTTTCCTTCGTCTTGATTCGTGTCGGGGGATGTCGGCCGTCAGCCCGCCGGGTGGCAGCTCGGCGAGGAAGTCGCCGGCGGTGAAGAGGTCCTTGCGGGGGCGCCGAACCGGTCCAGGCTGAGCCGGGTGCCGTACCCGCTCCCGCAGCCGATCTCCAGGGCCTGTCCGCCGGGGATCCGGCCGTCGAGGCGGGTCAGCAGCGGTGCTTCGTAGAACCGCTGCAGCACCCGGCGCGGGCCGCTGTCGACCAGGGCGGACTCGACCTTGTCCATCAACATGACCGTCACCCGTCTCGTGGGTTGTGGTGTCGATTGCGGTGGACTTCGCTGCGCCGGGAGGCGCCGGTTTGGCCGGCCGCCTTCGGTCTCGTGGTCCCATTGGCGGCGGATGGCCTCGCGCCCAAGTGGCCGGTGCGGGTGAGGGGGCGGGTGTCTCGAAGGGTGAGGCGGAGCCAGCAGCCCCAGCCGATCGGCTGAACGGCCCAGAAGCTGACGACGCGATACAGGAGCGTGGCGGCGATCGCCTGGTCGGCGCGCAGGCCCTGGACGACGAGCAGGGTGCTCAGGCTGGCCTCGGCGACGCCGAGGCTGCCGGGGGTGAGGCGCAGGCTGATGGAGATCTGGGTCAGTCCGTAGGTGATGAGGATGCCGCGCCACGGCACACCGATGCCCAGGGCCCACAGGGCGGCCGTCAGTGCGGCGGCGTCGCACAGCCAGTTCAGCAGCGCCAGCCCGGTGGGGCGGGTCCAGCCCCGGAGCCCGGGCTGGATGCTCTCGGCCTTGTGGAGGACCTCGGCAAGGAGGTTCCCGACTCGTTTCCCGGCTCGCCATCGGGCGGTGACGTGTCGTCCTGCGTGCCGCACGGCACGGCGCAGGCCCGATGACCGGGCGAGACAGACGACCGACACAATGACAGCAGCGAGCACCACCGCCGTCAGCAGCACCACCGTGCGCAGCCCCGAAGCGGGTCCGGCGGGGTCGGCCACCAGCGCGCCGAGCGTCAGAAGTACCGCGAGGACCAGCGCGGACAGGGCCCCGGCGACAACCAGCATCGCCGCGGCGAGCGCCAGGACGATGCCCCGTCGGCGCAGCTGGCGGATCACCCACGCGACGGACAGGGCGCTGCCTCCGGGGAGCGACCCGGCCATCGCGTTCGCGGCGAACACGAGGCCGGTCATGGTCCCCAGGCCCGGCCGCGTCTCCGCCCCGCGCAGCAGCCACCACTGGAGGGCGGCGAGGGAGACGAACGAGCCCGCCTCGAAGGCGAGGGCGACGGCCAGCTTCGGCACACTGACATGGGTGAGGAGCTGGGAGGCGCCGACCAGTTCGTGGCGATGCGAGACGGCCGCCACCACGGCGAAGACGACGACGGCGACCGTACCGGCCCACCAGGCCCACGCCTGCCACCGAGGCCGCCTGACCGCTTTCGGCTCGGTGGCCGGCTCCGTCTGCGGGGCCGGTACGGGACGGCCGTTGCCTGCTCCTGCGGTGAGGTCACTCACGCCACTGCTCGTCTTCACGGTTGCCTGCCGACCGGGCGCTCCCATGCCTGAGAGCGGTGAGAGGTCCAGGGGGCGGTGGTCTGGGGCGCGGGCGGGGCAGGCTGGGCTGCCAGGGCCTGACGCAGGTGGGCGGCGGCCTGTTCGGGCGGGACGGGGTTGACCGTGATGCCGGTGCCGAGTTCGAAGCCGGCGGGTTCGGTCAGGCGGGGGGCGATCTGGAGGTGCCAGGCGAAGTAGGCAGTGGTCTCCTCGCCGTTGGGGGCGCTGATGACAGCGTAGTTGTAGGGGACGTCGCCGAGCAGATCGCGCAGCGCCCCGAGGGTCCGGCGCAGGAGCACGGCGGTCTGTTCCAGGTCCTCGTCGGGGGCGTCGGCGAAGGATGCCTGGTGGTGACGGGGCACGAGCCAGGTTTCGTACGGGGTTCGGGCGGCGTACGGGACCAGCGCCGCAACATGGCCGGACGTGGCGATGACGCGCTCACCGTCGGCGAGTTCGGCGACGGTGTGGTCGACGTACAGGCAGCTGCCGTGGTCGTCGTAGTAGGCGCGGGCGACGTCGAACAGCCGACGGAAGCGGGCGGGCACGATCGGGGTCGCGACGATCTGTGAGTGCGGGTGGGGCAGCGACGTACCGGCCGCCGCGCCGTGGTTGCGGAAGGGCAGGACGAGGCCGGGGCGGCGATCGCGCAGGGCGAGGCAGCGGGCGCGGTAGGCACGCAGGACGTCGGCGACGGCGGCGTCGTCGCCGTCGGGAAGGTCCCAGTCGTGGGCGGGGGATTCGATGACGACCTCGTGGCTGCCGATCCCCTCCGCCGACGTGTGCAGTCCGGTGGTGTGGTGGCGGGCGGGCCGGGCGGCGGGGGCCAGCACGGGATAGCGGTTGGGTACCACCCGAAGCCGCCAGCTCGCAGACGACGCATCGCCGGAGGCGGGCAGGCGCCACAGCTCGGGTGGGGTGGCCTCCTCACGGCCCGGGCAGAAGGGGCAGGCCGGATCAGCGGCCGGAGGCCGGCGTACGGCCGATCCGGCCGGGGTGGGAATCTGCTGAGGGCGCTCGCGGCGTCCGGGCGCGATGGCCACCCAGTCCTGGGTGAACGGGTCCCGCCGCAACTCCGACATGACGGCTGCTCCTTCACGGCTCACGCGGTGGCGGAGGCGCCGCGGGCAGCTCGTGCCACGGCGCGCCAGAACAGCTCAGGGTCGGCGGCGAACTGCCGAGCGCAGGAGGCGGAGCAGAAGCGGAACTCCCGGCCCCGGTACGTGGTGGGATGGACGCCGGTGCCGTCCACGCGCATTCCGCAGACCGGGTCCCGGTCCTCGCCCGCGGTGCCCGCGGCGGCCAAGGCCACAGGGGCTGCAGGGGTGTGACCGAGCAGGCTGGTGATCAGACGGAGTTCGTCGCCGATGAGGCGGGTCAAGAGGAAGCGTTCGCGCACCAACTCCCGCCCAGCAGCCGCGAGACGGCGGGCTGCCGCAGGATCGGAGAGCAGGCCGAGGACGGCCCGGGCGCACTCGTCGGCGGTGTCCACCAGATGGCCGCCGACCCCGTCCGGCAGCTGCAGCGGAATGCCCCCGGCCCGCCCCGCGACCACCGGGGTGCCCTTCCAGGTGGCCTCGGAGACCACCAGGCCGAAACCTTCCCGCAGGGACTTCTGGATGACCACGTCGGCGTGCCGCTGGAAGGCGTTGACCTCGATGTTCCCGACCCCGGTGAGGTTGGTGAACAGCGAGATGTCCGGGTCGTCGGCCGCGGCCGACGTGATCTGCCGGTAGACGCGCCAGCCCTCCGGGTCGTCCAGGGCCATCGACCCGACCAGGGCCAGCTGCACACTCGGCTCCTGTCGTTTGACCGCCCGGTAGGCGTCGATGACGCCGAGCGGGTCCTTCCACGGGTCGAAGCGGGAGACCTGCACCAGCAGCGGGCGCGCGGTGTCCACACCGATCCAGTCCAGGACGCCGGTGACGAACGCGTCGTCGACGCACATGTTCTTCGGGCTGAGCGGATCGATCGCCGGGGGAATGATCTCCACCCGGCCCACCGGTATGTCCGGCGGGACGAACGCGCCGAGCGTGAAGACGGCGGCGTCGTACGCGGACAGCAGGGGACGCAGCCGGGCCCAGACCTGCGGGTTGGGCTGGGAGCTGTCGATGTGGCAGCGCCACACCCACTTCGCCTCGCAGCGGCCGTGCCGGTGCGGCAGCGCCAGCGGCTGCGGGTCGTGCACGACCACGACGTCGTACGACTCCTCCAGCTGGGCGGCGACCTGCGCCGAAGTGGCGTCGTAGACCCGCCACTCGTCGTCGGTCACTCCCCGCGGATCGCCCTGCAGGCCGTTGTGGACGGCCTTCGTCACCTCGAAGAAGCCCTGCTCGGCGGTGATGGTCTTCCACTCGGCGACCACGCCCAGGTCACGCAGCAACGGCACCTCGGAGCGCAGGATCTCCGCCACCCCGCCGCCGTACGCGGTGGCGTTGACGTGCAGCACCCGCACGCCGTCCAGTGGCGCGGCGAGGCGGCGCAGTTCGTCGACGGGCGCGTCGCCCGCGCACGAGCGGTAGGCGTCCAGGCGTCGGCGGCCGACGTCCACGTTCTGCAGCATCTTCGGTCACCTCTCTCCCCACCGGTGGGCAGACGCCTCATCGGAATGCCGCCGGGAGTGCGACGGCTGTCGGCGCGGGGGCGTCATGGCGCGGCCTTCGCAGACGTGCCGGGCCGCGGGTCCCGGTCCTGGACAGGGGCGGCCGGAGCGGGTGCCCCGTGCGCATGGCCGCTTTGATGAGTGGCGGGCTCCTTGGTGACGGAGACGCGGCGCGGCGCGATCGTCTCACCGGTGGGGTGCGCACTGGGAGGCTCGACGCCCAACAGGCCGTAGACCACGGTGCCGTCCACGGTCTCCTGCTTGAGCAGCAGATCGGCAAGCGCGTCGAGTTGTACGCGGTGCTCGGTGAGCAGGTCCGTGGCCCGCTGCTCGGCCTCCCGCAGCAGGCGGGAGACCTCCGCGTCGATGGCGGCCTGAGTGGCCTCGGCGAAGGCGCGACTGCTCATGGCCGGTCCCCCACTGCCGAGGAACACCGAGCCGCCCTGCGGGTAGCCCACCGGGCCGAGTGCCGGTGACAGCCCGAATTCACGGACCATCTTGACCGCCAGCTCGGTCGCACCGGCGAGGTCGTTGGCCGCCCCGGTGGAGCCCTGACCCAGGGCAACCAGCTCGGCCGCGCGACCGCCCAGCCGTACGGCGAGGGTCTGGGTGAGGTAGTCCTCTCCATACAAGTGCCGTTCCACCAAGGGTAGTTGCTCCGTCACGCCAAGAGCCTGTCCGGCGGGCAGGATCGTCACCTTGGCCACCGGATCCGCGCTCGGGGACAGCGCGGCCACCAGGGCGTGGCCCGCCTCGTGCACGGCGACGGCCTCCTTCTCCGCGGGCAGCAGCACGTTGGAGCCTTCGCGCCGGCCGAGCAGGATCCGGTCGCGGGCCGCGTCGAAATCGCCGGCGGCCAGCACCTCGCGGCCCTCGCGTACGGCGACGATGGCCGCCTCGTTGGCGAGGTTCGCCAGATCCGCACCGGAGAACCCGGGCGTGCCGCGCGCCACCTTCTCCAAGTCGATGTCCGTGCCGAGGCGCTTGTCCTGGCAGTGCACGGCGAGGATCGCGGCGCGCTCGGACAGGGTGGGCAGTGGGATGGTGACCTGCCGGTCAAAGCGGCCGGGGCGCAGCAGAGCCGGGTCCAGGACCTCGGGCCGGTTGGTGGCGGCCAGCACCACGATGCCCTCGGCGGCCTCGAACCCGTCCATCTCGGACAGGAGTTGGTTGAGCGTCTGTTCCCGCTCGTCGTTCGAGACGATCGACCCGGCAGCAGCCCGGCGCCCGCCGAGCGCATCGATCTCGTCGACGAAGACGATGGCGGGCGCCCGCTTGCGGGCCTCGGCGAACAGGTCGCGTACGCGGGCGGCGCCGACACCGACGTACATCTCGACGAAGCTGGATCCGGCCACCGACAGGAACGGCACGTCGGCCTCGCCGGCGACCGCGCGGGCGAGCAGGGTCTTGCCGGTGCCGGGCGGGCCGACCATCAGGACGCCGCGCGGCGCCATGGCTCCGGCGCGGCGGTAACGCTCGGGCCGGCGCAGGAAGTCGACGACTTCCTCGATCTCGGACTTGGCGCCCTCGTACCCGGCGACGTCCTTGAACGTCGTCTCCGGGCGCTCCGCGTCGAACACCTTGACCTTGGACTTGCCGACCCCACCCAGCATCCCCTGCATGGCGCCGGACGCGCCCTTCGACATCCCGCGCCAGAACCAGATGATCAGCACGACCGGCCCCAGCAGCAGAATCCAGGACAGCACCTGGGAGCCGACGGACGGCGAGGTGGAGGGCGGCGTGGCCGTCACGGCCACCTTGTTCTTCTCCAACCGATTCAGGAGCTGGTCACCGGCGAGCTGGACGGGGACGACGGTGGTGAAGCGGTGTCCGTTGGTGAGCGTGCCGCTCGCCTCGCCGTCGGTCTTGATGGAGACGTTCCTGACCTGGCCGCTGTCGACGTCGGCGAGGAACTTCGAGTAGGTCAGGTCCATCCTCACCGGCTCGCTGGAGCGCAGCCCGGGCAGCCACACCCACATCCCGACGGCGAGAAGGATGGCCAGCGGCCACAGCCAGTGCCGCCAGGCGGGCGGGGGCGGCGGAGCAGTCGGCTTCGGCCGGTCGCCGGGGGGTGGTGGTTGGGCCTGCTTGGTCATGGCGGACTCCGTACGGTCTCGGGCGCCTTACGCTCCCGCGCTGATGTAGCGGGCGGGGTCGGCGTCGAACGTGGTGGCGCACTGCCGGGAGCAGAAGTAGTAGGTGCGGCCGTCCAGTTCACGCCGCTCGGGGGCGGCGTCCGCGCTGATGCTCATGCCGCACACCGGGTCGGTGACCGTGGCGGTCCCGGCCGACGAGTCGTGGTGACGGTGGTGACGGTGACCGCGGTTACTCGTGCCGGTCCCCGTTGCGGTGTCGGGTTGCGCGGTGCGGCCACGGGGCGTGCCCGGCGGGGTGGCGGCACGGTCCTCCGGGACCTCCACCCGCGGCTGGACCACAGTGGGGGCGGCACCTGTCAGCGGCGCGGAGTGCCAGCGGCGCAGCCGGTTGGCGTTGGTGACCACGGACAGGGAGGACAGGGCCATCGCGGCGGCCGCGATGATCGGGCTGAGCCGGATGCCCCACACGGGGTAGAGGGCTCCGGCGGCGACCGGGACGCCCACGGCGTTGTAGACCAGGGCGAAGAACAGGTTCTGCCGGATGTTGCGCATGGTCGCTCGCGACAGCCGGATCGCGGTGACCACGCCGGACAGCGAGCCGGAGATGAGGGTGATGTCGGCGGCCTCGATGGCGACATCGGTGCCGGTACCGATGGCCAGGCCCACGTCGGCGGCGGCGAGGGCCGGGGCGTCGTTGATGCCGTCACCGACCATGCCGACCCGGCGGCCCTCGGCCTGCAGCGTGCGTACGGCGTCGGCCTTGTGCTCGGGCAGGACCTCGGCGAGGACCCGCTCGATGCCGACCTCGGCGGCGATGGCGGCAGCCGTGCGACGGTTGTCGCCGGTCAGCATGACCACGTCCACGCCCATCTGCCGCAGGGCGGCGATGGCCGCGGCCGAGTCCTCCTTGACGGTGTCGGCCACCGCCAGCACCCCAGCGGGCCGACCGTCGACCGCGGCCGTCACCGGCGTCTTTCCCTGCGCGGACATCTCGGCCGCGATCGGATCGAGCTCCGCGGTGTCGATACCGACATCGGCGAGCAGCCGTGTCGCACCAACCAGTACGGCATGGCCGTCCACGGTGGCCTGCACGCCCTTGCCGGTCACCGAGTCGAACCCGGACACGGCCGGCAGTTCCAGACCGGCTTTGCGGGCACCGTCGACGATCGCAGTGCCCAGCGGGTGCTCACTGTCGCGTTCGGCCGCGGCCAGCAGAGCGAGCAGCCGGTCGGTTTCGACATCGCCGACCGGGCAGATGTCGGTGAGGACAGGCGTCCCGGCGGTGATGGTGCCGGTCTTGTCGAGGACGACGGTGTCCAGCTTGTGCGCGGTCTCCAGGGCTTCCGCAGAGCGGATCAGAATGCCCGCGCGGGCGCCCTTGCCCGTGCCGACCATGATGGACATCGGGGTGGCCAGACCCAGCGCGCACGGGCAGGCGATGATCAGCACGGAGACCGCGGAGACCAGGGCGAGGGTCAGTGCTGGTGCCGGCCCGACCGTGTACCAGAGGGCGAAGGTGCCGATCGCGATGGCGATGACGGCGGGCACGAAGTAGGCGGAGGTGGCGTCCGCGAGGCGCTGGATCGGGGCCTTGGACGCCTGCGCCTGCCGCACCAGCCGGATGATCTGGGCGAGCATGGTGTCAGCGCCGACCTTCACCGCCCGCACCCGCAGGGACCCGGTGCCGTTGACCGTCGCCCCGATCACGGTGTCGCCCGCACACTTGGTGACCGGCATGGGCTCGCCGGTGACCATCGACTCGTCCACCGCGGAGGAGCCGGAGATCACCTCCGCGTCCACCGGCACCTTCTCGCCGGGGCGGACGACGACCTCGTCACCCGCCCGTACGTCCTCCACCGGGATCTCGGACTCGACCCCGTCGCGTACCACGCGGGCGGTGCGGGCCTGCAGTCCCAGCAGCGCGCGGATGGCCTCGCCGGTGCCGGCCTTGGCCCTGGCTTCCAGAAGCCGTCCGAGCAGGATCAGGGTGAGGATCACTCCGACTGCCTCGAAGTACACCTCGCGGACGTTCTCGGGCAGCACACCGGGAGCGACGGTCACCAGCAGGCTGTAGCCGTACGCTGCCGTCGTGCCCAGGGTGATCAGGGAGTTCATGTCCGCAGCGCGGTGGGCGAGAGTGAGCCAGCCGGTCCGGTGGATCGGCCACCCGGTGTAGAACATCACCGGAGTGATCAGGACCAGCTGCAACCAATGGTTGAGCATCCAGCCGGGCACCCAGTCGGCGCCGAACAGCTCATGGGCCATCACCGCGAACAGCACCGGCGCGGTCAGTACGGCGCCGAAGGCCACGCGGCGGCTCAGATCCCGTATCTCCGCCCTCCGCTCGGCGGCCTCGGCGGCTTCCGCCTCAGCGGCCTGACCCTCGCTCGGCCCGGCGAGCGGGGCGTGCCGCTCAGCTTCCCGGTCTTCCGCGCCGATCGGGGCCAGCCCTTCACCAGGCTCGACCAGCACCATGCCGTGAATCATGTTCATCCCGCACGCGAAGCCGAACGACCCGGCCTCGGCCGGATTCAGCCGCACCGTTGTGCGTTCGTACGCCGGCAGCGCGGCGCTCACACGCAACTCAGGGAAGACGACCCTGTTCGTGCACTCCCCGGACTCCTGACGGTCGAAGACCAGTTCCGCCGGAACCCCCTGGCGCAGCCGGATCACGTCCGGGCTGTAGCCACCGCGCACGGTCACCTCGACCCGCTGCACGCCATGGGACAGCTCTGCCGCCCGCGCCCGGCGCGGACCGAAGAAGAACCAGCCCAGTGCGGCGACGGCGACGGCGGAGACGGTGATGACGACCAGGTCGGCCAGGTTCATTGCGGACTCCTTCATCCCGCGGGCGGCGGTACTGAATCCACTGTTGTCACCCCTACCCCCACCCAGTAGGGGCCCACCGTCCCTGGCAAGGGGGCCACCCGGCCCATGCACTAATTGCCTTAGTGAGAGGACGGTGGCTGTAAACCGCCCCCACTGGCGCGGTTGGAGTTCATGTTCGACTCTTCGATCCTGGAAGTGATCGCCATGATGTTCTGGTACGGCCACAACATGAATGGCTGGGGGTGGTTCGGCGCCTCCCTTGGAATGCTCCTCTTCTGGGGCCTGATCATCACGGCCTTCGTCCTGCTCTTCCGCGCCCTCAGCCGCCCCGCGCCCGGCGGCTCACACGAGGCCACCCCCTGGACACCGTCGGCGCCTCCCTCCGCCGAGCAGTTGCTCTCCGAGCGGTTCGCACGCGGGGAGATCGACGAGGAGGAGTACCAGCGCCGTCTGCGGGTGCTGCATTCCAGCGGTGCCGACCTGACCAAGCACTGAACCGGGACGTTACACCCCGTTTCAGTCGCCGGCGCCGCGGGGCCGGGCCTCGGATCGTCATTCCTCAGCGAGCGCAGGAGTGCGCCATGAACGAGGCTGAGCGTCATGCGTAGGAATCCAGCCCTCCGCCGGGGGCCAGGTCTGATCCTGTCAGGGGTGGTCGCCGTGGCCGCCCTGTTGGTCCCCGTCGCAGCGCCCGGTGCGGCGTGGGCCCACGACGGAGAGAGCGACGAGTCGGCGGTCCTGGTTGAGCAGGCCGTCGCCCTGATCGCCAACAACGCCTACGAGGATCAGGTCGCCGAGCGCATCGACGACGCCCTCATGGCCCCGCACAAGGAAGGCGTCGACCTGGCCAGGGTGCGCCGGGCTCAGTCCCTGGTCGCGCAGCCGGGCTACAGCGCGGCCGTCAGTCGTCAGGTGAAGGGGCTGTTGCTGGACTCGCTGGGCGGCAAGCTGCCCTCCGCACCCAAAGCCGGCCGCCCCGCGACCGGTGATGAGACCGGCACGAGCGTCGTCCTCGACGAGTTCCGGCCCGCGCGCGGCATCTCCGACGGCGGCGACGCCGTGCTGGTCGGCCTGGGTGTCGTGGCGATCGGCGGCGGATTGTGGCTGTCGCGCCGGCTACGCCCTCCGCACACCATTCGCGAACTGGAACACCGCGACCGCGGGCACCGGGAGGCGTCATGACCACGCACCGGCCCGAACCCGCTGCCGACGGCCCCGACAGCAAAGCCCAGCCGTCCCGTCCCGGCAGATTCCGCCGGGCCGTCGACGCCATCGACGAGCGCATGGGCATCAAGGCGCTGGCCTATCCGGTGCCCGAGCACGCCAACAACCTGACCTGGAGTCTGGGCGGACTGACCTTGGTGTCCTTCGTGACGCTCCTGGTCACCGGCGTCTACATGGCGCAGTTCTACTCACCGACGGCGGAGAACGCCAACCAGTCGGTACGCGCCCTGGTCACCCACGTCTGGCTCGGCGGATTCGCCCGCGGCCTGCACTACTGGGCGGCCCAGGCGATGTTCGTCCTCGCCCTGCTCCATCTCCTGCGGGTGTTCCTCCACGCCTCCTTCAAGAAGCCACGCGAGGGCAACTGGATCATCGGCAGCGCCATGTTCCTGCTCACCTTCCTCGCCGTCTTCACCGGCACCGTCATCAAGTGGGACCAGGAGGGATACGAGGCCCTGGCGCACAACCTCGACGTCGCCAAGCTGCTCGGCGGCTTCGGTATCTGGTTCACTCCGAAACTCACCAACCACGTACCGATCGTGGAACGCCTGTACACCGCCCACGCGGTCATCGTCCCCGGCCTGATCCTGCTGCTCTTCGTCTGGCACGCACTCCTCGTCAAACGGCACCAGATCTCGCCGCACCCCGGCATCCCCGTCCCCGAGGAGGAAGTCCCCGAGCCGTTCACCGCGCACCTGAAGCGAGTGGGCGCCTTCGGCCTCGTCCTGCTGGGCGTCCTGTCCCTGCTGGCGGTACTGCTGCCGCCGGCGCTCGGCCCGACACCCGTCGCGGGAATCGAGATCACCCGGCCGCTGTGGATGTTCTGGTGGTTCTTCCCCATGGAGGAGTGGTTCGGTGTCGCCTCGATCGCCTACGTCATCGCCGGCGTCTTCGGACTGATCTTCCTCGTGCCGTTCCTCGACCGCAGCCCGCGCCGACTGTGGCGCGAACGCAAGATCGCCATGGCCTGCGCCACCGTATTGCTACTAACCCTCATAGCTGTCACCGTTGAAGTGTGGGTCAACAACCCGAAGGGGCACTGATGGACACCGGCGGCCGCCCCCGTCGTGCGGATGGCGTCGATGTGCGCCGTGCACAGCGTTGGTTCTGGGCGTTGACCATCGTGGCCGTTCTCGCGATGGGCGCGCTCTACGAGGGGCTGCGCTCGGCTCCCGGACCCGGTACCGGAGTCCTGGTCCTGATCAGCGGGCTGGTGCTGGCCGCGTCCGTCGTCCAGGCGGCCCGCATCCTGACCGTGCTCGCCGGGCCGCCACGCCTGCCCCGACGTCTGCGTCTGCGCCCACCCGGACGGCGTACGACCACGGCGCACGCCTCCGGCACCCGCCCCTCGAAGGAGGAGTGAGCGTGCACGACCACGACGCAGAGCATGGCAGCCATGTGGAGCCACCCAAGGAGCGCAGTACCGCTGTGCTGGACGTCCGGGGCCTGAGTTGGGCCTCCCAGCAGAGCACCGTCACCGCGGTCCTCGGCCGGCGGCCGGGCGTGCTCGACGTGGAGGCCAACGCCGTGGCGCAGACGGCGACCGTGGTCTTCGACCCACGTCGTACGTCCCTGGCCGAGCTGCGCCGCTGGGTGGAGGAGTGCGGGTACCACTGCGCGGGACAGTCCGTTCCGGCCCACGTGTGCGACCCGATGGCCGAGCCTGATCCGCCCGCGGCGACAGCACCGGCGCCGAGCGCACACGCTGGCCATGCCGTTCACGAACAGGAGGAGGCGCCGCCCTCGCCCCACGAGATGATGGGGCACGGCGGACACGGGGCGATGTCGATGGCGGCCATGGTCGCCGACATGCGCAACCGGTTCCTCGTCGCGGCGCTGTTCTCGATCCCCATCGTGATCTGGTCACCGATCGGGAAGGACGTCTTCCACTTGGACGTGCCGGTCCCCTTCGGGCTCCGGCAGGACGTGTGGGCGCTGCTGCTGAGCCTGCCGGTGATCTTCTACTCGTGCACGATCTTCTTCGATGGTGCCTGGCGGGCCCTGCGCGCCCGCACCCTGGACATGATGGTGCTGGTCGCGGTCGCCGTCGGCTCCGGCTGGCTGTACTCCCTGATCGTCACGCTCACCGGTGGCGGGGACGTCTTCTACGAGGCGGCCACCGTGCTGGCCTCCTTCGTCCTGCTCGGCCACTGGTTCGAGATGCGTGCCCGCGGCGGCGCCAACGACGCCATCCGCACCCTCCTGGACCTCGCCCCGCCCAAGGCGCTCGTGCTGCGCGAGGGTGAGCCGGTCGAGGTGCTCACCGCGGAAGTGGTGGTCGGCGACCTGCTGCTGGTCCGTCCCGGCGCGAAGATCGCCGTCGACGGTCTGGTCGAGGAGGGCGCCAGCGAGGTGGACGAGTCGATGGTCACCGGCGAGAGCCTGCCGGTGCACAAGGAGCCTGGCTCGCCGGTCGTCGGCGCCACCATCAACGCCAACGGCACGCTTCGGGTGCGCGCCACCAAGGTCGGTTCGGACACCGCCCTGGCCCAGATCGTGAAGCTCGTCCAGCAGGCCCAGAACTCCAAGGCGCCCGGGCAGCGGCTGGCCGACCGCGCCGCGTTCTGGCTGGTCTTCGTCGCCCTGATCGGCGGGGCCGGCACGCTGGCCGTCTGGCTGCTGGCCACGGACCGGTCCTTCGGGGCCGCGATGCTGTTCGCCATCACCGTCGTGGTGATCACCTGCCCGGACGCCCTCGGTCTGGCCACCCCCACCGCGATCATGGTCGGGACCGGGCTGGGCGCCAAGCGGGGTGTGCTGTTCAAGAACGCCGTGGGACTGGAGGCTTCCGCCCGTATCCAGACCGTCGTCATGGACAAGACCGGCACGCTCACCAAGGGCGAGTCGGAGGTCACCGACGTGGTCACGAGTGCCCACATGGCCGAGTACGAGTTCATCCGGTTGGTCGCGGCGGTGGAGCGCGAGTCCGAGCACCCCCTCGCGGAGGCCGTCGTACGGCATGCCGAGGGGAAGGGGCTCGCAACCGAACGCGCGGAGGGTTTCGAGAACGTCCCGGGTCACGGCGCGATCGCCACGGTGTCGGGGCACCGGGTGGTGGTCGGCAACCGCCGTCTGGCCGAACGAGAGGGTGTCGACCTCGCGGAACTCACCACTAAACGGGACACGTTGGCCCTCACCGGCCGCACCGTCGTCATCGCCGCGGTCGACGGCCGCGCGGCCGGCCTGATCGGCATCGCCGATGCGCCTCGGGAGACCTCCGCCACCGCTGTGAAGGAACTGCACGCCCTCGGCATCGAGGTCGTCATGCTCACCGGCGACAACCAGGCCACCGCCGAACGGATCGCCGAACAGCTGGGCATCGACACCGTCATCGCCGAAGTTCTTCCCGGTGACAAGGCGGCCAAGGTCGCCGAACTCCAGGGCGCGGGCCGCAAGGTGGCGATGGTCGGCGACGGCGTCAACGACGCGCCCGCCCTCGCCCAGGCCGACCTCGGCATCGCCATCGGCGCGGGCACCGACGTCGCCATCGAGACCGCCGACCTGGTCCTGATGCGCTCCGATCCGCTGGACGTGCCCACCGCCCTGCGCATCGGCCGCGGCACCCTGCGCAAGATGCGGCAGAACCTCGGCTGGGCCATCGGCTACAACGCGATAGCCCTGCCCATCGCCGCCGGCGTCTTCGAACCGGCCTTCGGCCTCGTCCTGCGCCCCGAGATCGCCGCGCTGTCCATGTCCGGCTCCAGCTTCATCGTCGCCGTCAACGCCCTGTCCCTGAAGGGGCTTCGGCTTCCCGGTACGGCCCCGGCTCCCGCGCCGCCCCCAGGGGAGACCGCCGCCCCCGCTGTCGACGAGCCCGCCCGGCGGGCCGCCTGACGTCAACCCGTACCGCCACCTCCCGAAGGGCCGCTCCGATGTCACCCTCAGCCCGTCACCGACGACGCACCATTCCCCTGATGCTCGCGACGATTGCAGCCCTGTCGTTCGCGACCGCCTGCTCAAACTCGGGGGGCGGATCACCATCGACCACGTCAAGCCCGGCTTCCTCGGCCCCCGCTCCCGCCTCTACGAATGCCGGCGCGGCACGTATCACGATGAAGAACTTCGCCTTCAGCCCCGCCGCGTTGACAGTAAAGGCAGGCGAGAAGGTCACCGTGGTCAACGAGGACTCCACCGCACACACCGTCACTGCCACGCAGGGCGGAGACTTCGACACCGGGAGCATCGCCGGCGGCAAGTCGGGGTCCTTCACCGCCCCGTCCAAGGCCGGCAGCTACGCCTTCGTTTGCACCTTCCACCCCAACATGAAGGGAACGCTGACCGTGCGTTGAGTCGGCGTCAGCGTCCGCTACGCAGCTCTGCGCCTCTGTCGTCGAACCCCACAGCCCGGCACCTGCAAGTATCCCTGCGTCCAGGGCAGCGACCGACCTGCTGCCCGGCCCGGCCTCCACCCCGTTGGCGATCTTCTCCGCGTGGCGGCTGGCGCGGTGGTCGGCGGCGAGTGCTTCATTCGCGGCAGCTACGTTCAACGCCAAACCCCAAGATCGACTGCTGACGGCTTTGGGGCTTACCTCGGCGATACCCTGGGACCATCAGGCCCTGCGACTGCTGCGGCGACGCATCGCCACGAACGCACTGCCGCCGCCCGCGAGGGCCACCAACAGGGTCCCGGCCGCGATGCGCGCGGGCGCCGAGCTGTTGCTGCTACCACCCGCGCCGGCTCTGACGGCCCCTTGAGGCGTGGATGGAATCCGTGTCGTCGGCGTGGCGGGTGCCATCGTCATGGTGCAAGTCATTGTCATGGCGGACGGCATCGTCATGGTGCAAGGCATCGACATGGTGGACGGCATGGTGGACGGCATCGTCATGGCAGACGGCATCGTCATGGTGCAAGTCATCGACATCCTGCTGGCGGAGGACCGCTGCATGGTGCAGCTCGGTGACACGCTGGGTGTGCCCGTCGGGCCTGGCATCGCGTTTGCCGGCGCGGCGAGAGCGGTCAGGGAGATCGTGGCGGCGGCGAGGGCGGCGGCTATGTGACGAGGGTGCATGGTTCACTCCTCAGCCGGTGCGGCCTCGGTGACCGCGCGAAGGGGATCCGGCATGTAGGGATGAAACCGTCGTGCTGACATGCATCGCGACGCGAACTGATCCGCTCCGATCACCCGGATGCAGCTCAACCATTGCCCCGATCGAGCTGTTTTCCCAAGTCACTGGGCATGCCTGCGCCCCCACAAACCGAGGGTTGTACGGTCGGCCTTCCGGGTGACGGTGAGCGCGCCGGGTTCGGAGGATGCCCTGGTGGATGTGCTCGGTCGATGTGCGCGGTTCCGCCTCGTGGTCGGCCTATCGGACTTCTGCCGCCTGATGACTCGTCTGGGTGGTGCAGATGCCGGATTTACTGCGGCAACGCCAATACGGTCCCCTATACCTCTAGGGGGTATAAGACCGTGTCCTACATGGCCTGTTGGTAGTTGAGTGGGGCATGGGGAGTGGGCGGTGGGGTTGGATCGTTCCGGACGGTCTGTGGGAGTTGGC
>NZ_JBIAWE010000039.1:0-31650 GCF_042895235.1 Streptomyces sp. NPDC001410
GAGAGGTCGAAGCCGAGCGAGGTGACGCACAAGGCCATGTCGTCGGGGCCGAAGTCGAAGGTGCGGTAGCACCAGTTGAGCAGGTTGTGCACGGGACGATGGGTGACCACGACGCCCTTGGGCTTTCCGGTGCTGCCGGAGGTGAAGATGATGTACGCGGTGTTGTCCGGCCCGGCGGCCGGTTCCGGATCGGGGAGCGCGGCGTGCGCCGCCCGGGCCTCGTCCACCTCGATGACCTGGACGCCGTCCGGGACCGTCCAGCGTTCGGTGTCCGAGGTGGACAGCACCGTGGTCGCTTCGGCGTCGGCGAGCATGTCGGCGACGCGCTCGGCGGGCAGCGACGGTTCGAGGGGCAGGTAGGCGCCGCCGGCCTTGAGCACGCCGAACACGGCGGCGATCATGGCCGGGCCGCGGCGGATGCCGACCCCGACGACGGTCTGCGGGCCGACGCCGCGTTCCTTGAGGTCCCAGGCGATCCGGTTCGCCTGCTGGTTCAGCTCTGCGTAGGTCATGGTTCCGTCGGCCCAGCGCAGGGCAATCGCGTCGGGCCGTAGCCGGGCCTGTTCCTCGAAGAGCACGTGGACCGGGCCCGGGCACGGGAAGTCGCGGGCCGTGTCGTTCCACTCGACGAGGATCTTGTGGCGTTCCTCGGCGTCGAGCGGGCGGTCCGCGGCCTCGCGCGGTGCGGCCGTGGTGGTGTGCTCCCGCTGCGCGTCGGCCGGTATGTCGAGCGCGCCGACGGTGGCCTGCGGGTCGGCCACGACCTGCTCCACCACCCGGACGAACCCCGCGGCGAAGCCCTCGACCGTGGAGCGGTCGAAGACGTCGGTGGCGTACTCGATCTCCCCCACGACCGAGCCGTCGGACTCGTCCGGCGCCAGGTTGAAGAACAGGTCGAACTTTGCCGAGCCCGTCGGAACGGGCTCCATGGAGACCGTCACACCCGGCAGGTCCAGCTCCGGCCGCGCGTTGTTCTGCCATGCCAACACGACCTGGAACAGCGGGTGATGGGCGGTCGACCGCTCCGGCCGCAGCAGCTCCACCAGCCGCTCGAACGGGACGTCCTGGTTGTCGTACGCCGCGAGCGCCTTCTGCCGTACCTGTTCCAGCACCCGGTCGAACGACCGGCCCGCGCTCACCTGGACCCGTAGCGCCCAGGTGTTGACGAAGAATCCGATCAGATCGCTCAGCGCCTCGTCGGTGCGCCCCGCGATCGGGGCGCCGACGGTGATGTCCTCGTCGCCGCCCAGCCGGTGCAGCAACATCACCAGCGCGGCCTGGAGCACCATCGACACCGTCACGCCACGTGCCCGTGCCAGTTCCTCGACTTGCGCGAGCACCTCGCTCGGGAACCCGAGTTCCACGGATCCGCCCTGGAAACTCGCCACTTCGGGGCGGGGCCGGTCCAGTGGCAGCGACAGCGGTCGGGAAACTTCGGCCAACTCCTCGCGCCAGTACGCCGCCTGAACCGACAGGATGCTCTGCGGATCGGACTCGTCCCCGAGCAGTTCCTGCTGCCACAAGGCGTAGTCGGAATACTGCACGGGCAGTTCGGACCACTCCGGGGCGCTCCCGGCCACGCGGGCCCGGTAGGCCACGGAGATGTCCCGCGCCAGCGGTGCCAGCGATCCGCCGTCACCGGCGATGTGGTGAATCACCAGCACCAGTACGAATTCCTGCTCGCCGCACTGGGCGACGGATCCCCGCAGCGGTACGTCGACCGCCAGGTCGAACCAGCTGCCGGACACCGACGACACCACACCCGGCACCCGCTCGGGCGCGATTCGGCCCCAGTCCTGCCAGGGCAGCTCGATCTCAGTAGGGTCGAGGACGCGCTGGAACGGCTGGCCGTCCAGGTCGTCGAACACCGTCCGCAGGACCTCGTGGCGGACCATCACGTCCTGGAACGCGGCCCGTAAGGCGGCCGTGTCGAGCGCTCCGTGGAACCGCAGGAGCAGCGGGATGTTGTAGGTCGAGGACGGGCCCTCGAAGCGGTTGATGAACCACATCCGCCGCTGCGCGTAGGAGAGGGGAATCATGGAGCTTCTACCTTTCGCTCATCCTGCGCAGCGGCTTTCGGGAGGAGGCCGACATCTCGTTCCAGCGGTCGGTCAGCTCGGCGACGGTGGGAGCGGTGAACAGGATCCGGATCGGGATTTCCACGCCCAGCTCGGCGCGCACCCGGGCCACCAGACGGGTGGCCAGCAGCGAATGTCCGCCCAGGGCGAAGAAGTCGTCGTCGATGCCGACCCGCTCCACTCCCAGCACCTCGGCGAACAGCCCGCACAGCACCTCCTCCCGCGGGGTGCGCGGAGCCTGGTACTCGTCCCCGTCGAACTCGGGCCGCGGCAGCGCCAGGCGGTCCAGCTTCCCGTTCGGTGTCAGCGGCAGCTCCGCCAGCACCACGAACGCCGCCGGGACCATGTACTGCGGCAGCCGCTCCCCCACCAGCGTCCGCAGCTGCTCCGCGGGCGGGACGGCACAGCCCGGCTCGGGCACCAGGTACGCCACGAGTTGCCGGTCGTCCGGGTTGTCCTCGCGGGCGATGACGGTCGCCTGACGGACGGCCGGATGACCGGTCAGGGTGCGCTCGATCTCGGCGGGTTCGATGCGGAAGCCGCGCAGCTTGATCTGGTGGTCGGAGCGCCCGAGGTACTCGACCTCGCCCGTGCCGGTCCAGCGGGCCAGATCCCCGCTGCGGTACATCCGCGTGCCCGGCGGACCGAACGGATCGGGCACGAACCGCTCGGCGGTCATGCCCGGTTGGCCGTGGTAGCCGCGGGCCAGGCCGTGCCCGGCGATGCACAGATCGCCGGGCACGCCGGGAGGCACGGGGTGGAGCGTGCGGTCGAGGATGAGGATCCGCGCGTTGGCGACGGGGCCGCCGATGGAGGGCGGCATGCCGGCGGTGCCGGGGTCGAGGCGGGCGGCCGTGGAGTAGACGGTGGCCTCGGTGGGGCCGTAGAGGTTGGTGACCTCGGCGGCGTGCTCGCACAGGGTGTGGGCCAGGGGTGCGGGCAGGGCCTCGCCGCTGGTGATGGCGCGGAGCCCGGTCAGGCAGGCCGGGGCGTGGGTGACCAGGACCTGCCAGAGGGCGGGGGTGGCCTGCATGAGGGTGATGCCCGCCCGCTGGACGAGGTCGAGCAGCGCCGAGGGCTGGGTGATGGTGTCCTTGCCGGCCAGCACCACCCGGGCACCGGTCAGCAGGGGCAGGAACAGTTCCAGCGCGGCGATGTCGAACGCGACGGTGGCGACGGCCAGCAGCCGGTCGTCCGGCGACAGCGGGAAACGGTCCCGCATGCCGGTGAGCAGGTTGCTCAGGGTGCCGTGTTCGATGACCACGCCCTTGGGCTTTCCGGTGGAGCCGGAGGTGTAGATGACGTAGGCGGTGTGGTGGGAGCCGACCGCGGTCCTCGGGTCGTGGGCGGGGTGGGCGGACAGGTCGGCCTCGGCCAGCCGTCGCGGGTCCAGCACCAGCACCGGTGCGCTGTCCTCGACCACGGACCGCACCCGCGCGGCCGGATACTCCGGGTCCACCGGCACATAGGCACCGCCGGCCTTCCACACCGCGAGCAGCGCCGCGACCAGGTCGAGGGAGCGAGGCAGCAGCACCACCACGCGCGACTCAGGCGCCACGCCCTCCTCGATCAGCCAGTGCGCCATCCGGTTGGCGCGCTCGTCCAGCTCCCGGTAGGTCAGCCGGTGACCGTCGTACTCGACGGCCACCGCGTCCGGTGTCGTCGCGGCCTGCTCGGCGATCAGCTCGGGAACGGTCCGCTCGGGCAGCAGGGTCGCGGTGTCGTTCCAGCCGTGCAGCACCTGCTCGCGCTCCGTGTCGGAGAGCACGTCGATCGCGCCGACGGTGGTCTCCGGGTCGGCGGCGAACTGCCGCAGCACCCGCACCAGCCGGCCGGCGATCACCTCCACCTCGGCGTGCGCGAAGGCGTCGCGCTGGTACTGGAAGGAGAGGCGCAGCAGCGGGTCGGCGGCCGCGATGACGGTCAGCGGGTAGTGCGGTGGGGCGTACGGGCGGATGCCGGTCACCGCCAGGCCCGCGGACGCGCCCGCCGACGCGAGGCCGACGCGGTCGACGGGGAACGACTCGAAGACCACGAGCGTGTCGAACAGTGCGCTCAGCCCGGTCGACCGCTGGATGTCGGCGAGCCCGAGGTGGTGGTGGTCCAGCAGCCGCGCCTGGGCGTCCTGCAGCCGCCCCAGCAGCTGTGGGAGGCGGTCGGCCGGCGTGCAGCGCACCCGTACCGGCACCGTGTTGATGAACAGGCCGATCATCGTGTCCACGCCGGGCAGTTCGGACGGCCGGCCGGCGACGGTGGTGCCGAACAGCACGTCCTCGCGACCGGTCAGCTCGGCGAGTACGACGGCCCACGCGCCCTGCACCAGGGTGTTGGGGGTGACGCCCCATTCGGCGGCTCGCCGCGCCAGCCCAGTGGCGTCCTCGCCGCTCAGTGCCGCGTCGAGCTGCCCGCTGCCGCCGCCGGCGGGGCGTGCCGTGGGCGCCAGGAGGGTCGGCTCCGCCACACCGGCCAGCTCGGTGGCCCAGGCCTGGGCCGAGCGTGCCGCGTCCTGCCGTGACAGCCACCGCAGGAAGTCCCGGTAGCCGTGGGGGCGCGGCGGGTGGGTGTCGTGGCCGCCGGTCGCGTACAGGTCCATCAGTTCGCGCTCGATCAGCGGTACCGACCAGCCGTCGAGCAGGACGTGGTGGGCGGTGAGCGCCAGCTCGGCCCGTGCCGGTCCCAGCGTGACGAGGGTGAGCCGGAGCAGCGGCGGGCTGTCGGGGCGAAAGCGGGTGTCCCGCTCCTCGGCGAGGATCTCCTCCAGCCGCGTCTCGGCCTCGGGGTCGCCGGTGAGGTCCACCTGCCGCCAGGGCAGCGGGACGTCGTCCACCACGATCTGCACGGACTCGCCGGTCGCGCTCGACAGGAACGCGGCCCTCAGGTTCGGGTGCCGCTCCAGCAGGGCCTGGCCCGCGGCCCGCAGGCGCGGCGCGTCCACGGGGCCGCTGAGCCGGAACACGAACTGCGTCTGGTAGGCCTCGGAGGCCGTGTCCGCGAGCATCGTGTGGAACAGCAGGCCGTCCTGCAGCGGGGTGAGCGGCCACACGTCGCTCACCCGGCCGAACCGCCGCTGCCAGGTGTCCAGTTCGGCCTGGCCGACGTGCACCGGCGCCACATCGGACGGGGTCAGGCCGGTCGCGCCCGTAGTGACCAGGGTGTGCAGGCCGCGCAGGGCGGCGCACCAGGTGTCGGCGAGGTCGCGGACCGCGTCGGCGGTCAGCACGCCGGTGGCGAAGGTGAACAGGGCGGTGAGCCGGGCGCCGTTCCCGGTGTCGGTCACCAGGGAGTTGAGTTCGAGGGCGCTGAGCGCCGGCATGTCGGGGTCGGGTGCCGCGACGAGTTCGGCGCATTCCGGCGCGGGCGTCCATCCGGGGCCGGGTGCCGGCTCCGGGCCGTCGAAGGAGAAGTCGCAGGAGGAGTCGAAGGAGAAGTGGCCCAGGAAGTTGAAGCCGATCTCGTCCGCCGGGTACGGGCGCAGCTCCGCCGCGGTCTCGTCGTTGAGGTAGCGCAGCAGGGTGTAGCCGATGCCCTGGTCGGGCAGCGCGCGCCGCTGCTCCTTCACACGTTTGAGGGCGTCACCGGCGGCCGCTCCCCCGGCAATCGCCTCGTCGACATCGATGCCGGAGAGGTCGAACCGGACGGGGTGGACGGTGGTGAACCAGCCGGCCGTGCGGGCCAGGTCCGCGCCCGGGGCCAGCTCCTCCTGCCGGCCGTGGCCTTCCAGGCGTACGACCGTGGCGTCGTCGGTCACGCCCCGCCGGTGCCGGGCCAGCGCCAGAACGAGGGCGGTGAGCAGCACGTCGTCGACGCCGCTGCGATACGCCGCCGGCACCGATGTCAGCACGGCCTCGGTGAGGTCGCCCGGGAGCTGGACGCGCACGGTTTCCGTGGTCGCGATGACGTCGGACTTCGGGTCGAACGGCCGGGATCCGACCGCGGCCGCGGGGGCGGCGAGCATGTCGCGCCACAGCGACACCTCCGCCGCCCGCCCGGGCCGGGTCGCCTCGTCGGTCAGCGCGCGCAGCCACCGCCGCATCGAGGTCCCCACCGGCGGCAGCGCCGGCGCCTCGCCGGTGCGGGCCCGCCGCCACGCCTCGGCCAGGTCGGGGAGCAGCACCCGCCAGGACATGCCGTCGACGACCAGGTGGTGCGCCGCGACCAGCAGGCGTCCGGGGCCGCCGGTGTCCGGCTCGAACCACACCAGCCGGAGCATCCTGCCGTCCGAGGCCCTGATGGCGCGCGTCGCGGCGGCCGCCTCGGCGCGCAGCAGCTCCTGCCACGCGTCCCCGCTCCAGTCCCCCGGGCACTCGACCCGCCTGATGAGCCGGGCCGCGTCGACCGAGCCGGGCGGCTGCACCAGCAGTCCGTCGTCGACCAGTTGGGAACGCAGTACGTCGTGCCGGTCGAGGACGGCTCGCACCGTGGCGGTGAGGTTGTCGTGGTCCGTCTCGGCCGGTACCTCCAGCACCAGCCACTGGGCGAGCCGGTCGAGGCCGGGTCCGCGCTCGGCGACCAGGCGTGCCATCGGTGGCAGCGGCAGCAGGCCGACGCCACCGCCGTCGAGTTCGGCGAGTGCCGTCGGGGCGGTGTCCCGGGTCGCGGCCGCGGCCAGCGCGGCGACGGTACGGCACTCGAACACGGTACGCGGGCTGAGCGCGAGGCCGGCGGCCCGGGCGCGGGCGACCACCTGGATGGCCCGGATGCTGTCGCCGCCGAGCGTGAAGAAGTCGTCGTCCACCCCGATCCGGCTGAGCCCGAGCACCTCGGCGAACGCGGCCGCCAGGACGTGCTCCTCGCTGGTGCGGGCCGGCCGGTGGGCCTGGCCGGTGAACTCCGGCTCGGGCAGCGATGCCCGGTCCAGCTTGCCGTTCGCGGTCAGCGGCAGCCGGTCCAGCGGCACGAACGCGGCGGGTACCAGGTGGGCGGGCAGCCGGGCCGCGACGAAGCCCCGCAGCTCGGCGACGTCCAGCCCGGCGTGCAGGTCCCAGTCCACGCCGGACCTGCCGATGCCGCCGGAGGTCGTCGGCACGATGTAGGCGACGAGCTGGGCCGCACCGTCCGCGCCGCGGCCGCGCCGGGCGAGGACGGCGGCCTGCGCCACCCCGGGGTGCGCGGCCAGTGTCGCCTCGATCTCCACGGGCTCGACCCGGAAGCCACGGATCTTCACCTGGTGATCGGCGCGTCCGGCGAACTCCAGCTCGCCGTTCTCGTTCCAGCGCGCCAGGTCGCCCGTCCGGTACATGCGCCGCCCGGGCGGGCCGAACGGGCAGGCGACGAAGCGTTCCGCGGTCAGGGCAGAGCGGTCGTGGTAGCCCCTGGCGAGGCAGGCGCCCGCGATGTACAGGTCGCCGTACACCCCGGGCGGGACCAGTGCGAGCCGGCTGTCGAGCACGTACAGCGCGGTGTTCCAGATCGGCGTGCCGATCGGTACGGTGCTCGCCCCGGGCCGGTACCGCCACGCGGTGACGTCCACGGCCGCCTCGGTCGGCCCGTACAGGTTGTGCAGGGGCACGCCCAGCAACTCGTGGAAGCGTGCGGCGAGTTCGGCGGGCAGTGCCTCGCCGCTGCAGATGACGCGGCGCAGGCCGGTGCAGGCGCCCGCCGCCTCGTCGTTGACGAACTCGGCGAGCATCGAGGGAACGAAGTGCAGCGTCGTGACCCCGGCGCGCCGGATCAGCTCGGCGAGGTAGGTCGGGTCGCGGTGCCCGTCGGGCCGTGCCACGACGAGGCCGGCGCCGGTGATCAGAGGCCAGAAGAACTCCCAGACCGACACGTCGAAGGAGGCCGAGGTCTTCTGCAGCACCCGGTCGGAGCCGTCAAGGCGGTAGCGGTCCTGCATCCACAACAGTCGGTTGACGATCGCGGCATGCGTGATGACGGCGCCCTTGGGCCGGCCGGTCGATCCCGATGTGTAGATCATGTACGCCGGGTGCTCGACGGAGTGCGGCGCGAGCGCGGTGGGCCCGTCGGTGAGCTGGGCTTCGTCGACCGTGATCAGGGGGATGTCCGTCGGGGGCAGCCGGTCCGCCGTGCCCTTGACCGACAGGAGCAGCGTCGGCGCGGCGTCGGCGAGCATGAACTCCACGCGGGCGGCGGGGTAGTCGGGGTCGACCGGGACGTAGGCGGCGCCCGCCTTCAGTACGGCGACCAGTGCGACGACCAGCTCCGGCGAGCGGGGAATCGCGACGGCGACGAACCGTTCGGGCCCGGCGCCGCCCTCGACGAGCATGCGGGCCAGCCGACCGGACCGGTCGGCCAGCTCCCGATAGGTCAGGGAGGTGTCCTCGAAGGTCACCGCGATCGCCTCGGGGGTGGCGGCGGCCTGCCGCTCCAGCAGTTCCGTCAGCGTCAGGCCCGTCGGGGTGACCTCGGGGCCTGCGAACTCGGTGAGGAGTGCGTGGTGTTCGGCGGTGCTGAGCACGCTGATGTCCCCGAGCCGGGCGCGCGGGTCGGCCAGGGCGGCCCGGACGAACGTCACGAACCTGTCGGCGAGACCGGCGACGTCCTGGTCCCCGTAGTGCGCCTGCGGGGCGTCGAAGCGGACGAACAGGTCGCTGTCGGCCCCGCCGTCGGTGTAGGTCGAGACCATCACCTCGTCGATCACACCGAACGTGCCGCCGGCGAACCGTGCCACGCTTCCCGCGAGATCGAGCGCCTCGACGAACGGGATGATGTTGACGAGGGCGCCGAACGGGCTGCGCACCGACCCGGCGTGCCCCGTCGCCCGCTTGATCAGGGACACGTCGTGGCCCGCGTGCCGCAGCACCCGTCGCCGCTCCTGGCGGAGCGCCTCGGCCAGCTCCACGAGGGTTGCCGCGGGCGGCACCTCGACCCGGATCGGCAGCCGGTTGGAGAGCAGGCCGAGCGAGAGCCGCAGGGCGCCGACGCGGTGGTTGACGGTGAACTCGTGCAGCGGTTCCGGCACGGCGCACAAGTGCTGCAGGAACGCGGTGGCCGCCGCCGCGAGCAGGTCCGGCAGGCTGGTCCCCACCGTGTCGGCCGTGCGCCTCCAGGCGGCGAGATCGGCGGCCGGGATCCGCGCGGTGCGGGTGGTCATGCCCAGCGGCTCGGTGAGGCTGTCCCAGTGCCCGGCCGCTTGGTCGTCGCCGGCGGGACGGATGCCTGCGGGACGGACTCCGGCGGGAAGCCGCGCCGCGGTCGGCTCGTCTGCGAGGTAGTCCCGCCAGAACTCCTCGGCTTCGGCGAAGCGTTGGGACGCCCGGTACGCGGCGTCCTTCTGCCGGGCGTCTCCCCGCGCGTTCGCGGGTAGCTCCGGTACGGCGGCACCGGCGCGCAGCGCACGGTAGACCTCCGCGATCCGCCGGGACAGCAGCGTGACGACGCCGAAGGCGTCGGTGACGATGTGGTGGAAGACGAGAACCACGAGATGGCGGGTGGCGCCGAGCCGGATCGAGCCGATCCGGAAGAGGGCGTCCGCACCCAGGTCGAACGGCCGGCTCACCAGCTCGGCGACCACGGCCCGCGCCGCGTCGCCGGGGTCGCCGGCGTCGCTGACGTCGAAGTGGAACGGCTCCAGCCTCTCCGGATCGCGGGCGACCGCGCGCAGACCGCCCTCGTCGCGGCGGAAGTTCAGCGTCAGCGCCCCGGCCTCGGACACCGCCACCCGCAGCGCCTCGGTGATCAGGGGGATGTCCAGGTCACCGTCGACGTCCCACAGGGTCACCACATTGTTCGGCCGGTCGGGGGCCAGCTCCTGTTGGAGCCACATGGCCTCCTGCACCGCCGTGACGCCGGTGTAACCCATCCAGAGTCCCCCCTGTAAATGTGGTATCCAGATCAGCGGCCAGTCGCTGCGCCTGATCGTCGTCGCCGCTCTGAGGTGGATCAACCGACGTGAAAGATGTCGGCCAGAAACCCGAACAGACCCGGACGTACGGCCCGCAGCCGGCTGGAACGACCTGATCAGGGAGCCCGTCAGGGGGTCCGTCGGGCTCTGACAGAAGTCGGCAAGAGATCGAAAGCGGAACGGAGGACGGCGCAATCATGGCGCCATGACTGAACCCGCTTCCCAGCCCGACGGAATCGACGCGCTGACCCATGTCTTCGACGCCGTCTACCGCGGCGAGAGCCCGTTCGGCAAGCGTCCGCCCTGGGACATCGGTGGGCCGCAGCCGGCCTTCGTCGCACTTGAGGAAGCGGGACTCATCGGCGGTGCGGTGCTCGACGCGGGCTGCGGCACCGGCGAGGACATACTCCACCTGGCCGGCAAGGGCTACGCGGTGACAGGGCTCGACCTGTCGTCCGAGGCGGTCTCCATTGCGCGGCGCAAGGCCGAGGAGCGGGGACTGGACGCCACGTTCGGCGTCGCCAACGCCCTCGAACTCGCCGGCTACGAGGGGCGTTTCGACACCGTCATCGACTGCGGCCTCGCGCACACCTTCGACGCCGACCGGCTGCGGACCTACGCGGCGGCGCTGCACCGCGTCTGCCGCCCGGGGGCGCTCGTGCATGTGCTGGAGGTCAGCGACCGCGGGGCCGCGCAGATGCAGGCGCGGCTCGCCGAAGTGATCGAGGGGATTCCGGCGTCGGAGCCGCCCGGCCCGAAGCGGACCGCCGACGACCTGCGCCAGGGTTTCGCCGACGGCTGGAGCGTCGAGTCCGTCACCGACACCACCATGCACGGGATCCTGCCGTCCGCATCGGAGCCCCTCGAACTGCCCGCCTGGCTCGGCCGATTCCGCCGCAACTGACCCCGCGATCCATCGACCGGGGATCGACCGGGGAAAGCCCGAACCGCGCATCCGGCCCGTGTGAAGGTGATGAATCATGAAGGCACGCGCAGGCAAGCTGCTACGGCTCCTGGCACCCGCACAGCCCAACCGGGCGACCAGACGCAGGAGCCCGCGGACCGGCACCCCGCCGAACTCGTCGCAGTGGAGCGGTGTCGCCCGGGGCGCCTTCCGGTTCGCCTTCGTCTACGCGGGGTCCTACTGCCTGACGACACCCCAGATCTTCCTGACGCTGCGGGGTGGCGGACTGGGTCACAAGCAGGAGGCGGCCGACGCCTGGGCGAAATTCTGGTCGATGCGTCCGGTGCGGAAGTGGGTGGCCGCTCACGTATTCGACAAGGAATTGGGCGAGCGCTTCGACGGCGGCGACGACCTGAACGCGTGGGTGGGGCAGTTCACCTGGCTGCTGGGCGCCGCCGCGGCAACACCGACCTGGTCCCTGCTTGACCGGCGCCGGACGAACTACGAGACGCTGGAATCATGGTTCCGGCTGGTGGTCCGGTTCTGTCTCGCGGGGCAGATGTTCTCCTACGGTGCCGCCAAGGCGATTCCGTTGCAGTTTCAATTGCCGCTGACCAAACTCGTCGAGCCGTTCGGCAATTTCAGCCCGATGAGTGTGCTGTGGGCGCAGACGGGCTCTTCCGAGCCGTACCAAATCCTGCTGGGCTGCGCGGAAATCGCAGGCGGACTGCTGCTGATCCTGCCGCGGACGGCGACACTGGGTGCGCTGCTGTGCGCGATGGAACTGACCCAGGTGTTCATTCTGAACATGGCCTTCGACGTCCCGGTGAAGATCCATTCGTTCCATCTGCTTCTGCTGAGCCTGGTGCTGCTGGCACCGGAGGCGGCGCGCCTGGCCGAAGTCTTTCTGTCGGACCGGACGGTCCGCCCGTCGTCCGGGCAGGAGCTGTTCCGCACGGCCGGCGCGAACCGGGTCGCCGCGGCCGCGCAGGTCGCCGCGGGTCTGTGGCTGCTGCGCGCACAGCTGCGCAATGACTGGTCGGTCTGGAAGACGTACGGCGGCGGACGGGAAAAACCCGAACTGTACGGCATCTGGGACGTGGCGGAATTCTCGGTCGACGGTGAGCGACAGCCCCCGCTGACGACCGACGGACAACGGTGGCGTCGTGTCGTTTTCGACTCCGCCGACGCCGTCACCATCCAGCGCATGGACGATTCCCTCGACGGCGGCTATGTCGCGGCGGTCGACATGGACAGCCATTCGATGAGCCTGCTCAAGATGGCCGATCCGACCTGGAACGCGACTTTCGCGCTGCAGCGTCCCGCAGCCGACCGACTGACCCTGGAGGGCGAAGTCGACGGCACCAAGCTGTGCGTACGACTGCACCGACTGGATCTCGCCACATTCCCTCTCGTCGACCGCGGTTTCCACTGGGTGCAGGACAACTCGTACATGCTGTAGCAGTGGAATCCGAAAACCATGGGAGGGACGCCATGACCGCCGGCACGAGGACGGACTTAGAGTCGTCTGCGCTGCACGCTGCCGACAGCCACGATCTGATCCGCGTGCACGGTGCGCGTGAGAACAACCTCAAGAACGTCGACGTCGAGATCCCCAAGCGCCGGCTGACCGTGTTCACCGGTGTCTCCGGATCGGGCAAGAGCTCGCTGGTGTTCGACACGATCGCCGCGGAGTCGCAGCGGCTGATCAACGAGACCTACAGCGCCTTCATCCAGGGCTTCATGCCCACCCTGGCCCGCCCCGAGGTCGACGTCCTCGACGGGCTGACGACCGCGATCATCGTCGACCAGCAGCCGATGGGCACCAGTCCCCGCTCCACGGTCGGCACCGCCACCGACGCGGGCGCGTTGCTGCGGATCCTGTTCAGCCGGCTCGCCAAGCCGTACATCGGCTCACAGAAGGCGTTCGCCTTCAACGTCGCCACGGCGGACGCGTCGGGCACGCTGGTGGTGAACGGGAAGAAGATCGAGAAGGGCTTCAGCGTCGTCGGCGGCATGTGTCTGCGCTGCGAGGGCATGGGCTCCGTCACGGACATCGATCCGACCCAGCTCTACGACGACTCCAAGTCGCTGGCCGACGGCGCGATCACCGTCCCGGGCTGGAAGCCCGACGGCTGGGTGGTGCAGTCGTTCACCGAGTCGGGCTTCCTCGACCCGCGCAAGCCGATCCGCGACTACACCGACCAGGAGCGGGACGACTTCCTGCACCGGGACCCGGTCAAAGTCAAGGTCAAGGGGATCAACACCACCTACGAGGGCCTGCTCGCGCGGGTCCAGAAGTCGTTCCTGACCAAGGACAAGGAAGCGCTGCAGCCGCACATCCGCGCCTTCGTGGAGCGGGCGGTGACGTTCTCCGTCTGTCCCGAGTGCGACGGCACCCGGCTCAGCGCGCTGACCCGGTCCGCGAAGATCGACGGCGTCAGCATCGCCGACGCCTGCGCGATGCAGATCAGCGACCTGGCCGCATGGATCCGCGCCCTCGACGACCCGTCGGTCGCGACGCTGCTGAAGGTGCTCGACGAGACCCTCAGCTCGTTCGTCTCGATCGGCCTTGGCTACCTCTCGCTCGACCGGGCGTCGGGCACGCTCTCGGGCGGTGAGGCCCAGCGCGTCAAGATGGTCCGCCACCTCGGCTCCGCGCTCGCCGACGTCACCTACGTCTTCGACGAGCCCACGGTCGGTCTGCACCCGCACGACATCCGGCGCATGAACGACCTGCTGCTCCGGCTGCGCGACAAGGGCAACACCGTGCTGGTGGTGGAGCACAAGCCGGAGACGATCCTGATCGCCGACCACGTGGTCGACATCGGTCCGAAGGCCGGTACGGGCGGCGGCCAGGTGGTCTTCGAGGGCACCGTCGAGGGGCTGCGGACCAGCGGCACCATCACCGGACGGCACCTGGACGACCGGGCCTCGGTGAAGCCGTCGGTACGCAGGGCGTCCGGCGTGCTGGAGGTGCGCGGCGCGGCGACCCACAACCTGCGGGACGTCGACGTGGACATCCCGCTCGGCGTGCTCACCGTGCTCACCGGCGTCGCGGGCTCCGGCAAGAGTTCCCTCGTCCACGGCTCGGTTGCCGGGCGGGACGGTGTGGTGACGGTGGACCAGTCGCCCATCAAGGGATCCCGGCGCAGCAACCCGGCGACCTTCACCGGAATGCTCGAACCGATCCGCAAGGCGTTCGCCAAGGCCAACGGCGTCAAGCCGGCGCTGTTCAGCCCCAACTCCGAAGGCGCCTGCCCCAACTGCAAGGGCGCCGGCGTCATCTACACCGACCTGGCGATCATGGCCGGTGTCGCCACCACCTGCGAGGAGTGCGAGGGGAAGCGGTTCCAGGAGTCGGTGCTCAGGTACCGCCTCGGCGGCCGGGACATCAGCGAGGTGTTCGCGATGCCGGTGGTCGAGGCCGAGGAGTTCTTCCGCGCCGGTGAGGCGCGTACGCCGGCCGCGCACTCCGTCCTCACCCGGCTGGGCGAGGTCGGCCTCGGCTACGTCAGCCTCGGCCAGCCGCTCACCACCCTGTCCGGCGGTGAGCGGCAGCGCCTCAAGCTGGCCACCCACATGGCCGGCACGGGCAGCGTCTACATCCTCGACGAGCCGACCAGCGGCCTGCACCTCGCCGATGTCGAGCAACTCCTCGCCCTGCTGGACCGGTTGGTCGACTCCGGCAAGTCGGTCATCGTCGTCGAGCACCACCAGGCCGTCATGGCGCACGCCGACTGGATCATCGACCTCGGCCCCGGTGCCGGTCACGACGGCGGCCGGATCGTCTTCGAGGGCACCCCTGCCGACCTGGTCGCCGCCCGCTCGACCCTGACCGGCGAGCACCTGGCGGAGTACGTCGGCGGCTGAGCAGCCCCTCGCCTTGTGCGGCCCCGCCCCGGCAGCACCGGGACGGGGTCCGGCCACGTTCCCGACGGAAGGTACCGACCCATGTCCTCGCACAGCGAAACCGAAACGGTCGTCGTGGGGGCCGGCCCCGCCGGGCTCACGGCGGCGCTCGCCCTGGCCAGGTACCGGCAGCGAGTGGTCCTCGTGGACAGTCGGCGCGCACCGCGGAACAGCGCGTCGGGAGGCGTCCACGGGCATGTGGGTCTGGACGGTGCCACTCCCGCCGAGATCCGCTCGCGCGCCTGGAAGGAACTCTCCCGGTACGCGACCGTGGAGCTTCGGGAAGCCGACGTCGACCGCGTGCGCACCGCGGACGGTGGTCGCTTCGACGTCGGACTCGACAACGGCGACACCGTCGAGGCCTCGACCGTGCTGCTCGCCACCGGTGTCGTCGACATCCATCCGGCTCAGGTGGACGGATTCGCGGACTGCTGGGGCCGGAGCGTGATCCACTGCCCGTTCTGCCTCGGCGAGGAGAACGCCGACCGGCGCTGGGGCGTCGTCGTGGACAACGCGGAACTCGCCACGTTCTCCGCGGTGGCGTTCCGCGCGTGGAGCAGCGACACGGTCGCCATCTGCCGCGAGTCGATGCCGGGCGTCGAGAGCGCTCGCACCGCGGCGCAGGGCATGGGCGGTGACGTCGTCACGGGCACGATCAGCCGCCTGCACCACCGTCAAGGAGCCCTGTATGCGGTCGAGTTCGACGACGGCCGCGTCCTGGAGCGGGAGACGCTGGTGTGGACGCCGGCGCAGCGGCAACAGCCCGTCGTCGCCCGAGCGGTCGACGAGCTGAAGCTGACGGTCGACGACGCGGGCTACTTGAGCGTCGACGACACCCAGTGCACCGGCGTCCCGGGCCTGTACGCGGCCGGGGACCTGGCGTCCCGGTGGAAGCAGTCGTTCACCGCGGCGGCCGCTGCGGGTGCCACGGCGGCCGAGGCCATCCACGCGTCGTCGATCATGAACGCCGTCCGCGGCTGACCCGGAGGCGGACCACGTCGTCGTGCGGTCGATCCCTGGACCGACCGCACGACGACGTGCCGTGGCCCAGCGCGCTACTGCGACTCGTCCGACGGCTTCTCCGTGGCCGTGTGGGAGCTGGTCCTGAGTACTTCGGCCACGGTCAACTCGTAGGAGGAGTACCACCGTTCCCGGCCCAGCCGCTGCGCCACCTGGTGCTCGGGGTCGGAGCGCCACTTCTCCAGGGTCTCCGCGTTGCGCCACAGCACGACCGCGAGGCGCTCGCCGTCCTCGCCCGTGTAGTGCTGGACGTCCACCAGGTCGGGCCCGGCGATGGCACGGACCCGCTGCCGCATCTCGTCCTCGGTGGCGTAGTAGTCCTCGCCCGCCTGATCGGTCAGGCGCGACTTGAACAGGATCACGAACATCCGGAGTCCTCCAGGGTGACTGGGTTCGGGTCGAGGGGCAGGCAGGCGCGCAGCCGGCTGTCGGACGCCGTGACCAGCTCCAACCCGTGCCGGCTGAGCAGGCTCTCCACGAGACGGTCCAGGCGCTGGTCGTTCCTCAGCACCGAGGCGTAGCTCTCCTCCGTGAAGGCGCACTGCTCGTACAGGGGCACGAAGCGGTCCGGGAAGAGGTCGACAAGACGCTTCCGCAGGACTCCTTTGTCGTGTGCGGTCTCCTCCTGCGGCGGGTTGGCCATGATGTGGTAGTGCTGGTACGAGAGGTGGGAGATCGCGTCGGCGTCCTCGATCCGTGACTTCTCGTAGGCCGCCAGGGCCGCCGTCCAGTCCTCGGTGGAGTCGAGGCAGTCGACGAGCGTACGGGCGTCCTCGAAGCCGCAGTTCATGCCGTGTCCCATGAAGGGGGCCATCGCGTGACAGGCGTCCCCGAGCAGCGCCAGGGTGTCCCGCCAGACCCATCGGTCGCAGCGTACGACCGTGAGGGTGGAGACGGACTTGGTGGCGAGCTGTTGGGCGATGTCCGGTATGGCGGCGGTCGGTTCGGGGAAGCGGTCGGCGAACACCTCGTACAGCTCCTGGCCGGCGCCGACCGTGGCGTAGGAGGGCGCGGGCCCTTCGAGCCGCATGAACAGGGAGCCCGAGTACTCCCCCGACGGCATGGGGAACGCGGCGAACAGCGCGTCGCCGGTCGGCCAGTAGTGCATGGTGCGGCTGTCGAGCCAGCCGCCCGGCACGTCGATCTCCTGATAGGCCAGCTCGAGATTGCGTACCTCTGCCGGTACGGTGCGGGCGGCCAGGGCGGCGCGGGCCGTGGAGTGCGCGCCGTCGCAGCCGAGGACGCGGCGGCACGTCAACCGCTGTGCACCGCGGGCGTCTTCCACGAGCACGGCCGGTTCGTCCAGGTCCACGGAGCGCACCCGCTGCTCGAAGCGGACGCTGACGCCGGGGGTGGCCTCGGCGGCGTCCAGCAGGATGTGGTGCAGCCGCTCGCGCTCCACCGACCAGATCGGCTGCCCGTCCCTGCTGTACGGGGTGACGTGGGAGCTGCCGTCGGGCAGGTGCGCGCAGCGTCCGTGCAGGGGGACGCATATCTCCCGCACCGTCTTGTCGAGCCCCAGGTCGGACAGTACGCGCCAGCCGCGCGCGGACAGCATCACCGTGAGGGACCGGCCCTGTCCGCCGCCGCCGCGGCGCGGGTCCGCCCGCTTCTCCAGGATCGTGACCGGACCGAACCGGGGGGCGAGATACATGGCCGTGACCACACCGACCATGCCACCCCCCACGACGACGGTCTCCGGACTGCCCTCGGCGCGACCTCGGCTAGGCCCCCGCATGGCTTCGCCGTCCCCTCGTCCGGCCTGCGTTCGGCTGCCGCAGTTCCGCCAGGACCACAGCGCCCACCTCCTTCGTTGCCAGGGACCCGCCGAGGTCGGGGGTGACTCTTCCGGCCTCGACGGCGGCCGCGACCGCCCGGCGCACGGCGTCGGCCTCCTCGTCATGACCCAGGTGTTCGACCAGCAGCGCCGCGGAGAGAAGGGCGGCGAACGGATTGGCGACCCCGGTGCCCGCGATGTCGGGCGCGCTGCCGTGCACCGGCTCGAAGACCCCTTGCCCGGTCTTGGGGTTGAGGTTGGCCGACGCCGCCACGCCGAGGCCGCCGGCGAGGGCGGCGGTGAGATCGCTCAGGATGTCGCCGTACGAGTTGTTCGTGACGATGACGTCGAACGCGGTCGGGTCGGTCACCAACTTCATCGCGGCGGCGTCCACATACAGATGCGAGGTGTCGAACCGCGGGTGCCGTGCGACCGCCTCGTGCCAGCAGCGCTGCCACAACTGGCCGCCGTTGCGGACGGCGTTGGCCTTGTCCACCACGCACACGGACCGTCGTGCCACGGAGAAGGCGAAGTCCAGGATGCGCGACACACCATGGTGGGTGTTGAGGTCCACGTCGATGGCGATCTCCTGCGGGGACCCCGTGCGTGTGCTGCCGCCGACTCCGCTGTACAGCCCTTCGGTGTTCTCCCGGACGATCGCGCAGTCGATGCCGCGTCGCGTGCCGTCGCGCAGCGGGCTGAGCCGGTCGTGCCACAGCCGTACGGGACGGTAGTTGACGTACAGGTCCAGCTCGGAGCGCAGTGTGGTCAGCACGCTCCGCACGTAGGCGGTGTCGCCCAGCCGGGGATCGCCGACCGCGCCGAGCAGCGTCGCCTCGCTGCTCCGGATCCGGTCGAGGTCGGCCTGGGTCAGGGCATTTCCGGTGCTCAGGTACGTCTCCGCGTTCACCTGGTCGAGGACGTCCAGCCGCACACCGAGTGCGAGCACGTCGAGAACCGCCAGCGCGGGTTCGATCACCTCCGGCCCGATGCCGTCACCGGGGATGACGGTGATCCTTTTCGCGGCGCCGCTCATGCCCGGCCCTGGCGCACGACGTCCGCCACCAGTTCCGTCACGTCGGTCGTCACGTGGAAGTGCCCGCCCGGCCGCGCGCGGACCGTGAACTCACCGGAGGTGACCTCCGCCCACTCCCCCAGCCGTGTCTCGTCCACCAGCGGGTCGCCTACGCCGTGATAGCAACGCACGGCGCACGACAGCGGCTTGGCGCCGGGGCGCGGCCGGTACTCCGCATGGGCCCGCAGGTCCGAACGCAGCGTCGGCAGCAGCAGCTCGCGCAACTCGGCGTGCTCGGCGATCCCGGGTTCGATACCGCCCAGGCCCACCAGCGTCGACCAGAACTCGTCGTCGGGGGCCAGGTGGAGGTCTCCGTCCTCCACGCTTCCGGGCGGTTCGCAGGCGGAGACGCACAGTGTGCGCGGCTCCTCGCCCGCGTCCCGCAGTACCAGGGCGGTCTCGTAGGCCACCACCGCGCCCAGGCTGTGCCCGAAGAGCACGTAGTCGCGCGGGGGAAGCCGCAGCAGATCCGCCGCCGCGTGGCCGGCCATCGCGGCCACGTCGTCCACCAACGGCTCCCCGAACCGGTCACCGCGGCCGGGGTACTGGACGGCCATCAGCTCCACGCCGGGTGGCATCACGGTGGACCACTCGCCGAAGGCCGTGGCCGAACCCCCGGAATGCGGGAAGCACACCACACGAAGCGCGGGACGTTCGACGGTGGTCAGAGAGCGCACCCAGCCCCGTTCCCGTATCCGGCTCATCATCTCCGCCTTTCTCGTCGGCCATCGGCTAACCCGTCCCGTCCCATGTTTTCCGTCGCGCACGAAATCGCAGGATCCGCGACAGATGTCGGCAAGACATCACAGGCGCCGTGGGGCCGGGGCATGACGATGCGGGGAAAAGGAGGATCCCGGATGAGCCCGTCGCTCGATCTCACCGACCCGGCCACCTTCGTCAGGAACGACCCCTACGAGTTCTGGCACCGGGTACGCGGGGAGAGCCCCGTGTACTGGCACCCGGCCGCCGCGGAGCGGCCCGGCTTCTGGGTCGTGGCCGGGTATGACGACGTCCTGTCCTGCTACGGCGACTGGAAGCGGCTCAGCTCTGCCCGCGGCAACGTCCTCGACGTCCTGCTGCGCGGGGGCGACTCGGCGGGCGGGAAGATGCTCGCCGTCTCCGACCGGCCCTGGCACCGGCATCTGCGCAATCTGATGCTCCGCGCCTTCTCCCCCCGGGTGCTGGGCGACGTGGTACGCAAGGTCGAGGAGCGCGCGCAGGAGCTGATCAGCACCGTCACTGAGCTGGGCAGCTTCGACTTCGCCGCCGAGGTCGCCGAGCACATCCCGATGAACACCATCTGCGACCTGCTGTCCATCCCCGCACAGGACCGCAAGCAGCTGCTCCTGTGGAGCAAGGAGGCCCTGGCGTCCGAGCATCAGGAGGGCGCCCGGCTGGACGCTCTGGAGGCACGCAACGAGATCGTGCTCTATCTGATGGAGCTGGCGTTCGAGCGCCGGGCGAAGCCGGGCGACGACGTGATCAGCACGATCGCCACCGCCGAGGTCGACGGCCGCCCGCTCACCCCGGAGGAGATCGCGCTCAACTGCTACAGCCTCCTCCTGGGCGGGGACGAGTCGTCGCGGATGACCGCGATCAGCTCGGTCCTCGCCTTCACCCGGTACCCCGACCAGTGGCGCGGGCTGTGCGAGGGGACGATCGGCCTCGACACCGCGGTGGAGGAGCTGCTGCGGTGGGCGACGCCGGGCATGCACTTCGCGCGCACGGCGCTGAGCGACTTCTCCCTCGGCGGGCGGCAGGTGTGCGCCGGTGACATCGTCACGTTCTGGAACACCTCGGCGAACAACGACGAGACGGTCTTCGCCGAGCCCCGGATCCTCGACCTGTCCCGCCGCCCCAACAAGCACCTCACCTTCGGCCACGGTCCGCACTTCTGCGTCGGTGCGGCGCTGGGCCGGGCCGAGCTGCGCGCGCTGCTGCAGGCGCTCGTCACGTCGGTACGGGACATCGAGCCGGCCGGGGAGCCGCAGCGCATCTACTCCAACTTCCTGTACGGCTACGGCAGTCTCCCCGTCGCCTTCCGGTCGCGGACCGCCTCCTGAAAGGGAACGCCTCATGCTCGACGGTTTCGTCCCCTGGCCCGACCACCTCGCGGATGAGTACCGCCGGCGGGGCATCTGGCTCGGCCGGCCGCTCGGTGACCTGCTGCACGAGTCCTGCCGGCGCCATGCCGACCGCGTGGCCGTGGTCTGCGACGGGCGCGAGATGACCTACGCGGAGCTGTCCCGGCGGGCCGACCGACTGGCGGGCGGCCTGATCGAACTGGGCGTCAGGCCGCTCGACCGGGTGGTCGTCCACCTGCCCAACATCACCGAGTTCGTCGTCCTGGTCTTCGCCCTGCTGCGGGCCGGAGCCATACCGGTCCTGGCGCTGCCCGGGCACCGCAAGTCGGAGATATCCCACCTGTGCGCCCACTCCGGAGCGGTGGCCTACGCCGTGAAGGACGAGTTCGGCGGGTTCGACTACCGCGAAATCGCCCGGGAGATCCCCTCGGTCCGGCACGTCCTCGTCAGCGGCGACGCCCAGGAGTTCACCGCACTGGAGTCACTGGGCAGCGAGGACGTCCCGCTGCCTCGCGTCGACCCGTCGGATCCGGCGCTGTTCCTCCTCTCCGGCGGCACCACCGGACTGCCGAAGCTGATCCCCCGGGCCCATGACGACTACGCCTACGTCATGCGGGCCACGGCGGAGGCGATGCACGTGGGCCAGGAGGTGGCCTACCTCGCCGTCAATCCGGTCGCGCACCAGGCGGCGCTCGCCTGCCCGGGGGTGTTCGGGAGCCTCCTGCTGGGCGGCAAGGCGGTCCTGACGTCGAGCGTGCGGCCCGACGAGGTGTTCCCGCTGATCCGTCGCGAGCACGTCACCGTGACCACGGTCGTGCCCTCCGTACTGCGGCTGTGGGCCGACTCCGGGCAGAAGCCCGACCTGTCGCACCTGCTCGTCCAGGTCGGCAGCGCCCCGCTCGACCCGGCGCTCGCCCGGCGGGCGGGAGAAGTCCTCGGGTGCCGGATCATGCGGTGGTACGGCATCAGCGAGGGCCTGCTGACCCACACCAGGTTCGACGACCCGGAGGACGTGATCACGGGCACGGACGGCCGGCCCATGTCAGGGGACGACGAGGTCCGGATCGTCGACGAGTCCCTGAACCCCGTGCCCGAGGGGGAGGCCGGCGAGATGATCACGCGCGGCCCGTACACGATCCGCGGGTACTACCGGGCCCCCGAGGAGAACACCCGCTCGTTCACGCCGGACGGGTTCTTCCGCACGGGCGACCTCGTCCGGCGCGGCCCGGAGGGCAACATCACGATCGTCGGGCGGATCAAGGACGTCATCAACCGCGCCGGTGAGAAGGTCTCGGCGGAGGAGGTGGAGCGGCAGCTGCGCACCCACCCGTCCGTCCAGGACGCGGCCGTGGTCGGCGTGCCGGACACCGTGCTCGGCGAGCGGACGTACGCCTTCCTCGTGCTGACCGGGTCGCAGGTCCGTACGTCGGCGATGAAGGAATTCCTCCGGGGCTGCGGTCTGGCCACGTACAAGATTCCCGACCGGCTGGTGGCCCTCGACCAGTTGCCACGCACCCCGATGGGCAAGGTGGACAAGAAGGCCCTGCGGGCGCTCGCTACTCGCCGTGCCGTGCCTGCCACAAGGCGGGAAAAGAAGGCGTGAAAATCGCTTTGCGAAGGAACTCCGCGCCGGCCGTTCCCCCCGTACCCATCTTGTTGCCGATCATCCGCTGGACGAGAACGACATGCCGGTACTGCCATTCCTGAAAGGCCTGGTCGAGATCCACCAGACCCTGGCAGATCTGTTCCACCACACCGTCGTCGCTGTGCAGTCCGTGCAATGCGGAGGGCAGGTCGTGGGGCGAGTGACCCTTGGCGTCGAGATAGTCGAGGAAGGCGTCGAAGAGGGTGGGCTCGGCGGCCCGCGCCCTGATGCGCGCCCGTTCCCGGCTGTCCTCGGGAAAGTGCTCGGCCGCCGTCCCGTCGCGCCGGCCGAGCACCACCTCGATCTCACGGAACTGCGCCGAGTAGAAGCCGCTGCCCACCAACTGGTCGCGGAACGTGTCGAACTGGTCGGAGGTCATCGTCTCCAGCACGTCGATCTGCGCCGTCAGCGCCCGGAAGATCGCCCGAGTCCGGCGCAGCGTCCGCAGGGCGGGGCCGCTGTCCGCCTTGCGCAAGGTCACCTGGAGGGCGTCCAGTTCGTGGAGCAGCTCCTTGAACCACAACTCGTGCGACTGATGGACGACGACGAAGAGCAACTCGTCATGCTGCTGCGTGATCGGCTTCTGAATGTCGAGCAAGGTTTCGAGAACCAAGTAATCACGATAGCCGCAGTAGGCGGAATGGGAATTACTCATCACGGGCAGAGGCCTTCGCTCGCCGGGCGTTGACTCCCCTTGGTAACACGGCGAAACCGACCGAAGGTCAGAATCTGTCACCTCTCAGTCAACGGGGCGGCGCACCGCCCTGACACGCCATCATGATGGGGAAGCATGAGTGCCAGGAGAAATCGTCGTCGTTCCCATGCATCACTGAATGGACGCGAAATGGGCGATGCAAAGCACACCGTCCCGCAGCTTTTCGAGGCCGTCGCCGCCGAGGCGGGGGACGACACCGCCATCCTGTTCGAGGGCAAGGCCGTCGGCTACACGGCTCTCAATTCCGCGGCCAACCGGCTGGCACGGTACCTGATCGCCCGTGGCGTGGGACCGGACTCGGTGGTCGCCGTCTCCGTACCCCGGTCCCCCGACCTGGTCACGGTGCTCCTTGCGGTACTCAAGGCGGGCGGCGCCTACCTCGCGCTCGACCCGGCGTATCCGGTGGAGCGGCTGGCGCACATGGTGGCCGACGCGCGGCCGGTGCTGCTGATCCGCGCGGCGGAGCACACGGAACTCACGCTGCCGGACGGGGGCGTGCCCGAGGTCGTTCTCGACGACCCCGCGTTCCGCGCGGAGTGCGAGGCGCACGCCGACCACGACGTGTCCGATCGGGAGCGCCTCGCCGAGCTGCGCGCCGAGCATCTGATGTACGTCGTCTACACCTCGGGGTCGACGGGCCTGCCCAAGGGCGTCGCGGTGACGCACCGTGGCGTCGCCGGCCTGGTGGCGAGCCAGGCCGAGCAGATCGGGGCGGGCCCGGGTGACCGCGTTCTGCAGTGGGCGTCGATCAGCTTCGACGCCGCTTTCTGGGACATCTCGCTGGCCCTGCTGTCCGGTGCGGCACTCGTGATGGCACCGGCCGACGACCTGCTGCCCGGCCAGCCGCTGCGGGACACCATGACCGAGAACAAGGTCACGCACGCCACGCTGCCCCCGGTGGCGCTCAGCGTCACCGAGGCGGACGGCGTCCTGCCCGGCGGAACACTCGTCTCCACCGGTGACGCCCTCTCCCCGTCCCTCGTACGGACCTGGGCCGCGGGCAGGTCCCTGCTCAACGGCTACGGCCCCACCGAGGTCACCGTCGGCATCTCCATCGGGCGGATCACCCGGCCCGACGACATCAGCATCGGCCGCACGTTCCCCGGCAGCACCGTGCACATCCTCGATGAGCGGCTGGCCGAGGCCGGTCCGGGCGACGAGGGCGAGCTGTACCTGGCGGGTCCTGGCCTGGCACGCGGGTATCTGAACCAGGCCGGGCTGACCGCCGCGCGGTTCGTGGCCGACCCGGCCGGTCCGCCCGGCAGCCGGATGTACCGCTCGGGCGACCGGGGTCGGCGACGCGCGGACGGAGAGCTGTTCTTCGCGGGCCGGGCGGACGACCAGGTGAAACTCCGCGGCTTCCGCGTCGAACTGGGCGAGATCGAGACCCGGCTGGCCGCGCATCCCGCCGTCGACCTCGCCTGTGTCGTGGTGGAGGGCGATCTCGCGACGGCGCGGATCGTGGGCTATGTGACCACGCCGGCAAGTACGGAGGCCACCGGCGCGGAGTTACGGCAGTACGTGGCCAGGTCGCTGCCGGAGCACATGGTGCCGTACACCGTCATCGTCCTCGACCGCTTTCCCACCACCCCCAACGGCAAGGTCGACCGCGCGGCCCTTCGTGAAGCCGACGCCAACCCGCCCGTGACGGAGCCGGCGGCCGCCGCCGGCACGGACCTGTACGACCTCGTCAAGCAGATCCTCGGGATCCCGGAGGCACGGCCCGAGGACAACTTCTTCCAACTCGGCGGCCATTCGGTCCTGGCCACACTGCTGGCCCGGAGAATCCGCAAGGAGTTCGACGTCGTGATCCCGATGCGAACGATCTTCCAGGCGGCCACGCTGGAGGAACTGGCGCTTCTCGTGGAGGCGGCCGAAGGGTAGGACGAGTTCGCCCGATCACCGTGGAACTCCTGAAGCACCTGGGTGCCGTCAGTCGTCGGGGATGCCGGCTCCGCTGAGGGCGGGGACGGTGATCTCCGGGCGGGCGAGGGAGCGGGCGCCGAAGCGGAACTGGTCGAGCTTGTCGACGATGGTCCGGCCGACCGGGGTATGGCCCCAGATGCTGATGCCCTGGTGGGTGCTGGGCTCCCAGGTGGACTCGTCGACGACGATGGGGTTCCAGCCGACCTCCCACTCGAAGCCCGAGGGTGTGCGGGCGTAGTAGGACAGCTCCTTGTCGTTGGTGTGCTGGCCGACGGAGAGGGCCATGTCGAAGCCGAGTTCGCAGACGCGCTCGTAGCTGCGTGCCACGTCGTCGAGGGTGGACACCTGGACGTTGAGGTGCTGGACGCGGGTGCGGATCGGGTCGATCGGCAGGCCGCGGACGGCGGCGATCGCAATGGAGTGGTGGCGTTCGTTGACGCGCAGGAAGCGGATCTTGAGTTTGACGCCGCTGATGGTCTCGTCGATGTAGTCGGTGAGACGGGCGTCGAAGACCGTGTCGAAGTAGCCGCGGAGCCGGGCCGGTTGGGTGGACGTGAGCGCGATGTGCCCCATGCCGGAGTCGCCGGTGACGAAGCCGGAGGCCAGCATGCGCAGCGGCTCCCCCGATTTCACCGCCGTGGTGTAGATCTCCTGGGTGATGCCCTTGGGGCCCGGGAAACGCAGCAGGCGTTCGACGCCGCGCAGGGCCGCCTCCTCGGCGCTGCCCTCGACGCAGGGGACGCCGTGGGCCCGGATACGGGCCTCGATCTGCTCGAAACTGCCGTGGTCGTCGATGTGCCAGCCGGTGGCCACGACGTCCTCGGCCGGGCCGCGCCGGATCAGGAACCGGCAGTCCTGGTCGTCGAGGCGGAAGCGCATCAGGTCGCGGGAGAGGTCGTCGTGGTGCATGCCGATGGCGTCGGTGCCGAAGCGGCGCCAGTCGGTGAAGCGGTTGGTCTCGATGACGAGGTAGCCGAGGTGGACGGCGCCGAAGACGGAGGCGGTGGTGTTCATCGGCGGCCTGCCAGGAAGTCGGCGCACAGCCGGTTGAACAGCTCGGCGCGTTCGAACTGCACCCAGTGCCCGGTGTTGGCGACCTCGTACAGATCGCAGTTGGGCATGCGCTCGGCGAGCATGCGACCGCCGGAGGGCCGGTTGACCTTGTCGTCGGCGCCCCACAGCACCAGGGTCGGCACGGGCAGCCGGGCCAGGCGGTCGTCCCGGGTGAAGTCCATCTTCCACAAGGTGCGCAGGGCGTTCGGGCCGGAGGGCCGCCGCAGCGGCGGGGCGGCGACGACCTCAAAATCGATGCTCGCCCGGAAACGCTCCTCGATGACGCTCTCGGGCACGTCGGCAGCGTTGAAGACGAGGTAGGTGCGGATGAACTTCTCCAGCTTCGACCGCGAAGGCCCTTCCCCGGAGTAGTAGTTGAAAAGACTGTTGAGACCCGGCGTGGGCAGGGCACGGGTGGTGCCGACGCCACCGGGGCCCATCAGGACCATGCGGTCGACCCGGTCGGGGGTGTCCAGCGCGATGCGCAGGGCACACGCGCCGCCGTAGGAGTTGCCGACCAAGTGGGCCTTGTCCAGGCCGAGTCGGTCGAGCACGCCGCGGATCCCGTCCGCGAGACAGCCGAACGGGTCGGCGCCGTCGATGCCCTTGGTACTGCGGCCGTAGCCGGGCAGGTCGGGGACGATGACCCGGTACTCCTTCGCCAACGGGCCGATGTTGCGGGCGTAGTTGGAGACGCCGGAGGCGCCGGGGCCGCCGCCGTGCAGGAGCAGCACGGCCGGGCCGTCACCGGTCTCGGCGACGAAGATCTTCTTGCCGGCCACGTCGAGCAGGGATTCCCGCATCGCCGGCGGTTCGGTCTGCGTGGTCATGGTGGTCCTCACTGGGCTGAGACGGTGGCCGGCCGGGAGGTGGGCGCAAACCCGGTCGGCGGAGGCGGCAGTTGGGAGCCGGCGGGTGCGGCGGCGTAGACGTAGGCGTCGGGGCGCAGGGCGAGGGTGGTCACCCGGTGCTCCTTCATCCAGCGCAGCAGAACGCCGTCGCTGTCGACGACCGTGCCCTCGGCCGGGCGGGATCCGGCGGGCATGACGGTGAGCGAGGGGACGCCCAGGCGCTCCCAGGCGGGCTGGGGCACGGGAAGTGCGCCGTGCAGGAGCAGCCAGCGGCCGCCGAGCACGTCGTCCAGGCGGACCCGGTTGCCGTCAGGGCCGGTCACCCAGGGCTGCGGTATCTGATGACCCGACGCCTTGGTGCGCGCGCGGTCCTGCAGGCCGCCCGCGTAGTGGGCGACGGGTATCCAGTTCGAGTCCTGCAGCCAGTCGGTAAGACCTGGCGCCCGGTTCAGGACGGGAAGCACGGCGTCCCGGACACCCGTGATCGCACGGCGCCGCTCGGTGATGATCCGGCCGACGAACACCGCCCGCTTGGTGACCTCCTTGACGTGCGGCTTGCGTTCGGCCTCGTAGCTGTCGAGCACCGACTCGGGCAGCTCGCCGCGCAGCACCGCGTCCAGCTTCCAGGACAGGTTGGCCACGTCCCGCACCCCGGCAGCCATGCCCTGGCCGATCCACGGCGGCATGGCGTGGGCGGCGTCACCGGCGAGGAAGACCCGCCCCACCCGGAAACGGGCCGCGAAACGCACGTGATGGCTGTAGACGGTGGCCCGCAGGATCTTGATCTGGTCCCGGCCGATGCCGTACCGGGACACCATCGCATAGATGGCGTCGTCGGTGGTCAGGCGCTTCTCGTCCTCCCCGGGCAGGATCGGGAACTCCCAGCGGTGATGCCCGAGGGGCGTCGGGCAGTCCACGGCCGGTCGCGTCGGATCGCAGCGGAAACGCAGCCGGTCGTGGTCCGGCCACGGCTTGAGCATCTCGGTGTCGACGACCACCCAGCGGTCCTCGTACGTCCGCCCCTCGTAACCGACGTTCAGCTGGGCGCGGGTCAGGCTGGAGCCGCCGTCCGCGGCGATGACGTAGGAGGCGCGCAGGCGTCGTACGGAGTCGTCGACGGTGGACAGGGCCGTCAGTTCCACGCCGTCGCCGTCCTGGCGAAGGCGCAGGCACTCGTGGCGCAGAAGCACCTCGACGTTCGGATAACGGTCGACTCCGTCGCGCAGGACCTGTTCGAGCGCCGGCTGGTAGAGGAACATCTGCGGCGGATGCCCATGGCCACGCGGGGTGGGGTGAGCGCTGAGGAAGGTACGGCCCCGGGCATCGACAAAATCGAGGGCCCGCTCGGCCAGCATGTCCCGCTTCAGCCGCTCCGCCAGGCCGGTGCGCTGCCAGATCCGTACGACCTCCTCGTCCGTGGAGATCGCCCGCGCGCGGGAGAAGATCTCGGCGTCGCGTTCCAGGACGACGACCCTGAGCCCCATCCCTCCCAGCAGGTTCGCTGCGGTCACCCCCGTGGGGCCGTAACCGATCACCGCCACGTCGTACGTGCTGTCCCCGGCTCTGTCCTTGGCGCTGATCTCAGTCACCAGGCCACCTCACTGTCGTCCCTGTTGCGCACGGCTCTTGCTGTAGCAGTCACTCCAATTGGAATGGCTGCTACAGTAAGGAGGGGCGCGGGATAGGGTCAAGTGCTGGGGACGGGAGAAAGGGCACACTCGATGACCAGGCCGCAGACGACGCGCAAGAAGCGCGCGAACGGGGTGGAGTCGCGACTGCGGATCCTCGACGCCGCGGTGGAGATCGCGGGCGAGCGTGGGTACGAGGGCACGTCGATCGCGGCGGTGAGCGCCAAGTGCGGACTGCCGGCCAGCTCGATCTACTGGCACTTCAAGGACAAGGACGACCTGATCGCCGCGGTCATCGAGCGCAGCTTCGAGACCTGGCTGACAGCCGTCGAGCTGCCCGGCGAAGAGACGGGCACACCGCTGGAACGGGTCACCACCATGGCGGCGAACGTGGCGAGGTCACTCGTCGACGCGCCCGACTTCCTGCGCCTCGGCCTGATGCTCGCCCTGGAGCGGCGCCCCACGGAACCGAGGGGCCGGACCGTGTTCCTCCAGGTCCGCGACATCTCCCGGCGGAAGATCGCCGAAATGATCGAGACCCTCGTCCCGGACCTGGACGAGGATTCCGTGCACACCCTCACCACCTACGCCGTGGCCGGCGCCGACGGTCTGTTCATCCATCGCGAGATCTCCGGCGACAGCGTCGACCTGGTGGCCATGTTCGAACTGCACGCGCGCCTGATCTTCGACGCGGCGACGCGCATGGCCGCAAGCAGCCCGGCGCGCCTCTGAGGCCCGGGCACTGCCGACGGGACGGCTCCGACACCGTCGACCGCGACCACTCCGACACACTCTCTCGCGGAACTGGGTGTCGCGCCCTTGGTGTTGCCTGATCAGGCCCTGGCAAGCCGGGGGAAGAGGACCTCGGCGCTGCCGCGGTTGATCGCGTCCAGCTGGCCGGGCTCGAAGCCGTCGTAGCCGTCCAGCATGGAGTCGAGGAGCGGGCCGGCCTCCTGCGGGGCGAAGGGGAAGTCGCTGCCGTAGAGGATGTGCCCGGGGGCGGCGAAGGCGAGCAGCGAGGGCAGGGCGGACGGCGTGGAGGACAGCGCGGTGTCGAAGTAGAAGCGCTGCAGATCGGTCAGGACGCCCATCGGCGTGGTGCCGGGGTTGAACTGGGCGCCGCCGGTGAACCGCCAGGCCGCGTACGGCAGGAAGCCACCGGCATGGGAGAGGATCACCTTCATCCGGGTGTACCGGCTCATCACGCCGCCCAGCGTCATGTGCACGGCGGTCCGGGTGGTGTCGAACGGGAAGTCCAGCAGCGGGCCGGGCATGCCCTCCAGCATGGGCATCGGCGGCGCGTCGGGATGGACGAAGACCACCGCGGCGCGGGCGTCCAGCTCGGCCCACAGCGGCTCGAACATCTTGTCGCCGAGATAGCGGCCCCGCACGTTGGACATCAACACCACGCCGTCGGCGCGCAGTTCGTCCAGCGCGTGGACCGCCTCGGCGACGGCGCCGTCCACGTCCGGCAGCGGAAGCCCGGCGAAGAACCCGAAGCGGTCCGGTCGGTCCTTGGCCAGCTCCGCGCTGTACTCGTTGACCCCGCGGGCGATCGCGCGGGCCTCGGCGTCGTCGCCGAAGTGGGTGCCCGGCGAGCTGATGGACAGGATGCCGGTGGCGATCGACCGGCGATCCATCATCGCGATCGCGCTGTCCGCATCCCATGCGGGGGTGGGCCAGCCGGCGGCCGTCACGCCGTGGCGGTCCATCGCGTCCCGGTAGGCCGGAGGGATGAGGTGCTGATGGACGTCGATGCGATACGGAGAGGGCACGACCTCTCGCCTCCTAATATTTAGGCGGCTAACTATTGCTCTGGTAAGTTACACCTCTGTGAGCAAGGAACACAATGGCGAGCGGGTCGGGCCGGAGGACGGCGTCGACACCATCGGCGAGGTCAGCGAGGTCGACACCGTCAGCGAGGTCGGCGAGGTCGGCGCGGAGGAGATCGCACGGGCGGCCGACGCCCTCTTCGTCGCCATGCGACGGGCCCGTTCTGCGGGCGCAGAGCACTTCGGCGGGCTCTCCCTGGCCCAGGTCGCACTGCTCGAACCACTGGCCACGGAGCCGGACATCCCGGTGGGCCGACTGGCGAGCAGCGCGGACGTCAGCGTCCCCACCGCCACCCGCATGCTGCAGCAACTGGAGACGAAGGGCATCGTGGTGCGCCGCCGGTCCCCCGAGGACGAGCGGCGGGTCCTGGTCAGCCTCACCGACAAGGGAGCCGAGTTGATGGCGACGCTCCGGGCCCGGCTACGGGAGCGCCAGGCCCATGCCTACGAGGCGTTCACGCCGGTCGAGCGCACCCAGCTCGTCACCCTCTTGCGCCGCCTGACCGAACTCGTCTCCGACACCGGCACGGACCCCCAGCGGTAGTCCCCAGGTCGCCGAGGGATCAGTCGGCCGCGGCCTCCGTGGCTTCCGTGGCCTCCGCGACCACCGTCGACGCGACCTCCGCGACCACGCCGCGCGCCTCCCGCTCCGGCACACCGGCCGCGATGAGCGTGGTGACGGCGGTCCGGGTGCCGTCGTCCTCCAGCGCCCCGCTGTTGACCTCCTCCAGCAGCGCGACCGTCATCGCCTCCACACCGGCGCTGAGCACGGCCGGCGGCAGGTGGGAATGGAAGACGCCGTCGCGCTGACCTCGTTCGAGGATGGCCGCGCCCTCGGCGCGGGCCGGCGCCAGGATCTCGGCCACGCGTTCGGTGCCCAGGTCGCGGCGGGCCAGCGCCAGCAGGAACCGGTAGCGGTCCCCCACGGGCCAGATCGAGAACACGAAGTACGCGAGCGCCCGCTCGGCCGGCTCGTCCGGCCCGAAGTGCGCCGCCCCGGCCGCCAGCGTGCCCCGAAGGGCTTCGGATGCCTCCTCGGCGAGCGCCTCCAGCAGCGCCGCACGCCCGGGAAAATGACCGAAGAGGGTGCGCCGTACGACACCGGAGGCCCGCGCCAGCTCCTCCAGCGTGACGTCAGGATTGCGGCCGAGCTCCTGGCGCGCCGTGGCCAGGATGCGCGCCCGGTTTGAGCGCGCGTTGCGTCGCTGAGGCACACGGGCCGCGGGCTTGCTCACGAATACCTCGGCGAATTCACTGAGCGTTTTCAGCACGGCCACTGATCGGGTGACGCCGACGGGGTGCGCAACGCACGAGGCTCCCGTGCCGTTGGGGGAGGTGTTCGAAGT
>NZ_JBIAWE010000040.1:0-28765 GCF_042895235.1 Streptomyces sp. NPDC001410
AGGCCGCATTGACCACTCTCGCCCCAGCAGTCGCAGACCCACTCGCCCTTCGAAGCGCCACCAAACAACCTCGCCAGGACAAAACACTCTTTGAGAAGCTGTGTCTGAGCCTCACATGACAGACCGAATGGTGCGTTGGGGCAGGTCATGGGCCGACACGCTGACTAGGCCCACGCATTGCGAGGTTCCTGCCCGACGCTGCCCGGCCGAAAACGCGTGCGTCGCAGCATCCTTGGCCGCAGATCCACTGTTCGCCCAGCCGGTCGCCAGTCGACGTAGGCCCGGTGCGAGGATCGGCGCATGAAGTCATCCGACTACGACACTTTCGGTGAGGCGTACGCCGAGCACAGCGCCATCAGCCCGTTCAACGCTCTGTATGACAGGCCCGCGATCTTGGGCCTGGCCGGGGAGGTGGCTGGGCTGCGGGTCTTGGACATCGGCTGTGCGACGGGGCTGCTGTCCCGGCAACTGGCGGAGCGTGGCGCGGACGTGCTCGGCCTGGACGCCAGTGAGGTCATGATCCGAGAAGCCGAGCGCCGCCACGGACAGTATGCCCGGTTCCGCCAAGCTGACCTGGCCGAACCGCTGCACTTCATACCTGACGCCTCGATCGACCTCGTCACCGCCTCACTCGTCCTGCACTACCTCCGGGACTGGGGGCCCACACTCCAGGAGCTGCACCGCGTGCTGGTGCCCGGTGGCGCGTTCGTACTGTCCGTCCACCACAGCGACGACAGCGCCTGGTTTGCCGACCGGGACTACTTCGCCACCGAAGTGATCACGGAGACCTGGCCCATTGGCGATCACCCCACCGAGGTGCGCGTCTACCGTCGCCCGCTGAGCGCCACGTTCTCCGCACTGCGCCAAGGCGGCTTCCGCGTCGATGAATTGGCCGAGCCGATGCCCGTGCCGGAGGCTTCTGAGAGCCACGCCAGAGGCGTACCGGACCCTCACCACCCAGCCGCGCTTCCTGTACTTCCGGGGCGTCGCCGAGTAGCGGGGATCTCACCGCGTGCCCGCTATGCGCTCGACTTGCTGACTCCTGCGTACGCCATGGGGACGTCTGTAGTCAGTCGGGGCCTCGTTAGCCAGACAGCGGAGAACTGGTGGAGGAACCGAGGGCGAAATCGCAGGCGTCTCCTAAGCGATCAAGCTTGAGGAGATTGCGCAGTGCGGATTTACATCAGTGTGGATATGGAGGGCGTCACCGGGCTCGTGGACGCCGACGATGTCCAGCCCGGTGGCCGGGACTACGAGCGTGGACGGCTGATGATGGCGGAGGACGTCAACGCCGCCGTCCGCGGGGCCGTCGCGGCCGGTGCCACAGACATCACCGTCAACGATGCGCATGGACCCATGCGCAACATCCTGCCCGAGTCGCTGCACCCGGCAGCCCGCCTCATCCGCGGCAAGCCCAAGCAAATGCTCATGCTCGAAGGCCTCACCCCCGAGCACGACGCCGTGATCTGCGTTGGCTACCACTCGCGGGCCGGCGCGCTCGGCGTACTGAGTCACAGCTTCATGGGGCACGAGATCGAAGACATGTGGCTGGACGGCCGGCCTGTGGGCGAGATCGGCCTGGCCCACGCCACCGCGGCCGCCATCGGCGTTCCGGTGACGGTCCTCACCGGTGACGACTGTGCCTGCACAGAGATGACGGAATGGGACGCCTCGGTGACGACCGTGGCCGTGAAATATGCGCGGGACCGGTTCGCAGCAGATCTACGACCGGCGGAAGAAGCACGTGCGGCAATCGAGAAAGCGGTCGCTGTCAGTCTCTCCACAGTCCCGAAGGTGTCAGCGGCCGCTGCGGACCTGTCCGTCCTCACGGTCCGCTGGCAGTCGGCCTCAGTGGCCTCGACGCTCCTGGGAATTCCAGGAGTCACCTTGACAGACACGCGGACCGTCCAGGCGCAGGGCGCTCTGCCCAGCCTTTATCGGCTGTTCGGCGTGTGGACACGGGTGGCAGCGTCTCTGACCAATCAGCCGCCATACTGCTGACCGCCGAGGGCAACGCCTGGGCGGACGTCGGGTCTCGCCCTACGGTGGCCGCATGAGCAGGAACGGTGTTCCCCGGTTGAGGCTGGCCGTGGTCACAGGCGACGATGCCGGGCCGCGGCTGTGCCGGGGGTGCGGGGGCCCGCTGATGCCGACGGCGAAAACAACGGCGGCCTTCTGTTCGAACGCTTGCCGCTCCAGGCACTGGCGGCGGGTGCGGCGGGCGACGACGAGGACCGAGGCGGTCCAAGCCGGCGTGAAGACTGTCTGCCCGGAGTGCGGGGGGTCGTGGACGGTAGGAGTCGACCGTCCCGCCTCGGCCGTCTACTGCTCTCCCGCCTGCCGCAAACGGGCCTGGCACACGCGGCGCGCGCGGCCGGGCGGGGCGTGAGCCTGCGCGTCGGGCAGCGTCAGGGCCGCTTCGGGCGCCGGGCCGGCACGCCCTTCCGGCCGGGACAAGGCAGCCGGATCGTGCGAAGTGACGGTTGTCCAGGGCGAGTTGACGGCACGCGAGGGTGTTGTCCCCGGGGCTCGTGGGGGTGGTGTCCGGATGACCGGGATGGTCGGCAGTGTGACCCGGCAGCGCTACGACGAGTTGGTCAGGCTGGGGCGGGACTGGGTCGAGACGATGAGCAGCGTCCAGTGGCAGCTCGGGGACGTCGGCCTGGAGATCGAGCCGATGCGCTCCTACGGAGGCACGAACCCGTCGGGGAGTGAGGAGTTGTTCACGGTCAGCGAGGCGATCCGGATGTTCGCCGAGGACGTCGGTCTGGCCTATTCGACGGTCCGGGACTACCGGTGGGTGGCCTCGCCGCCGACGACCAGGTGGCCGCGCGGGTGGCCACCGACTTCCTGCGCCGCCCGGCGGTCGCCTCGAAGGCGATGGCCGACGACACCGCCAGGCACGCTGTTAATGAGGCGCAGTTCGACCAGTTCCGCCAGCAGGTCCAGTACGGGCAGCAGGAAGCCGCCCCGCAGCTGGACCAGCTACGACGCATGGAGCACAACACCCAGTTCATGGACCTGGTCGCGGCCTGCACACAGTTCACCGTCACCGCCGGAAGGATCGTGCCGAACCTGCGCGGCGAGCCCTACGACGACGCCGAACGCGAGACGATCCTGCGGGGCCTTGCACGGGTGAGGGCGTCGGCGGACTGGATCGAAAACGCGGTCACCCGCGGCGAGGTCGACCTGGACGAGCAGCTCCAGAAGCTGCTGAAGGGCACGGGCGAGTAGCGATGGGGCGGGGCGTTCCCGCTCACGTCCATGCCGAAGCCGTCCTTTCCGCCCTGTTGGAGGCCCGTCCCGCCGGCCTGACGATCGTCCAGCTGATGGCGGCCACCGAGCGCACCCGTGCGCAGGTCCACACCGGGCTCGCGCACCTGCGCATGGTGGCTGCGGCGAAGGGGCTTCCGCCTGTGACCTGGGACAAGTCGTGGGGATACCGGATGCTCGACGATGCACCGGAGGTGTGGATCGGCTACGAGCGGGCGTTCTTCGAGTCCGTCCACCACCGGGTGGAGAACTTCATCGCTGGCATTCTCCTGCCGCACCAGAAGAAGAAGCCCGACGATCCTTACATCCGCACGGTCATGGCGCAGATGGGCGCGATCGAGTCCACCCTGCACCTCCTCGCCAACCTGGAGTGAACCCCAGAAAGGCAACGGGCCGCGACCGCCCCGCAGTTGGCCCCTCTTCAGGTCGCGGCCCGGCTCCCCGTCATGCCGCTGTCCCGCTACCGCTACCCCTCCGACACCAGTGACCTCGAATGGGCCCTCCTGGAACGGCTCCTGCCCACTCCCGCCTGCCAGACTCCCAAGGGCGGGGCCCCGGAGAAGTGGCCCCGCCGGCGCATCGTCGACGCCATCCGCTACATCACCGACAACGGGGCGAAATGGCGCGCGCTGCCCGCTGACTTCGGCATTCCGTGGCGCACAGTGTTCGGGTACTTCGCCCGCTGGGCAAAGGCTGGCGTCCTGAGGCACGTTCTCGATCAGCTTCGCCGGCAGTTGCGGCTGCGCCGCCGGAGGTGTCCCTGGCCGGTCCGGGTGATCGTGGACTCGCAGTCCGTCAAGGGCGCGGAGACCGTATCGAAGGCGACGCGCGGTTACGACGCGAACAAACACATCAACGGCCGGAAGCGGCATCTCCTGGTTGATCAGGACGGCCTGCTCGTCGACCTGCTCGTCACGCCGGCCGACGTCCAGGACCGGGACGCGGCCCGTGTCCTGCTGACCCGCCTCCACACCGAGCACCCCGAGATCGTGCTGGTCTGGGCGGACAACGGCTACGGCGGAGACGAGTTCGCCGCCTGGGCCCAGGCCACCCTCGGCATCACCGTCAAGGTCGTCTCCCGGCCCAAGGACGCCAAGGGCTTCGTCTTGTTGCCCAAGCGCTGGGTGGTGGAGCGGTCGAATTCGTGGACGATGCGGGCCCGCCGCAACGCGCGGGACTACGAACGCCTCATGTCCCACGCCGAAGCCCACACCCAGTGGGCCTTCATCACCCTCATGACCCGCCGCCTCACCCGACGAAACCGCCGAACCGACGCGGTCCCAACTCCCTTTGCGGCAGTCGCCTGACGATCCCTCCGGATGCCGTTCGCCTCGGCGTCCATCGACGCTAAACCGAACGGCAAACCCGATCGCACCCAGTGTCAGGGCCTCGTGACCTGCGGCAAGAGGATGTGACACAGGCACTGAGCAGCGGCTTCCTGCGGCCAGAACCCGCAAGATTTCAGGCGGCCCTGGACAGCGCCCTGCATCAGGTGGCCACCACTTCGAGCGAGTGGATCCGTTACGAGCTGACGGCGGCCATCGGCGGCCACTCATGGGGCAAGACCGTGGCCGACAGGCCGCCTCGGCTGCTCCTGATGGCCATGGACCGGGGCGAGGAGTATGTGGCGCGGCGTATCGCTGTGGAACTGGAGCAATTCTGGTATGCCGTCCTCGCGCCCTGCTGGCTCGGCATACGGGCCCGTTGGAAGGCGATGTCGCTGCCCGGCCTCCATGATCGCCCGGCATGGAGTCGCGGACGCTGTCAACCAGCTGGCCCCCAACCTGGAGTGGCACGACGGCGCCCTGAAAGTCCACCTGCTTCCCACCAGTTCCCACCGCCTGAGTCTCGATGCCGACACCGCGATCCTCGTACCCAGCGTCTTCGTGGGTCGGGCGATCTTCTGTGCCGCCGAGCCCCCGGGCGCGCCGGCCCCCCGCACACCACTGATCGTCTATCCGGCTGCGCGCATCGACTGTCATCCGCCCTCGCGCGGTGACGAGCCCACCCGCCGATCCCGAACTGACCTCGACCAGAGGCTCGCGACGAAGCCTCGCTTCGATGACGATCTCGAATGACCACGATGGGGTCATCGGTCGTGGGCGGTCCGGGACCGGGGACGCCGAGGAGATCCGTAAGGTGCTACGGAAGGCGGGTGCCATGAGTTCGGCGGAGCCGACGGCGGGTTCGCCGTGGAGGGCGAGCAGAGCGGGCTGCCCTTCCTGGTGGCGGGCGGGATCAGCGAGCGGGAGGAAAAGGCGGCAACCGCCTCGACGTCCACGTCGTCGATCCCGTCGAACACCAGCGAGTCCCAGAACGATGCGTCGCCTGCATGACCAACACCGTCACCGGCCACAGTCGGCTTCGGCGGGGACAGCCGCAGACCTGGCGGGGCGTCCCGGATACGTGCGCATCCACCGAATTCCCGATCGGCTACTTCGACTGCGACCTGTGGGATGCCGAGCAGCGGCCGCGCTGTGCCTCTGGTCGTATTTGGCAGCAGCTGGAGCCCAGCCAGCAGGAACTGGCCGCACAGCACTATGTCCCCCCGAAGCGTGCCGCCCATGGCCTGTCCGGCCGATCATGGACGTAGGCGGTCAGGCATGATGCCTCAGTGAGCATCATCGTCGAGTTCTTCGTGGCGCCGGATGACGCGTCTGCGGCTTCGGCTCTTCAGGCCGGGCCAGGACGTGCCGAGTCGCTCTCCTTCGGCAACTTCGATCCCGAAGGGGCTGTGGTCGAGTGGGAGTGCCTTCTTGCAGGCGGCAGCTTCGAGCAACTCGTCGAAGCCGGCGAGCCTCGTATCGTCGCCGACCAGGACGATGACGGGTGTGTCGTCTTCGCGATCTCGCCTCGCCTGGCTGCCGCACTCGCCGATGCCGAGCGGTCCAGGTTGCGGGATGTCGCCGTCTCGTGGGCCGCGCAGCGCGCGGAGGACGGCGAGGTCATCGACGCGGAGATCGCCGAAGTGATCCTGAGCGATCTGGCCGCTCTCGTCAGCAGCGCCCGACGTCAGGGCCAGGATGTCTACTGCTGGGTCGCGTAGGCGTTCACGTAAGACCAGCTGGTAGTGCCGGGCAGCGATCATCCATGCTTCGTACCGGTCGGCGGGCCACCCGCTTCGGGCGATTTGCCTCTCGTCCGGAGTCGGCTCGCGGCACCGACACGCTGACTGGCACTCCGGATGCAGCTCGATTTCGGAGGAGTAGTCCTGCTCCTGGTCGGCAGGGCGAACGAGGACCAAGAACCGTTGCTCAAGCGGCTCGGGGCAGATCTGGCACAGGTGCTGGAGGAAGGCGAGGCGGGCACGGTCGGCGTCGAGGCTTCTTGAATACGGCGTGCCCGTTGTGGGTCACGGATCCCATGGCACGACCAGCCCGTCGGCCAGCGGCCGGCCGGGGCAGCGCACGGGGATCGCCGGGCTGGTGGACAAGGGGCGGCTCGGCATCTCCGGCATCCCGGCCCTGACCCGACGTCGCCGTCGTACAGCTGTACGCGCTGATGCTCTCCCCGCACCTGGTGTTCGGCGCCTACGGCACCACCATCGACGGTGACACGACCTCACCGAGCGCCTGATCGCCAGCGGGGTCGACATGTTCCTCGGCCACTACGCACAGGTGACGGCAGGTCGTAACCACCGTCGGGCCGTCGGGTATCACATGCCCTCAGCGGGGAATGACGGGCGGCTCGCCCGACCACGTTGAACACGAGCACGACCACGTCCGTATGCACAACTGACACTCCACCACTGAGCCCGCCTTTCACCCTCCACACGGAATGACGCCGATGACCAGTCCAGAGCAGCACTCCGCGCGACCGCCGGTGTGGCGGTGGCGGGCGCTGCTCGTACTCGGACTGCTGGCGGGCCTGTTCGGCATGCACGCCCTGGCGCCCCTCGGGCTCACCCCGGAGCACACTCATACCCGGCCGACGGCGGCCCCCATGGCCATGCAAGACGACTGCACCGACGCCGACGGCCACTGCGGCGGACACCATGCCCAGCACGCAGACTCGACCTGCGCGTCGGGCGCTTTGAGCGGAGGGCCGGAACTGCCCACCCTCGCGCCCGATCCCGTAACAGCGCTTGCGCACGACGACGCCACGTGCCCAGAGGCGTCCGCGGCACCGGACGGTGCACGCGCACCTCCGTCCTTGGCCGAACTCCAACTCCTGCGGATCTAGAGGAACCTCGGCACCGCGTCATCACCTGACGCGGCGCTCACGCCCGCCCGGATCCCCTCTTTCGCACAGCAGGAGTTCACGCATGTCCACCCCTCGTATCTTCACGCGCCGCGCCGCCCTTATCGCGACCACCGCCACCGCCGCACTCGTTCTCGCCGCCTGTGGTGGCGGCAGCGAGGGCAGCGGGCGCTCGGGCCATGACTCGGCCTCGTCGTCCTCGGGCGCCGCCGCCACAGCGGGCGCACACAACACGCAGGACGTGTCCTTCGCCCAGGGCATGATCCCCCACCACCAGCAGGCCCTCGAGATGGCGCAGCTCGCTGCCGGCCGCGCCTCCTCCGCCCAGGTCAAGGATCTCGCCTCGCGCATCGAGAAGGCGCAGGACCCGGAGATCCAGACCATGAGCGGCTGGTTGAAGTCCTGGGGCGAGGACGTCCCGATGTCGCACGGATCGATGGGGTCGATGCCCGGCATGGATCACTCCAGCCACTCCGGCATGCCCGGAATGATGGACGCCAAGGACATGGGCGAGCTGAAGAAGATGTCCGGCGAGGACTTCGACGCCATGTTCCTGACCATGATGATCGAGCACCACAAGGGCGCGGTCGAGATGGCCACCACCGAGAAGGGCAAGGGCAAGTACGGTGCTGCCACCTCCATGGCCGACGACATCGTCACCACGCAGAACGCCGAGATCACCGAGATGAACAAGCTGCTCGGCAAGGGCTGACGCTCCCGGGGAGGCCGGGGCCCGCGCCGGCCTCCCTGTTCCTTGTGGCGCGGAGCGGATTGTCAGGAGGTGGGGCGCAGGCCGTCCACCGTGACGCGGACGAGTCTGCGCGCCGCGGCCTGGGACGGCAGACCACCCGCCGCGCCGAGGGCGTGCAGGCAGTACGCGGCGAGCTCGTCCGGCGACACGTCGTCGCGTACCTCGCCGGCTTCCGCGCCCTCGGCGAGCAGCTCACTGATGAACCGGAGCAGATGTTGTTCGGCGTGGGCGACGTGCTCCCCTCGGTGCAGGACGGCACCGATCTCCGGGTCATGGCCGCGACGCCGCAGCTGGATCGAGGGGTAGGCGTCGAGGGCCGCGGTCAGTCGTTCGCCCGCGCTGCCGGGCCGGTCGCGGAGCGCCGCGAGCTCCTGCAGATGGCCGGTGATCTGCCGCTCGTGCCAGGCGGTCATGATCGATTCGACGTCCGGGAAGTACTTGTAGAGCGTGGCCCGGCCGATCCCGGTTCCCTCGGCGATGCGGGACATCGTCACGCCCCGCAGCCCGTGCTCGGCCACGAGAGCCGCGGTCACTTCCAGCACCGCGTCACGTACCGCGCGGCGGTGCTCTTCGATCGTCTCGTTCCACAGCTTGGGCACCCCCGTAGTGTACGCGGCGCCCACCTGAATACAGCATGACTTGACGTAGGCACAGTGTCTCGATAAATCTGGGGTCGTCACCCGGGTCCGTATCCCGTCACGAGGATCCGGCCACCCTCAAAAGGAGGGCCCATGTCCGTCTCACCTCATCAGCCGGGCGCAAGGGCTCCGCGGGAGCCCGACGACCTGTACGCCACCCCGCCCCCGTGGGACATCGGCCGCCCCCAGCCGGCCTTCCTGTCCCTCACCCGGTCCGGTGGAATCCGGGGCCGGGTGCTGGATGTCGGCTGCGGTACTGGGGAGCACACGCTCATGGCGGCCGCTCTCGGTCGCGACGCCACCGGTATCGACCTCGCCGCCCGAGCCCTGGGCGCAGCAGAGGAGAAGGCACGCGCCCGCGGCGAGAAGGTGCGATTCCTGCGCCATGACGCCCGCGACCTCGCCGGTCTCGGCGAGCAGTTCGACACCGTGCTCGACTGCGGTCTCTTCCACGTCTTCGCAGGCGAGGACCGCACCGCGTACACAGGCGGCCTGCGGTCCGTCCTACGGCCGGGCGGGCGCTGCTTCATGCTCTGCATCAGCGATCGGGAGCGTGGCGTCTGGGGCCCTGTGCACAAGGTGACACGTGGCGACGTCGAAGCGGCGTTCGCCGACGGCTGGCAGATCGACTCCGTCGAACCGTCGGCCATCGAACTCAGCGTCGCCCCGGGCCACGTCGACGCCTGGTTCGTCGCTGTGACCAGGATCTGAACCCTCTTCACCCACCATCGCCCCGAGGATCGCCATGCCGAGTGCCGAAGCCCGCGTACCCACTGACCGGCCGAGCCGGTATCTCGTCCAGCTGTGCAAGCACTTCAGCAACAAGGGCCGCCACCTCGGCCACCGCGCGCGGCCACATCATGGCGGGGACGCCACGCCGCCGCCCGGAACGCACATGCCGCCCGAGCTCAGGCCGGACCAGATCCAGGTCGAGTGGACCGACACCCATGGTGTCCTGACGCTTCCCTGGGGTCGGTGCACCTTGGACGCCGCGTCGGACGCGCTGGTGCTGCGCGCCGAGGGCGACGACGAACAAGGGCTGCGTCGGCTCCAGGACCTCCTGGCCGCGCACCTCGGCAGGTTCGGGAGGCGCGAAGAGCTGCGAGTGGACTGGCGGGAGACGGCACCTGCCGCCCGGAGTGCGGAGGACGCCGGTAGCGCGGTCACCACCTCCGCATCGACCTCGGCGCGGCGCAGGCACCTCACCTGGGCAGGCGTCGCGGTCCTGGGCATCCTGGCCGTGGCTGTCCACCTGGGTCTGGCTGGTGCGGTGTTGTCCGCGCCGCACTGGACGGGCTGGGCGGCCGGCGCCGTCCTGGTCGCCGTGCTCCTGAAGATCACGGCCGTGACGTTCCTGGGCCGCCGTGTGCACCGCCGCAGCCGACGGCGGCAGGCCGGTTAGGTCACGCCGCTCTGCGGGGCTTCAGCCGTGCGCCGACCGGCGGCGCACGGCCTCACCCGCCCTCCCCAAGTGCCCGTCCCGGCCGCGGCTTTCCACCGTGCGGCGACGACAACCGCGTCACCGCGTGAGCAACGACGGTCACACCGGGGCCCGACGGTCGTGCCGGCCGTCGGGCCCCGGTGCAACCTGCTCGGTCGACCGCTTACTGGTCAGCGGCCCGGAAGTGGCGCAGCCGCAGGCTGTTGCCGACGACGAAGACCGAGGAGAAGGCCATGGCCGCGCCGGCGATCATCGGGTTGAGCAGACCGGCCGCGGCGAGCGGCAGGGCGGCGACGTTGTAGGCGAAGGCCCAGAAGAGGTTGGAGCGGATGGTGCCGAGGGTCTTGCGGGCGAGGCGGATGGCGTCGGCCGCGACCCGCAGGTCACCGCGGACCAGGGTCAGGTCGCCGGCCTCGATCGCGGCGTCCGTGCCGGTGCCCATGGCCAGACCCAGGTCGGCCTGGGCCAGTGCCGCGGCGTCGTTGACTCCGTCACCGACCATGGCGACCGAACGGCCCTCGCCCTGCAGGCGCTTGACGACGTCCACCTTGTCCTGCGGCAGGACTTCGGCGATCACGTGCTCGGGTGCGATGCCCACCTCGGCAGCCACCGACTCGGCCACGGCCTGGTTGTCGCCGGTGAGGAGGATGGGAGTCAGGCCGAGGGCACGCAGGCGACGGATGGCTTCGGGGCTGGTCTCCTTGACGGCGTCAGCGACTTCGAGGACCGCGCGGGCCTCGCCGTCCCAGGCGACCGTGATGGCCGTACGACCGGCCGCCTCGGCTTCGGCCCTGGCGCGCTGGAGCTTTGGCGGCAGGGTGATCGCCCACTCGGCCAGCAGCGGCTCCCGGCCGACCAGGACGGCATGTCCGTCGACGATGCCCTGGACGCCGAGGCCGGGGATGTTGGCGAAGTCCTCCGGGCTGGGCAGCGTGCCGACCCGGGCGGCGGCTCCCGCGGCGACGGCCTGGGCGATCGGGTGCTCGGAGGAGTGCTCCAGGGCACCGGCCAGACGCAGGACGTCCGTCTCGGTGGTGCCCTCGGTCGTCTCGGCGGCCGTGTGCACGGCCAGCAGGGTCATCCGGCCGGTGGTGACGGTGCCGGTCTTGTCCAGGACGATGGTGTCGACGCGGCGCGTGGACTCCAGGACTTCGGGGCCCTTGATGAGGATGCCGAGCTGGGCGCCGCGTCCGGTACCGACCATCAGTGCGGTCGGTGTGGCCAGGCCGAGCGCGCAGGGGCAGGCGATGATCAGGACGGCGACGGCGGCGGTGAACGCTGCGACGATGTCGCCGGTGACGCCCAGCCAGACGCCGAACGTGCTCAGCGCGAGGAGGATGACCACCGGGACGAAGACCGCGGAGATCCGGTCCGCGAGCCGCTGGGCCGCTGCCTTGCCGTTCTGGGCGTCCTCCACCAGCTTGGCCATCCGGGCGAGTTGGGTGTCTGCGCCCACCCGGGTGGCCCGCACGATCAGTCGCCCGCCGGCATTCAGGGTGGCACCGGTGACAAAGTCCCCGACGGTCACCTCGACCGGGACGGACTCGCCGGTGAGCATGGCGGCGTCCACGGCGGAGGCGCCCTCGACGACCGCACCGTCGGTGGCGATCTTCTCGCCGGGGCGGACGAGGAAGCGGTCGCCGACCTTCAACTCCGCGACGGGTATGCGTTCCTCCCGGTCCCCGCGTAGCACGGTGACCTCCTTGGCACCCAGCTCCAGCAGGGCCTTGAGTGCCGCGCCCGCCGTGCGCTTGGAGCGGGCCTCGAAGTACCGGCCGGCCAGGATGAACGCGGTCACACCGGCCGCGGCCTCCAGATAGATGCTCCCGGCCCCGTCACTGCGGGCGATGGTCAGCTCGAAGGGGTGCCTCATGCCGGGCATGCCGGCCGTTCCGAAGAACAGGGCCCACAGCGACCAGCCGAACGCGGCCGACGTACCGACCGAGATCAGCGTGTCCATGGTCGCGGCGCCGTGCCGGGCGTTGGTCCAGGCGGCCTTGTGGAAGGGCCAGGCGGCGTACGTCACCACGGGCGCCGCCAGGGTCAGCGACAGCCACTGCCAGTACTCGAACTGCAGCGCCGGTACCATCGCCATCGCGATCACCGGCACCGCGAGCACCACCGCGGTGGTCAGCCGCTGCCGCAGCGGCCGCATTTCGTCGACCTCCTCGTTTGCAGAGCCGCCGCCGGACTCCGGCTCGGCGCGAGCGGGCTCGGGCTCGCGTGCGGTGTAACCGGTGGCCTCGACGGTGGCGATCAGTTCGGCGACGGCCATGTCCTCCCGGAAGGTGACCTTGGCCTTCTCGGTGGCGTAGTTGACGGTGGCCTCGACACCGTCCATGCGGTTGAGCTTCTTCTCGATGCGGGCGGCGCAGGAGGCGCAGGTCATGCCGCCGATGACGAGTTCGACCTCGGCGGCACCGGGCGTGGTGGTGGTCATGTCTGCTCCTCGCAGCTCACGAACGCGGCGGGTGTGGATGGCGGGAAGGGCGGGGGGCCGGGGCCAGGGCGGCGACCCCCGCCCGATGGCGGGTGGTCAGGCCTCGACGCGGCCGGCGTAGTCATAGCCGGCCTCGTCCACGGTCTCGGCGAGCGTTGCGTCGAACGTCTCGTCCGGTACTGCGGCGGTCGTCACGGTGACGAGCCCCGTGCCGATCTCGACGTCCACGGCGATGACGTCGTCCAACGCACCCACGGCCTGGGTGACGACTCCCTGGCAGTGCGCACTGCCGACGCCGTCGACCTTGTAGACGGTCCTGGTCTGGGCGGCGGTGTGGCAGGTTCCCTCGGGCGTGCAGCAGCCGGACATCGGTGTCTCCTCGCGACAGTCTTCCATACCCCCTGGGGGTATCTGGCAGCTTACATGTATACCCCCCACCCGTATGCAACGCAAGAGTGTTCACCGCGCAACCTGGTACCCCCAGGGGTACGGTGAAGTGCATCGAGTCGCCTCTGGGCGGACAAGAGCCACGGAGCGCGGATCGCCAGGAGCTTCGCCGACTTCACACCACGCGGCGGCGACGGGCTGACCCTCGGAGCCCCTCTACCGCCACCCCGCCCTCGCCGCCGCGGTCACCGCCATCCTCGCAACCGCGGCACCACCCTCGAAGCCGTACATGATCGGCACCTACAGCGCCTCCCGGGGCCTTGGCCCGCTGGGCCTTCACGCCTGCTCTGTGGGGTGGCGGGGGCCGGGCCCCGTAGAAGGTGCCGAAGGACCCGGAACAGGAGCAGGCCGCTGATCGTGAGCAGGAGCAGGCCGGCGGCCACGGTGATGTCGGCGGCCGTGGATGCCGGGGCGGCGAGGGCCTGGGCGGTGCCGCCCGCGGCCAGGACGGCGACGGCGGTCAGGGTCCACAGGCTCACCTGGGCGCGGGACATGGCGTCATCCCCCCATCAGGTGCTGGGCCGCGGTGGTGACGGCCTCCAGGATCGTCAGCACGACCATGAAGGCGACGACGGCCGCGCCGAGGATCATCGCGACCGGGGCGGCGGCGCCAGGGCGTTCCGGGCCGCGGTCGACGAACGGGAGAATGATCAGCAGCGCGAACAGGACCCCGGCGCCCCACAGGATGCCGGACAGACCGATCCAGTTCTCCAGGGTGAACAGCCACCAGTACATCCAGGGCGGCTTGGTGACCTCGATGCCCTCCACGGGGGTCGCGCCGATACCGGGCGGGAAGACGACGGCGAGGACGCCGAGGACCGACAGCAGCACCAGGCCCAGGGCGCCGATGCGGCGCAGATGGTGGGTGAAGGGCTCGAACGGCTCTCCCCCTGGTCCCACTTCAGGACCGTTCCCGTGAACATGGCGCCGATGACCAGCGCGAACATGCCCACACCGATGAGGTAGTTGCCCTCGCGCGGGCGCTTGTACGAGCCGGTGAGGTAGATGCGCAGCAGATGCAGTATCGCCAGGACGTACATGGCCTCGGCGGCCCAGTAGTGCAGGCCGCGCAGGTACTTGCCGAGGTACACGGCGCGTACGAGATGGCGTACGGACTCGTTCGCGAAGGCCGGGTCCGGGTTGTAGAACTGGGCCATCACGATGCCCGTGGCGATGAGGATGAGCAGGCTGACCGCGGTCAGGCCACCGAGGCTGTAACCGATGGTGTTGGCGTGCGAGGGCACCGGGTACTGAATGGCCTTGATGCCCAGACGCTCGTCGACGGCATCCATGAACCGCCGTGCCCTGCTTGCCTGTTCGGGGTGTTCGGGCTTGCTGGGCGGCTCGGTCGGCGGCGGCGCCGGTTCCATGCGGGTCATGACGTGCCTCCCCCATGGGTGTCGTGCGGGCGGACCCGGATCGCGAGGACGACGCCTGCGGCCCCTACGGCGGCACTGGCGCCCAGCAGCCCCCAGTCCCCGGCGTGCAGCGGACCGCGGCCGGGCAGCGGGTCGGCGACGACGAGCGTGCCGGTCTCGGCACCGGTGATCGGCAGCGGGCTGTTGATCGGCACCGGGTCGGAGGGGGTGGTCGCCAGGCGGGCGCCGATGGACCGCTCCAGCAGGACGCGGGTGGCGGTGAGATCGCCGGACTTGAACGCCTGCTGGGCCTTGCGGACGTAGGCGAGGTCGACGTGGGAGGTGTCCTTGGCCTCCAGCGAGTCGTTGATCTTGTCCTCGATGTCCATCGAGTCGTGTGGCCTGGTCACCAGGTAGGCGATGCCCTGGCGTACGAGGCCGAAGGCCCGCTCACTCCCCTCGTCGTCGTGCGCGAAGGCCGCCGGGCCGGACAGGGCGAGCAGGCCGGCGATGAGCAGACTGGCGGCGGCGGTGCGGGCGGGCGCTCCGGGCCGCCGTGAGCGTCCCGTGGACGCTGCGGAGTTGGCGTACACGTCACCTCCAGGAAGATGGGCGAACCCCTCGGGCCGCCGGTTTCGTGCAGGACTGTTGTGCGGCCGGGTGGAGGGCGGGGCCTTGCGGCAGCGGGGAACGAAGCGCGGGGTACCTCCCGCGTACGCGTCCCACTCGGGCCCGAACCGCCAGGCCACTTCCCGCTCTTCGCTGCGGGCGAGGCGGGCGTAGACGTACACCAGGACCGGGAACATGATCAGGGTGGGGATCGTGGGCCACTGCAGCAGGAACCCGATCATGACGAGCAGGAAGCCGTCGTACTGCGGGTGCCGACGTGGGCGTAGGGGCCGGTGGTGGCGAGCCGGTCGTGCCGGGCGGCTTCGTGCAGCACCCTCCAGGCGGCGGCGATCAGCCAGAAACCGGCGCCGATGGCGACGTAGCTCGCCGGGTGGAAGGGGCTGAGGGGGGGGTACTTCCAGCCGATCAGGTCGTTCCACAGGTGGCTGCCGGCATGGGTGTCCTTCAGCAGCGGGAAGCGGGAGCCGAGCCAACTGCCGAGCAGGTAGATGGTCAGCGGGGTGCCGTACATCTCCGTGAAGAGGGCGACCAGGAAAGCACTGTAGGCGCCCATCGCCCTCCAGTCCCGCCCGGTCTTCGGGTGGAAGAAGCTCGCGGCGAAGGCGATGAACAGCAACGTGTTCAGGACGACCAGCGGCCACAGGCCGTAGGCGGCGTCAGCCATGACGGCCTCCTCCCCGGATGCTCGCGTGCCGGGTGGTGTTTGGAGGCCGCTCGCCGTGGGCGAGCCGGCTCATGCGGGCCTGGTGCTCGGCCGTCGTGATGCGGCCGTGCAGCAGCAGGCCGTCTTGCGCCGCTCGACGGCCTCCAGCGCGGTACGGCGGCCGCGCAGTCGGGCGAGCGGCGGGCAGCGGGACACATACGGGGTGACCAGGCGGACGGTGTCGTAGGCGAACCAGGTCAGCATGGCCGCCCCGAACAGCAGGGTGATCACCGCGGACATGGTCCGGCTCCCTGTCCTCCGGCCCGGCCGGTCAGGTCCGGCCGGTACCGTACGGCGGACGGTCGTGCTTGGTGAGCGGCTGCCCCTCCGGGCGGTCATCCAGGTGGTCCTGCGGGGATCCGTGACCGCCGTGCGCGCCGTCGTCGCCGCGCATGCCGCGCATCATGAACATCATCATCAGCGGGCAGGCGAGAGCGATCGCCAGCACGAGGATCGTGCCGACCGGCACGCCCAAGGCCAGGACGCCGACCACGGCGATCGCGATCGCGACCGCGTACAGGCCGTAGTTGCGCTGATCGGTGCTCATCACGGGCCTCCTCGGAGTGTGCCCGTCGGATTGCCGTCGGGTGCCGGTCAGCTCTTGCTGAGCGAAGGCCCGCGGCCGGCGTGCAGAACGGCCATGCGCCGGTTGTACTCGTCCTCGTCGATCTCTCCGCGGGCGAAGCGCTCGGCGAGGAGCTGCTCGGGGCTGGGTCCGGAGAGCGGAGTGACAGGCGGTGTCCCGGTGCCGTTCGACCGGGCCAGGGCCCGGAAGAGCAGAACACCGAGCGCGATGATCACGGCCCAGAAGAGGATCATGCCGGCCGACATCGCGAACCAGCCCCATCCGCTGACATCGTGGTCGTACCAGAACATCACGGTGCTCACCTCGTCGCGGGCCACGGGACGCGGGTCCGGCGCCTGCGGGCTGCCCGGTGCCCTCACCCTCACCGTGCCCCTCCACCCCCGGGCAGGTCATGGGCCGAAGCGGCCAACGCATCCGGGCCATTGGTCCCTTACCCGGCAGGGGTATCCGGAGGAGGGTGGGAAGTGGCCGCGGACAAGGACGGAGAGAAGGTCCGCCATGGATACCGCAGACATCGTCGTAGTGGCCTTGGCCACCGTGCTCATTGCCGCCCTGGGCTGGTACTTCTTCGGCCCGCGCCGGGCCCGCAGCGCCCGCATGGAAGGCGGGGTGCAGCGCGCGGAGGTGACCGTGCGGGGCGGGTACAGCCCCGATGTGATCCGGGTGCGGCAGGGCGTGCCGGTGGAGCTGGTCTTCGACCGGCAGGAGTCGGGGGAGTGCACCAACCGTGTCGTCTTCCCTGATCTGCGCGTGAGTGCCGGGCTGCCCGCGTACGCGCGCACCGTGGTGCGACTGCGCCCCGAGCAGGCGGGGTCGTACGAATTCGCGTGCGGGATGAACATGATCCGCGGCACGCTCGTGGTCGACCCGGGCGAGGCCGCCCAGGGCGGCCCAGGCGAAGGTGCCGAGGGCGGCCCCGCCGACGAGGCACCCGCGGTGCCGGCCGGGGGGCCGCAGGAGCACGTCTCCGCCGCCGACGCCGAGGCCGCGGAGGCCGCCGAGCGGCAGGCGGAGATCACGGATCTGTTCCGCCGGGTCGTGGTCGGCGCGGTGCTGACGCTTCCCGTGCTGTTCGCGGTGATGGCCCACGAGCTGTTCGGCGCCGACTGGGTGCCGGGCTGGCTGCTCAACCACTGGCTGCAACTGGCGCTCATCACCCCGGTGATGTTCTGGACCGGATGGCCCATCCACCGCATCGGCTGGCTCACCCTGCGCCACCGCGGCGCCGACATGAACTCCCTCATCACGCTGGGCACATCCGCCGCCTACGGATACAGCCTCCTGGTCACCCTGGCTCCGTCGCTGCTGCCGGAGAACCTGCGCGAGGTCTACTTCGAGGCCGTCGGCGTCATCCTCACCCTGATCCTCCTCGGCCGGTTCCTGGAGGCACGCGCCAAGGCCGGCACCGGTGAGGCGATCCGCGCACTGCTGGGTCTGCAGGCCCGTACCGCCCGCGTCGTACGGGACGGGGCCGAGGCCGAGATCCCGGTGGACGAGGTCGTGGTGGGCGACGAGATCGTCGTACGGCCCGGGGAGAAGATCCCCGTCGACGCCGAGGTGCTGTCGGGCGCGTCCGCCGTGGACGAGTCGATGGTCACCGGCGAGCCGATGCCGGTCACCAAGCGGGCCGGGGACACGGTGATCGGCGCCACCGTGAACACGACCGGGTCCCTGCGGGTGCGGGCGGCGAAGATCGGTGCGGACACGATGCTGGCGCAGATCATCCGGATGGTGCAGCAGGCCCAGGCGTCCAAGGCGCCGATCCAGCGGCTCGCCGACGCGATCTCCGCGTACTTCGTCCCCGCGGTCGTCGCCGTCGCGATCGCCACCTTCGCACTCTGGTACACCGTCGGCCCGGCGCCCGCGCTCACCCTGGCCCTGGTCTCCGCGGTCTCCGTCCTGATCATCGCCTGCCCCTGCGCACTGGGCCTGGCCACCCCGCTGTCCGTGATGGTCGGCACCGGAAAGGGCGCCCGGGCAGGCATCCTGATCCGCTCCGCCGAGGCCCTGGAGACCGCGCACAAGCTGGACACCGTCGTGCTGGACAAGACCGGCACGGTCACCGCGGGCAAGCCGGTCCTGACCGACGTGCGCCCGGCGGACGGTTTCGGTGAGGCGGAGGTGCTGCGGCTCGTCGCTGCCGCCGAGGCCGACAGCGAGCACCCCCTTGCCACCGCGATCGTCGCGAGCGCCCGCGAACGCGGCCTGACCGTTCCCGCCGCCACGGCCTTCGACTCGGTCACCGGCAAGGGTGTCCAGGCCACCGTCGACGGCAAGGCGGTCCTCGTCGGCACCGCCCGTCTGCTCGCCGACGTCGGCATCGACACCGCTCAACTGGCCGCGCAGGCCGAGGAGTTCTCCGGCCAGGGCAAGACCCCCGTCCTGGCCGCCGTCGACGGGCGCCCGGCGGGCGTGCTGGCCGTCGCCGACACCGTCAAGGACGACTCGGCCCAGGCCATCACCGCCCTGCACCGCCTCGGCATCGACACCGTCATCCTCACCGGCGACAACGCCCGCACTGCCGCCGCCATCGCCCGCCAGGTCGGCGTACGGCGGGTTCTCGCCGAAGTCCTGCCGGAACACAAGGCCGACGAGATCCGCCGTCTCCAGGGCGAGGGCCGGATCGTCGGCATGGTCGGCGACGGCATCAACGACGCCCCCGCGCTGGCCCAGGCCGACGTGGGGATGGCGATCGGCACCGGCACGGACGTCGCCATCGAGGCCGCCGACATCACGCTCATCTCCGGCTCGCTCTCCGGCGTGGTCACCGCGATCCGCCTGTCGCGCGCCACCATGCGCAACATCAAGCAGAACCTGTTCTTCGCCCTGGTCTACAACGCCGTCGGCATCCCGATCGCCGCCGGAGCCCTCTATCCGCTCTGGGGCATCCGTCTCAGCCCGATCATCGCCGCCGCGGCCATGGCCCTGTCCTCCCTGTCGGTGGTCACCAACGCCTCCCGGCTGCGCCGCTGGCGTCCCGAGCCGCTCGCGAAGGCGGAGACCTCGGAACAGGGAGAGCTGATCGTCGAGGCGGCGGCGGAGCCTGCGGAAGGACCGGGCGCGGCACAGACCGTGACCGACCCGGTGTGCGGCATGCAGATCGATCCCGCGACCGCCGCGGAACAGCGGGACACCCCCGACGGCACCTTGTACTTCTGCTCGGCCCACTGCGCCGACGCCTACGACGCCGAACCCGGCCGCTATGCCGGCGCGGCGGCTGCGGGCAGCGGCATCCTGCATGACAAGCACGAGCACCACTGACGCGAGGGCGTGCCTCGCCCGTCGACCTCCGCTGCACGCGTGCTGCTGTCATCGCGCGTGGAGCAGGGGGCGGGCCGGTGCGGTCCGCCCCGCTGTCACATGGGATGCCGCGCGGGTCAGATGATGCCGCGCGGGTCAGAAGGGCTTGGTCGGCAGGTACTTGCCGTCCAGGGTGATGACGGCGCGCTCGCCACCCTCAGGGTCGGCGACCTTCTTCACGTCGAGCTTGAAGTTGATCGCGGAGATGATGCCGTCCCCGAACTGCTCGTGGACCAGTGCCTTCAGGGTGGTGCCGTAGACCTGGAGCATCTCGTAGAAGCGGTAGATGGTCGGGTCGGTGGGGATGCCGCCGGAGATCGAACCGCGGGTGGGGATCGTCTGGAGCAGCATGGCCGCGTCCTGGTCCAGGTCCAGCAGCTCGGCGACAGCCTCCGCGGACGCTTCGGGCAGGGCGTGCTGGCCCAGGACTGCTGCGGTGGTGAAGGCCACCGACAACCCGGAGACGTCGGCGATCTGCTGCCAGGAGAGGTTCTTGCGGGTCTTGGCCTCCACCATGGCGGCGGCGAGTGCCTGGCGGGCGGTGGGGTCGAACTGGGCGTGCACCATGAGAGGGGATCCTTTTCTGGGGGTGCCGGTTCGCGGGGGAAGCCGGACCGGCAGGTTGTTGGGGGTGGGGTGGTGGTCCCGGGCGCGCCAGGCCGCATGCGGGCCCGTGTCAACGGCTCCGGGGAGGGCGCGGGCCGGGCCCTTTTTAGGACGCGAGGGCGGCACCCGTGCCGACGGCGTCGAGCCGTTCGATGCGCCCGGTGGCGATGTCGAAGACCCAGCCGTGCAGCGTCACCCTGCCCTCCGCGAGCGCCCGGGCGACAGACGGGTGGGTGGCCAGGTTCGCCAGTTGGGCATGCACGTTCTGGCGCACCAGGGCCGCTGTCTTCCGTGGGCCTGCCTCCATGCCGGCCGTGCGGGCCATGGCGGCGTCAGCGTGCCGCAGCCAGTCGGCGACCACGGGTGCGCCGCTGAGGTCGTGGCCCTCGGACAGGGCCGTCATCGCGCCGCAGGCGGAGTGCCCGCAGACGACGATGTCGCTCACGCCGAGCACGGCGACGGCGTACTCGATGCTCGCCGTGACCCCGTTGGCGCCGGGGCTGTAGGCGGGGACGAGGTTGCCGGCGGTACGGATGACGAACAGCTCGCCCGGCTCGCCCTGAGTGATCAGTTCCGGTACGACACGGGCGTCCGAGCAGCCGATGAACAGCGTGTGCGGCGTGTGATGCGCGGCCAGGTGGGCGAAGAGGTCCGCCTTGGCCGGGAAGACGTCCTGCTGGAAACGCGCGACGCCGTCGGCGAGGTCGGGCATGGGGTCACTCCCTTCGGTGTCTGCCGGCCCCCGTGGGCTGGCGAATTCCACCATGCATGACCTGCGGCTATAGAGTCCAAGAGCTGATATCCATGACTGCTATTGGACTCATCTATAGTGGCGCTATTATGGCCAGTCTGGAATTGCGTCACCTGCGCTACCTGCTCGCCGTGGCCGAACACGGCAACTTCACCCGCGCCGCCGAAGAGCTGCACATCTCCCAGCCCACGCTGTCCCAGCAGATCAAACAGCTCGAACGTGCCCTCGATGTACAGCTGCTGGATCGCACCGGCCGCACGGTACGACTCACGGACGCGGGCGCCGTCTACACCGACCACGCCCAACGCGCACTGCGTGACCTCGCCGCCGCCGAACGCGCCGTCCACGACGTCCAGGACCTCTCCCGCGGTCACCTGCGCCTGGGCGTCACCCCCACCTTCACCGCCTATCTCGTCGGCCCGCTCATCACCGAGTTCCGCACTCGCCACCCCCGCATCGGTCTGACCATGACGGAGACGACCCAGGACCGGATCGAAGCGGCCCTGCTCGCCGACGACCTCGACCTGGGCATCGCCTTCACCGGTCCCCATCTGCCCGGCATCACCGCGACACCGCTGTTCACCGAAACCCTCAGCCTGGTCACCGCCACCCAGCACAACCGGACGCCGCCTGAACCCCTGGGCGTCCGGGTCTTGCAGGAAAGGGAACTCGCCCTGCTCAGCGGCGACTTCGCCACCCGCGGCCACATCGACGACTACCTCGCCGACCATCGGGTCGCCCCCCGTATCGCGGTCGAGGCCAACTCCATCCAGGCTCTCATCGAGATCGTCCAGCACACCACGTTGGCCACGGTTCTCCCCGACGCCATCACTCACGACCACCCCCACCTCACCCCCGTCCCGGTCGACCCGCCCCTGCCCACCCGCACCGTGGCCCTACTGCGGCGCGATGGCGCCTACCGCAGCGCCGTCGGCCGAGCCTTCACCCAACTCACCCACGGCCTCGTCCGTGCCCGTGGATACACCCCGCCCTCCTGATGTGCTCGCCAGTCCAGGCGGCGCTCGCTGCGCCGGAGGACGAGGCACCTTCCGGCGCCGCCCCGATTCCTCGTGGACGTGCCTCAGGACGGACGAGGTGCGACAGCGGCTCGGCCGGGCCCTCGACGACCTTCGCACCGGGCAGGGGCGACCCTGAGGCACCGCCTGCCGGACTTCAGCGTGTCGGGCCGACGGCGGCAACCTTCGTCGGTGTGGGGCCGTTGAGACCGAGCTGTTGTCCGAGGCCGACGCCGTGCCGGTACAGGGCCGTTCCCTCGGCGAGGCGGTTCTTCTCCCATGCCGCCAAGGCGGCGTCCGGGGAGGGGAGTTGCTGGAGGGCGGTGCATAGGGTGATGGCGTCGGCGGCTGCCTTCTCCGCGCTGGCCGCCGTGTGAGGCCGTACGACGAACGCGGCGTCCCCGGTCAGCAGCATCCGGTCCTTGCGCATCCGACTGACCCGCCCGTCGAGGATCGCCTGCGCGAACGGTTCACGCGTGTGTTCCACGAGCAGGCGCAGGGGCTCGGGGAGCGACGTCCGTGCACGGTCCAGGAGTTCGGCGTTCACCTGCGGCGCGATGAGACCCGGGGGCAGGGACAGTCCGTGGGCGGTGCCGTCGCGGTCTGTGGTGCGCTGCGAGGCAGCGAGCAGGCCGAGCAGCAGGGCGGCCAGGGCGAGGTCGGCGCCGGCGAGGGTGGGGCCCTTCAGGTTCAGGACTAAGGTGAGGGCGAGGCCGCCGATGGAAGTGCCGGCGGCGATGCCGACCTGGAACGCGGAGGTGGCCAGGGCCATGGGCGGGGCGCGTCCGGCTCCGGCGATGCGGACCACTGACCGAGCACATCCGCCGTTTCGGCGAATACTCCACCCACGAGCTCGCCGACGAACCCGACGCCTACAACCCGCACCTGGACGTCGACTTCACCCCGATCCGCGGTGACGGCCCGCCGACCGACGGATTCAGCCAGGCCGCGTGAGCCGGCCAAGGGCCGGATGCCGAGCGGGCCGGGCGCGTGTTGGTGAGCACCTCACGGTGCCGTGGCACCGCGTCCGAAGGCTGATCCCGGGGACCGAGTTGAGGTCACAGCAATCGGTTCACCAGCCTGTCGATGTAGTCCGGGGTGAGCGGGCCCATGCCGAACAAGACGCGGATATACATCGGGGCCAGGATGTGGTCCAGCACGTCGAACGCGTCGGGTGCGTGCTCGCCACGGTCGCGGGCGCGATCGAGCATGGACTGCAGTTGCCGGGTGCGTTCGGCGCGGAGGTCGGCACCAGCCTGCAGGCCCTGCTGACCGCTGCTCGACAGGGCGACGGCCAGGTGCAGCACCGCCGGACCGTCGGGTCCGGTGATCTCGCGGGCCACTTGGGCCGCGTAAGTGCGCAGGTCGCCGGCGAGGCTCCCGGTGTCGGGCATCGGCGACTGCGCATTGAGGCGGGTGAGCGCCACGTCGGTGAGCAGGGTTTCCAGGCTGCCCCACCGGCGGTAGATGCTGCTGTCGGCTACGCCCGCGCGGGCTGCGACGTCGCCGACGGTGAAGTTGCCGTAGCCGCGCTCGCTGATCAGGTCGGTGACGGCCTGGTGCACCTGCGCGCCGACGCGGGCGCTACGCCCGCCGGGCCGCCGGGCTCGCTGTCGCTCGTTCATGCCCCCACCTTAACGCAGTCGTGACTTGCGTTTGTGAGGCAACCCTCCTTATGGTCGCCTAACGCAGTCAGTGACTGCTTTAGGGCGCTCAGGTGTATCGCCACCCGCGTCGACCATGGCCGGGCGCAACTAACGATTGAGAGGAATCCCCATGGCTGCATCGCATGCGGTCGCAGGCAGTCGATCAAACCGGGCCGTGCTGCTCACGGTGACCTGCTTAGGCCAATGCATGGTCCTGCTCGACAACACGATTGTTGGAGCGGCGCTGCCCGATATGCAGCACCGGCTGCACACTCAGTTGACCGGCCTGCAATGGATCGTCGACGCGTACGTACTGCTGGTCGCCATGCTGCTGCTGTCCGGCGGTGTCTTCGCCGACCGATTCGGGCGCAAGCGGGTGTACCTGACCGGCGTGGCGGTGTTCACCGCCGCGTCGCTGCTGTGCAGCCTCGCGCCCTCGGTCGGCTGGCTGGTCGCCGGCCGGGTGCTGCAAGGCATCGGGGCCGCGGCGCTGAGCCCTGCCTCGCTCGCCCTGCTCGCCGCCGCCCATCCCGCGCCGCAGGAACGAATCAAGGCGATCGGGCTGTGGGCCGGATTCAGCGGAATCGGTCTGGCCGCAGGCCCCGTGGCCGGCGGCGTGCTGGCAGAAGCCTTCGGCTGGCCCGCCATCTTCCTGGTCAATCTGCCCATCGGCGTGGTCCTGCTGCTGGTCGGCCTGCGCCACCTCGGCGAGTCCCGCAATCCGAGCGCCCCCGCGATCGACGTCCCGGGCACGGTGCTGTCCGTTCTGGCGGTGGGGGTACTGGCCTACGGGCTGATCGAGGGTGGTGCCCGCGGCTGGACCTCACCGGTCATCCTGGGCAGCCTCGCCGCCGCGGTGATCCTCCTCGCCGCCTTCGTCGCCGTCGAAGCGCGTCGTTCCGCTCCGATGCTGCCGCTGCGGCTGTTTGGGCAGCGCCTGTTCACCGTGTCCAACACCGCCATGGTCGTGGTGGGGTTCGCGCTCATGGGTTCGTCGTTCTTCTTCTCCCAGTTCTTCGTGTACGTCCAGGGCAGCTCGATCCTGCGCGCCGGCCTGCAGACCCTGCCGATATCCCTCGCCATGGTGATCGTCAGCCCGTACGCGGGCCGGCTCGCCGCCCGCTACGGCTTCCGAATCGTGGTTACCACCGGCCTGGCCCTGGCCGGCCTGGGACTGCTGGCGCTCGGTATGGTGCACGCCGACACCGGCTACGGGAACGTGTGGTGGCGGCTGGGACTCGCCGGCCTCGGCTTCGCCCTGGCCATGTCCCCACTGACAGGCGCCGCCATCCAAGCAGTCAGCCCGCAGGAAGGCGGCCTCGCATCAGGCATCAGCAGCACCACCCGGCAGATCGGCGCGGTGCTCGGCGTGGCGGTACTCGGAGCCATCGTCCGCACCCGGCAATCCGGCGGCGCCTCCTTCGAGACCGGCCTCAACAGCGCCTTCCTCGCTGCCGGCACCGTCACTTTGGCCACCGCCGTGTTCACCGGCCTGTGGCTGGCGAGGTCCAAGCCCGCGGAAGGCTCCGCGGCGCCGCATCGTTCCACCGATCCAGATGCGGTCACCACCTCGAACGAGGCATCCGTGAACAGCCGTTGACAACAACAACCGCCTTGGCCGGGAGAAGCGGCTGCGCGCCGAGGGCGTCGACATCACCATGCCGCTGCCGAGGACCCCTGGGCGAACGCTACTTCCAGATCACCGACCCCAGCGGCGTGATCGTCCAGTTCATCGAGTGGGTCACCCCGCCCAGCCCCGAGAACACCTGAAGCCCCACCGGGCCAGGGTGATCCGGCCCCGGCCCGGCGACGCACCGCCAGGGCCGTGTGCGACATCCCGCAACCACGCAAAGGACCCCGACCTTGTCCCCTGACCCGACCACCGTGCACCCGCTGCCCGCCCACGACCGCGTGGTGTTCCTCAAGCCGCTGGTCACCTCGCCGAACATCACCGTGGGCGAGTACACGTATTACGACGACCCGGACGGCGCCACGGAGTTCGAGCGCCGCAACGTCCTCTACGCCTACGGGCCGGAGCGTCTCGTCATCGGCAAGTACTGCGCGATCGCCTCGGGAACCACGTTCCTGATGGCCGGCGCCGAGCATCCGACGATGGGGGGGGCGACGTACCCGTTCACCATGTTCGGCGGCCGGTGGGCCGAGCGGACGCTGGACATCGTCAGCGCCATGCCCAGCCGCGGCTCGCCCGGTACCCGAACCAGACGTCGTTGCCGACGACCGTGTCGCCCGGCGTACGGATTGGCGACGGCGCCATCATCGCGGCCGGCGCCGTGGTCACCGCCGACGTCCCGCCCTACGCGATCGTCGGCGGCAACCCGGCCAGACCGATCCGGCAGCGCTTCGACGACGCCGACGTCGAGCGGCTGCAGCGCGCCACGTGGTGGGACTGGCCCGCCGACCTGGTGACCGAACACGCCCGCATCCTCATGGCCGGGACACCCATCGACATCGAACGCATCGCCACCGAGCACGGACAGGGGAAGTCCCTTTGAACCACGTGACCCAGGTATCCATCGAAGAGCACACGGTGGCCGACCACATGGCCGGACCCTACGCCCTCACCACGGGACCGGACGGCGCCCTGTGGTTCACCCTCGTCCACAGCGGTCGGATCGGCCGCCTCGTCCCCGGCGAGGAGCCGACGACCCACCGGCTCGACCCCGACAGCGGGCCGACCGTCATCACACCCGGCCCGGACGGCGCGCTGTGGTTCACCGAGTACCGGGCGGACCGGATCGGGCGAATCACCACCGCCGGCATGATCGACGAGTTCGGCGTGCCCGGCTCCGGCTGCGGGCCGTTCGGCATCGCGGCGGGACCCGACGGCGCGCTGTGGTTCACCGAGACCGCCGCCGACCGCATCGGCCGCATCACCATCGACGGCAGCGTCACCGAGTTCCCGCTCCCCGTCACCGGCGCGTTCCCGTCCGCGATCACCGCCGGCGGCGACGGAGGGATGTGGTTCACCCTCAACCAGGGCAACACCGTCGGGCGGATCGACATGGACGGTGCGGTCACCCTCCATCCCCTGCCGACGGAGGCGGCAGGGCCGGTCGGGATCACCTCAGGCCGCGACGGAGCGCTGTGGTTCACCGAGATCGCCGCCGGTCAGATCGGCCGGATCACTCCCGACGGGCGGATCACCGAGTTCCCGTTGCCCGACCGCGCCGCCCGACCGCACGCCGTCACCGTCGACGGACAGGGCACCGCGTGGTTCACCGAATGGGGAGGCAACCGCGTCGGCACGATCACCCCCGACGGCTCCGTCACCGTCCACGACCTGCCCACCCCCCCGCTCCGAACCGCACGGCATCACCGTCGGTCCAGACGAGGCCCTGTGGACCGCGCTGGAGATCGGCGCACTCGCCCGCATCGCCCCGCCGGACAGCACCGCCTGAACAAACCACCCCCTCCCACACCGCCAGCAGTGGTCGCCCGTACGGCGGCCGGAGAGGAAAACCCATGAAATACGCACTCGTGATCTTCGAGACGGACGAATCGCGCCGCCGGATCCAGGCCGACCGGGGCGCGTACCGCAAGGAGTACGAGGGCTGGATCGGCGGCCTCGCCGCGGCCGGGAAACTGGTCGGCGGCGAAGCCCTGGAGACCGAGCGCATCGCGCCCTCGACAGTGCGCACTGCGGCCGATGGGACGTCGACGGTGACCGACGGGCCCGCGCACGCCGGCGAGGAGACCCTCGGCGGCTGGTTCATCGTCGAGGTGGCCGACCGCGCGGAAGCCCTCGAACTGGCCAAGAGCCTCCCCACCCCGGAGACCGTCGAGGTCCGCCCGATCCTCGAATCCGCCTGACCGGCACCGGGAACCGGCCCGACGGCACAGCGCCCGGCCGCAGGGTCGCCCCTGTCGTGCCGCCTGGCCGTCGCAGTCGACGATTTCACGGATCTGGCAGGCATTCGCTCTCCAGCCGCACCGGGCCGAGACGTTCAAGCTGAGTTCGACCAGGCCTTCCACTGGCACCTGCTCGACAAGGGCGGGGTCTCCTAGGGACGGGAGACCCACCTGTCAATAACGTCCGTCAGTTTTAGAACTAGTAGTGCTTCGTTACGTCGAGTGATCTCGGCTGGTGGTGGGCATCCTCGTGGTGTGAGGTTGGGGGAAGTGGAGCGGCTCCGGGGTGAGTTATCGGAGTTCGTTGGCGATGTGTTTGCTTCGGTGCCGCGGCGGGATCAGCGGCGGTGGGGCGAGTGTTATCTGCGGGGTCTGATGCTGGACGGCCGACGGAAGTCGATCCAGCCGATGGCCGAGCGGCTGCCGGACGGCAACATGCAGGCTCTGCAGCAGTTCGTGAACCAGTCGCCGTGGGACCCTGGGCCGGTGCGGCGGCGGATCGCCCAGCGGCTGTGCGAGGCGATCAGTCCCGAGGTGTGGGTGATCGACGATGTGTCGTTCCCCAAGTGCGGCACCGCCTCGGTCGGGGTGGCCCGCCAGTACTGCGGGGCCTTGGGCAAGCGGGCCAACTGCCAGGTCGCGGTCAGCGTTCATGGCGCCACCGACACGGCATCGTGTCCGCTGGACTGGCAGCTCTACCTGCCCCGGGAGTGGACGGACGACCCGGACCGCTGCCGCAGAGCCGGAGTCCCCAAGGGCACGGGCCATCAGGAGAAGTGGCGTCTGGCACTTGGACTGCTCGACATGCTCGCCGCGTGGGGATTGACGGCCCCGGTCGTGGTCGCTGATGCCGGCTACGGCGTCAGTACCTCGTTCCGCCTCGCACTGGAGGAACGCGGTCTGGCTTATGTGCTGGCACTGACCGGGAAGGAAGTCGCCCACCCCGAACAGGCCGAGCCTCACCAGCCCGACTACGGCGGCCTGGGACCGCCGACCCTGCCGCGCTATCGAACCCCGCCACGAGTCCTGTCCCAGCACGCAGCCCAGATCCCTGCGGACATGCTCGTCGAGGTGACCTGGCGGCAGGGCAGCAAAGGGCGGATGACCTC
>NZ_JBIAWE010000041.1:0-22930 GCF_042895235.1 Streptomyces sp. NPDC001410
GGATCTTCCGCAGGGCACGATGCAGCCCGAATCGAATGTCGTCAATCGCCGCAGCCGTCCTCACCCTGGAGCGGCAGCGCTGAAAAGGCTCACTGAGTTTCGGCCGGCCTGGCGAGCCCTTCGACAGCACCCCGGCCTCGCCCTGCTCGCGCCAGGCCCGGCGCCACCGCTCCACCGACCGCTCGCTCACCCGCAAAGCACTGGCGATCTCGCCGTTCTTCTCCCCGCTCTCGAAGCGGGCCATGGCCTGCAGCCGCAACCGCTCCCGTGCGGCTCTCCCGGCGTCGGTCAACCCGCCGCCCTGCGCATACCTCACGCCACAGGGCTACCGGACTTCACCGCCACCGTCAGGCAAATGACCCGACATCACCCAACCAAGCTCAGTACCTCACGCCCCAAGACCCAGGTGAAGAAGAAGTGGTACCCGACCCTAAAGCTCGATTTCCTCGGTGAAGTTGAGTAGAACCTTCGCCGGCGAGCGGCCTCGATTGACTGTAATCCGGCCAAGTTCCAGGTTTTCCCGTCGGCGCTGTTCGGCAAATCTCCGCATGTCCTGCCAGGTGAGTGTGCTGCCGCAGTACTGGAGCCGTTCTTCAATGCTGTTGAAGATCGCCGCCCGCCCCGACTGCGGAGAACGCACGACGTTGACGCCGCGGGCGCGCGCCCGATCGATAAGATCGACGTCCTCCTGTGAAGCCGGTGGCATCTCTTCGTCATAACCACCCAGGGCTATAAAGTGCGAGCGCGGCAGACCGATTCTTCCATACGTTCCGTTTCCGTCAGCCGGCTTGCCGTCTCTGGCGCCGACACAGAAGGCATCAGTTTCTGCACAGAAGCCATGAATCAAGGTGTCATGACACGCGGTCCACAGTGCACGCCAAGTTTGGATCGTGTCCCCGATGAAGTTGTCGCCGTCCAAGTTGACCAGGAACTCACCGGTGGCCCCAAGGTGCGCAAGATTTTTCGCCTTGGGGAGGTGGATGAATCGGGCGGTTCGCTCATGAAGGTAGCGAAGCAAGCCGCAATCGATCTGTTCCCGGTATCTCCGTACCCACTCGTCGAGTTCGTCGTCCGAATTGTAGTTGATGAGGACGATCTCCGCATTACCATCGGCCTGCACTCGCGCCAAGTTCTCCGGCAAGGTCTCGCGGAGCTGCCACAACCGGTTCTTGCAGGTCACGCAGTAAGAGATTCTCTGTTGGGCTGGGTTCGTCATCTCTGGCCTTCGGCGCGATCGGCGGCAGTATGCGTGGCTGAAGCTGCTCTTCTCTCAGCAGCGGTAGGCGTATGGCTGTGTCGTGGCCAGGACCCTCTTGCCGGGACCAGGCGGGACTCATTGCGTGCCTGTCGCCGCCACTGACCAGGAACTGGCCGTCGGCGGCCAGGAGCTCGACGTCTCACCGTCAGCCGGGTACGAGTATGGGAACTCCCTACCTGTCACTGGAGTGGGGAGCCCGCCAGGGTAATCCGATCCAGTTTTCGAGGATGCGGCCAGTAGTCGGACACCGCGTAGTGTTGCGTGGCCAGATTGTCCGATATCGCGACGTCTCCCTCTTCCCAGTGGAACCGGCACTGGAATTCGGGAAGCCACGCCCGTAGATGGAGCATGTCCAGTAAAGAGCGGCTTTTCGCCTCTGGCAAACCTTCGATGCGGACCGCCGATACTCTGTTGGAGAGCAAGACCTTCTCACCACTCCATGGATGGCGCAGGACCAGGGGATGCGTCTGGGCCGGATAGTCTTTCCGCAGCCGACGGAACGCACTCTCGTTGCCCTCGAAGGCCGTTCCGTATCTCTGCACCCAGTCGTGGACCACCTGCAGGCCGTCGATATCACGCTTCATCGACTCGGACAGGGAGTTGTACGCCTCGGCCATGTCGGCCCAGCAGGTGTCTGCGCCGACTGGCGGGGCCAGCACGTTCCGCAGCATCGTGACGGAACTCGGCGCATGGTGCCAGACTTGGTCACTGTGCCAGGACTTGAAATCACGCGTGTTCTTCTTGTCGTGGTATACGCCATAAATCTCAGGGTGCTCTGCATACGGAAATAAGAGTGAGAACCCGTTCAGCATCATCTCGTCGTCCGAGAGGAACGGATGAACCTCTGGGGTTCCGATGTTGCGAGCAACCGCTACGAATTCGCTCGGTTTCAAGTTCTGTGCCTTGAAGAACAGCGCTTTGTGCTCCAGCAGCAGTTCCCGGATGGTATCCCGCTGCGAGTAGTCGTTCCCGTCGAGCGTGAAACCTTCGACGACGGCGCCGACATAGGTCCCCAGCCGCTTTACCTTCACGTCCCGACCTCCGCCTCGAATATCAGGCCATGCGGCGCAGGGCCTGATTGGCGTCCACGTCGCCGTCACGCGTTCGACGTCGCGGGGAGTAGCAACCCCCCCGGTAGAGCAGGTGCCTTGCGGCTGCATGTCGCGCTGCACGAAGCCCCGGCGTGACGATGCACCTCAACTCGGAGTCGATGCCAGCCTACTGGGCATGCACGGCACCCGACAGATCGTCCCGCGCCACAACAGGCGTGTCCGTGACTCGGCTTCAGGTAGCGCTCGTTCACACAAGGGCTTGGACTTGCGGAAGGCTCGGCGAAGTCGCGGCCGAACCATCCCCAGATGTGATGGAACGCGGCGGCTGAGCAGCGCTGTGCCGCCGTCGACCGCGCCATCGCGTCGCCGTCTTCGAGCCGCCGACGCCAAGGCACACGTGCCCCCGGTCCGTTCCCGCTCTGCCGGTGTGGCCTCGACTGCCGCCTGCACCCTCGCCAGGTTGCACGGGCATGTCCGGGCTCGCCATGTGGTGGGGTGGGGTCTCTTCACCGCGTGGCGGTGTCCGGAAGTGCATGTCCTGTGCGTGTGTGACCTTCTGTGCAGCTTTCGCGCCTGTTACGGTCCGACCGGATCGTCTTCCTACGGAAGGACGGATCATGCCGGAGCCACCGCCGAAGCCGCCCTTGAAACCGGCCGCCTGGACGACACGGCGAGTGCCGGGACGTCCCTTCGACCCGCCTCCCGATCGAGCCCGTTTGATCGCGACTGCGCCGATTTCCAAGGTCACCTTGTGGAACGGCACCACGGCCTGGCTCGTCACCCGCTACGCCGACCAGGTCGCGCTACTCAGGGACAAGCGCATCAGCGCGGACGACACTCATCCTTCCTATCCGGCCGTCAGCGCCGCCGAGGACGCCACACGCGACCACAACCGCACCTTCATCAGCATGGACGATCCCGATCATGCCGCAGCACGCCGTAAGTTCATGGGTGAATTCTCTGTACGGCGTGTGGCCGGGTTACGGCCGCGTATCGAACAGATCGTCACCGAGCTGCTGGATCTCATGGAGGACGCGGGGCCGCCTGCGGATCTCGTCTCCGCATTTGCCATGGCCGTACCGGTCAGGGTGATCTGCGAGTTGCTGGGGGTGCCGTACGCGGACCGGGGGTTCTTCCAGGAGGCCAACGCCGTGGTGGTGGACACCCGCAGTACGCCTCAGGCCGCGCTCGACGCGTCCTGTGCGCTGACCGCCTACCTCGGCGAACTGGTCGAGAAAAAGCTCCGCGCTCCGGAGGACGATCTGCTCAGCCGCTTGGCCGTCGAGCACCTGGCCACCGGCCGGACCACACGTGAGGAATGCGCACGGGAGGCACGGCTCTTGCTGGCGGCCGGCCAGGAGACGACCACCGCCATGATCGCGCTGGGCGTCTGTGCGCTGCTCCAGCACCCCGACCAGCTGGCCCTCGTCCGGGGCTGCGGTCCTCACCAGGTGGCGACTGCGGTCGAGGAATTGCTCCGGTACCTTTCCGTCACGCACATGGGACGGCGTCGAGTGGCGGTCGCCGACATCGGCCTGCACGGATACGTGATCAAAGCCGGTGATCCGGTCATCTTCGCCGGCGACCTCGCAAACCGGGACCCCGAGGTGTACAAGGATCCCGGCCGGCTTGACGTACGTCGCCCGGTGACACGCCGCCACCTCACCTTCGGTCACGGGCCCCACCAGTGCCTGGGACAGCACCTCGCTCGTCTGGAGCTCCAGGTGGCGTACCCGGCGCTGCTCCAGCGTTTTCCCCGACTCCGTTTGGACCGGCCGCTGTCTGAACTGTCATTCCGTACGGAGAAGTTCGTCTACGGGGTCCGCGACCTGCCGGTCGCCTGGTGACCCCGACGCCGCGGCCGGGGCAGTTCTATGGCAGGAAGAGATCTGGCGAGGTGGGCGGCGGCACACCGAGAATCCTCCCATGCCTCCTTCCCTCACCGGCAAGACCGCAGTGGTGACCGGCGGCTCGCGGGGCATCGGTAGAGCCGTGGTGCGTGGACTCGCCAAGGCGGGGGCCCATGTGATCGTCAACTGGGTCAAGGACGAGGGCGCTGCCGACGAGGTCGTGGCGGAAGTCGAGGCGGCCGGTGGTCGAGCCATGGCCGTTCACGCGGACGTCGCCCGGGAGGCGGAGGTGCGCCGGCTGTTCGACGAGACGGAGGCGGCTTTCGGCGCCGTGGACATCGTGGTCGCGAATGCCGCAGTGGTGGTCACCAAACCCCTGACCAAGAGTACGGAGAAGGACTTCGACCATGTGTTCGGCGTCAACGCCAAAGGCGCCTTCCTCACTCTGCGCGAGGCCGGTCTCCGCCTCACCGACGGCGGGCGGATCATCGCCGTCTCGACGGTGGGCACCCGGCTCTTGCTGCCCAACACCCCGCTTTACCTGGGCAGCAAGGGGGCGGTGGAGCAGTTCGCGCGCTCACTGTCACGGCAGCTCGGGCCACGCGCGATCACGGTGAACACCGTCTCTCCCGGCTTCACGGAAACGGCACTCATGCCCGAGCACGACCGGACCTGGGCCTCGGGCCTCGCCTCGCTCGGCCGGGTCGGCACCCCTGCGGAGGTCGCCGAGGTCATCGTCTGGCTCGCCGGCCCGTCGGCCTCATGGGTCACAGGGCAGAACATCAGCGCCTGCGGAGGAATCGGCTGAGGACACGGCACGGGGAGCCGCTGACCCCGCGCCCCCCGCGCCCGGTAGACGGTCAGCTGAAGTAGTCCTCGGCTTCGCCCGCCCGGACGGTGTCGAGCGTGAAGCAGTGGAATCCCCCGCCGAACAGTCGCCGGTGCCGGTGACGCACGGGGACCACGGTGAAGCCGTTCTGCTCCAGTACCTTGATGAGTTCGGGGAACAACGAGTTGACGATGACCGTGTTCTCGTCCACCGACAGCACATTCATGTCGATGTACTTCGTGGTGAGGATCATGTCGTCGTCTTCGTACCGCGGGAATATGTCGTCGGTCGGGTCCGGCGGGTAGATCCGGTCCCATGACCGCAGCGGATCCGGAAGTTTCTCGGCCACGTCAGGATTCCGTACCAGCAGGGTCCCAGGGCGCAGGGGAAGAACGAGACTGTCGATATGGTTGTCCGAGAACCTGTACATGACGTGGAGACGGAATCGGCCCTCAAGATGGCGTTCCAGCCAGCGGACCGCCAGCGCGTGATTCTCCGTCGCGACATTCACGATCACGTCCTTACCGAAACGCACGCACTGCGCCGCATCCAGCAGCATCTCGAAGCCCACATCAAATTCGGAAGATTTCGGGTCCGAGATCTCCTGAAGCGCGGGAGCATGCTGGCCGTTGACATACGAAATATCGAACGACCGGTCCGTCATCACCGGGCGTGGCATGGTCGTCCATTTCGCGCCCTGTTCGAAGTACCGGTAGAACACCGGCTTCAGGAGATCATTCTCGAAGTATCTGGCGCGCACCTGCGGAGGCGTTTCGATGATCTCGTCCCCGAAGACGACGGCCTGGTCCCGCACATTGAGCGCGGGTACGCAGCTGGCCTGCCAGTACGGTGTGCGAAACTCGACGGACCGCGTGAGGGTCTTCGGCCGGTGCACCGTGACCGACAGGTCCTCCAGTGCTGTGACCAGCTCCTCCACGTCCTCGTTCAGTTCCTCCACGTACCGCTTCTTCAGCTCCTGCCGCCCCTCGAGCGGGGTTCCGTACGTGGGGTAGTAGAAGGCGCCGGCCACGTCGTGGAAGAAGAGCTTGAAGGAAAGCTCCACTTCGTGGGCGTCATAGCGGACCCCGGAGCCCACGATGACCTCTTTCAGGGGCGACCATTCGTCGTAGCTGTGCACGGACATCCCGGATCAGCCCTTCTCGACGGGTAAGTGTGCCACTGCACGAGTGAACACGTCGACCACCGATGAAATCTACAGCGGCTTTCGACAATGGCTTGAATATGGCATCCAGATAGAGTCAGACACGACTGAAACCCGTCATGATTCATTGGCCTCCTTGACAGCGGATCACCCCGGAGGGAGGCTCTCATGGTCCTATCTGGACTTCTCCGTGCGGTCCGACCGGCACGCCTAGGGAGGCGCAGTGACAGCCGATCAGGTCAACAGCACATTTCCCTCGGACACCGCATCCACTTCGCTCAATTCGATCAACCCATGGAACGCGGACAGGCTTTCCATGATCCTGTTCGGGCACGCCGCGTTCCAGTATCTCAACGCCGCGTGCGAGCTCGGGCTCTTCGATCTTCTGGCGGAAAAAGGACCGCTTTCTGTTCAGGAGATCCGTACCGCGCTCGATCTGGAGAAACGTGCCTGCGATGTCCTGCTGCTCGGCTGTGCAGCGCTACGCCTCATCCACCGCGAAGGTCCCGTGTGCCAGCTCTCGGCCGACATCAGCGAGCTGATGGAACGCGACGAGTGGACTCACATCGTGAACACCGTCGCGTTCGAGCAGTACATCGTCTACGAGGGCCAGGCCGACTTCACCGAGTCGCTGCGACGCAACACCAACGTAGGGCTGCGGCGGATCCCCGGCGAAGGAAAGGATCTCTATCCCCGCCTGGCGCAGACCCCGCACCTGGAAGAAGTCTTCTACCGCTACATGCGGTCCTGGTCGCAACTGGCCAACCAGCACCTGGTGCGCCATCTGGACCTGACCGAGGCCCGGTCGCTACTGGACTGCGGCGGCGGCGACGCCGTCAACGCCATCGCCCTCGCCGCGGCCAACCCGCACCTGCAGGTCACCCTCCTGGAGATCCCCTCCTCCGGCCCCGTCGCCGAGGACAGCATCCGGCAGGCGGGCCTGACGGACCGCATCACCGTGCGCGGTGTCGACCTCTTCGCCGACCCCTTCCCAGCCGGCTTCGACTGCGTCCTCTTCGCCCACCAGCTGGTCATCTGGACACCGGAGGAGAACACCACCTTGCTGCGCAAGGCCCACGACGCCCTACGGCCGGGCGGCCGGGTGGCCGTGTTCAACTCGATGTCAGACGACAGCGGGGACGGACCGCTGATCGCCGCCCTGGACAGTGTGTACTTCGCCGCGCTGCCGGCCGAGGGCGGCATGATCTATCCCTGGTCGCAGCACGAGGAGTCACTGCGGGCCGCGGGCTTCACCGAGCTGCGGCGGATCGCGCTGCCCACATGGACCCCGCACGGCATTCTGATCGGCACCAAGGCGATATGACGGGCCACGCGACGGCCGTGCGGACCATCCCCACCGTCAGCACATGGCCCGTGCTCGGCTGCCTGCCGGACCTGATACGGCGAAAGGAGTCGTTCTGGACCGACATCCACCGCGCACACGGGGACATCGTCCACCTGGATCTCGGCGTCACCGGCCTGGTGGCGGTCAGCCACCCCCGCCATGCCCACCACGTCCTGATCGAGAACGCACGCAACTACGTCGACAAGGGCGGACCCACCGGTTTCCGGGCAACGCTCCTGCCGCTCACAGGGCAAGGGCTGTCCACCATCGACGTGGAGGACGAACACTGGCGCAGCCGCCGCGATCTCATCGGCCCGGCGTTCCGGCAAGGAGCGCTGAAGGCGATGACCGACCACATGGCACAGCTCGTTGACCGGCACACCGCTGCCTGGCTCACAGCGCAGGACGATGCGGAACCGGGCCTGGACGTAGTGCCCCCAGTCACGACCGCGGTCACCACAGCACTCGCCGAACTGCTCTACGGGGCACCGATCACCGATCACGAGATAGGCCGGGTCTCACGGGCCTTCGACCAGATCATGAACTACATGTGGGTAGGCATGCTCGCCTCCGCGGTGCCCCCCTGGGCACCGTTCCCCGGCCGCCGCCGGCAACGGCAGGCGATCGGGGTCATCGAGAACGTCGTCCTCGACGTGGTCACCCGCCGCGACCCCGCCCGGTCGACCAGGGCGCCTGAACTCGTCGACATCATCTCGGCAGCGGAACACCAACTGGACGCACAAGGACTACGGGACGAGGCAGTGTCGCTGCTCCTGGGCGCGGAGCCGATGGCGATCTCGGTGAGCTGGGCGTTGCACCTGCTGGCCCGCCACCAGGACGCCCAGCACGCTGCCCGTACTGAGGTCGACAAGGTACTGGCCGGAAGGTGCCCCCGTTTCGAGGATCTCGCCGCCCTGCCGTACGTCCGTATGGTCCTCAAGGAGGTGCTGCGGCTGTGCCCGCCCACCTACTGGGTGCAGCGCCGGGCCGCCCGGGACGACGTCATCGACGGCGTCGCCGTCCCGGCCGGCACCAACGTGGTCGTGCTGATCCACCGCATCCACACCCACCCCGACGTCTGGGAGGCGCCCGAACTCTTCGACCCGGAGCGGTTCGCACCCGAGCGTGCGAAGTCCCGGCACCGGCAGGCGTGGATACCCTTCGGCAGCGGCAGACGGGGCTGTGTGGCCCGGGAGTTCTCGATGACGCTCGGGCACCTGATCCTCGCCCAGGCGCTCCAGCGGTACGAGTTCTCCCCGCACCCCCGGCGCACACCGAGGCTGACCGTGGCGGCGAATCTCCGGCCGCGCGCCGGCGTGTGGCTCACCGCACGCCGACGCGCAGCCGACTGACGACGGTCCGTCGCCGTGTCCGGACACGGCGACGGCCGCCGGCCGTGAACGGTTCAACTGGTGCCGGGGCTGCCGTGCATGAGCCGTTCGGCGCAGGCGGACATCTGGTCCTTGAGCCGTTCCAGGTCCGCCCGTGCCTCCACCTGGAGGACGATCCGGTGCACGCCGAGGGCCGCCAGCTCGGCCGCCTCCCGCCGCCTGAGCTCCGTGAGCCCCCGGTACAGCGTCACCTCCAGGGCGTCCGGATCCCTGCCGTGGCGCTCCGCTTCTCGGCGCATGACGTCCAGCAGCCGCGACAGTTCCGGCCGGTCGACCCCCAGGGGCTGGAACCCCTCGCCGTAGCGGCCGGCTCGTCGTGCGGCGACGGTGCTGTGGCCGCCGAAGTGAACGGGTATGCCCGTGGGCCGCCAGGGGCCGGGGCGGCACACGACATCCCGGAACCGGAAGAACTCCCCCTCGTAGGCCGCTCCCTGGGGGCCGGAGTCCGCCCAGAGCGCGCGCATCACCTCCACCTGCTCGGACGCACGACGCCCACGCGTGGCGAAGTCCACGCCGCACGCCTCGATCTCCTCCCGGAGCCAGCCGACCCCGACACACAACCGGAGCCGGCCACGCGAAAGGGCGTCCACGGTGGCGGCGCGCTTGGCCAGCACGACGGGGTGGTGGTTGGGCAGGATGAGCACTCCGGTCGCGAGCCCGATGCCGGTAGTGCGCGCGGCGAGGAAACTTAGCAGTTCCAGCGGGTCCGGGACAGGGCTGTCCACCGGGACAGTCAGACGCCCGGTGGGACTGTAGGGATAGCGGCTCGACGTCCCGTTCACCATGACGGAATGCTCGGCGGTGACGACGGACTCGAATCCGCAGACCTCGGCATGCCGGGCGAATTCAGCCACCCAGTCCCCGTCCATCACACCGTGGCCGCCGAAGGGTAACGCGATGGCGTAATCCATGCAGACAGCGTAGGGACCGCCCACGCCTGCCGCACAGCCGTTTCACGCCGAACAGGAAGGTGAAATTCATGTGGTACGGATCCCGTGACCCGGGCTTGTCCGAAATACGGTCCCGGAAACAGCACCGCGCATACGGCATGGGGCTGGGAATCATGTTGATCGACGACGTGTACCCGGGATTTCCCGGCGATATGCGCAACCCCAGCGCGTATCCCTTTCCCATCCAGTACGACATCGTCCGCGGAATCGGCTTCGACGAGCTGATCTTCGAATCGGACAAGTCGTCCTGTGTGGAGCCGATCATCACCTCCGCGCGCCGACTGGAAGACCTGGGCTGCCGGGCGATCGCGGCCGAGTGCGGTTACTTCGCGTACTTCCAGCGGGAAGTGGCCGACGCCGTCGACGTGCCCGTGTTCATGTCCAGCCTGCTCCAGGCTCCGCTGGCCCGAGCGGTCGCTGGGGCGCACCAGACGGTCGGACTCATGGTGGCATTCCGCGACCACCTGACCGACGACCATCTGAAGGCCGTGGGTATCGAGACGGATGGCCGCCACCCGGTCACCGGCATCTACGAGTCCGGGCACTGCCCCACCCTTGTCCGGCTGTACAACGACCCCGATCCCGCCGCGCGGCACGCCGAGTACGAGGTGGTGGAGGCGGAACTGGTCACCCTTGCCGAGGAGTTCGCCCGGCAGAACCCCGACATGGGCGCGATGGTCCTGGAGTGCGGGGCGGTACAGCCGTTCGCCCGGGCGATCCAGCGGCGCATCGACATGCCGGTCTTCAGCTGGGGCACGCTCCTGGACTACGCGTACTCCGTGGTGGTGCACCGCGACTACTTCGGTCACGTCTGACCCGGATGGCCGTACCCGGCCGCCCGCTGTACCGGATGGAGCGGGCGGCTCTGCAGACCGGTCAGGTAACGGTCCAGGCCACGGGCAGCTCGCGCAGGCCGCGCACCACCAGGCCGGTACGCCACCGCAACTGTTCATGGGGGACGGCGATGCGCAGGTGAGGCAGGCGGGTGACCAGCCGCCCGATGGCCACCTGGAGTTCGAGCCGCGCGAGATGAACACCCAGGCAGTGATGGATCCCGTAGCCGAACGCGAGATGGGGGTTGTCGACCCGGTCAAGGCTGATCTCGTCCGGGCGGGAGAAGACGGCCCGGTCACGGTTGGCCGAAGGACGGGACACCATGACCGTGTCTCCCGCCCGGATCAGCTGCCTCCCGATCTTCACGTCTTCTGTCGCCACCCGGGGAAGTCCGGCGTCGGATCCCAGCGGGACGAAGCGGAGCAGTTCCTCGACGGCCCTGGGGACCAGAGCCGGGTCGTCCCGCAGCTGCCGCCACAGGTCGGGCCGGCTCAGCAGGACGTAGCTGAAATTGGTGATCTGGCTGGCCGTCGCGGGAAACCCGGAGACCAGCAAGCTGACACCGAGATGCACCAGCTCGTCGTCGGTGAGGGGGTCTTCACCGCTCTGCCGCGGATCACGGACGAGGGCGGACAGCAGATCATCGACCGGGTCGGCACGGCGCTGCCGGAGCAATCCGGCCATGTACGAGTCCAGGCCGGCGCACGCGGAGTCGATCTCCTCCTGGCTGTGCGCCGTCAATGACAGCAGCACCTCCGACCATGGATGCAGCATCGCGCGGTCCTGTGCGGGTATTCCCAGCATGTCGCACATCACCGTCAGGGGTAGGGGCTGAGCGAACCGCCCCACCAGGTCAGCCGGTTCGCCCTCCGTCATCATCGCGTCGAGCAACTCGTCCGCGATCCGCTCCGACGCCGGCCGCATCTGCTCGATGCGCCTATGCGTGAACGCGCCGACGGCCCTGCTGCGGATGCGCGACTGCGCGGGCGGGTCCATGTCGAGCATGAACGTCGGTTCAACGCCGTTGTCCCGCAGCCCCGTTGCCAGTGTGCGACTGAACGCCGGATGGGTGAACACCTGACGCGTTTCCGCCCACCCCGTGACCAGCCAGACCGGGCGTCCGTCGGACAGCGTCGTCCGGGCGACGGGCTCCGTACTGTTCTTCGCCACGAGGGCAGGGTCGACGTCCAAACGAACCCCTTCGATCTCCTCCTGGTGCTGCCAGCGTGAATTCGTCACCCAGTCCTCCGGGAATCCCTGGATCTCTTCCACGGTTCGAGTTTCTTGACCCTGCCCGAAAAAGACCGACGTCAACCTTCCACGGTCACGACACAGCGGAAAGCAGCCTGAAAATGCGCCTTCCACGCCTGGATTCAGCCATCAACGGATCCGTCCTTCACTTATCAGTAATCGTCTCTATAGTGGTTCGAGCACCAGTCTCGCTTTTCCGCCGGACGAAAACGTGAAAGACGGATGTCGAGGGGAGATCGGCCATGACCAGCACGTCGATCATGCAGACACCCACGCTCGCGGAACACGGCTACGAGGTGATTCCCGACGCCCTCACACCACAGCAGGTGGAACGGCTCTCGGCGGCAGCCCGTCTGACGCAGGAGAAGTTCCGGGACCGGGCCCGCGGCTACTACACCCCGCGCCGCCATGTGCTCTTCGCGGTCCAGGAGCTGGAGCCCGCCTTCCTCGGACCAATGGCACTCGCCACCACGCTGCCCACTGTGTGCGACGCACTCGGTTGGAACATCTTCGTCTACCACTCACACCTCGACGAGAACGAGCCCCTGCCGGACGACGTCGACTTCCCGTTCAACTGGCACCGGGACCTGCAGGGCATCACCTACACCCTGTCCTTCCCGCTCCCGCTGCTGTCGGTGAAGGTGTCCTATCCGCTCACCGACATCACCCGCGTCGAGGACGGCGGCCCCCTCGTGATTCCCGGCTCCCACATCGGCCCGGAGACGCCCAAACCCACGGGCCCCGAACCGCCCGGATCCGTACCTATCCTCGCTCCGGCGGGCTCCGCCATCGTCATCGACTCCCGCGTCTGGCACACGGTGGGTGCCAACCGCTCCGGCAGCACCAGGTCGACGCTGTTCTACGCCTACGCCTACCGGTGGATCCGCCCCATCGAGAAATACGACCTGTCCCCCCAGCGGCTGGCGGCTCTCTCGCCCGTGCAGCGACAGCTCCTGGGAGCCGGAGACCGATACGAGGGATTCCACCTCCCCGAGACCGACGACGAGGTGCCACTGCGACGGATCGTGGAGAACGGTGACTGGTCCGCACTGTGAACCCGCGCGCGTAGCCGTCATCACGGCACCCAACCCCGGGTACCGCAGTCCAGGCATGATGACCGTGGACCTCGCCTTCGAGTCCCTGCGCCGTCGGGCCGCGGAGGAGTACCGACGAGAGATCCGAGTCACCTGGCACACCCTGCACCCACCCGAAACCGCCCCGCAGCGGACTGACATACACCAGGTCGACTTTCCCGCCGCGTTCAGGTCGTTGGACGAGTACCGCCCGGCACTGCGCAAGCACGACGCCGTGGTGTTCTGGGGAGACTTCCTCCACGCGCGCCACTATCTGATACAGGACGCGGCGAAGCGAATGCGCCACCACGCAGGGATGACAGACCGTGCCGCGGTGCACCGACTTCTCGTCCGGAATCTGCTGCTCGCGGAGGAAGCGGATGACGTCCTGGCACGGACGCTGGCGTACGGAGGCTCCATTCTGCACAACGCACAGTCGGACTACGAGGACAAGGAGTACGGCCCGGCCTTCCTCCGGCTGATGACCCGCAGCAACCGGGTCTGGATGCGTGACCCCCTGTCGGCCGTGAAGATCGCACAGCTGCGTGGTGACCGGACCGGGGAGACCTTCGGCGCGGACGCGGCCCTTCTGTCACGGCCAGAGGAGGAACTGCTTCCCACCACCCAGTGGTCTCGGAAGCTGCCTGCGGGGAAGACGGTCGGAGTGTTCCTCGGGTCACGAACGGAAATTCCGGACTGGCTCGCGGGATTCTGCCGGAAGGTGGCAGAGCGGCTGGGGACACAGATGGAGTGGCTCCCCTGGTTCGGCTGCTCGGTTCCCGAGCCATTTCGTGATCTCATCCTCCGGCCCGGCGAGCGGACCATGGGCGACCTTCTGGCAGTCCTTCCGCGATACCGGTTGGTCATCACAGACACCTACCACCTGGCGTTGAACGCATGGGGGCGCAGGACACCGGTCATGTGCGTGGGAGCGCCACAGCCGGCTGCGCCGAAAGAAGGCGACTATCTGACCGAGAACGACCTGAAGAAACAGATCTTCCACCTCGCCTACGACGCCGCCGACTTCTACCTCGCAACCCTCCCCTACACCTCGCGTGTACAGGACCAGCGCATCGACCGGCTGGCACAACTACTGGAGGGCGACGGTGCCGCCGCCATCGCGAACCGGATCAACGAGCATGCGCAACGTTCCGCGAAGGAGTTCACGACAGCGTTGACGTCGGCGCTCGACAGTCGCTAGAAGCGCAGTGGCAACCGAGAGCAGTCGTCTACCAGTGGTCACACGGACAGTGTCGCACCCTCATTTCCCACCCAGGGCCTCGCAGTAGGGCGACCTCTGGTGAACGGCCCGCCAGGGCAACATGGTTCCGCCTCATACCTCGCCGACGTTGCTCCGGTCAGCTGAAGCTGTCAAAGTGTCCCGCCCGAAGGCACCGGGGTCACCGAATCGCATTGCACGGCGAGGCGAGCAGCGTACAGATCGAGCCAGCGGCGGAGCTCGAGGCGCCCGGCCTTCTGGTTGGCCGGGGTGAGGAACTGGGCAACATGATCGACCAGCAGGTACCTGTCCCGGCGGTCAAGAACCGTCGCGGCAAGAAGAGGGCAGTTGCGGTGCTCGGACTGGGTGACTTCAGCCCAGACCAGGACGGTGCCGAGGTTCGGCTCCTGCCGGGCGAGTCGGCCGAGCTTGGGAATGCCGTCGCACAGCTCGGGCCAATCGGACATCGGCATCCGCCAGGTGGCCATGGCTCGACGTCGTCGCGCGTAGTTGATCCGGTTGGGGTTGTCGTCGAGTTCGGCAGCGATCCGCTCCACGCTGGCTGCGAGCTCCTCCCACAGGTCACTGGGCAGCGCCCCGTGGAGCACTTGGAGGGTGCCGGCCGCGCAGCCGCGCGGCATGCCAGTGTCTCCGCGCATTCACCCTAGGGTGTCCGCAGCCAACAATAATCCCGCAGAGCGACCGTGTTGATCTTGGAGTGCGCCCGGGCCTTCGACAGCACCGGGTAGGTGGCCGCATAACGGTGGCGAAGGGTGAGGCCATGAACCTCCGCCTCGGACAGCCGCGTGACGGCGGCGAGCGTGGCAGCGACATCGTTGGGCAAGTCGATCAGGTGATACGCCGGCGGCCGGCGCTCCTCCGAGGTCAGCCCACACAAGCCGGCGATCCGGCCAGGGGATCGGCCCAGGCGGTGAGCCAGCCGCAAGAGGAAGCCGGGCAGCGACTCCTCCGACAGCGGCGCGAGACTGCGCGCAAGCGGAGGCGGTGTCATCATGCCCCTCCAGCAATTCCGGCCGCCGGGCCGACGTCATCGAAAACGCTGTTGCGGCCTTGCCGCTTCTTCTTGGGGACGGGGACCTCGGGGATTGACGGCTGCTCGCCCGACTCGGCGTCGAGGTCGGGCAGGTCGGTGGGGCTGACCGCGCACCGCTGCAGCAGGTCGATCGTCAGCTGCTCCTCCTTGGTCTCGATGGCGTGGCGGCAGCCGGTCTGGATGAGCTTCTCCAACAGGCCGACGACGCCGTTCGTGCGGCGGAACAGGTATTCCTGCATGTCGCCCGCGGTGAGCATGCCGTCGGTGTCGTTCAACAGCCGCAGGCAGCCCTCCAACCCTCTGAGGTGGGCTGTCCAGGCGGCGATCTGCTCCGGCGTGTCGTATCCGAACGGGTCGAGGTCGATCAGCTCGAAGCGGCGTTCATGCTGGGTGGCGGCATGGGCGTTGGGACTGCGGCCCCGGTCCCTGACCGGCGGGAAGACCCACTGCTTGGTGACCGGGTCGCGCCGGCCGTCCCGCAGCAACCCGGAAGTGGGGATGCCGACCCCGACCAGGATCAAGGTCACCGGCATGCTCATCATCTCGCGGATCAGGTCCAGCACGTCCTGGTCCGCCTCGCGGTGGAGCTTGAGCCTCGTGATGTCGTCAATGACCAGCGCCTTGGTGGCATGGTCGATGATCGCGGCGTTCACCGTGCGGACCAGATCCTCCAGGCGCATCCCCTTGTAGTCCTCGCCGTAGAAGTCCAGGATGCGCTGGCAGGTGGAGATGGGGGTGGCTTTGACCGGGCAGCGAACGTACGCCACCGAGGCGTGGAGGTCGCGCGTGCCAGGCATCGCGTCCGGATTGATCTGCTGATTCAGCTCCAGCCACTCGTCCTCGAAGGCGGCAATGGCCTCACAGACGGTCTCGGTCTTGCCCTGGGCGCCGCCGCCGTTGACCATTACCCCGGTGCGGGTGCCCGCCTTGTGGCTGAAGGCGCCGTCTTCGATCCGTGTGCGCACCAACCACGCCACATCCTCGCTCATCGGGGTGGCCTGGACCGGCAGACTGCTGTGGGTCGCCAGGCGGTGCAGGTTGTAGATCCGGCGCTGACGCGGGCTCAGCCGGGCGTACTCAGCGACCGACATCACCGGCGCCGCAACGAAGCTGTCCCGGGTCGTTCGCCAACGCTGCCAGCTGGCGTAGCGGGTGCGGTCCAGCGGCGGCCCAGGCAGGAACGAGGTCGCCCCCGCCCACAGCGGTGTACTCACAGTTCCCCCTCGATGTCCTCTCGCTCGTCTTCCTCCGGCAGAGCCAGAAGGCTGCGTTCACGCAGCCGCTGTCCGAGCGCCGGAGGCGGGGCGGGCCGCTCGGGCACCGCCTTCTCGCGCCGGCGGCGACGCTCGTCGTCCACCGCGGCCTGCCCCTGCCGGGCCCGCTCCCGCCATCGCAGCGGCACGACGTTGTCCGCTTCACCAGTAGCCGCCCGCTTACCAGCACCGGTCCCGGCGGTGGGTGGCCGGTCGGCCGCCGCAGCGGCGGCCTGGGCCATCTCGCGGGCATGCTCGATGCGCTGGCTCTTGGTCAGCCGGGCCGGCCACTGCTCGACGGGGATGTTGCCGCCGATCAGCTCCAGCAGCAGCGGCAGCAGTTCCGCGTCCGACTTCGGGGCAAGGCCCCGGGAGCGGACCTCGCGCATCACCTCGCGCACCCGTGCGTCGCTGAACGCAGGCACCTCGCCCTCGCTGGGCAGGCCGGTCCAGCGCAGGGTGTGCCAGTCGTGGGTGCGCGGGTCCTGGAAGAACACGAAACACGGGTCGCGCGGGTCCCGGTGGAAGACGTACTTGTTCTTGGCCACTCCGCCGCGGCGCGAGGGCATGAACCGGTACTCGTCAAGCGCGTCGCCGTTGTACCAGAGGTTCTTGATCTTCACGCCGCGCTTGCCATGGATCATCACCCGGTGTGTCGGCAGCAGCTGGTAGTACAGCTCAGGGCGGGGTATCTGCAACGCGAAGCCACCCTGGGCCATCGACGCCGCGAACAGGCTGTTCGGACTGTGGTCGCCACCCGGGTCCCAGCTCGGCGCATACGACCCGAATCGCCGGTTTTGCCATACCCGGACGATCCAGGTGGCGATCAGGTGCTCCATTTCGGCGATGGTCAGCACGGCGTCGCCCTCCGGGTCCACACCGCGGTCTGCGGCATCCACCCCCTGGTAACCGGGAAGGATCCGGAACAGCAGGGACTGAATTGCACCAAATGCCCGTTCCACAGCCTGTTTGTCGGTCGGGCGAAGAACTCGGGCCGGGCGTATGTTCGCACCGATCACCCGCTGTACCTCGATCAGATGATGATTTTTGTAGACCGATCCGTGGCCGGTGGTGACGGTCTCCGGGGCGAAGAACGGCAGGCCCGCGACCTTGTGCCCGGCGAAGTCGGCCACCAGCGTCGCGGGAACGCCCGGGTAGGCCCACTCCATCTCTTCGCCCCGGTCCGGCCGCATCGGCAGCGGCATCATCACGTCCCGCAGCACCATGGACACATCGATCGAGGTGTCCGAGACCAGGGTGAGCCGGAACGCCACGATCGAATGCGTGTAGACGTCCAAGGCCAGGGTCAGATGGACAGAGACGGGGTCACCGAAGGCGTGCTCGCGCACCTTGACCGGGAGAATCGTGGTGTCGAGGGCCACCACCTGGCCCGGGCGGTGCACCACGACGTGCTTGCCGGTCGCTACTTCCTGGGCGCGGGCGGCGGAGCGTGCGTACCGCTGCCGTGCGCCGGTGGAGCCGAACCACTCCTGCCACACCACCCGCAGCGTCTGGTAGCTGGGCACGGGCTCGTCCGGCCCGAAGGTCTCCCGGACATACTGGTGGATCAGGCGCTCGCGGTCCTTCGCGCTGAGCTTGGAACGGTGCAGCGTCTCCGCACGGACCGCGAACAGCGCCTCTCGCACGCTTGGTGAGATCCGGCGCCCGGTCGCCTCGCGAAGCCACCGGTCGTCCGCCAGCCCCACTGGCCCGAAGCGGCGGCGGTCCATGTCCCAGCGGATCAACGTCCGGTAGCCGGCCTGTTTCAGGCCGAGTGCGGCGGCCTACTCGGGGTTCTCCGCTGCGGCCAGGCGCAGTTCCTCCGCCTTGGCCTGTCGGCGCTGCGTCGACGTCGTGGTGTCCGGGTCGTACTGCGGGCGCGGTTCACCCGGTGCGGCCAGCAGCGGGTCACCGCTGCGGTAGCCGGTTTCCACCTCGTTCAGGTGTGCCAGCCGCAGCAGGGTCAACTGCTGCCTTTCGGGCGTCAGGCCGGGCATCGCCTTCTGCTGCCGCCCCCGGCTCGCGGCTGGCAGGTCCTTGCGAGTCCGGGTGGACGGGCGGCACGTGGGGTGGTGGTGGTACATCAGCCGCCGTACCGAGGTGTGCCAGGCGGGCCCGTCGGCTCGCACGAGGACCACCTTGCCCACCTGCGGTTCGAACGTCTCAACTGTCCACTCGGCGCTGTCGATGATCAGCTTCTTGCCGGGAGACAGGTCCCAAGCGACTGCGGCGGGGGTCGTCACCGTTCGCCTCCGCATCGACGCGTGTCCGCCGCCAGGCGGACCAGGCTCGAGTCGGCCAGCGGCGCGGACATGTCGACGCCGAGACGGCGGTGCCACAGCAGATGCAGAGCGTGCGCTCTGGCGATCACCGGATAGCTGCAGTGCTCGACCAGCTCGCCGAACGCGAGTGGGCCCGAGGCGGCAGCTCGTAACAGCTGTTCGTGAAGGCCAAGTTGGTCGGCCAGGTCCCTCCGGCCTGCCGAGAGAGTGTCGACGATCCTCACGACGTGCTGCCGCCAGCCGGTCACCACGCTGTAGTTCCAGCCAGCCGCCAGTGCTGCCTCGGCCGACGCGGCGAACTTCACCTCGTCCTCCGGCCGGATGCGTTCCGCCGACCGAACATCGATCAGCCACGGTCCCGACTCGGTCAGCAGCAGGTAGTCCGGGGGGTGCCTGACCAGCCCGTCCGCGGTCAAGAACTCCAGGCGAAACGGTTGTGCCAGCGCCTCCACCAAGTCGGCCGCGAAGTCGGCCATCAACAGGAGCAGTTCCTCCTCGAAGCTCTCGAAGCCGTGGTGCCGGTCGGTGCTGACCAGGTACTCCAGACCCGGCCGGTGCCACTGGCCCGTTCGCCAGGTGAAACGGCGTACCGGCTGGCTCCGGAACGCCTCGACCTCGGCAAGGTTCCGCACCGAGCAGGTGACCGGCGTCCGGCCGAAGCGCCACGTGGCGGTCCAGCGGTCGCTCCAGTCCGCGCCGAGAGTCAAAGACACCGCGTAGGTCTCGTGTCCCTTGTGGAGACGCGCGAGGTCGCCCAGACCGCAGGCATCGGACCACATAATGGTCGGCTCAACTGTCCCTCCACCCAGGGCCCGCCAGATAACGTCGAGACCACGTCCCCTCGCCCTCCGTCGCGAACTGATCACGTGGGGATGAACCTATGGCCAAGATCCACGCGAGGATTTGTGTTTCCGAAAATCCATCGCACCAACGTTCACCCCCGCCGGAGTACCGGCGTGTACGCAGATGACAAGAAGACTCGGCAATCTGGCTGCGGCCGTGCCGAGTCGAACTGGCACAAGCCCAGGTCAGCGGGCCTCCCCAGTGCCAACTACCTCAGGCAGTCGCACCGCGATAGCCAGCCGCATCCCGCTGGTCCGCCGCCCCAAGAGGCCCGCGTTACCGCTGGACGAACGTATCACCCATCTCACCGGGCTGACCGTCGCGCCGGCGGGGTCCTCAACTACGCCGCGCTGATCGCCTCCGACGTCGGCCTGCCCGACCTGGCAGCCGACCTGTGCTGGAAGCAGCACGCCGTCTTCGCCGACACCGGACACCTCACGGGGGACATCGCCGTGATGGCGCTCATGCCCCTCATCAACATCTCCCGGCTGCTGACCCGTGAGGGCGACGGCGAAGCCGCCTACGACATACTCACGCGGCTGTACCGGGCCGCCCAGAGGCGCGGCACAGCCGAGATCTGCGGCAATACCGTTGATCTGTCGATGCTGACCAGCACGGACGCAGACCACCGGAAGGTCTGCGAGGCGCTGTGGGTCAACGTGCTTGTCGACGGCGCAAGGGCCCTGGCGCGGGTCGGCCGCTGGACCGAGGCCGCCGAAGCCATGGCCGCGCACCGGGGCATCGGCAACCGCCTCCTCGACGGACGCCAGATCAAGATCATGGCGCTGATGGAACGCGGCCTCGATCAGCAGGCCCGTGACACGATCGACTCCACCAACCCCACGGAGCTGTGGGAGAACGCCATCGCGGCCCTCCTGCGCATCTACTGTCGACCCGCGACCTCGCCAGCACCGCCGGCGGACCTGGACCTCGCTCTGCAAGAGACAGACGAGCTGATCGCCACGCCCGACCCTTCGACCGCAGCCTTCCAAACCCGCGTGGGACTGACCGCACTCGACCTGGTCCGTGACCGCACCAGTCCCTCCGTGGCTCGCTTGCAGGACGCCATCGCGGACGTGGCCGTTCTCGATGCCTACGCCGCTCGCGACGTCCTGAGCCACCCCCTAGCGCATCCCCGCCTGACTAGTGAGCAGAGACGGAAACTCGACGCCGCGCTCACCTTGTCAGGCCTCGGCACAGGACACCTCTCATCGACCCATATGCGGAGCCTCGCTGCCGCCGTGGAGAAAGCCGAGGACGCACTTCGCGATCTTCTGCACTCCGCTCAGAACAACCGCCCGCCTGACACGCAAGCACTCGTGCGAAGGAGTTTCACCAGTTGATCGGTTGCGCGCAGCCGGGGCAGTGGATCAGCCTCGGATTTCGCAGGCTTCACGGCGCGGGAGGAGACGTTCCTGACGCTCGACGAGCCCCCGTGGGAGAGCCTGCTGGAAGGGGCGATCGACGAGGTCACGACGGCAGAACTGCATCAAGCCGAAGGCGCCATGCGAGGTCGCGCAAGGGGGTGTCGGCGGCGTGGGCGGGGCCGGTGCCGACGGCGAACAGGCCGACGGCGGTGACCAGGGCGGCATCGACGTCTGGAACCGCAAGATCCTCGCGCACAGCCTCCTCGGCGTCGACGACGCCGAGGAGAGGGTGACGGCCCGCCTGAACGAGCTGTTCCCCGACCATGCCGGCACCGCCGGTATCTACCTCGTCGAACACGACTACTTGAGCCAGCCCGTCACCGCGCTCCCCAGTTCCGACCCCGACGCCCTCACCGCCTGGAACACAGCCCTGGAAGAGACCGGAGCCTGACCTCTCCCGGCTCGAGAGCAGCAGACGCCACCGCCGTCCGCACGCGGACCGTGCCACCAGTCGTCCACCACCCCTTACGATGACTTTGATTACCGCGGTGTAGAGGGAGACGCTGGGAATGCGACGGCTGGGTGATCTGGAGGCGGAGATCATGGACCGCCTGTGGCGGTGGAGGCGCCCAGCGACCGTGCGCGAGATAGTGGACGACATCAACCGGACGCGACCCGTCGCCTACACCACCGTGATGACCGTGGCGAACATCCTCCACAACAAGGGCTGGCTGCTGCGTGAGCAGAAAGAGGGCCGCGCCTGGCTGTACGAGCCGGTTCGCACCCGGGAGGAATACTCTGCCGCCCTCATGGAGGACGCCCTCAGCGCCAGCGAGGACCGCCCCGTGGCGCTCACGCACTTCGTCGGCCAGATGTCATCCGCCGAACACGCCGCACTGCGAAAGGCCCTGCGTCAGGTGGGAAAGCGCACGGACACATAAGGCCTCCGCACTCGGCGCCTACGCGGACGCGGCCGATTCCTTGCCTGGTCGACTACCGCTCGGACACCGGACCTGCCGCCACCGGCGCTCGCTGCCCGCCCTCCGGGAGAAGGCGCCCGTTCTCGGCACGCAGATTCCAAGATGCGGATCACATCGGCGTCCGAGATGACGTGCAGGCCCAGCTGCCGGTGGACCTGGCTCCGCGCGCTATCAACAATGAGGGCCGGCGAAGGAACTGGCCGGTCTACATCGCCTGTGACTCAAGAACCTCCCCATGGAGGGCCCCCACAGAAAACAGGAGCACTCAGCTCCTGACCCGACTGGACGACAGGCGGCCCCATCCACCGCCCTTGCCCGCATCACCGCTCCGTGACTTGGGCCACATTCATCAGAGCCACCTGAGAACCGGGCTTGGCCAACCATCCCGCAGCAGCCCCCCGCAGTTCAGAATCTCGATTGAACAACTGTGGTACACCGCACATTTCTTGAGATGTGAAGGAGCCCCTGATACCGGTTGTCCCCATGTCCCACACCGCTCACATACGCAGCCACCGGAAGCCGCGCCGCAGTGCGTCGACGCTCGTGATGCGGGCCGGAGTTGCCAGCGGCGCCCTCGGCACGCTGGCAGTGGCCGGTGCGTCTGCCCCGTCGGCGAGCGCGGCCGAGCCGGTGACGCAGACGCTCGAGCTGCCCACCCTGACGGCCGATCTGGCCGCCCAGGTTGCCCAGTCCGCGGACGCCACCCCGCAGGCCGAGCATGACGCAGCCGCCGAGCAGGCCGCCTCGCGCAGTATTGAGCGGACCACCCTGGCCGCCCCGACGAGCCCTTCCAGCACCTCCACGGCCACCGGTTCAGCCGCAGCAGTCATTGAGCCTTTTCGGCGCTGCCGCTCCAGGGTGAGGACGGCTGCGGCGATTGACGACATTCGATTCGGGCTGCATCGTGCCCTGCGGAAGATCCGCCACGACTTCAGTC
>NZ_JBIAWE010000042.1:0-20726 GCF_042895235.1 Streptomyces sp. NPDC001410
ACCTCGACTCGGAGAAGTACCAGCTCAAACCCCGCGACTGGGACGCCGCCGCACGCGAGGACCGCACCCTCGCCCCCCTCATCACCAAGCTCAACGACATCAGGCGCCGCAATCCCGCTCTGCGGCAACTGCGCGACCTCCACTTCCACCAGGCCGACAAGGACGAGGTGATCGCCTACTCGAAGCGGAGCGGATCGAACACGGTTCTGGTGGTCGCCAACCTCGACCCCCACCACACCCAGGAGGCCACGGTCTCGTTGGACATGCCGCAACTCGGCCTGGACTGGCACGAGTCGGTGCCGGTGCGCGACGAGCTCACCGGCGAGACCTATCACTGGGGCAGGGCCAACTATGTGCGACTCGAACCGGGCCACAGGCCCGCGCATGTCTTCTCGGTTCTGCGACCGTCCACCCCGCAGATCGGAGGGTCACCCACAATATGATCGTCAACGAGCCCGTCCCGGACACCTTCGAGGACACTCCCGCCAAGGACCGGGACCCGGAGTGGTTCAAACGCGCCGTCTTCTACGAGGTACTCGTCCGCTCCTTCCAGGACAGCAACGGTGACGGCGTCGGCGACCTCAAGGGTCTGACCGCCAAGCTCGACTACCTGCAGTGGCTCGGCGTGGACTGCCTCTGGCTGCCGCCGTTCTTCAAGTCACCCCTGCGGGACGGCGGTTACGACGTGTCCGACTACACCGCCGTCCTCCCCGAATTCGGTGACCTGGCCGACTTCGTGGAGTTCGTGGACGCCGCCCACCAGCGCGGCATGCGCGTCATCATCGACTTCGTCATGAACCACACCAGCGACCAGCACCCGTGGTTCCAGGAGTCGAGGCGGGATCCGGACGGTCCGTACGGCGACTACTACGTCTGGGCCGACGACGACAAGCAGTTCCAGGGCGCCCGGATCATCTTCGTCGACACCGAGGCCTCCAACTGGACGTACGACCCCGTACGCAAGCAGTACTACTGGCACCGCTTCTTCTCGCACCAGCCGGACCTCAACTACGAGAACCCGGCCGTGCAGGAGGAGATGATCTCCGCGCTGAAGTTCTGGCTGGACCTCGGTATCGACGGGTTCCGCCTGGACGCCGTGCCGTACCTGTACCAGCAGGAGGGCACGAACTGCGAGAACCTGCCGGCGACCCACGAGTTCCTGAAGCGGGTGCGCAAGGAGATCGACGCCCAGTACCCCGACACGGTGCTGCTGGCCGAGGCCAACCAGTGGCCGGAGGACGTCGTCGACTACTTCGGCGACTACGCCTCCGGCGGCGACGAATGCCACATGGCCTTCCACTTCCCCGTGATGCCGCGCATCTTCATGGCCGTCCGCCGCGAGTCCCGCTACCCCGTCTCCGAGATCCTCGCCAAGACCCCCGCCATCCCGGCCAAGTGCCAGTGGGGCATCTTCCTGCGCAACCACGACGAGCTGACCCTCGAAATGGTCACCGACGAGGAACGCGACTACATGTGGGCCGAATACGCGAAAGACCCGCGTATGCGCGCCAACATCGGTATCCGCCGCCGCCTCGCCCCCCTGCTCGACAACGACCGCAACCAGATCGAGCTGTTCACCGCCCTGCTGCTCTCCCTGCCCGGCTCACCGATCCTCTACTACGGCGACGAGATCGGCATGGGCGACAACATCTGGCTCGGCGACCGCGACGCCGTGCGCACCCCCATGCAGTGGACCCCCGACCGCAACGCCGGATTCTCCTCCTCCGACCCCGGCCGGCTGTTCCTGCCCACGATCATGGACCCCGTCTACGGCTACCAGGTCACCAACGTCGAGGCCTCCATGTCCTCGCCGTCCAGCCTGCTCCACTGGACCCGCCGCATGATCGAGATCCGCAAACAGAACCCCGCCTTCGGACTCGGCACCTACACCGAACTGCAGTCCTCCAACCCCGCCGTCCTCGCCTTCCTCCGCGAATTCGACGATGACCTGGTGCTGTGCGTGCACAACTTCTCCCGGTTCGCACAGCCCACGGAGCTGGACCTGCGGCGGTTCGGCGGGCGGCATCCGGTCGAGCTGTTCGGCGGGGTGCGGTTCCCGGCGATCGGCGAGCTGCCGTACCTGCTGACCCTGGCGGGGCACGGCTTCTACTGGTTCCGGCTGCGCCGGGACGCCGCGTAGTCCGGCCGGGTGGGACGGCGGCCGGTTTCCGCCGTCCCACCCGGGGCACGCATCAGTCACACCCCGACGACCCGGGGAAAGGACGTGACGCCCATGGCGGATACGGTCACACCTTCCAGTACAACACCCTCTTCCGGTCGCCTCCTCGCCTCGCTCGAACCCCTGTTGCGCGAGTGGCTGCCCAGACAGCGCTGGTTCGCCGGCAAAGGCCGCCCGGTCACCGGGTTCACCCAGGTGGCGGCCACCGAACTACTGCCCCACGACGGTCGGCTGGGGCTCCACCACCTGCTCCTGCGCGTCCACCAGCCACCCGTGCTCGGCGCCCCGGCGCACCCCGGCGACTGCTACCAGCTGCTGATAGGCGTGCGCGAGGCGCTGCCGCCCCGGCTGGCACCCGCGCTCATCGGACATGTCACCGAGGGCCCGCTCGCCGGCCGCACGGTGTACGAGGCCCTGTACGACCCCCGGCCCGCCGACGTTCTCCTGGAGGCCCTGCGCACCCAGGCGCGCGTCGGCGGGCTTCGGTTCGAACGGGACCCGGACCAGGAGATCCGGGAGGGACTGGTGGCCCGTTTACTGACCGGCGAGCAGTCCAACTCCTCGATCGTCTACGGCGATACGTTCATCCTGAAGCTGTTGCGCCGAGTGGTCCCCGGCATCAACCCCGACCTGGAGATACCGCGCGCCCTGGCCCGCGAGGGCTGCGCCCGGGTGCCCGCGCCGACCGCGTGGCTGCGGGCCGAACCCGCCGACGAGGCCGACGCGTCGTACGTCCTGGCCGTGCTCCAGCCATTCGTGAGCGGCGCGGCCGACGGCTGGGAGCTGGCGCTGCGCGAGCTGGCCAAGGGCGAGGACTTCGTCGCCGAGGCCCGGGCGCTGGGCCGGGCCACCGCCGAGGTGCACACCGCCCTCGCCCACGCCCTGCCGACGGTCACCCTGGGCCATGCCCAGCTGCGGCTGCTGGTGGACGGCATGACCGAGCGGCTGACGGCGGCCGTCCAAGCCGTGCCGGCGCTCAGGCCGTACGAGCAGGGGCTGCGCTCCGCCTATGCGGCGCTGGACGAGCTGGCCGCCGAGGGGCGCACCTGGACCGCCCAGCGCATCCACGGCGACCTGCATCTCGGCCAGTGTCTGCGCTCGCCGTCCGGCGCCTGGTCGCTGATCGACTTCGAGGGCGAGCCGGCCCGGCCGCTGGCCGAACGGCGCCTGCCACAGCCACCGGTGCGGGACATCGCCGGGATGCTGCGCTCCTTCGACTACGCCGCACGCTCGGTGAGCCCGCCCGCGCCGGGCTGGGCCGAGCGCTGCTGGGCCGCGTACTGCACCGGGTACGCGGAGGTGGCCGGCCGCGACCCGCGCACCGATCCCGTGCTGCTGCGGGCCTACGAGACCGACAAGGCCGTCTACGAAGTCGTCTACGAGGCCCGCCACCGCCCCGACTGGCTGCCCGTACCCCTGACCGCGGTCCGCCGCCTCGCCACGTCCGACCCGACCTTCGCCCGGGAGACCCGTCCGTGACGTCCAAGAAGCCTGCCACCTCGAAGACCAACAAGTCCGGCACGAGCAAGGCCGAGCAGAGCAGAGAGGAGACGAGCGCAGCCGAGCAGGCCAGGGCCGGGAAGAAGGCCGCGGCCAAGAAGACCGCAGCCAAGAAGGTCCCTGCCAAGAAGGTCACAGCTAAGAAGGTCCCTGCCAAGACCACTGCCGCCGGGGAATCCGGTTCTGCCGCGAAGACCGGTTCCGCCTCGATCCCGCGCGCCCGCAAGCCCGAACCGCCCGCCCGGGAGCGCCCCACCGAGGTCGCCGTCTCCCCCGCGATCGATGCCGGCGACCGTGAGCGGCTGCTGCACGGCGCCCACCACGCCCCGCACGCCGTCCTCGGCGCCCACCCGGTCCCGGGCGGGGTCGCCTTCCGCGCGTTCCGTCCCTACGCGCAGGCGGTCACCGTGGTCTCCGGCGATCTACGGGCGGACCTGCACGACGACGGGGACGGCTTCTTCTCCGGGCTGCTCCCGCTCACCGAAGTCCCCGCTTACCGGCTGCTGGTGACGTACGACGGCACCGTCCACGAGACCGAGGACGCCTATCGCTTCCTGCCCACGCTCGGCGAACTGGACCTGCATCTGATCGGCGAGGGCCGGCACGAGCAGCTGTGGCGAGTGCTCGGCGCGCATGTCCTGACCCACCAGGGCGTGACCGGCACCCGGTTCTCGGTGTGGGCGCCGAACGCGCGGGGTGTGCGCGTCGCGGGGAACTTCAACTTCTGGAACGCCGGCGGACACGCGATGCGCTCGCTCGGCTCCTCGGGGGTGTGGGAGCTGTTCGTGCCGGGCATCGGCGAGGGCGAGCTGTACAAGTTCGAGATCACCCGCCCGGACGGCTCGCGCACCCTGCGCGCCGATCCGCTGGCCCGCTGCACCGAGGTCCCGCCGGCCACCTCGTCGATCGTGCACGCCTCGCACCACGAGTGGGGCGACGCACAGTGGATGGCCCACCGCGCCGACACGCCCGTGCACGAGGCGCCGTTCTCCGTGTACGAGGTCCATCTGCCCTCCTGGCGGCCCGGCTTGACGTACCGCCAGCTGGCCGACCAACTCCCTGCGTATGTCGCGGAGATGGGCTTCACCCACGTGGAGCTGATGCCGGTCGCCGAGCATCCCTTCGGCGGCTCCTGGGGCTACCAGGTCACCGGCTTCTACGCCCCGACGGCCCGGCTCGGCACCCCGGACGACTTCAAGTACCTGGTGGACCGGCTGCACCAGGCCGGCATCGGGGTCCTGATGGACTGGGTGCCGGCGCACTTCCCGCGCGACGACTGGGCCCTGGCCGAGTTCGACGGGCGCCCACTGTACGAGCACCACGACCCGCTGCGGGCCGCGCACCCCGACTGGGGCACCCTGGAGTTCGACTTCGGCCGCCGCGAGGTGCGCAACTTCCTGGTGGCGAACGCCGTGTACTGGTGCGAGGAGTTCCACATCGACGGGCTGCGGGTGGACGCCGTCGCCTCCATGCTCTACCTCGACTACTCGCGCGAGCCCGGCCAGTGGACGCCGAACGAGCACGGCGGCCGGGAGAACCTGGACGCGGTGGCCTTCCTCCAGGAGATGAACGCCACCGTGTACCGCCGCTGCCCCGGGGTGGTGACCATCGCGGAGGAGTCCACCGCCTGGGACGGTGTCACCCGACCCACCCACCACAGGGGCCCGAGCGGCTTCGGCGGTCTGGGCTTCGGCCTGAAGTGGAACATGGGCTGGATGCACGACTCGCTGCAGTACATGAGCCACGACCCCGTCCACCGCAAGTACCACCACCACGAGATGACCTTCTCGATGGTGTACGCGTACAGCGAGAACTACGTGCTGCCGATCTCCCACGACGAGGTCGTGCACGGGAAGCGGTCCCTCGTCTCGAAGATGCCGGGCGACTGGTGGCAGCAGCGCGCCAACCACCGCGCCTACCTCGGCTTCATGTGGGCCCACCCCGGCAAGCAACTGCTCTTCATGGGACAGGAGTTCGCCCAGGGCGCCGAGTGGTCCGAGGCGCACGGCCCGGACTGGTGGCTGCTCGACCCCTCGTACGGCGCGGAGGCGGACCACCGGGGCGTCCGGGACCTGGTCCGCGACCTGAACGCCGGCTACCGCGCCGCCCCGGCCCTGTGGCAGCGCGACACCGATCCGGCGGGCTTCCAGTGGATCACGGGGGACGCGGCGGACGACAACGTCTTCGCGTTCCTGCGTCACTCCGCCGACGGCACCCCGCTGCTCGCCGTCTCCCACCTGGCCCCCGTGGTCCGCCACGACTACCGCGTCGGTGTCCCCGAGGACGTCCCGGCCTGGCTGGAGGTCCTCAACACCGACGCGGCCCGCTACGGGGGCGGCGACGTCACCAACCCGGACGCCGTGAAGCCGGAACCCCAGGCCTGGCACGGCCGCCCGGCGAGTATCAGGTTGACGCTGCCGCCCCTGGCGACGGTGTGGCTACGACCGGCGTAGGTCTCTCGCCCCCGCCGCCCCTACCCGTCCCATCCCCAGGGGCTCCGCCCCTTCGACCCCGCCAGGGGGCTCTGCCCCCTGGACCCCCGCTCCTCGAACGCCGGAGGGGCTGACTATCCAGCCAGCGCCTTCGGCAGCTCCCCGGTGTACAGCACGCCCAGCCGTTGCGTGGCCCGAGTCAGGGCCACGTACAGGTCGCTGGTGCCGTAGCGGGCCGGCTCCACGACCAGCACCGAGTCGAATTCCAGACCCTTGGACTGGCGAGGGTCGAGGAGGACGACGGTCTGCGTCAGGTCCGGCTCCGCGCCCGCCGTCACCCCGTCCAGCCGTGCGGCCAGCTTGCGGTGCAGGTGGCGCGGGGCGATGACCGCGAGGCGGCCCTCGGTGGGCGTCAGCTCCGCGACCGCCTCGGCCACGGCGCCGGGCAGGTCGTCGGTGGCGCGCACCCAGGGCCGTACGCCGGTCGAACGGACCGAACTCGGGGGTTCGAAGTCGGGGTTCTCGGCGCGGACGACGGCGGCCGCGAGGTCCATGATCTCGGCCGGTGTGCGGTAGTTGACGCCGAGGCGCGTGTGCTCCCAGCGGTCCTCGACGTACGGACGGAGGATCTTCGACCAGGAGCCGACGCCCGCCGCCTCCGCCGTCTGGGCCGGATCGCCGACCAGGGTCATCGAGCGGGTCGGGCTGCGCCGCATCAGCAGCCGCCACGCCATCGGCGACAGCTCCTGCGCCTCGTCGACGATGATGTGCCCGAACGCCCAGGTCCGGTCGGCCGCGGCCCGCTCGGCGGCGCTGCGGTGGTCCGCCTCCTCCTGGCGCTCGGCGAACCGCTCGGCGTCGATGATGTCGTGGGCGGACAGGACCTCGGAGGCGTCGGGGTCACCGTCCTCCTTGTCCTCGAACTCGTAGGTGCGGGAGGCGTAGGAGACGTCGAGCACGCCCTGCGCGTAGGCCACCTGCGTCTCCCGCTCCCGCTCCGCCCGCGCCCGCGCCCACCGCTCGTCCACGCCGAGCAGCTCGGCCGCCTCGTCGAGCAGCGGTACGTCGGCCACGGTCCACTCCCGGGTCACCGGCCGGCGGATGGCGGCCGCGTCGTCGTCACAGACGTAGCCCACGGGGTCGGCGAGGAAGTCCGCGATCAGGCGCTGCGGCGTCAGGCGCGGCCACAACTGGTCGATGGCCGCCCAGACTTCGGGGTTCTCGGCCAGCTCGTCGCGGATCTGGGTGATGTCGGAGGCGTCCAGCAGGCTGCTGCCGTCGTACGGGTCGGTGCCCACGCGCTCGGCGTACAGCTCGGTGAGCGTGTTGAGGATGTGGCCCTCGAAGTACTCCCGGGCCACGTTGTGCGGCAGCTTGGCGGCGCGGGTGCGTTCGCGGGCGACCTTCACCAGGCCGTCGTCGAGCATCAGGATCTCGCGGTCGTGCTCGATCGCGATCACCGGATCGGGCAGCGACTGCCAGTCCCGTACGACCTCGGCGAGTACGGCCGCCATGTCGGCGCGGCCCTTCACCGCGGCCGCCTCCCGGCCGTCGGTCGCCGTCGCCTTCACGCCGGGGAACAGCTCGCCGACCGTGGCCAGGAGCACTCCGGTCTCGCCGAGGGAGGGCAGCACCTCGCCGATGTAGCCGAGGAAGGCCGGGTTGGGTCCGACGATGAGGACCGCGCGGCGGGCCAGCAGCTCCCGGTGTTCGTAGAGGAGATAGGCCGCCCGGTGCAGCGCCACCGCCGTCTTGCCGGTGCCGGGGCCGCCCTCGACGACCAGCACCCCGCGGTGCGGTGCCCGGATGATGCGGTCCTGGTCGGCCTGGATGGTCTGCACGATGTCGCCCATCCGGCCGGTGCGCGCCGAGTTGAGCGCGGCCAGCAGCACGGCGTCCCCGGTCGGGTCCTCGTGACCGGTGCGGGTGGCGTCGCCGAGGTCCAGGATCTCGTCGTGCAGCGAGGTCACCGTGCGGCCCTGGGTGGCGATGTGCCGGCGGCGGCGCAGGCCCATCGGGGTGTGACCGGTGGCCAGATAGAAGGGACGGGCGACGTCGGCCCGCCAGTCGATGAGGACGGGGGTGTGTTCGGCGTCGTCCTCGCGCAGCCCGATCCGGCCGATGTGGTGGACCGCGCCGTCGGCCATGTCGATCCGGCCGAAGCAGAGCGAGCCGTCGACGGCGTTCAGCGCGGCGACCAGCCCCGAGCGCTCGGCGACCAGGATGTCCCGCTCCAGCCGGGCCTGCATGGGCTTGTCGCCCTGGGCGAGCGCGTCCGCGACCGAGGTCTCTGCCTCGCCGCGCAGCACGTCCACGCGCGCGTACAGTCCGTCGATGAATTCCTGCTCGTGGCGCAATTCATCAACTGGAAATTCGCTGTTTGACAATTCCGCTCCCGCCCGGATATACTGTGCTCACTGAACTTCTCCGCGACTGCTCCGAATTGAAGTCGCGAACCACTGAATATACGCACAGAAATCCCCCGAGCGCAATTGCTCGGGGGATTTTTCGTGGCCGGTCCCGCTTTACCCCACAGGCGTCACAGCACGTCGGCCAGCTCCTCCAGCAGCCGCCGCTTGGGCCGGGCCCCCACCATCGACCGCACCGGCTCACCGTCCCGGAAGACCATGAGGGTCGGCGTGGACAGCACGCCGTAGGCGACCGTCGTGGACGGATTGCGGTCCACGTCCAGCTGGACGATCTTCAGCCGGTCGCCCTCCTCGAAGGCGATGTCCTTCAGCACGGGCGCCAGCTGCCGGCACGGCCCGCACCAGTCGGCGGTGAACTGCACCAGCACCGGAAGGTCGGAGCCGATCACCTCCGCCTCGAAGTCCGCGTCCGTCACCTCGGCCAGTCCGCTCACCAAACTCACCGCGTCAGCCCTCCCAGCTCGCACACCGGTTCCGGACCCCCCGGAACCCGCGCCTCGGCGGCCAGCCCGTCCCGGGCCTCCTCGGCCCGCCGCAACTGCCCCGCGACCTGCTCGCGCACCGCCGTCAGCTGCCCGATGAGCGCGTCCAGCTCGTCCAGCTTGCGCCGGTAGACCACGAGGGACGCCGGGCAGGAGTCGCCCTCCGGATGCCCGGCCCGCAGGCACTCCACGAACGGCCGCGTCTCCTCCAGGTCGAACCCGAAGTCCTGCAGCGTCCGGATCTGCCGGAGCAGCCTGACGTCGGCCTCGTCGTACGTGCGGTGTCCCTTGTCGTCGCGCCGGGCGGGCAGCAGCCCCCGTGCCTCGTAGTAGCGCAGGGTGCGGGTGGTGGTCCCGGCCCGTGCGGCCAGCTCGCCGATTCGCATACCCACGACCGTAGGTGTTGACGTCGGCGTCAAGGCAAGACGGGCGGCAGCAGGGGCTTGCGGCGCACCGGTGAGGACAGCACGATCGAGGTCGTCGTACGGCCCAGCGCCGAGGTCTGCTCCAGGACGTCCTCCAGGTGCACGGTGTCGGTGACGGCGACCTTGAGGATCCAGCAGTCCTCCCCTACGACGTGGTGCACCTCGGTGATCTCCGGGCGGTCGAGCAGCTCAAGGGTTCTCGGGTGCTTGAGGGTGTACCCGCCGTGCGGGTTGACCCGGATGAAGGCCTGGATGCCGTAGCCGAGGCGGGTGGGCGCGACCTGCGCGCCGTATCCCTCGACGACCCCGGCCGCCTCCAGCCGGCGCACCCGCTCGGCGACGGCCGCCGGGCTCAGGCTGATCCGCCGGCCCAGTTCGCTGAGCTTGATCCGGCCGTCGGTCTGCAGCAGTTCGAGGAGCTGCCGGTCCACCGCGTCGAAGGCCACTGGTGTTTCGTTGGTGACGGCCCGCAGATGCCGCTGTTCTTTCGGTGCGGTGACCGTATCTCCCATGTCTCCCCCTTCAGGAACGGCTGTATCGCCCGGAGAATTATGGCCATGCGAAAGGCGCGAGAGGTACTGGTCATCGGCGGCAACCGCTATTTCGGCAAGCGGCTGATCGCCCGTCTGGTGGCGGTCGGCGACCGGGTCACCGTCCTGAATCGGGGTTCGTCCGCACCGCCGCCTGGTGTGGTGCATCTGGTGGCCGACCGCGACGACGAAAAGGCCCTGGCCGAGGCCGTCGGCACCCGGGTGTTCGACGTCGTCCTCGACCAGGTCTGCTACACCCCGCGCCAGGCGGCCGTCGCCCGCCGTGTCTTCGCCGGGCGCACCGGCCGCTATGTGATGACCTCGACTGTGGAGGTGTACGAGCACGAGGACTCCGAGGAACTGGTACCGGAGGGTGCCGTGGACCCGGCCACGGTCGCCGTGGACCTGGAACTGCCCTGGGACGAGCCCGAGTTCCTGGAGTCCCATTACGGCGAGGGCAAGCGGCAGGCGGAGGCGGTGTTCACGACGGACCCCGCGTTCCCGTTCGTGTCCGTCCGGGTGGCCCACGTACTCGGCGGCGACGACGACTTCACGGGCCGCCTCCAGCACTACGCCGACCGCATCCGCACCGGCGCCCCCGTCGCCGTACCACCGGTCACGCACCCGGCGACGTACATCCACGTCGAGGAGATCGCCGACTTCCTGTTCTGGGTGGCCGGCGAGGACTTCACGGGCCCGGTGAACGCCGCCTCCCACGGCCTGCTGGCACTGGACGAGCTGAGTACGGCCGTGGCGGCACAACTCCCCGGCGGCGCACCGGTGTTCGAGGTGACCGAGTGCGGGGAGGTCTCCCCCTTCGCCTTCCGCCGCCGCTACGGCATGGACAACTCCCGGGCCACGCGGCTCGGTTTCACCTTCGGTGACGTACGGCAGTGGCTGCCGAAGGCCGTCGCCGAGACCCTCGGAAAGGACGACTGACATGCGGTACCGCACCCTTGGCGGGCTGAAGGTGAGCGCGGTCGGGCTCGGCGCCATGCCGCTGTCGATCGAGGGCCGGCCCGACGGGCGACGCGCCCTGGCCACCGTGCACGCAGCCCTCGACGCCGGCGTGACCCTGCTGGACACGGCCGACTCCTACCACCTGCCGGGCCAGGACCCCGGCCACAACGAACTCCTCCTCGCCCGTGCCCTCGCGGCCTACGGCGGTGACACCGACGGTGTGCTCGTGGCCTCCAAGGGCGGCCGGGGCCGCCCCGCCGACGGCAGCTGGACGGTGACGGGCTCGCCCCGGCACCTCAGGACGGCCGCCGAGGCCTCCCTGAAGCGGCTCGGCGTCGAGGCGATCGGCCTCTACCAGCTGCACAAGCCCGACCCGGCCGTGCCTTTCGAGGACTCCGTCGGCGCGCTGCGCGACCTGCTGGACGAGGGCAAGATCCGCCTGGCGGGCCTCTCCAACGTGACCACGGACCAGATCCACCGCGCCCGCGCGATCCTCGGCGACCGGCTGGCGTCGGTCCAGAACCGCTACTCCCCCGAGGTCCGCGACAGCGAGCCCGAGTTGCGGCTGTGCGCGGAGCTGGGGCTGGCCTTCCTGCCCTGGAGCCCGCTCGGCGGGATCTCGCGAAGCTCACTGGACGGGCCGTCGAGGCTCGCGGGCAGCGCACGGTTCGTGGCGTTCCACGAGGTGGCCCAGGAACGCGGGGTGAGCCCCCAACAGGTGGGACTCGCCTGGCTGTTGTCCCGCTCCCCGACCGTGGTCCCGATCCCGGGAGCGAGCCGTCCGGAGACTGTCCGGAACTCGGCCGGGGCAGCGAACCTGGTGCTGAGCGAAGAGGAGCTGACCCGGCTGACGCGGTCCACGCGGACGCCGTGAATCCCCTCCCCCGTCACCGGCACGGACCGAAGAACCACCCCACCGCCCCATGAAGCCAGGAGATTCGCATGGACGCCCTGCACCTCACCGACGCCAGCCGCATCCTCGCCGGCATCGTCCTGCTCACCGTCCCGACCATCGAGATCGGCGGCTGGTTCATGACCCGCATCGTGCGCGGCATGGTGCCGATGACACCGTTCCAGAAGTCGTTCGCCCGAGCGGGCCACGCGCACGCCGGTGTGCTCGTCATCCTCAGCCTGGTGTGTCTGCTGTACGCCGACGCGGCCGGCCTGTCCGGCGCGGTCGGCTGGATCGCGCGCCTCGGGGTCCCGGCCGCGGCGATCCTGCTGCCCGGTGGCTTCTTCGCCTCCTCCATGGGCCCCGGCGACATCGACCGCCCGAACGGGATGTTCGCGCTGGTGTGGGCCGGGGCCGTCGCGCTCGCCGTAGGCGTGGTCAGCGTGGGAATCGGGCTTCTGACAGCCTGATCCGGCCGGGGGTGGGGGTCGGCTCAGCCGACGGCCACCCCGGCCGACTCCTCCACCTCCATCAGGGAGGCACTGTGCCGCTCCTCCTCGAACTTGCGGCGGCCGCCGCGCAGGCCGAACAGGCGCTTGGTCAGGGCGATGTAGAGGACAGCGAGGATGTTGAGGACGAGCGTGGTGATCTTCAACCAGCTGATGTGCTCGGTGAGTTCGTAGATCTCCAGCGGGAGGAAGGCGGCGGTGGCCACCACCGTCAGGTACTCCGCCCAGCGCTTGGCGTACCAGAGGCCGACCGCCTCGACCAGCTCGATCAGCGCGTATGCGAGGAGCAGGGCCGCGACCAGCAGCAGCGTGTCGTGCTTGTAGCCGAAGGCCTTCTGGATGGAGCCGACGACGGGTGAGTGGTCGAGGTCGTAGTGGAAGTGCCGGAACACCGGCCGGAAGACGTCCAGATAGTCGTTGAACAGCCTCCGTACCGCGTCCTGGCTGTTGCTGAACTTCCACACCGCGACCGCGACCAGCACGATGAACACCCCGCGCACCGCCCGCTCGATCGCCAGGAAGCGCAGGATGAACAGGTCCCGCAGCACCTTCCCGCGCGGCACCAGCGGCGCCTCGTCGGCCGGCCCCGAGCCGTGCGGCTCACCCAGCACGAAGTCCCCGCAGCGCAGGCAGCGCCACACGTCACCGAGCGCGGTCTCCGCGTGCAGCCGTACCCGCAGCCGGGGATCATCGGGCGCGTAGGTCACATGCCCCTTCCGCGCGCAGGTCCGCCGGTCCCAGTCGATCTTCATCCCCCGTGCCTCCATGCTCGTTCGGGAACACGCGTGAACGTGCCGCTCCGGTTCCGGAACGGCACGTTAGACGACGCGGGTGAGAAGACGCCGTGAGGGGTCAGCCGGCTGCGCTTGCCGCCAGTTCCTTTTCCTCGGCTTGCTGCTCCGTTACGGCGGCCTCGTCCTGTACGGCGGCCTCGCGGCGCGGCAGCAGTACGGCCACCAGGAGCGTGCCGATGCCCAGGATCACCGCGCCGATCAGGCTGGTGTGGGCGACGGCGTCGGAGAAGGAGGAGCCGACCGCGTCGGCCATCCGGTGGGCGCCGGAGGCGAGCTGGGCGGCCTGCTGCTTGAGCTGGGCGGCCTGCTGCGGGTCGCTCGTCCGCGCGGCCTGTGCGGCCAGTTGGTGCGCCTTCTCGCCGATGCCCTGTGCGACGGCGTACCCGGCGCCGACGGAGTCCTGTGCGGTCTCCAGGGCGCTCGCCGGGAGCTTGCTGCTCGCTGTGGCGTCGGTGAGGTGGTCGCCGTACGAGGTGGCGAGCAGCGAGCCGAGGATCGCGATGCCGAGCGAGCCGCCCAGCTCCAGCGAGGTGTCGTTGACCGCGCCGCCGACGCCCAGCTCGGACTCCGGGAAGGCGCCCATGATCGCGTCGGTGCAGGGCGAGAGGGCGAGGCCGATGGCGAGGCCCAGGATGATCAGGGGGGCCAGGAAGTCGGTGTACGTCGAGCCCGCGTCGACCCGGGTCAGCAGCGCCAGTGCCGTCGTACCGCCGACCATGCCCGCGGTGACGGTGAGCTTCATGCCGACGCGCGGGGTGAGCCAGCCGGTGAGGGCCGAGCCGACGAAGACCGCGCCGGCCAGCGGCAGCATGCGGACGCCGGTCTCCAGGGCGTCGTAGCCGAGGACGAACTGCAGGTGCTGGGTCAGGTAGTAGAAGGCGCCGAAGACCGCGAGGAAGAACAGGGCGACGGCGAGGTTGGAGCCGGCGAAGCGGCGGTCGGCGAAGCGGCGCACGTCCAGGATCGGACGGGGGTGGCGCAGCTCCCAGATGACGAAGGCGACCAGGCCCACGCCCGCGAGGACGGCGGCGGTGACGGCCTTGGCGCCCCAGCCGAAGTGCGGCCCCTCGATGATCATGTAGACCAGCGAGCCGGTCCAGATCACCGACAGCAGTCCGCCGACGTAGTCGATGCGGTCGTGGTGCCCGGCCTTGGACGGCGGCACGAGGACGAGGGCGCCGACGATCGCCAGCGCGGCGATGGGCACGTTGATCAGGAAGGTCGAGGACCAGCCGTGGTCGCGCAGCAGGGCGCCCGCGACCACGGGTCCGGCGGCGATGGCGAGCCCGGCGGTGGCCGTCCACAGCGTGATGGCCTTGGCGCGCTCGGCGCGCGGGAAGGTCGCGGCGAGGAGGGAGAGCGTGGCGGGCATGATCAGTGCGGCGCCGACACCCATCACGGCGCGGGCCGCGATGACCGCCGTGGAGCTGTCCGCGAGGTAGCCGGCGATCGCTCCGCCGCCGAAGACGACCAGGCCGAGGACGAGGGCGCCGCGGCGGCTGTACTTGTCGCCGATCGCGCCGAGCAGCAGCATCAGCGCCGCGTACGGGACGGTGTAGCCGTCGATCACCCACTGCAGGTCGGCGCTGGACAGACCGAGGTCCCGGGTCATGTCGGGCGCCGCGACCGTGAGGGCGGTGTTGGCCATCACGATGATCAGCAGGCTCAGGCAGAGCACGAGGAGCGCCCACCAGCGTCGGGCGTAGGGCCGGTCCGTCCTTTCGACCGGTTCGTTCATGACGAGTCGCATGGCAGGGGTCGCCTTCCTCGGTACGCGACGGGACTTGCACAGTGGCGTGCAGTTGCACAGCCATGTGCAATGTACGTTGTTGCACAGCACTGTGCAAGTCGCGGAGGTTGCACAGCACCGTGCGGGCCGAGGAGGGGCGTGCAGAATGACTGCCATGACCACGGGTAGCTCCAGCCGCGCCGACGCCAACCGGCGCCGCATCCTCGACGTCGCCCTAGTCGAGCTGCTGCGCGACCCCGACGCCTCCATGGACCAGATCGCGCGGGCCGCGGGGGTCGTACGGCGGACGGTGTACGGGCACTTCCCGAGCCGTGAGGCGCTGATCAGCACGCTCGTCGACGGAGCGGTTCAGGCGCTGGCGGAGGCGGACGCGGGGGCCCGTGCGGGGGTGGCCGACCCGGCGGAGGCGGTGGCCCGGTCGGTGCTCGCGATCTGGGAGATCGCCGACCGCTACCGGCTGTTGGTCGCCCTGGCCCAGCGCACGGTCACCGTGCAGGGCATCCGCGAACGCCTCGCGCCCCTGCGCGAGAACAAGATCCAGCTGCTCCAACGCGGCCTGGACGAGGGCGTCTTCAGCTCCCCGCTGCCCGCGCCGGCCCTCGCGTACGTGCACGAGCAGATGCTGTTCGCGGTGACGGAGGCGGTGAACGACGGCCTGGTGACAGCAAAGGAGGCGGGCCGCTCGGCCACGGTCACCGTACTGACCGCGGCGGGCGTACCCGCCTCCACGGCCACCGAGCTGGTGGCCAAGGTGAGTGGGGAGTCGTAGACCCCGGAAGAGAGTCGTAGACCCCGGAAGAGATGGAAGCCGGGCGGCTGGGTCAACGGGGGGAGACCCAGCCGCCCGGCGGCGGTTCCCGGACGCCCGGCCCGGGTTCAGGCGGGGCCGGACGTCCGGAGCTTTCTCAGGGATCAGGCCTTGGCCAGCTCCTTCTCGCCGTCCTCGCGAGGCTCGGGAAGCTCCTTGGCCGCGGCCTCGTGCTCGTCCAGCAGGGTCGTCTCGTCGAACGGCAGCTCACCGGCGAGGACCTGCCTGACCCGGCTCTTGTCGATCTCCTTCGTCCAGGTGCCGACCAGGACGGTGGCGACCGCGTTGCCCGCGAAGTTGGTCAGTGCACGCGCCTCGCTCATGAAGCGGTCGATGCCGACGATCAGGCCGACGCCGTCGACCAGCGCGGGCTTGTGCGACTGGAGACCGCCGGCCAGCGTGGCCAGGCCCGCGCCGCTGACGCCCGCCGCGCCCTTGGAGGCCAGCAGCAGGAAGAGCAGCAGCGGGATCTGCTCGCCGATGGACATCGGGGTGCCCAGGGCGTCGGCGATGTAGAGGGACGCCATGGTCATGTAGATCATGGTGCCGTCGAGGTTGAAGGAGTAGCCGGTCGGCACGGTGATGCCGACGACCGGCTTGCTGATGCCCAGGTGCTCCATCTTCGCGATGAGCCGCGGCAGCGCGGACTCGGAGGACGAGGTCGAAAGGATCAGCAGGAACTCGCGGGCGAGGTACTTGAAGAGCGTGAAGATGTTCAGCCCCGCGACGAGCCGCAGCAGCGCGCCGAGCACGATGAAGACGAACAGGAAGCAGGTCACGTAGAACCCGAGCATCAGCACGGCGAGGGACTTCAGCGCGTCCAGACCGGCGGAGCCCACGACGGCCGCGATGGCACCGAAGGCACCGATCGGCGCGGCCCACATGACCATGGACAGGATGCGGAAGACCAGCCGCTGGATGTGCTCGATGCCCCGCAGCACCGGCTGCCCGACCGGCCCCATGGCCTGCAGCGCGAATCCGGTGAGCAGCGCGACCAGCAGGGTCTGCAGCACCTGGCCCTCGGTGAACGCGGACACGAAGGTGAGCGGGATGATCGACAGGACGAAGTCGACCGGCGGCAGCGCGTCGGGGGACACCTGGTCGTGTCCGGTCGCCTTGAGGGCGTTGGTGATGTGCAGCCCGTCACCCGGGTGCAGGACGTTGCCGACGACGAGGCCGATGGCGAGGGCGACGAGCGACATCACGAGGAAGTAGCCGAGCGCGATACCGCCGACGGCACCGACCTTCGCGGCCTTGCGTACGGAGCCGATGCCGAGCACGATCGTGCAGAAGATGATCGGCGAGATCATCATCTTGATCAGGTTCACGAAGCCGGTGCCCAGCGGCTTCAGCTCGACTCCGGCATCGGGCCAGATGAGCCCCACGGCGATACCGAGCGCGACCGCCACAATGACGGCGATGTACAGGTAGTGGGTCCGGTCCCGCTTCACGCGGGGTGCGGCAGGTGCCGTATCGGGGGAACTGGCGGCCACGGCTGCCCTCCTTGACGTCTTCGTCGGCATCACCGGCGTGCGGCTCACGTCCGGGGGTTGTGGGGGATGCCTGGACTATCTCCCGGTCTGTGAGGGCGGTCACCCTTCCGTTCATTTAGTTCATGCTTAACCCGAGAGGCACACTGCTGACATGCGCTTCCCGTCCCTCCCCCGCCCCCGCAGCCTGGCCGGCCAGCTGTTCGCCATGCAGGCCGTGCTGATAGCGGTGGTCGTGGCCGGGTACGCGCTGTTCACCTACGTCAGCGACGAACGGCAGGCCGAGGACGCGGCCGCCCGGCACGCGACGGCCGTGGCCCGCTCGATCGCGGACTCCCCCTCGGTCCGCTCGGCGATCCACACCCCCGATCCGACCGAGCGGCTCCAGCCCTACGCGATGCAGGTCATGCGGGACGCGAACGTCGACTTCGTGACGATCATGACCCCGTCCGGGATCCGCTGGACCCACCCCGACGAGAAGCAGATCGGCAAGCACTTCCTCGGCCGCATCGGCCCCGCCCAGCACGGCCGCACCTTCACCGAGACCTACACCGGCACCCTCGGCGCGTCCGTCCGCGCGGTCACCCCGGTGGAGGAGAACGGCAGGGTCGTCGGCCTGGTCAGCGCCGGCATCAAGGTCGAGGCGATCAGCGCACGGGTCCGGGGCCAGGTCGCGGCCCTGCTCGGGGTGGCCGGCGTCGCACTGCTGCTGGGCGCGGTCGGCACGTACGTGGTCAACGCCCGTCTGCGCCGCCACACCCACGGCATGAACGCGGCCGAGCTGAGCCGGATGCACGACTACCACCAGGCGGCGCTGCACGCGGTCCGCGAGGGGCTGCTGATGCTCGACGGACAGTTCAGGGTGGCGCTGATCAACGACGGCGGCCGGGAGCTGCTGGGCGTCGGCGAGGAGGAGGACGTCATCGGCAGGTCGGTGGCGGACCTCGGCCTGCCCGCTCCGCTGACCGGGGCGCTCCTGTCGTCGGAGCCGCGCGTGGACGAGGTGCACCTGACGGCGTCCCGGGTGCTGGTGGTGAACACCTCACCGGTGTCCGGGGGCGAGCGCCGCGGCACCGTCGCGACCCTGCGAGACGTCACCGAACTCCAATCCCTCATGGGCGAGTTGGACTCGGAGCGGGGCTTCACCCAAGCCCTGCGCTCGCAGGCCCACGAGGCGGCGAACCGCCTCCACACGGTCGTCTCGCTGATCGAGCTGGGCCGGGCGCAGGAGGCGGTGGACTTCGCGACGGCGGAACTGGAGCTGGCCCAGGCCCTCACCGACCAGGTGGTGGCCGCCGTGAGCGAGCCGGTACTGGCCGCCCTGCTGCTGGGCAAGACGGCCCAGGCGAACGAGCGGGGCGTCGAGCTGGTGGTGTCGCCGGACAGCCGGCTGGACGACGGCGTGCTCCCCGCCGAGCTGTCGCCCCGGGACCTGGTGACCGTCCTCGGCAACCTGATCGACAACGCGGTCGACGCGGCCCAGGGCAGTGCGCAGGCGCGGGTGACCGTGACGGCGTATGCCTCGGCCGCCGAACTGGTGCTGCGCGTGTCCGACACGGGACCTGGTGTCGACCCCGCCCATGCCGACCTGGTATTCCAACGGGGGTTCACGACGAAGCCGGCGGGACCCGGCGGGCGGGGCCTGGGTCTGGCCCTGGTCCGGCAGGCGGTGACCCGGCTCGACGGGACGTTGACGGTGGCGGAGTCCGACGAGGAAGGGGCGGGCGGAGCGGTGTTCGAGGTGCGGTTGCCGTTGCGCTCGTCGGTGGGTGACAGCAGATGACGGGTTCGGTTTCGCAACCCATTCGCGTCCTCGTCGTCGAGGACGACCCGGTGGCCGCCGACGCGCATGTCATGTACGTCGGCCGGGTGCCGGGATTCGTGGCGGTGGGCAAGGTGCACACGGGCGCGGAGGCGCGGCGCTTCCTGGACCGTACGCCCGTGGACCTGCTGTTGCTGGACCTGCATCTGCCGGATGTGCACGGGCTGCAGCTGGCGCGGTCGCTGCGGGCGGCCGGGCATCACGCGGACGTGATCGCGGTGACGTCGGCGCGGGATCTGGCGGTGGTGCGGGAGGGCGTTTCGCTGGGGGTCGTTCAGTACGTCTTGAAGCCGTTCACCTTCGCGACGCTGCGGGACCGGCTGGTGCGGTACGCCGAGTTCCATGCGGCGGTGGGGGAGGCGAGCGGGCAGGACGAGGTGGATCGGGCGTTGGCTGCGCTCCGGGCACCTTCGCCTGCGGCGCTACCGAAGGGGTTGAGCGCGCCGACGCTGGAGCGAGTCACGGGTGCTTTGCGGGAGGCGTCGGAGGGGGTTACGGCGGCGGGGGTCGCGGAGGCGGTGGGGATCTCGCGGATCACTGCTCGGCGGTATCTGGAGCATCTGGTGGAGGCGGGGAGGGCTGGGAGGAGTCCGTTGTACGGCCAGGTGGGGAGGCCGGAGTTGGTGTATCGCTGGGTGTCGCAGAGGCAGTGAGGGCTTCGGCTCGGGCGCGGGCCAGTTCGGCTTGGTCGGAAGCGTTGCCGCGGATGTACGCGTCAGCGGCCTGAAGCCAGCAGGTCCGGGCATAGGCGGGGCTCTGGGCGACTGTGTGGGCAAGGGCGAGATTGTGGAGGCTCTTGCCCGCCCCGTACCAGTTCTCGTTCTCTCGAAAGATGTCCAACGCGTTACCCCAGGCTTCAATGGCCTCGTCGGTTCGGTCGGCCTTCAGCAGGGCTAGGCCAAGATTGTTCCAGGCGTTGCCTTCACGGATGCGGTCTCCGGTTGCCCGGTGCAGATCACGGGCAAGCACCAGGGCATCAATCGACTCCTCCGTATGACCCAACTCCCACAAGGCGACACCGAGATTGCTCCACGCGGTGCCTTCCTGAGTTCGGTCCTGAGTGATCTGAAACAGGTTGCATGCACGAGCATGCGCGTCGATCGCCTCAGGTAACCGGCCTGCGGCTTGCATGGACAGACCGAGATTGCCCCATGCGATGGCTTCGCGGTGCGGGTCCTCCGAGGCCTGGTGCAGATCGCGGGCACGCACGTGGGCGTCGATCGCCTCCTGTGGCCTACCTACCTTCCGCAACACGAGGCCGAAGCTGTTCCAGGCGTTGCCCTCGTCCACGGGGCTCCCTGTGAGTCGCATGGCTTCCAGAGCAGTGGCGGCCACAGCAATCCAGTCGTCAAAGTACCGTCGCCAGTCCAGGTACTCCATCAGGCACTCGCCCAGTCGTGCTGCGGTCTGAGCGAGCCGCTCCTCCTGCGCCCATTGCGCTGCCGCCACCAGGCCCGTTCGCTCGGCGTCCAGCCAGGCCAGTGCGTGCGCTCGGTCCGCGAAGCGATCCGGCTCCGGTCTGCCCGGCAGCCAGCGCAAACGGTCGTCAGCCGCCGAGGCGAGCCTTAGGTAGAACGCCAGCACACGGTCCCGCGCCGCATCCCCTTCGTCCCGCAACACCCCGTCCTGAGAGGACGTTAAGTCCGTTTCCTGTAGAGGCCTTCCGGGCTGGGTGAGGATGCTTTGGCTGCCGAGTCAGCCGGGTGTCGGCGGCGGTTGAACTC
>NZ_JBIAWE010000043.1:0-19698 GCF_042895235.1 Streptomyces sp. NPDC001410
ATCTTCCGCAGGGCACGATGCAGCCCGAATCGAATGTCGTCAATCGCCGCAGCCGTCCTCACCCTGGAGCGGCAGCGCTGAAAAGGCTCACTGAGCAACACCGGGGATCACTAAGCCGATCAGAGACGCTGAAGTAGTTCACGTTGGCCCCGGCCCACACCGGGAACCGCTCGCGGCGGCAGCGCGTTCAGCGCAAGCGGGTCCGCAAGGACCCGGCCGCCCGGCGGGCCGAAATCGTCGAGACGGCCGCCGCCATCGCCCTGGCCGAAGGTCTGGAGAGCATCACGTTGCGCCGGATCGGCGAGCAGCTCGACGTCCGCCCGGGGCTGATCAGTCACTACTTCCCCTCGGCCGAGGATCTCGTCGCCGAGGCCTTCGGCAGCGCGGCGAGCGCCGAGCTCGACACCCTCCTCCCGGCCGAGTGCCCGGACGGCACGCCCACCGCGCGTCTGGCCCGGTTCTTCGCCCACACCTCGGGCGAGCAGTACGACGCCATCAGACGGCTGTGGATCAACGCGCCACCTCAGCCGCTACCGGCCGGTCCTGAGCGACCGGGTCTCCGAACAGGAGGCCGCCTGGCGGGGACGGCTGGAAGGGCTGGTCCGGGAGGGCGTGGCGGCAGGCGAGTTCCGCACCGACGACCCCCTGGTGACGACCATCCAGATCCTGGTCGTGCTCGACGGCCTGGGCGCTCACGCCAACACCGTGACCCCCGAACGACCGCCGGCCGTGGCCCGTATGGCCGTCACCGTCGCCGAGCGCGAACTCGGCCTGCCCGCAGGGTCGTTGGACCACACGACCGGCTGACCCGACATCAAGTACGCCCCCTGAACCACCGGAGGACCCCGTGCCCGCCGATCTCGTCCTGCTCTCCGCCCGGCTGCTCGACCCCGGCACGGGCAGGCTCCTTCCGCACACCGCGCTAGCCGCCGAGGGCGGGCTGATCACCTTTCTCGGCGACGACCGGGCGGCCCGCGCCCTCGCCGGGCCCGGCACCACGGTCGTCGACCTGCGCGGAGCGGTGGTCACCGCGGGCTTCACCGACGGGCATCTGCACCCGGTCTCCGGCGCCGAATGCACCATGGGCGTCGACCCGACCGCCTGCCGGGACCTGCCCGCCGTACGCGCCGCGCTCGCCGAGGCCGCCGGGACCCTGCGGCCTGGAGCCTGGCTGCGCGGCTGGGGCCTGGACCCCAACGCCTTCGGTGCCGAGCCGGTCGGCGCGGCCGCGCTCGGCCCGGTCCTCGACGGCGTACCCACGCTCATCGACCTGTTCGACGGACACTCGGTGCTGGCCAGTGCGCGGGCGCTGGAACTGGCGGGCGTCGACGGCCCGCGGGAGTTCACGCAGGGTTCCGAGATCGTCTGCGACGCCGACGGGCGGCCCACCGGCCTGCTGCTGGAGGACGCGGCCTGCGAACTGGTCGAGGCCGTCGCACCCCGGCCCACCGAGGCCGAGGTACGGGCCCGCGCCGCCGAGGGTCCTGGGCGCCATGGCAGCGGCAGGCCTCACCGGCGGCCACGCCATGGACGCAGGTGGGAAGAGCCTGTCCGTCTACGCCGCTCTGGAGGCCGACGGCGCACTGCCCCTGCGGCTGCGGGTCGCCCCCTGGCGCAGGCCGGAGGCCGACGACGAAGCCGTCGCCGAACTCGTCCGGCTGCAGGGCACCGGGGGCGCGCTGTGGCAGGTCGCCGGCGTGAAGCTGTTCATGGACGGCACCATCGACAACGGCACCGCCTGGCTCGAAGTCCCCGACTGCCACGGCGAGTCGGCCCACGCCTACTGGCCAGACCCGCAGCGCTACACCCAGGTGATCGCGGCGCTCCACCGGGCCGGTGTGCCCACCGCCACCCACGCGATCGGCGACGCGGCGGTACGGCACGTGCTGGACTCGGTCGAGAAGGCCCACGCGGAGAGCCCGGCCCCGGTACGGCACCGGGTCGAGCACATCGAGACGGTGCCCGACGACACCGTACGGCGGTTCGCACGGCTCGGCGTGGCCGCGTCCATGCAGCCCACCCACTGCTGCGAGTTCACCCGGGCCGACCACACCGACAACTGGTCGCGCCGGCTCGGCGAGGAGCGTGCCGGGCGCGCGTTCCGCTGCCGCGATCTGTGGGCGGCCGGGGCCCGGGTCGTCCTCGGCTCCGACTGGCCCATCGCGCCGTACCCGCCGCTGCAGGTCATGGCCGGCGCCCGGCACCGCCGCCCCGCCGACCTCTCCCTGCCTCCGCACGGGCCCGACCAGGCCCTCACCGCGCTGCAGGCGCTGCAGGGCATCACCGTCAACGCGGCCTGGGCCGCCGGGGAGGAGCACCTCGCCGGCCGGCTCGCCGTCGGCCGGCGTGCCGACCTGACGGTGCTGGCCGAGAACCCGCTGGAGGTCCCCGACACCGAGCTGGCCGACCTGCCGGTCGTCCTGACGGTGCTGGCGGGCCGGCCCACGCACCGGGCCGCCGACGTGTAGTCGACGGCCCGGGCACCCTTCGGGTCAGCGCTGGGGAACGGGCACCGCCTGTCCGGGCGGGCCCGCCGCCACGGCCGCCGACTTGATCACGTCGACGTCACTCGCCCGGACATAGGCGAGCCGGTGGCCGAGCTGGATCTCGTAGTACTCCTCCTGGCCCCGCACCACCGGGGAAGGGGAGTCGTTGGAGGAAGGTTTCTCCAGATAGGAACCGAGGACGCGGGACTGCGTCACATACCGTTGGCCCGCACGGATGGTGTACGGGAGCGGCGACTCCTCGGGCAGCTCGTCCGCATCCTCCGGATAGGCGTCCTCCTCCGGCAGGGCGCGGCCGAACGCCTCGACCTCCCGCAGGCCCTCCTTCGGGGTCACCATCAGGCCGCGCGCACCGACCGCCGTCGGGTGACCCTGCGGATTCTTGAACCAGGCCTTGTGACCCTGGAACCAGATCGCCGTCCAGTCGCCGCTCCGGTCGGCGACCGCGAAGGTCTGGCCCGCCGAGACCCGCGACCCGAGGTCGTTGACGTCCACGGTGGAGTCCTCGCCGTCGGGGTGCCGGCCGGGGTCCTGGATCAACGGCGCGTTGTCGTACGGATCGGTGTGCAGGCGGACCGCACTGGAGCCGTGCGGCGCGCACTTCACACCGCTCTTGGTGCAGCCGGTGAACCGCGGCTTGTAGGTGGGGTAGTCCGGCAGGATCATCACGACGTCGCTGTCCGGCCCGGCCGTCGCCTTCAGCGGCGCGCCGAGCAGGTCGAAGTAGTGCCGCCAGTCCCAGAAGGGGCCCGGGTCGTCGTGCATGTCCGGGATGGAGTCCTCGGTCGGGGCCGGCACGTTGTCATGGCCGAAGATGTGCTGCCGGTCGAGCGGAACCCCGTACTTCTTCGCCAGGTACTTCACCAGGCGGGCCGAGGACCGGTACATCGTCTCCGTGTACCAGGCGTCGGGATGCCGCAGGAATCCCTCGTGCTCGATCCCGATCGAACGGGCGTTCACGAACTGGCTGCCGGAGTGCCAGGCCGAGTCCTTGATCCTGACGTGCTGGGTGATGTGACCGTCCCGGGAGCGGATGGAGTAGTGCCACGACGCCTCCTCCGGATCCTGGATCGTCTGCAGCATCGACGCCAGCGGTGCCTCGGTGTCGTGGATGACGATGTAGTCGATCCGCTGGTCCTTGGGCCGGTCGGCCAGCTGGTGGTTGCCGTACTCGTCGTCGTCGATCTCGACGTACGGCGCGCTGAGCCAGGAGCAGGACAGCTCAGGCGGGCAGTCGACCTCCTTCGGGTGTGGTGCGCCCGTGGTGGCGGGGCGGTGCGGGCGGACACGGGGGCTCGCCGCGAGGGTGACGCGCTGCCCCGCGTCGGTGACGCGGCGCGCGCCCCGGCGGATCACGTCGAAGACGTCGTCCGCGTAGGTCTCCGCCGAGGCCCGGTCGGCGGCGCCCGGGAAGGCGGCCACGGTCTCCCACCAGTCCGCCGGATTGGGGCTGAGCGGCTTGCCGAGCTTTTGCTGGGTCGCCGCGAGGAGGGCCGCACCGCCGCGCACGTTGGCCGCGTCGTCCGTCCGCAGCTCTTCGGCCGGAAGCCCGGTCAGGCGTGCGGCCCGTCGCAGGTCCGCCGCGGGTTTCGGCATGCCTGAGGAGGGCGACCCCGCGGCCCCCGCGCGCGGCTGTCCCTTCTTGAGCTGTGGCGTCTGCTGGGGCTGGGGCGCGTCCACCAGGTGCATCGGACCGTAGCCGCCGACGACGCTCGGCGCGCCCTGGTGGGAGTCCCACCGCGACTGCAGGTAGGACACGCCCATGAGCACGCTCCGGGGGACGTGGTACTCGTTCGCGGCGGCCTTGTACTCGTCCTGCAGACGTTGGTCGGACGGAGCGACCTCCCCCGAGCGGTCGATCAGCAACGGCACCAGAAGCGCCGCCGAAGCGGTCACACAGATGATCCGCCGGTGCCCGCGTACGGCACTGGAGACGCGGGGGGCGACGCGTTTTTTCATGAAGGTGCCTCCGACGAGGTTCAGCGTGGTGGCCAGGGACAGGTGCGACCAGGGCACAGTTGACTGCCCTTCAGGGCAAAGAGGGTTGCCCTTTGCGTCACCCCTCGTACGTTTCCGTGCCTCGCGCGCCACGTCGCGCCGAGCGTCACCGGCGTGGACCAGCCGTCGGGCACAGGCCACCCGGTCGGCGGCACCCTGCCCGCCCCGGCGGCGGGCTCAGTCCTCGACCGGGTCCACCTGCCAGCCGGGGTGTCCCGGCATGGGCGGGGTGTGCGGCCCGTACAGCCAAGGCGTCAGAAAGGGCGTCAGATCCTCGCCCGCGACGCGGGACGCGAGCCTGACGAAGTCCGCGGTGCCGGCGGCCCGGCCCCGGTACGTCGTCACCCAGGAGCGTTCGATCCGGTCGAAGGTGTCCTCGCCCACCTTCTCCTGCAGCGCGTAGAGCACCAGCGCCGAGCCGTCGTAGCGCATCTGCCGGAACAGGGTGGACGCGGTCGGCTCGGCGGGTGCGCCGTCGTCGTGCCGCCACTGGTCGTGCTGTTCGTAGGCGGCGCGCATCATGCCCGCCAGGTCGATGCCGCCGTGGGTGTCGGAGTAGAGCAGCTCGTAGAAACGGGCGTGTCCCTCGCTCAGCCACAGGTCCGACCACCGCCGGATCGCGACGCTGTCGCCGGTCCAGTGGTGGGCCAGCTCGTGCACGAGGTTGCGCTCGGCGCCGACCTGATCCCCCGACAGATCGGCGCCCGGCACGACCGACAGCGACTGGGTCTCCAGGGCCACCGGCAGGTCGGTGTTCCCGACCAGCACGCCGTAGCGGCGGAAGGGATAGGGGCCGAGCCGCTGTTCGAGCCAGGCCAGATGCTCGGGGGTGAGCGCGCGGTACGCCTCGGTGTCCGTGACCAGGTCCTCGGGGACCACGTCCCGTAGGGGCAGCCCGCGCGGACCCGTGCCGTCCACGACGGAGAACCTTCCGATGGCCATCTGGACCAGCTGGGCCGCGACCGGTTCCTCGGAGTCGTAGGTCCACCGGATCCGCCCGTCGGGCTGCCGTACGCGCCCGACGAGCCGGCCGCCTGCCACCGCGGTCAGCCCCGGCGGGGTGGTGATCCGGAAGGTGAACGGTGCCCGCACGCTGGGGTGGTCGTCTGCCGGGAAGACCATCCTGGCGCCGTCGGGCTGGAGCGACAGCAGGGTGCCGTCGGCCGTGGGGACCCAGCCGTAGTCCTGGATCGCGTCGTCGCGGTGGCGTCGCTGCGTCGGGTCGGCGGTGTAGGCGACCCGGACGGTGAACGCACCCCCGCGGGCGATCGGCCTCGCCGGGGTGACGACCAGCTCGTCGCCGTCGCGCACGGCCTTCGCCGGTGTGCCGTCGACGGTGACCGCGTGCAGCGCGTTGCCCGCGAAGTCGAGGTCGAAGCGGGACAGGGCCTGTGTGGCGGTGGCACGGATGGTGGTGGTCGCGGCGAAGGGCGTGCGGGGTGCGCGCCAGTCGAAGTCGAGGGTGTAGCGGCGGACCGTGTAGCCGCCGTTGCCGTCGAGCGGCGCGAGCGGGTCGCCGAGTCCGCGGGCACCGGGGGAGGGGACCTCGCCGGGCGAGCCGGGGGAGGCACCGGGGGCGGGGTGCCCGGCGCGGTCCGGCGCGCGGTGCTCCCCGTCGGGGAGGACGACGGTGAGGACGGCGGCACCCGCGATGCCGACGGCACCGGCCAGGGTGAGGGCCGCACGGCGGGTACGGATGCGGCGTCGGATGCCGGCGGTCGTGAAGTCCATGGCGGCACTATGTCAGTAAGAAATCATTAATGTGCTTATATCGACCCATTCCGACGCAGCGGCTCCCAGGGCCGGGCTCCGGCGAAAACCTGCCGACTTGCTCCCACCGGGGGAGGTACGGGGCGTAAACCGATCGGATGGGGGAAGAGGGTCATACGGCAAGCCGCGGGGAGTGGTCGGCCGTGCCCGGGGTGCCGGGCCTGGGTACGGGGGGAGGGACCAGGCATGGGCGGGCAGCCCCTGTTTCTCCGTCCGCGGCTGGAACCGCGGCTGCGCTCGCTGGCGGAGTCCGGCGAGCTGCTGCACACGCTCGTGGACGCGCTCGGGTCGCCGCTGCACGCGGTCGTTCCCGACCAGATGGCCGCGAATCTGGAGCGGTTCCGAGCGGTGTACCGCCGCCATCACCTCTCCGGCCAGGTCTTCTTCGCCCACAAGGCCAATCGGTCCAGTGCCCTGCTGAGGCGGCTGGCCGCCACGGACGCGGGCGTGGACGTCGCATCGCTGGGCGAACTGCAGCACGCGCTCAGCGCCGGATTCACTCCCGACCGCATCACCGCCACCGGACCGAAGAACAGGGAGTTCCTCTGGCTGGCCGCGCGGACGTCGGTCACGGTCAGCGTCGACGGCCGTGACGAGCTGGAGCAGCTCGCCGCCCTCGTTCGCAAGCACGCCCTGCCCCGAGCCCGCATCCTGCTGCGGCTGTCGGGGTTCGAGACCGCCGGGGTGCGGGTGCTGAGCCGGCGCAGCCGGTTCGGCTCACCCGTACGGGAGTTGGAGCCGCTGCTGGAGGCGGTCGAGCGGCACCGTGACGTCCTCGACCCGGCGGGAGTGGCGTACCACCTGGACACCACCAGCCTCGACGAGAAGGCCACGGCGCTCGAAGGCTGCCTGCGCGTGCTGGAGGAGTGCCGGGAGCGGGGACTGCGGCCGTCGGCCGTGGACATCGGCGGCGGATTCGGCGTCAACCACCTTGCCGACCGCGAGCAGTGGGAGCGGTACACGACCGAGCTGACCGCCGCCGTCCTCGGCACCCGACCACCCCTGACCTGGGGCGGGCACGGCTACGGGCTGCGCAACGAGGCCGGCACCCTGCGCGGCGCGCTCGGGCTCTACCCCGCGCACCGGCCGGTCGCCGGGGCGCGGTACCTGGACGAACTCCTCGCGCACCCCGCCGCGTCGTTCGGCGGCCGCCCGCTGGCCGACCTGCTGCTGGAGCACCTCTACGACCTGCACACCGAACCCGGGCGGGCACTGCTGGACCAGTGCGGGCTGACCCTCGCGAGGGTGCTGGAGGTCCGCACCCAGGAGGCCGGCGGCGAGCTGCTCGTACGGCTGGAAGCGAAGGCCGACGACATCGCCCTGGAGGAGCACGGCGTCCTCATGGACCCCCTGGTCCTCCCGCGGGACCCGGCACGCACCGACCCCGCCGCGGAGCCGGTCGCCGTCCATCTCTTCGGCAGCCTGTGCCTGGAGGCCGACCTGATCACCCGGCGGACGGTGTTCCTGCCCCGCAGCCCCGAACCGGGCGACCTGCTGGCCTTCGTGAACACCGCCGCCTACTGCATGGACTTCCACGCCACCCGCGCCCAGCACCAGCCCGTCGCCCGCAAGGTCGCCGCCTGGCAGGACGGCGGCTCGTGGCACTGGTGCCTGGACGATCAGTACTGGCCGACCACCTCCGTGGGAGGAGCGCAGTGAGGTACGACAGCATCACCGACGCCATCGGCAACACTCCGCTCGTGCGCATCGACCCGGCCGTACACGGTCTGACCCACATCGACCTGTACGCCAAGCTGGAACTGCTCAATCCGTTCGGATCGGTGAAGGACCGGGCCGCCTGGAACATGGCGCGCCCCCACCTGCGGGCCGCGGCCGAGGACGGCCGGCAGGTCGTGGAGCTGTCCAGCGGCAACACCGCCAAGGCGCTGGCCGTCCTCGCGGGGATGCACGGCCTGACCTTCAAGAGCGTCACCAACCGGATGCGCATCCCGGAGATCAAGGACCTCCTGCTGCTGCTCGGCGCCGAGATCGAGGAACTGCCCGGCCAGAGCGAGTGCCTGGACCCGACCGCCACCGACGACCCGCTCACCCTCTTCCACCGGACGCTGTCCGAACCCGGCGGTGCCTTCCTGCACACCGACCAGTACTTCAACCCGCGCAACATCGAGGCCCACCTCGCCGGCACCGGCCCGGAGATCGTCAAGGACCTGGACGGCCGGGCCCCGGACTGGTTCATCGCCTGCGTGGGCACGGCCGGTTCCTCCACCGGCGTAGCCCGCGCGCTGCGCGAACACGACCCCGCCGTACGGGTCGTCGGACTGGTCGCGGACAAGTCCGACTTCATCCCCGGCATCCGCACCATCGACGAGGCGCGCGAGGTCGGGCTGTTCGACCCGGGCACCTACGACGCGATCGAGGCGGTGAGCGCCGACGACGCGATCGAGGGCATGCTGACGCTGAACCGCCGGTGCGGCATCCTGGCCGGCCCCACCGGCGGAGCCGCCTACTTCGGCGCCCTCCGCCGACTGCGGGCCGCCGACGGCGAACTGACGGAGCGACAGTCGGCCGTCTTCATCGTCTGCGACCGCGTCGAAAGCTACCTGAGCTACGTCCGCCGGCGGCGCCCGGACCTGTTCGGCCGCCCCAGCCGCAGGAACTCACCGGCCGACGTGTCCGACACCGAGGTGCGCGAGGCTCCGGCCGTCGGCGTCGCCGAGGCCCAGGCGTGGATCGCCACCGGCCGGCCGCTCGTGGTCGACCTGCGCAGCCCCTCCGCGTACGCCGCCCTGCACATCGACGGCTCGGTCAACATCGTCGACGAGCTGTTCGAGGAACTGGTCCATGGCGGCCTGCCCTTCAGCCGCAACCGCCCGGTGCTGCTCGCCTGCCCGGTCGGCGAGAAGTCCGCCCGCTACGCCGCGCTGCTGACCCGTATGGGGCACCCGGAGGTCCGCAGCCTGACCGGCGGCATCATCGCCTGGCGCGACGCCGGCGCCCCCCTGGTACGGGACTGAACGGCATGACGGCACCCGGGATCCGTACTCAAGAGCCGTCCGACAGCGAGGAGTTGAGCGCTCTGCGCGCCCAGTTCCCCATCATCACCGGGCACCCGGAGCTGGCCTACCTCGACAGCGCGGCCACCGCGCAGAAGCCGCAGGCCGTACTCGACGCGGTCCAGGCCTACCTCACGACGACCAACGCCAACGCCGGGCGCGGCACCTACACGTGGGCCAACAGGACCACGGCCCTGGTCGAGGAGACCCGGGACCGCGTCAAACGGTTCCTCGGCGATCCGGACCCGGAGCGGTCCGCCGTGCACTTCACGAGCGGCACCACCGAGGGGCTGCGCGCGATCGCCCGCGACTGGCTTCCCCAACTCCTCGCCGACGGCGACGAGATCGTGGTCCCGGTCGCCGACCACCAGGCCAACATCTCACCCTGGCTGGAGGTACGGCAGCAGCTGGCCGGCCAGGGCGTGCGGATCCGCGTCCTGCCGATGCCGTACCAGCAGGCGTCCGGCGACTACGACCACACGGCGCTGGTGTCCCTCGCCGGGCCACGCACCCGGTTCGTCGCCGTGACCCATGTCCACCACGTCTACGGCGGGAACATGAACATCCGCCGCATCCGCGAGGCGGTGGGCCCGGACGCCGTCATCTGCCTGGACGCCGCCCAGAGCGTCGGTCATCTGCCGGTCTCTGTGGCCGAGTTGGACGTCGACTTCGTCGCCTTCTCCGGTCACAAGGCCATGGCCCTGCCCGGCTCGGGGGCCGTCTGGGCGCGCCAGGCACGCGGGGCGGCGTTCACCCCCGGCGGCTGGCCGGGCACGCCCAACACGGCCGGCATCGCCTCCCTGGCCGCGGCGCTGGACTGGCTGGAGGCCGCCGGGCCCGACCGGATCGAGCGGTGGACGGTCGCCCTGGCGGCCCGGCTCACCGACCGGCTGCGCCACCTGGACGCCTACGAGATCCTCGGCTGCCGGACGAGCGTCGCCGCCGACTCACCCGTACAGCAGCGTCAGGGCATCGTCACCTTCCGGCACCGCGACATCGACTCGGGCGACCTGGGGTTCATCCTCTTCAGCCACGGCTTCATGGTCCGCTCCGACAGCCACTGCCAGGGCAGCGCGGGGGAGAAGGCCGACTCGGTACGGGTGAGCCTGCACGTCTACAACAGCATGGAGGAGATCGACAGGCTGCTGTCGGTCCTTGCCACCCTCGGGTGATATCAGCCCCCGATCAGAGAATGGAAACCGTTGTCAGCTGTAGCCTCTGTGAAGGAATCAGGGGCGAGACGGCAAGGTGGCACGACCGTATGGGGCTGAGTCTGGCAACGGCCGAGCGATGGGTGCGGCGGTGGGAGCGGCAGCAGGAGCGGTACGCCGTCGACCGTGAGGAGCGCTTCACGGTGATCGCCGACATGGTCGAGCACATCGCCGCGAGCGCTGCCCACCGGCCGCTGATCGTCGACCTCGGCTGCGGCCCCGGATCGCTGGCGGCCCGCCTGGCCCGGCGGCTCCCGGACGCGGACATCGTGGCGGTGGACCGGGACCCGCTCCTGCTGGAGCTGGCCCGCACCCACCACGCGGACGCGGCCCGCTACGTCGACACGGTCATCGGCGAGCACAGCTGGACCGAGGCCCTGGACCTCGACCGCCCGCTCGACGCGGCCGTCTCGACGACGGCCCTCCACTACCTGAGCCCGGAAACCCTGCGCCGCACCTACGGCCGACTGGCCTCGCTCCTGCGCCCCGGCGGCATCCTCGTCAACGGCGACCACCTCCCCCAGGACGACCCCCAACTCGCCCGGATCGCCGGGCACATCGGACTCCGCCGAACGGAACGCCGACGGGCCTTCGCGCACGAGGACTGGTCCTCCTGGTGGACGGCGATCGCCGAGGACCCCGAAATGACCGACCTCTACACCGAGCACCAGGCCCGCCGCCCCCCGACGGGAACGGACAACGCCGCCCGGCTCTCCCTGTCCGCGCACGTACAGCTCCTGCGGCAGGCGGGCTTCGGTCACGCCGGGCCTGTCTGGCAGTACGGCGACAGCTATGTGGTCGTGGCGATCCGCTGATCAGCCTGGCCCGGCTTGACTTCGAGTGCGCTCCAATTCGTAGCGTCTCGGACATGAGCACTGCACAGCACAAGATCGGTTCGGGTTTCGGGGCCGACAGCACGGCCGACGACGTTCTCGAAGGCATCGACCTCGGCGGAAAGCTCGCGATCGTCACCGGTGGCTACTCGGGGCTCGGGCTGGAGACCACCCGGGCGCTCACCAAGGCGGGGGCCGAGGTCGTCGTGCCGGCGCGGCGTCCGGACGGCGCGCGGGAGGCGCTCGCGGGTCTGGACCGGGTCGAGGTGGACCAGCTCGATCTGGGCGACCTGGAGAGCGTGCGGGCGTTCGCCGAGCGGTTCCTCGCCTCCGGACGCACCGTCGACCTGATGATCAACAATGCCGGAATCATGGCCTGCCCTCAGACCCGGGTCGGAGCCGGCTGGGAGGCGCAGTTCGCCACCAACCACCTCGGCCACTACGCCCTGGTCAACCGCCTCTGGCCGGCGATCGAACCCGGCGGCGCCCGCGTGGTCTCCGTCTCCTCCCGCGGCCACCACTTCTCCGGCATCCGCTGGGACGACGTCCACTGGCAGCAGGGCTACGACAAGTGGGAGGCGTACGGCCAGGCCAAGACCGCGAACGTCCTGTTCGCCGTCCACCTCGACAGGCTCGGCAGGGAGAAGGGGGTGCGCGCCTTCGCACTCCACCCCGGCGGCATCATCACCCCGCTCCAGCGGCACCTGCCCAAGGAGGAGATGGTGGAGCGCGGCTGGATCGACGAGCAGGGCAACGTGCTCAACCCCGAGGGCTTCAAGTCCCCGCAACAGGGTGCGGCCACCCAGGTGTGGGCGGCGACCTCGACCCAGCTGGAGGGCCTCGGCGGCGTCTACCTCGAGGACTGCGACATCGCCGAGCCCGCCTCCGAGGGTGAGCGCCTGGGCGTGAAGGCGTGGGCGACGGACCCGGAGCAGGCGGCCCGCCTGTGGGCACTGTCGGCGGAGCTGACGGGCGTCGACGCGTTCGCGGCCTAGATCCCTCACCGAGGCCCGCCTCGGATCCCTCACCGAGGCCCGCCTCTTGGTCGTCACCGGACCGGTCAGGAATGGAGAAGCGCCGGTCGCGGAGCCGCGGCTACCGTGGCCGCCACGGGTGTCGTCCGGCGTAGGAAAATCGGACGTTACGCTCTATGCCGGTCGGATCCGGCCAGGCGGCACCGGTGGAGACCGTGAGGGCGGGCCCGCCCGAGGGATGGAGTGACGAGAAGCATGGCCAAGAGGACGGACACGCAGTCGCCTGCGCCGCACGCTGCCGACAGCCACGAACTGATCCGCGTGCACGGCGCGCGTGAGAACAACCTCAAGGACATCACCGTCGCGATCCCCAAGCGCCGGCTGACCGTCTTCACCGGCGTCTCCGGCTCGGGCAAGAGCTCCCTGGTGTTCGACACGATCGCCGCCGAGTCGCAGCGTCTGATCAACGAGACCTACAGCACCTTCGTGCAGGGCTTCATGCCCACGCTGGCGCGCCCCGACGTCGACGTGCTGGAAGGGCTGACGACCGCGATCATCGTCGACCAGCAGCGGATGGGCTCCGACCCCCGCTCCACGGTCGGCACCGCCACCGACGCCAACGCGATGCTGCGCATCCTCTTCAGCCGGCTCGGGCAGCCGCACATCGGTTCGTCCCGGGCGTTCTCCTTCAACATCCCGTCGATCAGCGGCGCGGGTGCGGTCACGGTCGAGCGCGGCGGCAAGACAGTCAAGGAGCGGCGCAGCTTCAGCATCACCGGCGGCATGTGCCCGCGCTGCGAGGGCCGGGGCACGGTCACCGACATCGACTTGACCCAGCTGTACGACGACAGCAAGTCGCTGAGCGAGGGTGCGCTGACAATCCCCGGCTACAGCATGGACGGCTGGTACGGCCGTATCTTCAAGGGCTGCGGCTTCTTCGACCCGGACAAGCCGATCCGCAGGTTCACCAAGAAGGAACTGCACGACCTCCTCCACAAGGAGCCCACCAAGATCAAGGTCGAGGGCATCAACCTGACCTACGAGGGTCTGATCCCCAAGATCCAGAAGTCGATGCTGTCCAAGGACGTCGACGCGCTGCAGCCGCACATCCGCGCGTTCGTCGAGCGGGCGATGACGTTCACCACCTGCCCCGACTGCGACGGCACCCGGCTCAGCGAAGGAGCCCGGTCCTCGAAGATCGAGGGGATCAGCATCGCCGACGCCTGCGCGATGCAGATCAGCGACCTGGCCGCATGGGTCCGCGGTCTCGACGAACCGTCGGTCAAGCCGCTGCTGACGGCGCTGGGGGAGACCCTCGACTCGTTCGTCCGGATCGGCCTCGGCTACCTGTCGCTGGACCGGCCGTCGGGCACGCTGTCGGGCGGCGAGGCCCAGCGCGTCAAGATGATCCGCCACCTCGGCTCCTCGCTCACCGACGTCACCTACGTCTTCGACGAGCCCACGACGGGCCTGCACCCCCATGACATCCAGCGGATGAACGACCTGCTGCTGAGCCTGCGGGACAAGGGCAACACCGTGCTCGTCGTGGAGCACAAGCCCGAGGTCATCGCGATCGCCGACCACGTCGTCGACCTCGGCCCAGGTGCCGGCACGGCGGGCGGCACCGTCTGCTTCGAGGGCACCGTCGAGGGGCTGCGGGCCGGCGGCACCGTCACCGGCCGCCACTTCGACGACCGGGCCGCCGTCAAGGACTCGGTGCGCAGGCCCACCGGCATGCTGCAGATCCGCGGCGCGCGGGCGAACAACCTGCAGGACGTCGACGTCGACGTCCCGCTCGGGGTGCTGACGGTCATCACCGGCGTCGCCGGCTCCGGCAAGAGCTCGCTCGTGCACGGGTCGATCCCCGCCGCCGAGGGTGTCGTGTCGGTCGACCAGGGCGCGATCCGCGGCTCGCGGCGCAGCAACCCGGCGACGTACACCGGACTGCTCGACCCGATCCGCAAGGCGTTCGCCAAGGCCAACGGCGTGAAGCCGGCCCTGTTCAGCGCCAACTCCGAGGGCGCCTGCCCCACCTGCAACGGCGCCGGCGTCATCTACACCGACCTGGCGATCATGGCCGGCATCGCCACCACCTGCGAGGAGTGCGAGGGCAGGCGGTTCGACGCCTCGGTGCTCGAGTATCGCCTCGGCGACCGGGACATCAGCGAGGTGCTGGCGATGTCGGTGACCGAGGCCGGCGAGTTCTTCGCGGCCGGTGAGGCCCGTATGCCGGCGGCGCACCGCATACTCGACCGGCTCGCCGACGTCGGCCTCGGCTACCTCACCCTCGGCCAGCCGCTGACGACCCTCTCCGGCGGCGAGCGCCAGCGGCTCAAGCTGGCCACCCACATGGCCGAGAAGGGCGGTGTCTACGTCCTCGACGAGCCGACCACCGGCCTCCACCTCGCCGACGTCGAGCAGCTGCTGGGCCTGCTCGACCGACTGGTCGACTCCGGCAAGTCGGTCATCGTCATCGAGCACCACCAGGCGGTCATGGCGCACGCCGACTGGATCATCGACCTCGGCCCCGGTGCCGGTCACGACGGCGGCCGGATCGTCTTCGAGGGCACCCCGGCCGACCTCGTCGCAGCCCGCTCCACCCTCACCGGCGAACACCTCGCGGCCTACGTCGGCGCCTGACCGCGCGTCGACGGGACGGCGCGCGTGCTCGGCGTGCAGGACTCCCGGAATCACCCAGGCCTCTCGACCGGCTCGCCCGCCTCTACGACCGCCTGGAGGTCCCCGCACAGCCACGGGCGCGCCCTCGACGACGTGGACGCCTACGATGTCCGCGACGGAGAGACCGTGGCCGGCACCACTGCATCGTGGACGCGGCCACAGGGCCGATCGAGGAGGGCTGTGTGACCGTCGCCGACATGGTGGCCCGCCGAGGACGAGGCGGTTGTCCCCGTACGCCGGCACTGCGCGTCGGCGACTCGCGCACCGGCGGCGGCTCATGAGTGAGGCGATCGTGGTGGGGGCCGGCCCGAACGGGCTGGCCGCCGCCGTCACCCTGGCCCGGCACGGGCTGCGGGTCACCGTCCTGGAGGCCGCCGACGAGATCGGCGGCGGCACCCGCAGCGGCGAGGCCATCGTGCCCGGACTGCTGCACGACCACTGCTCCGCGGTGCATCCCATGGCGGTCGGCTCGCCGTTCCTGCGCGAGCTGGACCTGGGCCGGTACGGCCTGCAGTGGCGGCTGCCGGACGTCGACTGCGCGCATCCGCTCGACGGCGGATCGGCCGGCGTCCTGTACCGCTCCGTCAGCGACACCGCGGCCGCGCTGGGCCGGGACGGGGCGCGGTGGCGGCGGTTGTTCGACGGACCCGCCGCCGCCTTCGACATCCTGGCGGAGGACGTCATGGGCCCGCTGCTCCGGGTGCCGCGTCACCCGGTCCGGCTCGCCCGGTTCGGGCTCCCGGCCCTGCTCCCCGCCGCGGCACTGGTACGCACGTTCGCCACGCAGGAGGCCCGGGCGCTGTTCGGCGGAGTGGCGGCCCACGCCTTCCAGCCGCTGCACCACCCGATGAGTTCCAGCATCGGCCTCGGCATCCTGACCGCCGGACACCGGCACGGCTGGGCGGTCGCGGCGGGCGGCTCCCGCGCCATCACCGACGCCCTCGCGGCCCTGCTCGCCGATCTCGGCGGCAAGATCGAGACGGGGGTGCGGGTCCGGTCGGCCGCGGACCTTCCGCCCGCCGACGTGACCATGTTCGACCTCGCGCCCGGGGCGGTGGCCGACATCCTCGGCGACCGGCTGCCGCCGCGCGTCGCCCGCGCCTACCGGCGGTTCCGGTACGGCCCCGGCGCCTTCAAGGTGGACTTCGCGGTCGAGGGCGGCGTGCCCTGGACCGCCCTGCCGGCGCGCCGGGCGGGCACGGTGCATCTCGGCGGCCCGTTCTCCGAAGTGGCCTTCACAGAACGGGAGATCACTGCCGGACGGATGCCCGAGCGGCCGTTCGTCCTGGTGGGCCAGCAGTACCTGGCCGACCCGCAGCGCTCGGTCGGCGACGTGCACCCGGTGTGGACCTACGCGCATGTGCCGCACGGCTACGACGGCGACGCCACCGAGGCGATCATCGCCCAGATCGAGCGGTTCGCCCCCGGGTTCCGGGACCGCGTGGTCGGCATGAGCACCCGCCCCACCTCCGCCTTCCCCGCCCACAACCCGAACTACGTCGGCGGCGACATCCTCACCGGCGCCAAGAACATCCCCCAACTCCTCTTCGGCCCCCGCCTCGGCCTCGATCCATACGCCACCGGGCTCCCCGGTCACTACCTCTGCTCGGCGGCGACCCCGCCGGGCCCCGGGGCGCACGGGATGTGCGGCCACCATGCCGCCCGAGCCGCGCTGGAAGCGCTGTAACCGACGACCCGTCGTCTAATACTTGACACTGGATGTCAAGTATTGCCCTGAGACTGGGCCCCTCCGAACGGCAGTCCCACGGCTTCAGGAGGACCCATGAACAGCCACCCGACCCTCTTTCCCACCGAAAGCGAAAACCCCTCGCGCAAGGTGTCCGGCTCGCCCGAGCGGGCCTGGCTCGGCGTGGTGTCGGCCGAGCACGCCCGGCATGCGAGCAGGCACGGCTGGATCCAGCTCAACCACGGCGACCGCCGTAATCTCGCCCGGATGCGCCGGGGCGACGGTTTCGTCTTCTACTCGCCCACCGAGCGCATGGGCGACAGAGGCCGACTGCGCGCCTTCACGGCCCTGGGAGTCATTGCCGACGACGAGCCCTATCTCGCCGACGAGGTCATGAACATGGGTGCCAGAGGCACTGTGCGGCCGTGGCGTCGTGCCGTCGACTTCGAGGACGTGCACGCCGCCGACCTGCGCACCGTCGCCGACGACCTGCTCCTGACCCAGCGGCCGAACTGGGGGTACGGGCTGCGCTTCGGCCTGGTTCCACTGGCCGTGGAGGACTTCGAGCTGCTCCGCGTCGCGATGGAGTGATGCGGGCGTGGGCATGGGCACGGGGGCCCCGGCCACCCAGCCGGACGACGAGGTGCGCGGAAGACTCCGGCCGACGTACGCGGAGAACCCGGACTCCCTCATCGCCGTGGGACACGTGGTCGCCATCGAGTTCGCGACCATCGCGGCGGCGAACAACTACTGGCGCTGAGCCGCCTCCCCGTCTCATCAACTGCCCTGGGCCACGGCCGCCCCGTCACCGGCTGTGGAGCTCTGGGCGGGCCTTCCGATTCCGCTGCGCAATCTCTGACTGACTTCTTTCACCTCGGTGGCCAATCACCTGTGTCGGCCTAACGATTGGGTCCGATGAGTGCCCCGTTGATCTGGACACAGCGTTTGCAGTTGCGCAGTGTGATCGAAAGGTGAACGAGGAAATGATTCCCCTGTCGTACGCGCAGCGCCGCATCTGGTTCATCACCCGCTTCGAGGGTCCGTCCTCGACGTACAACATCCCGCTGCTCCTGCGGTTCCACGGAGCGCTCGACAGGGCCGCGTTACGCACCGCGTTCCAGGACGTGATGGTGCGCCACGAGGTCCTTCGGACGGTCTTCGGCGAACTGGACGGCGAGCCGTTCCAGCGCATCCTCGACCCGGCCGAGGTCGAGCTGCCCTGGAAGGACTGGGGGCGGGTGGCTCCCGACCGGGTGCCCGGTGTGATCTCCTCGGTCACGAGCGGCTGGTTCGACCTGTCCGCCGACGTACCGCTGCGGGGGAGCCTCGTCCAGAGCGGCGACGAAGAGTTCCTGCTGGTACTGGTGATCCATCACATCGCCGGTGACGGTGCGTCGTTGGCGCCGCTGGCGCGGGACGTGTCCATGGCGTACCGCGCACGGGTGGCCGGCCATGAGCCGGAGTGGACCGAACTGCCGGTGCAGTACGCGGACTACACGCTGTGGCAGCGGGAGGAATTGGGCGACCTGGCAGACCCGGAGAGCCTCCTGTCGGTCCAGGCGGCGTACTGGCGCGAGGAACTCGCCGGGGTGTCGAAGCCGTTGCCGCTGCCGCTGGACCGGCCCCGGCCCGAGGCGGCGAGCCACCGGGGCGGATCGGTGGAGATCGGCCTCTCGACCGAGACGCGGACGCGGATCGAGGCGATGGCCCGCGCCCACGGCGCGACGGTGTCGATGGTGTTCCAGGCCGCGCTGACCGTGTTGCTGCACCGGATGGGCAGCGGCGACGACGTGACGGTCGGATCGCCGATCGCGGGCCGCACCGACGAGGCGCTGAGCGACCTGGTGGGGTTCTTCGTCAACTCGTGGGTGCTACGGGTCCGGTTGTCCGTGGAGTCGTCGTTCGAGCGGGTGCTGGAACAGGTACGGCAGAAGGCGCTCGCGGCGTACGAGAATCAGGACGTCCCGTTCGAGAGACTGCTGGAGTTGCTGCGGCCGGAACGGTCGGCCGCGCACCACCCGCTGTTCCAGGTGGTGCTCGCATGGCAGAACAACGTGCCGCCGGAACTGGACATGCCCGGCCTGATGGTGTCGATGGAACCCATCCCGACCGGCACCGCGAAGTTCGACCTGTTCTTCAACCTCGCGCCGGACGAGTCCGACGGGTCGGTGACGGGCGAGATCGAGTACGCCACCGACCTCTTCGACCGCTCGACGGTGGAACAGATCGCGGCGCGGTTCGTGCGCGTGGTGGAGCAGGTCGTCGCCGACCCCGGGATCACCGTCGGCGCCGTCGACGTGCCGGCCGTCGCCGAGCGGGAGCACGGCACCACGGGCGCACTGACAGAAGCCGCGAGCCGCTCGCTCGACGCGGACGAGCGCCACAAGATCCTCGTGGAATGGAACGACACGGCCCGCGACTTCCCGTGCCCCGGCCCGCTTCATCTGCTGTTCGAGGAGCAGGCCGTCTCGCGGCCGGACGCGATCGCGGTGCGCTGGGCCGACGGAGCCATGACCTACGGCGAGTTGAACGACCGGGCGAACCGGATCGCCTGGGACCTCAAGGAGCGCGGTGTCGGCCCGGAGACCGTGGTCGGCATCGGAGTCCGCCGCGGCCCGATCATGGTCGCCGCCGTGTTCGGCGTGCTCAAGGCCGGCGGCGCCTACCTGCCCCTCGAACCGTCGCTGCCCGCCGAGCGCGTCGCCGGCATGCTCGCCGACACCGGGGCCCACCTCGTGTTGTCCACCTCGGACACCGAACCCCTGGCTCTCCCGGCCGATGTCGAACTCGTCGAGGTGGCCGGTGAGCAGGAGCCACTGCTCCCCGTCGCCGAGGGCAACCCGGAGCCGGTCGCCGGGCCGGACAACACCGCGTACATCATCTTCACTTCCGGCAGCACCGGAAAGCCCAAGGGCGTCGTGGTCACCCACCGCCCCGTGCACAACCTGCTCAACTGGTGCTACCGCACCTTCGACTTCGGCCCCGACGACATGGCCTTGTGCGTCACCTCGCTCGGCTTCGACCTCTC
>NZ_JBIAWE010000044.1:0-18534 GCF_042895235.1 Streptomyces sp. NPDC001410
GTCCCAGAGGCCGGGCGAGGGAAGGTTGATCACGAGTTCCGGCCGGGTGGCCAGGTTGGCTGCGGTCTGGCTGTCGGCGCCGAGGCCGAGCACCATGGTTTGCCCGAGCGCCCAGGCGGAGGAGCTGATCGAGGTCTCGCGTGACATGAGTGGCGCCAACGGACCAGATCGCCTCGACTAGCGAACCGGATCAAATCGCGTGAGACGGGAGTCAATCGGCGCGGCAGCCCCCGCGCAAGGCAGGGCGCGGGGGCGGACGGTGAGCGCCGATACGGCTCGCCGTCCGCCGCCGCGGCGTTCTGACGTCTTCACCGCGCGGGGTGTCAGAATCCGATGGCCTCGCGCAGCAGCAGGACGGTGCCGCGCCCGGGCTGCGGCTCGGCGTTGAGGACGAGTAGACGGTTGACCGCGCTCGGTTGCCCGTAGACCGCCATGGCGCGCGCGGTTTCCAGCGCAAGGGCGTGCTCCTCGACCCGGCGCAGTGCGGTGCTCAGGTCGGGCACCACCTTCTGCGCCCCGACGACCCAGATCGCCCTTGCGGCGCCGCCGGCGGAGGCGGGCAGCTGGCTGCCGCTGCCCGAGGCGATGACGAGCGAGCCGGTCTCGGTGACGGCCGCGACGCTGGCGACGAAGACGTCGGGGGTGGCCACCAGCCGGCGGATCTGGTCGGACTCGGTGGCGCGGTCCATCTTCAGTACGCGCGGCCGGATGGCCTGGTAGCGGTCGCCCGCCTCGATGTCCTGCTCGATGCCGGAGAGCCGAAGCGTCTCGCTGGCCCCGGTGAATACGCCCGCGCTCTGCGGTATCAGATCCTTGATGCGGGCGCGGGCCGCCGCAGCGTCGTCGAGCAGTTCGGCGGTAAAGCCGTTCGCCCGCAGCGCCGCGATCGCCCGGTCGAGCCGTTCGGCGGACGCCGGTGCGCTGAAGTCGTCGGCTGTCCCAGTCGCCGACGCGTCCGCCTCACCGGCACCCGGTGCCTGGCCGGCGTCCCCGGCCTTACCGGAGCCGTGCGCCTGAGTGCCGGGGCCGGGCACAGACCCCGCTAGCGGGGTGGTGTCGACATACCTGACCTCGTAGACCCGCTCGGTGAACTTCCATCCCTCCGGCGTACGCCGGTAGGTGTCGTGGTAGATGGCGAAGTTCAGGCCCGAGCGGCCGTCGAGCAGACGTGCGATCTCCTGCATGTAGGTGCGACCGGTGGCGGTGTCGCCGTCGATCCGGATCGTGCCCGGGTGGCTGTTCTGCACGAAGAAGTCCCACTGGCTCTGCAGGCGTTCGCCTCCGGTCCGGATCTCCTCCCGGCCGATGAGCTCGACCGGGACATTGGGCATGCGTAGAACGCCGTCGGGGGTGAACAGCGTGGAGAGGCGGGCACGGTCGCGCATCATCGCCGCATCGGTGAACTCACCGCGCAGCGCCTCGATCTCGACGCGGTCGGCGATCTCCTGGAAGTCGTTCATGCTCAGCGTCCTGTCCTGTGGATGGTGTGCTCCTCTTCACCAGTCCGACAACGCAGCCCCGCCGATTGTGAGGCGAGCCGCCGAACTCACATTCCGGCGCTCTGCTTCGTCGTAATGGACGATCGCCCGGTTCGCGCCACCCCGCACGATCCTCGAACGCACGGTCAACGGGCGGCCGGGCCTGGCGATCGAGTCCGAAGGCCGCATCGAGACGGTGTTCGCGCTCGAGGTTTCCGACGACGACCGGATCACGCACATCTGGGCGGTGCGCAACCCGGACAAGCTCCGAACATGGCAACTGTCGTGACCGTCCTCACGGGCCGGCGACGGTGTTCAGGTTCAGCGACGACCGGTCAAGGTTCGATGGCACAGAACACCAGAGAGCTGTGAGGGCCCATTACCTTTCACGAATCGGCGCCCTTGTTCCCGTCTGCGGTCGATTGGGGACAGTGACCGATGCCACACCGGTAGTTGACGATTGCAAGGAGGAATCGTGCGGGGGGGGGAGGGGGGAGAGAGACCATCTCGCCGGGAGATACCGGCTGGACGCGCGACTCGGTCATGCACCCTACTGGTCGGGTACTCATGGCAGGTCGTCGCGCCCCAGCCACGCCGGCTTGATGGGCACCCCGTCCGCATACCGCTCGACTTGTTGTTCCACCTGCTCGGCCGGTGGAACGACAGGCACGGTCGACGCCTGCGCCTCAGGTTCCGGGACGGTGGGCGCATCAGAGTCCTCCAGCAGCTCGGCCACCGTGAACCGAGTGACAAACGACTGCCACGCCCCGTCGATGACGAGCAGGAACCCATCGTGCTGTCGCAGGAGCCGACGGCGCTTGGGGCTTCTTGGGTGCTCGGGTGAGTAGCTCCGCGCCCGCCGTTCCAGCTCTGCGAGTGCCTCCTCACGCAGTCCGGTGATGTGGGCCACCACGTTTGCCTCGGTGTGTTTGCGGTCCCCAGCACCCATGGTCGTCTCGATGACCAGCCCCCACGTCGTCACGTTCTTCGCCCCTTCACCTCTCGTATCTCTCCCTACCGTAGGAGGAACAGCGAAACCGGCGGAGCCGTATGCCGTCAGTCACTGTCATCTGGGTAACGGGCGAAGATGCTCCGAGCTCAGGCTACGAGTGAGGCCGAGCAGCGCAGCGCAGCAAGCGATCGCACAGAGCGCGCCATGCCGTCGAGGACGGGGCGGATCTGACCGGCAGGCAGGGGGTGCGCGCGGCCTCGGGGCTACCAAGTGCGCAGGCCTGTGCCCAACGTGCACCTAGCAGCGAATTGCCGTGGAGCTGGTACGGGCGGCCGTCGACCGGGCCGTCGCCATGTGGGCAGGCCTGTAGGACGCGGCCTAGGCGCTCGCCGAACGGCGACTCAGGATGGGCTCGGCCAGCAGTCTCGCCATCCCGCACAGGGTCTGGCCGTGCTGGGCGAAAAGTTCGTCACGCGAGTCGAAGTGGCCGAGGTCCGCCAGGACGTAGGCCGAGAGATCGCACGCGGCGCCGGCGGCCGGGCAGACCGTCGTTCCGTCCCAGTCGATCGCTGTCCTGGACAACGCATCGAAGAGCGTCTCCGCGCCGGCGTTGGTGAAGCCACCATTGCTGCCTTCGCTCAGCTCGTTGAGACCACCGAAGAGTTCCGAGACTGTCAACCAGGGTGCGGTGAGGTGGTCGGTCAGTGACAGCCCGTCAAGGCGGAACTCCGGCCATGCGAGCACAACTTGGTGCGGGACGATCCGATGGAACCGGGGGAAGCGCGGATACCAGAACCGCCCGTCCACCAACAGGCCACGCACCCGCGTCGCCACCCCGGATGCCCTTGCTACGGACTCCAGTACCGCCAGCCGCTGGCTGCACGAGCCGCGGCGGCGGCGAAGCACCTCCGACACGGGCCACTCGTCCTGAACCGAGTACACGGGCTGCACAACTGCGGCGATCCATCGGTGAGCCTGACGCAGGGCTGCTATCCGGTGGGCGGGATCTGAGGCGTCCCTTGAATCCGCCGGGATGTCGATTCGTCGGAGCAATGAGGAAACATTCGGATGCTGCCAGTCCAGAATCCGTGTTGGGGCCGTGCTCCCCGCAGCAGTTCCCCTGTCGGCCGTGCGTATGCGGATACGGCCTCGCGGCGTGAGAAGCGAGCTCGTCATGACCGTGATCCTCTCGCCCAGCATCCTCCAAGTGACAGGACGTATCATGACAGGAGATTTGAACGCGTTCAACTATGGTGGAGCTCTGCTCTGCTGGCCTGACTCGGCAAGATCGACCGGACAGGTCATGGCCGCGCACTGCTGATTGTCAGCGCCTGCTCGCTGCTCTATCGGCGTGCTGACAACGAAGGGCCACCTCGCGGTTGACGGCCGGCAGCGACGCGGGGCAGCCGACGGCCGGCCGTCGTTGTTCGATGGCGAGCAGTACAAGGACCGCAACGTCATCGAACGCTGCTTCAGCAGGCTCAAGTAGTTCCGGGCCCTCGCCAGCCGCTTCGACAAGCTGGCCGCCCGCTATCTCGCCGGACTGCACGTCGCCTCGCTCATCCTCCGGCTCCGCGAGCCCACTGAGCACCACAGACGGACGAGGCGGCCGCGACGAGACCTCGGTCTTCAGTCCCACCAGTTGAACAGCAGGTCGCTCAACACTGCGGGGTGCCAGTAGCGGATCTGAGTGAGTTCTGCTTCCGCCAGCTCGGTCACATCCACCTTGGCCATCGGTGTCCTCAGATCCTCAACGGACAGACAGCGGAATCCGGCAACCCCGAGGTCGTCCACCCACGGCGGCGGGTCCACGAAGCCTGACAGCGGCTGTCCTGGAACAGGATGTACGTTGGCGAAGGCGATAACCGGCAGGTGTGCGTGGCACAGAACGACGTACTCCTCCGCGCGGCTGGTGATGGTGAGCGCGTGGAAGCTGGACGCCCCGGCAAAGGCCAGCTCGCTGACACGGCCACCGATCCGTCTTGCCGCTTCCCAGCAGACGCTACGAAAGAGCGTTACGTCTGTCACCGAAACCCGTTCGTCGCCGTGACCCCAGAACCCAGTTGCTCCACGCTCCAGCCGCATCAACGCTTCTCCTTCCCGACGAGGAAGCTTGCCACAGCAAGATCAATCGTCCGACACCCCTAGAGCTGGTGGTTCCGAGCGCGTGCCGGCAGCCGAGCCGCCGACTCCGGTGCGCGCACTCATCACTGGTCGGGCCCGCGGGTGTGCATCGTTCTGGAAGAGCGCAACGGCCGTAACTTGACGGGGATTTGGGTGAACTCGCCCAAGAGCGTGAAGGCGTGCACGGTACGGCTGTTCCTGGACGGCCACCAACTCGGCGGCGATCGGCCAGCCCGACGCCTGGGCAAGACGGTCGGCTACCACTGGTCGAGCTTCCAGCAGGGCGCGGACGTCAAGGTCTGCGTGCGCTTCGCCGGGATCGAGCGGGTCGTACGCGACAGCGATTCCTTTGGGCCCGGCATCCCACCCGATCCGACGACTGATCAGTCTCGGTCCGCACGGGCCATCACGACGTGGCAGCCACGAGCCTTTTCCACTCCCAGTCTGAGCTGGCCATATGCAGGGGGAAGACGGCACGGACGATGTTGCGGATCCGGGTGGTCGAACAGCGGAGCTTTCGCAGATGCCGCCAGGTCTTGAGGGCGGCAACGGCCCGCTCGGCGAGGGCGCGGATCTTTGGGTGGGGCTGGTTGACTGCCTGCTGGCCTACGGACAGCGTCTCCCACCTGCCCCAGCATGGAGTTCGAACCGTGCCCCCGGCACCGCGGTAGGCCTTGTCGGCCCAGCACGGGACGCTTGCTGAGGCAAGGGCGTCGCCGATGCCGTGTTCACGGGCTGCTCGCACGTCGTGGACGGCGCCGCCCATGGCCGGTGACGCCCACAGCAGACAGCCGCGTGGATCGGCGACGACTTGCACGTTCATAGCGTGCCTATTGTGTTTCCCAGACTGGAAGAGCTTGTCGGCAGCTATGTGGTCGAATGGCGGCAGCAGGGTTCCGTCCGCTAGGCATATGTCTGCCCGTTGCGTAGGTGGGCGAGTGTGAGGAGGCCTGGCGGCCGAAGTCTCTGGTGGAGACGGTTCTTCTTGGTCGAAAACCCATCCACTAGGAGCTTCACCGCCCTGTCAGTCCAACTGACGAGCGATCTTGGTAGGTTGGAAGAGGGCTTACCGACTGACATGGGATGACCGTGCCGTTCGATACTGGTTCACAGTTCGTCAGGGAAGCCGCCCGCCGCATCGTGGATCTCGTACTCACCGAGGACGACGTCTACCTCGACAGCCTCCCGGACGAGGTCGAGGTCTCCATCGCCGTTCCGTTGGTCGAGGTGGCGAGGATGCTGGACGAGCCCACCGGCGACAGGGAGTTCCGGGGCGGCGTCCGGCTCCTGCTGGAGGTGGGCGCGGTCGTGGCGCCCCGTATGCCGAGCGAGCTGCGTGACCTGTTCGAGGAGCTGCGTTTCGCACTGCGTGGCGTGACCGTGCGCTGAACGGGGTCCCGGACGAGAGGGCCGGCAGGGGCCGGGCAGAACGGGGCCTGGGCAGGGCGAGGTTCAACCCAGTTGAAAAGGCTCCATGTCCGTAGATCGCCACGATGGGCTGGAGGGGCGCCATGTCGGCGTCTTCGGCCAGGACCCACTCGGCATTCATGCCGGCTTTATGCAGCTCCTCGATGAAGTTGTCGGAAGACATCGGCACGGTGAACACCAGAATGTCGGCGATCAGGCCGGCGCACTCCGCGGGCTGCAGGGGATAGATGCCCCATGGCGGGGCCATTGTGCTGCGGACGGTGTTGTCACCGCTACCGAAGCAGATTCAAGCTGCCTGCCCGTGGGCCATCGTTACCCTACTGGGCGCCGCTGGACTGGCCATACACATACACCCAGGTCGTGGACGAGCGTGCGGATCCGGCGTCGGTGGCACCGTTCCGAGCCGCTGGCGCGGTGTTGCTCGCGCCGGTCACTTCCGCTCCAGCGCGGCCAGCCGCAGCTCAAGTTGGTCAACCCGGTGTCGTAGCAGGGTGACCTGGGCTTCCAGGCTGACTTCCCGTTCCGCCCTGCGCTGGATGCGTGGTGACGAGGCGGCGCGCTCGATCACCGCGTCCAGCTGGACCAGGCGCTGTGGCCCGTTCGGGCCGTCCACCAGCCGGGACCGGATCTCGCCGTTGCGGTACCAGGCCCGCAGGGCCGAGCGGGAAACGCCGGTCTCAGCTTCCGCCTTGGCCAGCGTGACCCAGGGTGTCTCGTCCAGCTGCTCGAACAACTCCAGCTCGCTCTGCCAGCGCGCGAGCCGGTTCTCCCAGTCCGACGGTGTCTCCATCGCACCCTCTCTTCAGCACGGTGACCTTATCAATAGCAGTGTATTGACAGGGTTGAGACCATGGAAGCATGACTTTTGAAAGGTTCACGGTGAAAGCCCGCAAGGCGGTCGTCGCGGCCCAGGAGGAGGCGAGGCAGCTCAAGCACGACCACATCGGCACGGAGCACATCCTGTTGGGACTGCTCGACGCGCCGGACAGCACGGCAGCGAAGGTTCTGCACCAGCTCGGGTACGACAAGGGGGCTGCGCAGGCCGATATCGCCGCGGTGGTCAAGCCCGGCACGGAGGAGCTGAGCGGCCATATCCCGTTCGCGCCGCGCGCGAAAAAGACGCTGGATCTCGCCCTGCGCGAGGCCCAGCAGTTGCACCACAACCACATCGGTACAGGACACATCCTGCTCGCCCTCGTCAGGGAAGGTGAGGGCGTCGGCGCGAAGGTGCTCGCCGCGCGGATCCATCCGATCAGCAAGATCCGTGCCGCGGTGCTGGCAGCACTGGAGGGGTCGCAGGATGCCGCGGCCAGCCCATGGCCGGCCGGCACACCTGCCACCGAGGACACTGTTTCCACCGCCAGCGCGCTGGCCGGTGGCGCACCGGTCGGCAGCCATCACCTGCTGGAGGCGATGCTGCGGGCGGAGAACAGCATGGCGGCCAGGGTGCTGCGCGAACTCGGGGTCGACCCTGACGCGGTCGCCGCCAAGATCGACGAACTGGATCCGGACACGACCACGGACGCCAACCCGGAGGAAGCCGCCGCGCGCAAGATGGAGATCCGGCTGGTCGACGATGAGGTGCACCTGATCCTTCGGGACCCGACAACGGTCACGATCGCCAAAAAGGTCACCGAGCTGTCCAATGGACCGATACAGGGCGTCGGACCGGTCGCTGGCATGTTCGTCCCGCTCTGGCGGTCGACCAACCAGCTGCTGGGGCAGATCCAGCGCATGCTCGAACCGGAACCCGAACAAGGGGACGGATCAGCCGCGAGCAAGGTGGCCAAGGCTGTGCGCACGGTGCTCGCGCCCCGGCTCCGCCGCTGAACCGGCTGATCAGCGGGCCGGAACCTGTCGGTGGGACAGGCGAGGACGGGGGGCGTGATGAGCACCTTCCTCGCCGGCGAGCAGCCGGTCGAGAACGTGCGGCCGACGAACCGGGAATCGGTCCGGCTGCGGGTGGGAGTCCATTGTTCGCGGACATGGCGACGCTCGGGGAGGGCACCGGCGGGATGTCCGCCCCGGAGGCGGGACCGGAGCGGCGATCGTCCTTCTGGCCGGATGTCGAGCAGCGGATTCTCGCGCTGGTCGGCGAACATCGGTCGACGATCGTGTTCGCCAACTCCCGCCGGTTTGCCGGGTGGCTCACCGCCCGCCTGAACGAACTGGTCGCCGAGCCGGCCGAGGCCGGCCAGCTGACCAAGTTCCCGGCCGAGGCGAGCGGCGAGCCCGGGATCGCCGCTCGGCGCCCCGTCGGTGGCGGCCCGCGCGCACCACGGGTCGATCTCCCGCAAGCAGGCAAGCAGGCAAGCAGGCAAGCAGGCAAGCAGACAAGCAGACAAGCAAGCAGGCAATACGGTGAATCGGAGGCAACCGTGACCATCACCATCGTCGGAGCCGGTTTGGGCGGCCTGGCCCTTGCCCGTGTGCTGCACGTGAACGGCATCGACGCCATCGTGTACGAACGTGAATCATCGCGTGGCGCGCGCGGTCAGGGCGGCATGCTTGATCTGCACTCCGGGACCGGGCAGCGAGCGATGCGCGAGGCCGGCCTGATCGACCAGTTCCACGCGATGGCCCGTCGTGAAGGCCAGGACCTGCGCCTTCTGGAGCCGGACGGTACCTTGCTGCTCCAGGAGGACACGCCCGACGACGCCCCGTTCGAGCGACCCGAGGTCGACCGTGCCGATCTGCGCAACCTGCTGCTGGACTCTCTCCCCGAACACGCGGTGCGCTGGGGGCACGCGTTCGAATCCGCCGACAATGGCCTGCTGCACTTCGCCGACGGCAGCAGTGCGACATATGACCTGTTGGTCGGCGCCGACGGCGCGGACTCCCGGGTCCGCGCGCTGCTCACCGACGCCCGACCAGCACACACCGGCCAAAACGTCGTTGAGCTCGGCATTCCCGACATCGACCGCACCCACCCCGACCTCGCGGCGATGGTGGGGCGCGGCAACTACTGGGTGCTCGGCAACGGACAATCCCTGTCGGCGCAGCGCAACGGCGACGGCCGCGTACGCATCTACCTCAGTTTCAACACCGCCGAGGACTGGTTCGCGACCAGTGGGATTCCGTTCGGCGACCCAACTGCGGCCCGGGCGCGGCTGATCGACCTGTTCACCGGCTGGGACTCACGTTTCACCGCACTGATCGCAGCCTGCGACGACACGGTCCTGCCGCGGTCGATCACCACGCTCCCGGTCGGCCTGACCTGGCCGTCGAGACCAGGCGTCACGCTGCTCGGCGACGCCGCGCACCTGATGCCGCCGGTGGGGCAGGGCGCCAACATGGCTCTGCTCGACGGCGCCCTGCTCGGCCTCGCGCTGGCCGCGCACCCGGACGACTTTCCCGCCGCCGTCAAGGAATACGAACGCGAGATGTTCGAACGCACCAGCGCTGCCGGTCGGCAGTCCGCGCTCATCCAGGAAATGCTGATGTCGCCGGGCGCCGGCCGGAAAATGCTTGCGTTCTTCCAACCTGGCTGAATGTAACCGAATATGACGAGGCAACGGATCGCCCAGGCAGCGCGATCACTCGCGGTTCAGGTCCCTCGTGGGCGGCCGCCGGCCTTTCGAAGGGACACTCCTTGCCTGCTTGCGCAGGGCCAGGCGGACTGCGGCCTGGCCGACGTGCTCCCGGTCGGCGATGGCCGGCAGGGACAGGACAGCCCATCGTTCTCGTACTGGCTCAGCCATTCGCTGGACGCGCTGCGCGGTGTCCTGGGTCTGGCGATGGCGCGGAGGGCTCCAGTCAACGGGGTGCCCGGCGAGCAGGTAGCGGGCGTGCGGGGTGGGGTGGTGGTGCCCAGGTTCTGCGCGAGCCGGGCGATGGGGAACGCTCCCGTCGGGGCAAGGCGTTGGACCTGTTCGGGCGCGGGTACGGCACGGTGTAGCCGCCGCCAGTGCCACGCACGACAAGCCGACGAGCAGAACACCGCCGCCGCCTTCACCGTCGGCATCAATAGGTCCCCACATCCACGGCAGAGCCGCGGCCCGGGATCGTCGTCCGGGACCACAACCAGCTTCAGCCGAAGCGCTCCATCCCTGCCCACGGGACCACCATAGGGGCCCAGCCAAGGTAAGCCGAAACCCCGTGGAGCCCACCTGCGTGGCGTGGAATGCTCTTGCACAACTGCTGGGAGAAAGGAAGGTTAAAAGGTGTATGTTCCGTCATCTGCACGAGCTCTCGATGATGACGAGCGTGAGCTCGTTGAACTGGCACGCCGCACCATAGACGCACAGACCGACGCCGGGCCCGACGAAGACGGGATCCACACGATGGGCGCCGCGGTCATGGCCGCCGACTACCGGATGTTTGCTGGCGTCAACCTCTACCACTTCACCGGCGGACCCTGCGCCGAACTCGTGGCTCTGGGAGCCGCGCGAGCCCAGGGCGTCCGCCAGATGCGCTGCATCGTCGCCGTGGGAAACCACGGGCGCGGGGTCATCGGCCCGTGCGGGCGCGATCGGCAAGTCTTCGTGGACTACTACCCCACCATGCGCGTCATCGTGCCCACGCCCGCGGGGCTCAGGTCCGTTCTCGCCGCCGATCTGATGCCGCTGGCACAGCAATGGACCCCGGAAGCAGGCATGAACGGTCTCGAACCATCGCTCTACCAAGACCCCGAGACGGCCGGTCCCCCAATCATTCGGTTCAACCCCCGCTACCTCGAAGTAGTCCGCTCCGGGGCCAAGACCAAGACCACCCGCTTCCGGGACCCGGCCCAGCTCGGGCCGGCACGGCTGGTGTTTGAGAGCGACCCCGAAGTCGTCCTGTCGGCAGAGGTGACCGGCATCAGACACTGCCTGGTCAGCGACCTCACCAACCAGGACGCCCAAGCTGAGGGGCTGACGACCGCAGCCGAACTCCGGGAAGGCCTCAAGGGCCACTACCCAGATCTGGCGGGAACCGACGAAGTTGACGTCATCACCTTCCAGATCAACGACAAGACGGGCGCCGCTTAAACCACGGATGCGCCAACGACGACTGGGCCGCGAGGTGACGACGAGCACGGGGGCATGATCATCCCGCTGCCCTGCTCGGCTTACCTCGGCTGGACCACAAATATGGACGGCATCGGCGTTCGTCCGCCCCGTCGCTTCGGGCAGCCCCGCCCGAAGCGACAAGCCCCTGACTGCACAGATTTCAGAAATCAGAACCTGTCCAAGGCCAGCCCATTTTGTCATGCAAGCCGCAGAACGCCGAGGTCACGACGTAGGCGGGCCTGATCGGCGATGACGTGCGCATCGCGGGCATCTGTCTTCCCCTGGCCTCGGTAGCCGGCCGAGGCGTGATGGACGGCCAGGCCGGTGATGTATGCCATCGATTGGTCATGGCCGAGCAGGAGTCCGATCAGCAGGGCTCCGCAACCATGGTTGATGTCGACTGCCCACAGCACGTCTTCGGACAACGCGAGGACGTCGCCGATCAGTTGCAACAGCTCTGTCTCGTCGTTCAGAACCCGACGTGACAGCAGGCGTTCTCCCTGCCCGTCGACCACGACGCAATGGTGATGCTCTTTGCCGATGTCCAACCCGGCCCAGATCTCGGGCACGGTCACCTCCGCCAGGTCGTCGTTCCGAACCCGCAGACCACCTCGCCGGCGCTGTCCTACGAAGCGATCGAGTCGCGTATCCCAATCAGCGGTCGAGTCGTCGCGGGGCTCCGGGCGGCCAAGTGTCTAGAGCCAGTCGGAGCGGCAACAGCTTCTGAGCCATACCCGGAGCCCCAGGGGTCTCACCGATCCTACGAATGACTCCCTGGTCATCTGACCGAACGGAACACCGACTCGCACTCGCACTCCCCCTGCCGCCGATCTGACTCTTCTGCCGCATCAGGGCAGTTGTCAGTCCTGATCACTAGGCTCCAGGCGCATGACCTACATCTTCGATGTCTTCACCGGTGCACGCCGCGACGCCACCCTCACCGGCACCGTGCAGTACCGCGATCCCGACAACTATGGGTTCTCCCAGGGGCCCGCGTTCGGCCTGCAGCTCATCATGGATGCCTGGAAGGAGCGCGGTGACTTCGGTGCCGGGCCTGTCTCCGCCGCGATGGAATCCGAGTTCAAAGAGCTTTTCGAGCTCTATTTCGGCGGTGAGGTACGCGTCGACGAGGAGGGCTACCGGCTCGAAGACGGCTCCTCGAACGTGCGCATACCCCGCGTCAACGTAGTAGAGCGCTACAAGGACCAATTCGGAGGACGGAGCTACCGCTCGCACGGACAGCGCTACGTCATGCTCCGTCCCCAGCCCGCCGAGTTCGCACGCCGCACCGAAGAGATCATCGTCTCCTGGGAGATCCGCGAGGACGACCCCACCGATCTCGACGAAGACGAGGGAACGTCCGCCTTCTTTACCCTTGAGGTGAGCGATCCCCGCTATCTGGAGCACTTCACCAAGAACACGTATTTCCAAACGGCCTTCACAGGTCACCTCCTCTCGTAGGTTCGACCAGCCGGTATTTCATCGTTGGTCGGTGGCCTTCTGGTCTGTCGGACTCCGGATCGGGTGCCGAGTAGACGAAGCGCCGTCAGGTGTCGGCCGGCGCCGGTTTCCTCGGCCAGCTGGGGGTGGCGCCCTTCCGGGCCAGGCGCCTGGTCATGAGGGTGATGGCCGTCCAGGTGATCAGAGTCAGGCAACGATGTGCAGGTACGTGGCGGCGGCCCACCCCAGCAAGAGGCCCGATCCGATTCAAGCCTGAGGGGGCGCTCCCGAGTACCTCTGACCAGGCATTCCAAGAGGCGGATGGAGATTGCTTCCCAATGCTGTGGCGCCGCCGCTCGATATTGGGTTGGTGTTGGAGTGGCTGCACACGGCAGAGTGGCAGGGTGACTGAGCTGTGGGCACATGCCCTGACCTGGGCAGAAGTGGATCCGGTGCGGCATCCGTTCGAGCTGGACGAGGATGCGGCGAGGACGTTGGCCGAATGTGTCGCGCCCTTGCTGCCCGACGCGGAGGCGGTGGAGGAGAACCATTGGCGTTATCTGGATCCAGTCACCGAGTTTCTGGTGGAGCGGTACGGCCGATGGGCCTGCGGGTGGAACTGGTCGGTGGGTGAGGGCGACACCGATGGCGGGGTCGTCGGCGTGTGGTGCTGTGCCGCCGATTCCGTGACGACGCCGGACGCGACCGCCCCGCTGGTCGTTGCGGCCCTGCTCGAATGGCGAGACTGGCTGGAGGAACTGGCGGAGCGATTCGCAGCCCTGGCACCGCCGTCGCGCTCGGCTCCGTCCTCTTCCTCCTCGGAGCCCTGGCACTGGGAGCGGGCGTGCACGCGGCTGGTCACCGTGGTGGCCGACCGGACCCAGGCCGACAGCGGCTGGTACGGGCACTGCATGCAGGTCCTCGAATGGTTCCTCACCTACAACGGAATGGACCGGGAACGAGCCCGGGAGATCGTGGAAGGCGCGGTCGGCGGCCGCTTCGACAGCTGGATCGCACCGGACGCCACGGTGGTCGAGACGGTCAGCTCGCGGTTCGCCCGCACCGTCGGAGGAGAGGGATGACTGCCGAGCCCGAACTCCAGAGGGACGCTCTCGCCGACTGGCTGCACATTCGGACGGAGATCTCCTGGCCGCACTGGAACGGCGAGCGCCAGGGTGCGGGAGTGCCGGCGTTCGACGGCTTCCAGGACTTCTTCATCGCGACACGCGGCGGCCGCGACCCCGAAGGGACCGCGCGGATCCTGACGGCCCTTGAGCAGGCTCTCGCCGACGCGAAGCAGGGGAGGCAGCTGACCTTCGCTCTCATGGTGGGCCGGCAGCGGACCGTGCTGCGTCGCGACTCCGTCGGCTTCCGCACGATGCCCGCCTTCGCGAAGGGCGGACGAGAGCGCTACGGTCTCGCGCTCGACACAGTCGCGCGATTCGAACGGTGCTTGTCCGAGAGCACCCGTTCGGACCTGTCCCTTCCTTCGCGCGCTGCCCGGACGTACCTCGACGTCCTGTTCTTCCATCCGTTCGAAGACGGCAACGCCCGCGCAGCCATGCTGGCGCTGGCCTTCGTCCTGGCCCGTGAGGGTGTCTCCCTCGACCAGGTGCACCCGCTGCAGGTCACCCGCTGGGCCGACGACGCCGATGGTGCGGCCGATCTGGCGGTGCTGCTCGGAATCCTGATCACCGCAGCGGAGCGCCGCCCGGTCAACGGGAGCCCTTCGTGATGGGACGCGACTTCATACTCAACGAACTCGCCCAGGGACTGCGCCCGATGTCAGAGGGTATCGAGTGGTTCGACGGTCTCGGCCCGGAGGAACAGTCCGAGGTGCTGCTTTTCCTGCGCCATCACTGCGTCCAGGCTCGCGCCGTCGCCGAGGACGGACCGGAGAGCATCCGCCGTGCCGGGCTACGCCCGACGCACACGCCTGCCGTACTGATCACCCGCGGCCGGATCGACCAGCAACTGGGGAAGATCGCCGGCCTCACCCCTGTCGACGAGCGCCGCAAGGCGTTCCGGTTGCTGATCGAGGTACTCGCGATAGCGGACGGACGGCGCCGCGAGCGCTTCTGCTCCGGCGGATGCGGTCACTGGTGGCACCAGTTGCCCGCCCCTGATCCCGCCCGTTCAGTCAAATCAGACGGGACCTCGTGAACCCTTTCTGAGAGGGCTGCATCGAGAGCACCTGCAAGGGCTCGCGGGGTGGAAGGCCCCCCAGGCTTCGACCTGGTGCGGTACAAGAAGCGCAACACCGTCGAGCGAGCGGTGAACAAGCTCAAGCAAGTCAGCCTGCCGTGACCACACGCTATGACAAGCGTGGATAGGTCCTCCTGGGTACGGTCACTACTGCCGCACTCCTTATCAGGCTCCGGTTCTCATGACGCTGATCGTCGCCTCCCGCGGCCTCTTCTTCAGTGACGGACCAGGCAGAACGGATGACCTGCGGGGTCGCTGTATATCCGCCAACTCCGTCCGTCCGTACCGTCGTCCAGCACCCCGGCGCCCTGGGCCAACACCTGTTCTTGAGCGCGGTCCAGGTCGGCGACACCGAAATCCAGGTGGAATTGCTGTGGCCGACTCGGGTCCGGCCACAGCGGCGGCTGGTACTCCGCTACTCGCTGGAAGGCCAGGACGAGGCCGGACGCCGTGTGCAACGTGGCCCAGTCCTCGCTGAGCGCCCATCGCCGATCCGGCTGGTTGACGGTGCCGCCAAGGAGCGACTGGTAAAACTCGGCGAGTTCACCGGGGTCGGAGCAGTCCAGCACCACGCACTGCAGATCAGCGATCACGGGGGTAGATCCTAGGCGGCTACCCGCTGGCTCGACCACTCATAACTGAGATCGGTGAGACAGGCCGTAACTGCTGAGCATCTAGGGTTCCACAAGAGTGTTGCGAAGTCGCTGAACCCATCGCAGAAGCCGACTCAGGAACTCGGAAGTTCCGCGGGTCCCTGCTCCGGCGCCGCCACGAATCCAGAACCCCGTCCACTTCGGTCTGCGTAGGGGAGGAGACGGGCTCCGACGGCGCCGGCGGTGCGTGTCCGGTGCGGCGCGGCCGGCTGTGCCGGGGTGAAGGCCGGGGCGGCATCGGCGCGGGCCCGTGGCCGCAGTATGGGCAGGGGGAGCTGCAGGGGCTGAGCAAGGCGGAGCGGTATGAGCTGGCGACCCAGCAGGACGTTCCTGGCCGGTCGAAGATGAGTCGCGAGCAGCTCGTCGACGCCCCGGCCCGCACTGGACGCCGACGGAAGAAGAGCCGGCGCGCCGCAGCCATGCTCCGGGGACACGACCGGCCAGGAGTCCCTGGGGCACCGTGGCCGGTCGTGTGCGCTCAGCGGCATTACAGCTGGGGCTGTGGCATCCGCTGCCAGCTGAACGGGCCGTAGGTTGTGTCGGTGACGGGGTGGTTGGCGTTCGGGTCCGCGGTCAGTTTCAGCCATTCCAGCGGGGTAGTGCTGCCGTGCACGACGATCCGGTGGAAGTTCGGAACGTTGTAGTACGGGTGCTCGTTCCACGCGTTGTTGTCCGGGTCGTGGGCGCACACGCCGGCGCCGGTGGCCGGGTCCGTCTCACCGGTGCACGTGGCCGTAGGCGACAGCGGGTTGTCCGAACGGTACAGGTGCGAGTCACCGTTGAGCATCAGCACCGGACGGCCGAACTCGGTCGTCTTCGCCGCGACCTCGTGGATGATCGGCTCGTAGTTCGTCAGGTGGTCCTTGGTCTTGCCATCGAGGTCCCACATGTCGGCCTGTGCCGTGATCACCACGGCCTTGGCGTGCTCGGCCTGCGCGTCGGCGAAGGCGGCATCGAGCCAGCGGACGTCGGCCGCGGTACGGTTGATGCGCTCGTCGGTCTGCGCCTGAGCCGTGGTCGGCACCTTGTACCAGGGGTCGGTGTCGTTGTTCGAGCCGCCCGGCACGTTGATGGTCACGAAGACGATGTCGTTCTGCGCCCACCTCACGTTCTCGACGTACTGCGCGTCGCCCGGGTGGCTCGGGTCGTAGGCGCTGGCCTGGGACACCACGTTCAGCGTCCCGCTGCCGAGGGTGCGGCCGGGCTGCGCGAAGAATTCCTGCCGAACTTCGGCGAGGTTGTCGAGCGGGTTGCCGCAGTGGTAGCTGACGCAGTCTGCCGTGTTGGTCGACAGCCCGTTCGTGCCGATGTAGTTGATCGCACCGGAGGCCGAGTCGTAGAAGCCGCCGCCCTGACCGGGCGACGCGAGACTCGACGCCTTGTGGCAGTCGGCCCACTCGTTGTCGCCCGGCGTGTAGACGAGCGGCTTGCTGAAGGTCTGCCACGCGGACGCGATCGAGGCGTCGTAGCCGTCGGTGCAGAACTCCTTGCCCGAGTGGATGTCTCCCACGTGGATGACGTCGCTGACCGTCGGGTCGCTGTTGATGGTGCCGATGAACGCCGGGGTCTTCTGGAGCTGCGAGGTGTCCGCGCTCTGCCCTGCGGGCGCGTAGGCCGACTTGCCGTACGGCGAGTCGCCGAACACGGCGAGCGTCAGCGGGGTGCCGGCCGCCGATGCCGTGGTGGTCGACATTACGGAAGAGGCAAGGCCGACGGCGACGAGCGTGACCAGCCCGCGCTTCAGCATGCGTCTCGACATGCGTCCCTCTTTCAAGTCCGGTTGAGGGGGGCGCTCCAGTGAACTGGATCCCCAGGGAGCGTGACATGGCATCAATGGCGTCCTGGAGACGACGAACAAGTGAAAATTCAGCCGCGCCCGCAGGCCGCATCACTGTCTGCTTGACTCAGCCGTCGCGGCGTGCCTCGACAGCTAGGGCATGTGCCGAAAGCGGATCAAAGTAGCGCTTGAGCAATCGCGGCGAAATGAGGCGATCTCGCCTCGATCTGGCTTGCCTGCACCCCATCCGACGGGCCAGGCCCCCCGATCTGACAGAAGTGCCTGATCACACAGGGGGTGCGGGTGTTAGGGTCCCTCGCATGGCTGAACTGGTCGCTCCCACGGAACGGTTGCATTCCTCATGGCTGACGGCGCGTGACGAGTGGCAGCCTGGTGCTCACCAGGACGGGGCCGGCCTGCGTCTGGTCGGTGACGACGACCTCGACAGCCCGGAAGGGTTCGCGTCATGGGTCGGGCGACTGCGAGAGCAATCGGACCGGTCGCTGCCTGTCGGGGAAGGGCGCGTCCACGCTACCCACTGGTGGATCGTCGACGGCGAGACGTACCTCGGGGCCATCGACCTTCGGCACTATCTGAACGCCTTTCTGTTGGAAGGCGGCGGACACATCGGCTACAGCGTTCGGCCTACTGCCAGGAGACGCGGACTGGCCTCGTGGGCGCTGGGAGCGGTTCTACTCAAGGCGCCGGCGCTCGGTCTGGACCGGGTCCTCGTCACCTGTGACGACGGCAACGTCGGCTCGGCGCGCACCATCGAAAGCAACGGCGGCGTCCTCGAAGATGTGCGCAGCACCGAAACCGGGGTCAAGCGTCGCTACTGGATCACTCTCAACGACATCGGTCACAGCCATTAATTGATGGCCGCGACGAGGACGGTCGCCTCGTAGCGGACCGCGAGCTTGTCGTACCCCCGCGCTGCCCGGCGGTGATCACGATGGACCTGGGTTTCTGCCCTTGGTCGACGCCCGGGTGCAACTTGGCGGTGAGCCCGGCGCGCGAGCGTCCGAAGCCGGTTGTCGTCCGGATCGACGGGGATGCCGCCAGGCGGCTCCTTCTGAAGGCACCTCTCTGCGCGCCCCGGCGGCGTGCTGGTGGGCTCGCACGATCGTCGAGGGTCAGTCTCGCTGGCGCAGAGGAGAAACTTGCCCAGCTCGACCGCCGCCCCGCCGGCCACGCCACCGTCGACCTCGGATTCCCCGCTCCGCCGAGTGATTCAACCAGCAACGCACGAAGGCAAGTTGATCGACGTCCAGGGAATATCCGTGGTCGCTGAGAAGCTGCACCACCTACGCTCCACCCCATGCGCAGTGTGTTCGTGTTCCCCGCAGGTGAGCGGGCTGAGACCGTCGCCTTGCTCGATCGGCACCTGCCTAACAGGTCGCGCCGATAGGTGATCGTCAGAAGTGTCGTTGGGAGCGGTTGGTACAGCGGTGGGTGGTCCTTGCCCGGCGGATCAGGCTGCGGATCG
>NZ_JBIAWE010000045.1:0-16866 GCF_042895235.1 Streptomyces sp. NPDC001410
GTGCGGTGAAGATTCGACACCTCCACCACACACGGAGGCCTTCGCCACGATCAAGACCGGCCCGCGTTAACAACGCTCGTGATCAATACAACTAGGGCCTGTCCGTAGGGCGCGAGGGCCCGTCCGGCGGCCCCGGAAGAGCGGGGCGAACCAATTCGGGTGGAATTCCGGGGACGCACGCATGGGTCGCCGGATCCTGGGCACGCGAACGGTACCCCCACGGGAGTCCGGCCAGCCGGTACCCCCCAAGGCGGCCGCCCTTCCCTCCTCTCCCGGAAGGGGCGGCCGCCCCTTCCTGAATCACGAGTTCGACTTGTGGGCTGAGCCACACGGCCCCGGACATCTCGCATGCCGGATGCGCGATAGCCTGACCGCTGGATTCTCTTGACGCCAAGAGATCGATCATCCGCCGGGGCAGTGACGCCCCACCGCCAGCTGTCATACGGAGAACGCCATGACCCGCACTCCCGTGAACGTCACCGTCACCGGCGCGGCCGGCCAGATCGGTTACGCCCTGCTCTTCCGCATCGCCTCCGGCCAGCTGCTCGGCGCGGACGTGCCGGTCAAGCTGCGCCTCCTGGAGATCACTCCGGCGCTCAAGGCCGCCGAGGGCACGGCCATGGAGCTGGACGACTGCGCGTTCCCGCTCCTTCAGGGCATCGACATCACGGACGACCCGAACGTCGCCTTCGACGGCGCCAACGTAGCCCTCCTGGTCGGCGCCCGCCCCCGCACCAAGGGCATGGAGCGCGGTGACCTGCTGGAGGCCAACGGCGGCATCTTCAAGCCGCAGGGCAAGGCCATCAACGACCACGCCGCGGACGACATCAAGGTCCTCGTCGTCGGCAACCCGGCCAACACCAACGCGCTCATCGCGCAGGCCTCCGCGCCGGACGTCCCGGCCGAGCGCTTCACCGCGATGACCCGCCTGGACCACAACCGCGCGCTGACCCAGCTCGCGAAGAAGACGGGCGTGACGGTCGCCGACATCAAGCGCCTGACCATCTGGGGCAACCACTCCGCCACCCAGTACCCGGACATCTTCCACGCCACGGTCGCCGGCAAGAACGCCGCCGAGGTCGTGAACGACGAGAAGTGGCTGGCCGAGGACTTCATCCCGACCGTCGCCAAGCGCGGTGCCGCGATCATCGAGGCCCGTGGCGCGTCCTCCGCCGCGTCCGCCGCCAACGCCGCCATCGACCACATCTACACCTGGGTCAACGGCACCGCCGAGGGCAACTGGACCTCCATGGGTATCCCGTCGGACGGCTCCTACGGCGTCCCGGAGGGCCTGATCTCCTCCTTCCCGGTCACCACCAAGGACGGCAAGTACGAGATCGTCCAGGGCCTGGACATCAACGAGTTCTCCCGCGCCCGCATCGACGCCTCCGTCCAGGAGCTCGCCGAGGAGCGCGACGCGGTCCGCTCCCTGGGCCTCATCTGAGGCTGCCCCCCGCGGATTTGCCGCGAGCCTGTGCGGGCCCTGTTCCGGTTTCGTCCGGAGCGGGGCCCGCGCCCGTTTTCGCCGTTACTGTCAAAAGCAGGGCAGGGAAGGGTGATACGGGGGGTTCGTGATGAGCGGCTGGAGCGGATGGAACGGCGCGGGGGGCTACGGCGCGGAGGGTTCCGGTCCGGAGCACGGGCCCGGGGCCGAGCGCGGACCCGGCGAGGAGAGAGGCCGGGTGGCCTGGACCGCCGACGAGCCGCCGACCCCGCCGCCGTGGGCTTCGGCCCAGACCCAGTCGGCCGCGCTCCCGCCACCTCCGCCCTGGGTGTCCGCGGAGACCGGCACGGCCCCGGTGCCGCCGCCTCCGCCGCAGCCCTGGGCCGCCGCCCCCGCCTGTACCGGCGGCCCGGTTGCTTCCCCGTCATACGCCCCCGCGCCTCGCCGTGTGCACGGCGGCCGGCTGGTCGCCCTGGTCGTCGCCATGGTGCTGGTCGGCGCCGGCTCCGGCTTCGGCGTCTGGTACCTCGGCCGGGACCGCGCCGGCAGCGGCACCCCGTCGGCCTCCGCTCCGGCCGCCGGCGTCACGGTCACCGCCTCGGCCTCCACGACGCCGCGGACACCGGCCTCGACGCCGCCACCCGCATCGCGGCAACTCCCCGCCGGCTACCGCCTCGTTCACGACCCCGTCGGCTACACCCTCGCCGTCCCCGAGGGCTGGACCCGGCGGCAGAAGCAGGGGGAGAAGGCGACCGTGGTGTTCTACGACTCCCCGTCCGACGGCCGCCAGTTGCAGGTCTTCGAGCTGGCCGAGTCCACCGTGACCGAGTCCCTGGACCTCGCCGAGAACGACCCGGGCTACGGCTACTCCCACGAGCCCGGCTACCAGGCCCTCACCCGCAGCTCCTCGGACTCCTGGGCCGAGCTGTCCTACCGCTACGACGACCCGGACAAGGGCGCCCGCCGCGTCGTCGACCACCGCTTCCGCACGCCCGGCGGCACGCTGTACGCGATCCGCTCCAGCGGCCCGGAACACCTGTCGGACGCCCGCGTACGCGCTCCGCTCACGACGGCGCTGGGTTCGTTCTGCCCGACGGCGGTGTCTTGCGCGTAGGGGGGCTGGGCGGGGTGGTGTGGGTGCGTTGTGGGACACCCGGCCTTCGGCCGGGTCTGGGTTCCCACCCGCACCACCCGTACAACTTTCGTCGTCGAGTGCGGGTGGCCCCTGTGGGGCGCAAGCGCCGTCGGCGACTGCGGGGGTGGGTGGGGCGTGTGGCTCGGTCAGTGCGGCCCGCGGTTCCTTCCTGGCGATGGGGCGCTCAAGAGTGGTGGGGCAGTGCCGGCTCGCGGTTCGTGGGGGTCTTCGGAGCCGGGTCGGAGGCGGGGCGGGTGCCGTAGGCCGTGGTCACCAGGGCCGTTGCCGCCAGGACCACCAGGGCTACCGTGCGCAGGGCCGGGCCCATGCCGTGGGCGAGGTCGGGGTGGGCGGACAGGACGGTTCCGGAGACGGCGACGCCGAGCGCGGCGCCGGTCTCGCGGGCGGTGGTGCCCAGGCCCGAGCCGAGGCCCGCCTGGTGGGCGGGGAGTGAGGTGACGACGCCGAGGGTCAGGGCGGGCATGGACAGGCCGGTGCCGGCCGAGACGACCAGCAGCCAGCCGGCGTACGCCCAGTAGGGGGTGTGCGCGTCGGCCGTGGAGACGCCGAGCAGGCCCAGGCCGATGAGGGCGAGGCCGGTGCCGATGACCGCGCGGGGGTGGCCCGCCCAGCGGGCGGCCAGCTTCTGGGCGACCGCCATCCCGACGGGCAGCGGCAGGACCGCGACGCCGGTGAGGGCCGCCCCGAAGCCCTTCACGTCCTGTAGGTACTGCGAGTTGACGAAGAAGAGGGCGAACAGGCCGAAGAAGCCGGTGGCCGTGCCGAGGGAGGCGGCGCGCAGACGCGAGGAGGAGAAGACCCGCGGGTCGAACAGCGGGGCCGCCGAGCGCAGGGCGTGCAGGGTGAACGTGGCGATCAGCACGGCGCCCGCGGCGAAGGCGCCGAGGATGCGGGCGGAGGTCCAGCCGTAGCTCGGGCCCTCGATGATGCCGAACAGGACCGCGACCAGGCCCGCGGTGAGCAGCAGGGTGCCGAGGGGGTCGGGGTTGCTGCCGGTGGAGCGTGCGGTGCGCGGGGTGGTGACGGCGACGGCGGCGGCGAGCACCGCGGCGAGCGGGACCATGGCCGCGAACAGGGCACGCCAGGACAGGAACTGGCCGGCCAGGCCGCCGCCCAGGTTGCCCGCCGCGCCGCCCAGACCGATCGACAGGGTCCAGGCGGCCATCGAGCGGGCCCGGTGCTCGGGCGCGGACAGCTGCATCAGGATCGACAGAGTGGCCGGCGTGATCAGAGCCGCACCGGCGCCGGACAGACCCCGCCCCGCGATCAGCACGGCCGGACCGGTCGCCAGCGCGCCGGTGGCGGCGCCCGCCGCGAACAGGCCGAGCCCGACGAGCAGCGCGCCCTTGCGGCCGTACCGGTCACCGAGCGCACCGGCCGGGACGAGAAGCCCGGCGAAGACGATGACGTACGCGTCGACCGCCCACAGGATCTCGCTGTGCGAGGGGTGGAGGGCGGACGAACTCAGTTGCGGGATCAGGAGGTTGATGGCGGCGACCATGCTCTGCGCGACCAGGACGCAGGCGCACAGCGCGAGCAGGGCGGGGCGTTTCAGGGCGTGCGTGGGCACGGCTCCTCCCAGGAGCTAGGTGGTTGGTGTGGGATGCCCTGCCACCGTAGGGTCGCTCCTGGCCTGCTTTCCAGTGCAACCTTTGCAAGGGATACTTGCGTATGACGCAATCCACGGATCTGGACCTGAACCTGCTCCTCGCGCTGGACGTGCTGCTGGAGGAGCAGAGCGTGCAGGGTGCCGCCCGCCGGCTGCACCTGTCCGAACCGGCGATGAGCCGCACCCTCGGCCGGATCCGCAAGGCCCTCGGCGACCCGGTCCTCGTGCGGGCCGGGCGCCGGATGGTGCCGACGCCGCACGCACTGGCCGTACGGGCCGAGGTGAGCGCCGTGGTGGAGCGGGCCCGCGCGCTGTTCCGGCCCGGCCGGGACGCCGACCTGCGCACCGTCACCCGCACCTTCACGATCATCGGCCACGACGCGCTCGCCGCCACGCACGGCGCCGGCCTGTTCGCCCGTGCCGCCGAGGAGGCGCCCGGCATCCGCCTCCGCTTCCTGTCGGAGAGCCACGTGGACGCCCCGGTCCTGCGCCAGGGCACCGCCGATCTGGAGGTCGGCGTGATCGACGCGACCGCGCCCGAGGTGCACGTCGAGACGGTGTACGAGGACCGCATGCTGGGTGTCGTACGGGCCGGACACCCGCTGCTCACCGGCGAGTTGACGCCCGAGCGGTTCGCCACCGAGGCCGATCACCTGGGCGTCTCCCGGCGTGGCAGACTGCACGGGCCGGTCGACGAGGCGCTGGCCGAACTCGGCCTGGAACGCCGGGTGGTGGGCAGCGTCGGCACCTTCCCGTCCTCGCTCTTCGTGCTGCGCGAGACCGACCTGGTCGGGCTGGTCAGCTCCTGGGGGTGCCCGCCGGCCGCCGCCCTCGGCCTGGTCACCTTCGAGGTGCCGCTCGCCCTCCCGCCGCTCCCGGTGGGGCTGGCCTGGCACCCCCGCCACGACGCCGACCCGGCCCACGCTTGGCTGCGCGGCTGCGTACGGGATTTGATGCGGCGGTCAGCCGGTGACGACTAGCCGCTTCTGGAACCAGACTTTGGTCAAAGGACTCAGCTGGGACACGTCCACCGACTCCTTCGTGGAGGGGGTGGCGGACGGCACGGGCTCGCCGTAGTCCGAGAACGTCATCGTCAGGTCGGTGCCGTCGCCCTTGCTGGTGCCCTCGACCAGCACGTGAGGCGAGTCCGCGGTGACGTAGAGCGTGACCCGCCTGCCGCTCTCCTCGCCCGTCAGCGGGATCACCGGTATGCCCTCGACCGTGGTCCTGTCGCCCCGGGTCAGCGGCTTGCGGTGCTGCGAGTCGGGTGTCAGCTTCCGCTGGAATGCGTCCAGGTCGCAGACGTCCTCCCATTCCTTGAGCGCACGGTCGTGCGTGCTGCCGTGGATGTAGCGGTCCTTGAGGAGTTCGGCCGCCGCGGTGCCCTCGCTGCCCGGAAGCTCGGTCTTCCAGTACGTGCTGTCGCCCTTCAGCCACACCTCGTCGCCGTGTTTGACGATCGTGATGCTGCCGCCGTGCGCGCCCATCCGCACCGTGCCGACGCAGTTGCCGTCCCGGTCCAGGGACAGGTCCATCGACGCCGGCTCCCCCTTCTTCGCGGCCGCGGTCCGGTCCGTCCACGCCATGTGGAGCGACTGGGTGTGGAGCAGATGGTCCCGCGCCTCCCGGGCGAGCCGGCGGGCGCTCGGATCGCCGGTGTCGTCCGCCGCGGCCGCCGTCACCAGGGCGGGGGAGAGGAGCAAGGTCGCGCTCGCCGCCGCGCAGATCAGCGGTCGTCCGGTCATTGCGGCACCTCCGTGATCACCCCAAGCCGCTTTACTCAGCCTACTTTTGCCCCTTTTCGCCCGCATTTTCAGTGACGCGGCGCACTTTCGGCCACCGATTGCGCATGCGATCGGAGGGGTGGGGCAGGCGGTCACGGTCCCTGACTGTGACGCGACTGTGACACAGGGGCACTGAACAGGAACGGAAGGCAATACCGATCATGGCGGACAGAGCGGAACGACAGGCCCGGGCGACCATCCACGCGGGCGGCGAGTGGCTGGAGGCCGGCTCCGGCGCGACGCGCGAGATCCTCGACCCCGCAGACGCCCGGCCGTTCGCCGTGGTCGCGGAGGGTGACGAGAAGGACGCGGAGCGCGCGGTGGCGGCGGCCCGGCAGGCGTTCGACCACGGCCCCTGGCCCGGCACCCCCGTCGGCGAGCGCGCCGCCCTGCTGCGCCGCGTCGCCGACCTCCTCGTGCGCGACCGCGAGGAACTCGGCCTGCTGGAGAGCAGGGACGCGGGCAAGACCGCCGAGGAGGGCCGCATCGACATCGACTGTGTCGCCGACGCCTTCCGCTACTTCGCGGACCTGGTCGCCGGCGAGGCCCCCGGCCGGGTCGTCGACGCGGGCTCCCCCGACATCCACAGTGTCGTCGTGCACGAGCCCGTCGGCGTGTGCGCGCTCATCACCCCCTGGAACTACCCGCTGCTCCAGGCCAGCTGGAAGATCGCCCCGGCGCTCGCCGCCGGCAACACCTTCGTGATCAAGCCGAGCGAGATCACCCCGATGACGACCATCGCGCTGATCGACCTGCTGGCCGAGGCCGGTCTGCCCGCCGGAGTCGCCAACCTGGTCACCGGACCCGGCCACACCGTCGGTGCCCGCCTCGCCGAGCACCCCGACGTCGACCTGATCTCCTTCACCGGCGGCCTGGTCAGCGGCACCAAGGTCGCCCAGGCGGCCGCCCCGACCGTCAAGAAGGTCGCCCTCGAACTCGGCGGCAAGAACCCCAACGTGGTCTTCGCCGACGCCTGCGCCACCGAGGAGGGCTTCGACACCGCCGTCGACCAGGCCCTCAACGCCGCCTTCATCCACAGCGGCCAGGTCTGCTCGGCCGGCGCCCGGCTGATCGTCGAGGAGAGCGTGCGGGAGCGGTTCGTCGCCGAACTCGCCCGGCGGGCCGCCCGGATCCGCCTCGGCCGGGGCACGGCCGAGGGCGCCGAGTGCGGACCGCTGGTCTCCGAGCAGCAGCGCGCCAAGGTCGAGGCATACGTGCAGTCGGCACTGGAGGAGGGTGCGGTGCTGCGCTCGGGCGGCAGGCGTCCCGAACCGTCCGCAGAACGGCCCGCCACCGGCTACTTCTACGAGCCGACGGTCCTCGACCAGTGCCACCGCGAGATGAAGGTCGTACGCGAGGAGGTCTTCGGCCCGGTCCTCACCGTCGAGACCTTCCGCACCGAGGACGAGGCGGTCGCCCTCGCCAACGACACCGAGTACGGCCTCGCGGGCGCCGTCTGGACCACCGACGCCGGACGCGCCCGCCGCGTCGCCGGCCGGCTGCGCCACGGCACCGTCTGGATCAACGACTTCCACCCCTACCTCCCGCAGGCGGAGTGGGGCGGCTTCGGCAAGAGCGGCGTCGGCCGCGAGCTGGGCCCCGCCGGGCTCGCCGAGTACCGCGAGACCAAGCACGTCTACCAGAACCTCGCGCCGAAGCCGGTGCGCTGGTTCGCCGGCTGATCCACAACTGCCGTACACAGCAAGTCTTTTGGAGTAACACCCCCATGTCCCACACCCCTCACCTCTACGACTACGTCGTCATCGGCGGCGGCACCGCGGGCTCCGTCATCGCCTCCCGCCTCACCGAGAACCCCGACGTCACCGTCGCCGTCATCGAGGGCGGCCCCAGCGACGTCGGCCGCGACGACGTGCTGACCCTGCGCCGCTGGCTGGGCCTGCTCGGCGGCGAACTCGACTACGACTACCCGACCACCGAACAGCCCCGCGGCAACTCCCACATCCGGCACAGCCGGGCCCGCGTCCTCGGCGGCTGCTCCTCCCACAACACCCTGATCTCCTTCAAGCCGCTCCCGTCCGACTGGGACGAGTGGGAGGCGGCCGGCGCCAAGGGCTGGGGCGCCGTCCCCATGGAGGCCTACTACGCCCGCCTCCTCAACAACATCGTCTCCGTGGACGAGAAGGACCGGAACGCCATCGCCCGCGACTTCGTGGAAGCCGCCCAGAAGGCGCTCGACGTGCCCCGCGTCGAGGGCTTCAACAAGAAGCCGTTCACCGAGGGCGCCGGCTTCTTCGACCTCGCCTACCACCCCGAGAACAACAAGCGCTCCTCCGCCTCGGTGGCGTACCTGCACCCGGTGATGGACGAGCGCCCGGGCCTCCACATCTTCCTGGAGACCTGGGCGCACAAGCTGGAGCTGAACGGCACCCGCGCCGAGGGCGTCCACGTGCGCACCAAGGACGGCGAGGAACTGCTGATCCGCGCCCGGGGCGAGGTCGTCCTGTGCGCGGGCGCCGTCGACTCGCCCCGCCTGCTGATGCACTCGGGCATCGGCCCCCGCGAGGACCTGGAGGCGCTCGGCATACCCGTCGTGCACGACCTGCCGGGCGTCGGCGAGAACCTGCTCGACCACCCCGAGTCGGTCATCGTCTGGGAGACCCACGGACCGATCCCGGAGAACTCCGCGATGGACTCCGACGCGGGCCTGTTCGTGCGCCGGGACCCCGAACACGCGGGCCCGGACCTGATGTTCCACTTCTACCAGATCCCGTTCACGGACAACCCGGAGCGCCTCGGCTACGAGCGCCCGCAGTACGGCGTCTCGATGACCCCCAACATCCCCAAGCCGAAGAGCCGCGGCCGCCTGTACCTGACCAGCGCCGACCCGTCCGTGAAGCCGGCCCTGGACTTCCGGTACTTCACCGACGAGGACGACTACGACGCCCGGACCCTGGTCGACGGCATCCGCATCGCCCGCGAGATCGCCAAGGCCGAGCCGCTCGCCGGCTGGCTCAAGCGCGAGGTCTGCCCGGGTCCGGAGATCGTGGACGACGCCGAGCTGAGTGAGTACGCCCGCAAGGTCGCCCACACCGTGTACCACCCCGCCGGCACCTGCAAGATGGGCGGCGTCGACGACGAACTCGCCGTGGTGGACCCCGAGCTGAGGATCCGCGGCCTCGACGGCATCCGCATCGCCGACGCCTCCGTCTTCCCGACCATGACCGCCGTCAACCCGATGATCGGGGTGCTCATGGTCGGGGAGAAAGCCGTCGACCTGATCGGAGGTGGTGCGTGATGAGTACGACCACTCAGTCGCCCGTGTTCTCGGTGAACGGCCTCTGGAAGGTCTTCGGCCCCAAGGCCGACCGTGTTCCGGCCGACCCGGAACTCAGCACCCTGGCCCCCGCCGACCTGCGCTCCCGCACCGGCTGCACGGCCGCCGTCCGGGACGTCTCCTTCGACGTGCGCAAGGGCGAGGTCTTCGTCGTCATGGGCCTGTCCGGCTCCGGCAAGTCCACCCTGGTGCGCTGCCTGACCCGGCTGATCGAGCCCACTGCGGGCACCATCGCCATCGACGGCGAGGACGTGCGCGCCATGGACAAGGCCCGCCTGCGCGAACTGCGCCGGCACCGCGCCGCGATGGTCTTCCAGCACTTCGGCCTGCTCCCGCACCGCACGGTCCTGGACAACGTGGCCTACGGCCTGGAGATCCAGGGCGTCGGAAAGTCCGAACGGCGCAAGCGGGCCGCCGAGTTCGTCGCCAAGGTCGGCCTGGAGGGCATGGAGAAGCGCCGCCCCGGCCAGCTCTCCGGCGGCCAGCGCCAGCGCGTCGGACTCGCCCGCGCGCTCGCCGTCGACCCCGAGGTGCTGCTGTTCGACGAGCCCTTCAGCGCCCTGGACCCCCTCATCCGCCGCGACATGCAGGACGAGGTGGCCCGGCTGCACCGTGAGGAGGGCCGCACGATGGTCTTCATCACCCACGACCTCAGCGAGGCGCTCAAGCTCGGCGACCGCATCGCCCTGATGCGCGACGGCCGCGTGGTCCAGCTCGGCACCCCGGAGGAGATCGTCTCCTCCCCGGCCGACGACTACGTCCGCGAGTTCGTCCGCGACGTGCCGCGCGAGCAGGTCGTCACCTGCCGCACGGCCATGCGCCCCGCCCACCCGCAGGAGACCGGAACCGGCCCCGCGGTCACCCCCGACGCCCCGGTCGCCGAGGCCATCGAGGCAGTGGCCCGCACGGGCGCACCGGCCCGGGTGATGGAAGAGGGCAAGTGCCTGGGGGTCGTCGGCCACGAGCAACTGCTGGACGTGGTGGCCGGCGTGTCTGCGGAGGCGGCGGGCGGTCGTGCCGATGTGGCTGCGGACGCTGATGCCGCGGAGACGGCGAGCGGCCGTACCGACGCAGCCGCGGACGGCGATGCCGCGGCCGCCGCGGGCGGTCCTACCGACGCAGCCGCGGGCAGCAACGCCGACGCGGCTGCGGGCAGTCGTGCCGCTGGGGCGGCGCCCGTCCCACAGATGGCGGCACCCGGCCAGCGCCGGCAAGCGACCCCGCCCCCGCCCCGCACCAGCCCGGAGGACGTCTGATGGCAACGCTCACCGTCCCCACGGCGAACACAGCAATCCCCGGCTTCCTGAGAAACCGCGCCGCGGCCAAGCTCCTCGCCCTGGCCGGCATCGCCGCGATCCTCGTACCCCTGGTCAACAGCCACTGGGGAAGCAACACCTGGCCGCACGCGCTCACCGTCGACCTCTCCAAGCCCCTGGCCACCGCCAGCGACTGGGTCATCGACAACCGTGACAGCCACCCCCTGTTCCTCTACTTCTTCGGCTACGTCAGCAACGCCGTCGTACTCGCCGTACGCGCCGTCTACCTCACCCTGCTCGCCGCAGGCTGGGCAGGCGTCACCGCGTTCGGCGCCCTCGTGGCCTGGCGCCTCGGCGGCGTCCGCCTGGCCGCCGGCACGGCGATCGCGTTCCTGGCCTGCGGCGCGCTCGGCATGTGGGTGCCCACCATGCAGACCCTCGCGCTGATGGTGGTCGCCGTCCTCGCCTCCGTGGCCGTGGGCGCCCTGCTCGGCCTCGCCGCGGGCCTGTCCGACCGCCTGGACCGCGCCCTGCGCCCGGTCCTGGACACCATGCAGGTGCTCCCGGCGTTCGCGTACCTCCTCCCCGTCGTCCTGGTCTTCGGTATCGGCGTCCCCGCGGCCGTCCTCGCCACTGTCGTCTACGCCGCCCCGCCGATGGCCCGCCTCACCGCGCTGGGCCTGCGCGGCGCCGACCCCGAAGTCCTGGAGGCCGTGGAGTCGCTCGGCGCCACCAGCCGCCAGCGGCTGCTGACCGCCCGTATCCCGCTGGCCCGCAAGGAACTCCTGCTCGGCCTGAACCAGACGATCATGATGGCGCTGTCCATGGCCGTCATCGCCTCCGTCATCGGCGCCGGCGGCCTCGGCGACCGCGTCTACCAGGCCCTCGCCTCCGTCGACGTGGGCGCGGCCCTCGCGGCCGGCATCCCGATCGTGCTGCTGGCGGTCGTCCTGGACCGTGTCACCGCCGCCGCGGGAGCCGCGGGAGACGGCAGCGCAGCCGCAGGAGACGGCACCCCCCGGCCTCGTACCATCGGCTGGCCCTACGCCCTCGCCGCCACCGTGGCCGTGGCCCTGGCCACCCGCCTCCTCGGCGCCCTCGACTGGCCCGCCTCCTGGGGCCTGGACATCGCCGAACCGGTCAACCGCGCCGTCGACTGGATGACCGCCCACCTCTACTCCGGCGTCCCGGTCGTCGGCGGCACCGCCGACTGGGCGGGCCACTTCACCACCTGGATCCTGGACCCCGTCCGCAGCGGCCTGCAGTGGCTGCCCTGGTGGGCGGTGCTGCTCCTGGTCGCCGCGCCGGCCTGGCTGATCGGCACCTGGCGCACCGCGCTGACCGCCGTCCTCGCGATGGCCGCGATCGGCGTGCTCGGGGTGTGGGAGCCCTCGCTCGACACCCTGTCGCAGGTGCTCGCCGCCGTCGCCGTCACCCTCGTCCTCGGTTTCGCGACCGGTATCGCGGCCGCTCGCAGCGACCGTGTCGAACGGGCGCTGCGCCCGGTCCTGGACGTCTTCCAGACCATGCCCCAGTTCGTGTACCTGATCCCGGTCGTCGCCCTGTTCGGCGTCGGCCGCGCGCCCGCCGTCGCCGCGGCCGTCGTGTACGCCCTGCCGGCCGTCGTCCGGATCACCGCGCAGGGCCTGCGCCAGGTCGACCCGGCCGCGCTGGAGTCGGCGCGCTCGCTCGGCGCGACCGGCCGCCAGCAGCTGTGGCAGATCCAGCTCCCGCTCGCCCGGCGGTCGTTGCTGCTCGCCGCCAACCAGGGCGTGGTCCTGGTCCTCGCCGTCGTCATCATCGGCGGTCTGGTCGGCGGTGGCGCCCTCGGTTACGACGTCGCCTTCGGCCTCGCCCAGGGCGACCTGGCGACCGGCCTGGTCGCCGGCGCGGCCATCGTCTGCCTGGGCCTGATGCTCGACCGGGTGACGCAGCCGACCGAACGCCGCGCGAAGAAGGGAGCGTGACATGCGATTCCGTAAGACTGTCCCCGTCGGTGTGCCTGTCGCCGTCGCCGTTCTGGGACTGACCACCGGCTGCGGCGCCGCCGACATGACCAAGCAGGCGTCGCCGTTCGCGAACGCTCAGGGCGCGAAGACGGTCACCCTGTCCGTGCAGTCCTGGGTGGGCGCGCAGTCCAACGTGGCCGTCGCCCAGTACCTCCTCGAACACAAGCTGGGCTACCGCGTCGACACCGTCCAGGTGGACGAGGTGCCCGCGTGGGACGCGCTCAGCCAGGGCCGGGTCGACGCCATCCTGGAGGACTGGGGCCACCCGGACCAGGAGAAGCGGTACGTCACCGACAAGAAGACGATCGCCCGCGGCGGCGACCTCGGGGTGACCGGGCACATCGGCTGGTTCGTCCCGACGTACCTGGCCGAGCAGCACCCGGACATCACCGACTGGAAGAACCTGAACAAGTACGCCCCGCTCTTCCGCACCGCGGAGAGCGGCGGCAAGGGCCAGCTGATGGACGGCTCCCCGTCCTACGTCACCAACGACAAGGCCCTGGTGAACAACCTGAAGCTGGACTACCAGGTCGTCTTCGCCGGTTCCGAGGCGGCCCAGATCACCCAGATGAAGCAGTTCGCCAAGGAGAAGAAGCCCTTCCTGAGCTACTGGTACGCACCCCAGTGGCTGTTCAAGAAGGTCCCCATGACGGAGGTGAAGCTGCCGCCGTACAAGGAGGGCTGCGACGCGGACGCGGCCAAGGTCGCCTGCGCCTACCCGCACACCCCGCTGCAGAAGTACCTCAACGCGGACTTCGCCAAGTCCGGCGGCGAGGCGGCGGCCTTCCTGAAGAAGTTCCGCTGGACGACCGAGGACCAGAACCAGGTCTCCCTGATGATCGCCGACCAGAAGCTCTCACCCGAGGAGGCGGCGAAGAAGTGGGTGGACAGCCACTCCTCCGTGTGGAAGAAGTGGCTGTCCTGAACTGACCTACTGCGTCAGGCCGTCGGCGATCTCGCGGAGCGCCTGGGTGGCGCGCCGCTGGAGTCCCGGCCCGAACGTGACGCGGGTGGCCCCGAGTTCGCCGAGCACGGCGGGCGAGGGGCCCTCGCCGTCCAGCCGGGCCACCATGTTGAGCGGGCCCTGGATCCCGGCCCGCAGCAGGGGCAGCACGTCCACCGGGGCGAGGATCGGATACACGCAGTCCGCGCCCGCGGCCACGTAGGACGCGGCCCGCTCGATGGCCCGGTCGGGATCGCCGTCGCCGTGGAGGAAGGTGTCGACCCGGGCGTTGACGAAGAGCCGGTCGGCGGCGGCCGAGCGGACCTCGGCGAGGTACTCGGCGTGCTCGTGCGGGTCCTTGAGGACACCCCCGTTGGAGTCCTCAAGGTTGCCCCCCACGACGCCCGCCTCCAGCAGCCGCTCGACCAGCTCCTTCGGTGCGAGCCCGTACCCGCCCTCGACGTCCGCCGAGACGGGCACGTCCACCGCCCACACGATCCGGGCCACCGCCGCGAACATCTCGTCGGCCGGGGTCGCCCCGTCCTCGTACCCGAGGGAGGCGGCCACCCCCGCGCTCGGCGTGGCCAGCGCCGGGAACCCGGCCTCGACACACACCCGGGCGCTCGCCGCGTCCCAGGGGCCGGGCAGGACCAGCGGATCGCCCTGGGCGCGCTTGCGGTGCAGGCTGCGGAACACGTCCACCTTGCTCATGGCTGGTAACCCCCTGGCGGAACACGGCGGCTGACCATGAGACGGTTCCAGCCGTTGATGACGGTGATCAGGCCGATGAGATGGGCGAGTTCGGCCTCACCGAAGTGCTTGGCGGCGGTGTCGTACACCTCGTCCGGCACGAAGCCGTCGGTCAGGACGGTGACCGCCTCGGTCAGCGCCAGCGCGGCCCGCTCCCGCTCGCTGTACTGGTCCTCGGCCTCCTCCCAGGCGTTCAGCAGCTGGATGCGGTCCTCGGACTCGCCGCCCTTCCGGGCCACCCGGAGGTGCATGTCGAGGCAGAACGCGCAGTGGTTGATCTGTGAGGCGCGGATCATGACCAGCTCGGCGAGGACCGGATCGCCGAGTCCCTGCTTCGCGGCCGCGCTCAGCGCAGACATGGCCAGGCCGACCTCGCGGTCCAGCAGCTGGGTACGGCTCACCTGTACTGCCCCGGCTGGTAGTGGCCCGGGGTCATCCGGGTGGTCACGCCGAAGCGGTTCCACGCGTTGATCACCGTGATCGCGGCGATCAGCCGGGCCAGCTCCGCCTCCTCGAAGTGTGCGGCGACCCGGTCGTACACCTCGTCCGGCACGAAGCCGTCGGTCAGGACGGTGACCGCCTCGGTCAGCTCCAGCGCCGCCAGCTCCTTCTCGGTGTAGAAGTGCCGCGACTCCTCCCACGCGCTGAGCTGTACGATCCGCTCCACGCTCTCGCCGGCGGCGAGAGCGTCCTTGGTGTGCATGTCGAGGCAGAACGCGCAGTGGTTGAGCTGCGAGGCGCGGATCTTCACCAGCTCGTACAGCACCGGGTCGAGGCCCTGCTTCGCGGCCGTGTCCAGGCGGATCATCGCCTTGTAGACCTCGGGCGCGTGCTCGGCCCAGCTGAGCCGTGGGGTCTGTTCGGTGGCGTACTTGACGGTTTCCTCTGCAGTGCTCATGTCTTCGACCCTAGGAGGGAGGATGCCCAGGGGTATGGTCCATTTCCATGGCGAATTCATGGGCCACTCTGGGAGTCGACCTGCACCTGGAACCGGCCGGTTCCAGCGGGCTGCGCCGCGGCTTGACCGACGCGCTGCGGGACGCCGTCCGCACCGGCCGCCTCGCCCCCGGCACCCGGCTGCCGTCCTCCCGCAGCCTCGCCGCCGACCTGGGCATCGCCCGCAACACCGTCGCCGAGGCCTACGCCGACCTGGTCGCCGAGGGCTGGCTCACGGCCCGCCAGGGCTCCGGCACGAGGGTGGCGGAGCGGGCCGTCGCCCCGCCGGCCGACATTGCCGCACCCCGGCGCCGCGAACCCGGCCGCCCCGCCTACAGCCTCATCCCCGGCAGCCCGGACCTCGCCGCCTTCCCGCGCACCGACTGGCTCAAGGCCGCCCGCCACGCGCTGGCCACCGCCCCCTTCGACGCCCTCGGCTACGGCGACCCGCGCGGCCGCCCCGAACTGCGCACCGCCCTCGCCGGCTACCTCGCCCGCGCCCGCGGCGTCCGCACCGACCCCGACACGATCATGATCACCGCGGGCTTCTCGCACGCCCTGCGCATCCTCGGGGCGCTGCTGCGGGCGCGCGGGGTGCGGACCGTCGCGGTGGAGTCGTACGGGCTCGACGTCCACTGGGGGCTGCTGAGGAGCGCGGGCCTTGCGACACCCGCGCTGCCCTACGACGAACTGGGCACCGACACGGGCGCGTTGAGCGACGAGGGTGCCGTACTCGTCACCCCCGCCCACCAGTTCCCGATGGGCATGCCCCTGCACCCCGACCGGCGGACCGCCGTCGTGGAGTGGGCGCGGCGGACCGGCGGGCTGGTCCTGGAGGACGACTACGACGGCGAGTTCCGCTACGACCGCCAGCCCGTCGGCGCCCTCCAGGGCCTCGACCCCGACCGGGTCGTCTACCTCGGCACCGCCAGCAAGTCCCTCGCCCCCGGCCTGCGCCTCGGCTGGATGGCGCTGCCGCCGTCCCTGGTGGAGGAGGCGGCCGCGGCCAAGGGCCGCATCGACACCTGCGGAGCGCTGGACCAGCTGACGCTGGCCGAGTTCATGGTGTCCGGCGCGTACGACCGCCACGTCCGCTCCTCCCGCCTGCGCTACCGGCGCCGCCGAGACGCCCTCGCCGCCGCCGTCGCCGACCGCGCACCCGAGGTCCGCGTCACCGGGATCGCGGCCGGCCTGCACGCCGTACTGCGGCTGCCGCCCGGCACCGAGCAGTCGGTGATCCAGGCAGCGACCTGGCAAGGTCTGGCCCTGCACGGGCTCGCCTTCCACCGGCATCCGGAGGCCGTCGCCGAGCCGCTGGACGCGCTGGTGGTGGGGTACGGGACGCCGCCGGACAGCGCGTGGGCGGGGGCGCTGGAGGCGTTGTGCAGGGTGTTGCCGTAAGAGCTTGAGCAGATAGGCGATCGTCAGCGGTGTCGTTGGGGGTGGTTTGCCCAGCGGCGGATGATGGTTGGGCGTATCAGGCTGCGGATGGTGGCGGTGGTGTCGTCGCTGACCCGCATGCCTGGTGAGTCACTTCGCGATGAGGCCCGTCGCGGCGGCGATCCGGCCAAGGGTGTGGAGCAGGGCCACTGCTTCGGCGGGGCTGATCGCGGTCAGCAGTTCCTCATCGTTCTGCCGTGCCAAAGAGAGCGTCTGATGTCGCAGCTCGCGGCCGGTCGGCGTC
>NZ_JBIAWE010000046.1:0-12880 GCF_042895235.1 Streptomyces sp. NPDC001410
CGCCACACCGGCAGCTGTTCCACCTGGCTGGCGGCGTGGTCTGTGAGGGCGTGGGTCCAGCGGCGCATCGAGGTGCCCACCGGATCCAGGACGACCGGCCGGCCGGTGCGGGTCTGTTGCCAGGCGGCTGCCAGGTCCGGGACCAGGATCCGCCAGGACACCCCGTCGACCACGAGATGGTGCAGCACTACCAGCAGCCGCCCGGCGCGTGTGTCATCGGTGGGGGTGAACCACACGAACTGCGTCATCACCCCGCCACGCGGATCCAGCCGGCCCGCCGCCGCGTCCAGCTCCCCACCCGCCCGCTCCCGCCAGGCCGCATCCCACAAGCCATCACACTCGACCCGGTGAACCAGACCGGTGAGCGGGACCGAACCTGACCCGGCGACCTCCAGCCCACCACCGTCCCCGGTGACCAGCCTCGACCGCAGGATGTCGTGATGGTCGATCACCGCGGCCAGCGTCGCGGTCAGGCCCGCCTCATCGATGCCGTCCGGCAGTTCCAGGAGCGCAGCCATCGCGAACCGGTCGTAAGCATCGCCCTGTTCCAGCAGGAACCGGCCCGCCGGAGGCAACGGCATCCAGCCGACACCGCCACCCTCCAGCTCCTCCAGCCGGACCACGTCCCCGGCCGTCGAGGCGACCCGGGCGAGTTCGGCCACCGTCCGGGCCTCGAAGATCTGCCGCGGAGTGACCTCGATCCCCTGCCGGCGCGCCCTCGCCACCACCTGGATCGACCGGATCGAATCCCCGCCCACAGCGAAGAAGTCGTCATCGACACCGACCCGGTCCAGACCCAGCACCTCCGCCACGACCACGGCCAGCGCCTCCTCCGTCGCCGTGGACGGGGCACGGTAAGCACTCTCGATGAACTCCGGCTCGGGAAGCGCGGCCCGGTCCAGCTTGCCGTTCGCCATCAACGGCAGCCGCTCCAGCACCACGAACGCAGACGGCACCATGAACTCCGGCAACCGCCCCGACACAAACCCCCGCAGCTCCGCCACCGACACACCCGCACGGACGTCGACGTCGAGGCCACCGTCCTCGCCGAGCCCGACCGCGCCATCCACCGGCACCACATACGCCACCAACCGCGTTCCCCCACCGCGACCCGCCCGGGCGACAACCACCGCCTGCGCGACAGCCGGATGCGCCGCCAGCACCGCCTCCACCTCGGCCGGCTCAACCCGCTGACCGCGCACCTTCACCTGGACATCCGCACGGCCGACGTACTCCAGCACCCCGTCCGCCGTCCACCGAACCAGGTCCCCGGTCCGATACATCCGCTGCCCCGCAGGACCGAACGGATCCGCCACGAACCGATCCGCCGTCAGCCCGGACCGGCCGTGATAGCCACGCCCCACCGCACCCGCCACATACAACTCGCCCACCACACCCGGCGGTACCGGTGTCAGACCCGGCCCCAGCACGTAGGTGCGCATGTTGTCGACCGGCACACCGATCGGAACGCCACCACTGCCCCGCCACTCCCCAGGCACCGCGAACGCAGTGGCATAGAAACTCTCCGTCTGCCCATACGCATTGACCACCCGCGTCCCGGGCAGCACCGACCGCACCCGCTCCACCAACGCCGCCGACAGCCCCTCACCGGCGAAGACGAGCGTGTCGATCTCCTCCTCGCCCGTGAAGCCTGCGAGCAGTTCGGCGAACGCGGACGGCACCGTGTGCACCAGTCCCACCCGGACTTCATCGCGTTCACCGAGCACGAGGACGTCCCGGACCACCTCCACGGTGGCCCCCTGGCTGAGGGCGGTGAAGATCTCGAAGACGGAGACGTCGAAGTTGACGGAGCTGGTCGCCAGCACGTGCGAACCCGCCGTCACGCCCATGATCCGGGCCAGCGCCGACACACCATTGACCACGTTCGCATGCGTGATCGCGACACCCTTCGGCACACCCGACGACCCAGACGTATACATCACATACGCCGCATTCTCCGGCCGCACCCCCACCCCGCAAGCCGAACCATCACCACGGGTCAGGTCCAGCTCGTCCAGGAACAACGGAGCGACATCGGTCCGCAGCCCCAGACCGGCCCATGTCTCCCGGTCCGTCAGCACCGACTCCGCGCCCGCGTCCGCGAGTACGAACTCCAGCCGGCTGCTCGGATACCGGGGATCCACCGGCACATACGCCGCCCCCGCCTTCAACACACCTAGCAGACCAACCACCAACTCCGCCGACCGCGGCAACGCCACCGCCACGACCGACTCCACGCCCACACCCCGAGCCACCAGCGCCCGCGCCAGCCGATTCGCCCGCGCATCCACCTCCGCAAACGACAGGGAGACATCCCCGCACACCACCGCCACCGCATCCGGTGACACGGCAAACTGCCGCTCCACCAACTCCCCCGCCGACACCGGCAACACCGCGACCGCGGTCTCGTTCACCCCCCGCGCCACGAACGCCTCGTGCTCCTCGGGGTCCAGCACCTCGACGGCGCCGACGCGTGTGCGGGAATCGGCGGCCACCTGTCGTACGACTCGCTCGAAGCGTTCCGCGATCCGTTCGGCGGTGCCGTGGTCGAACAGGTCCGCGGCGTACTCCAGCCGGATCTGCGCGCCCCCGGTGGCGTCAGGGATGATGTTGAAGAAAAGGTCGAACTTCGCCTCGCCGGTCGTCTGCGGCTCGAACTCGGCTCTCAGTCCGGGCAGTCGCAGCTCCGGCCAGGCGATCTGCCAGGCGCACATGACCTGGAAGAGGGGCTGGTAGGCAGTGGAACGCTCGGGGTTGAGCAGCTCCACCAGCCGCTCGAACGGGAGGTCCTGGTGGTCGTACGCACTCAGCGCCTTGCCCCGCACCCGCTCCAGGAGCTCCTCGAAACTCGGGTTCCCGGACAGATCGGCCCGCAGCACCCACGTGTTGACGAAGAACCCGACGAGATCGGACAGGGCCTCGTCCGTACGACCGGCGATCGGCGCGCCGATCGGGATGTCCTCACCGGCCCCCAACTGATGCAGCAGCACGGCGAGAGCCGACTGCAGGACCATCGACACCGTCGAGCCGGTGCGCTGGGCGAGTTCCTCGACCGCCGACACCAGTTCGGGTGTGAGCGGGTGCTCGACGAGGCCGCCACGCCGGCCGGCCACGGGCGGTCGGAGACGGTCGGTGGGCAGCTCCAACGGGGCGGGGACGCCGATGAGTTCGTCGCGCCAGTATGCCGTCTGTGCGGCCGCCACACTCTCCGGGTCCGACTCGTCGCCGAGCAGCTCGGACTGCCACACGGTGTAGTCGGCGTACTGCACGTCGAGGGGCTTCCACCCCGGTTCCCGTCCGTCGCGGCGCGCGGCGTACGCCGTGACGAGGTCCCGGCCGAAGGGTGCCGCGGACTCACCGTCGCAGACGATGTGGTGGGCGACCAGGACGAGGGTGTGTTCCTCGGGCGTGACGCGCAGCAGCCGGGCGCGTACGGGAATCTCCGCGGCCAGGTCGAAGGCGTACGTCACCGCCTCGTGCACGGCCGCGTCGCGGGCTTCGCGCCCGACCTGGGTGACGGGGACGTCGAGCGCGACCTCGTGCGCGGGGAGCACACGCTGGAACGGCACCCCGTCCTCGTCCTCGACGAACACGGTCCGCAGACTCTCGTGCCGGACCACCACATCCCGTACCGCCGCAGCCAGCGCCTGTGCGTCCAGCGAGCCCGACAGCCGCAGGACGAAGGGCACGTTGTACATGGCCGACGGGCCCTCGAACCGGTGAATGAACCACAGCCGACGCTGCGCGAACGACAACGGAATCATTTGACCTCTATTCCTCGGTCATCCAGCTGATGCGTACGAGAGCCCGCTCAGGCGGGTCGGCAACGACGACTCAATTGCTGTCCGGAACCGCCAATGCGGCAAGCACCATAGGCAGCACGGAACCCGAAGTGCAGCATTCTCGGCGTCGGTTTGGGCCGTCGAGCCACCGCCACTGTTGGCCGGTAGCGTGAAGTTGTCCCGCCAGCGGGACAACTTCACGCCGGCGAGGGGACCATGGCGGGCGAGCGAGCGCTGTCAAGGCTCTCCCATCGCCACGTCACCGTGGGTGTAGGTGACTTGGGGTCGTCATTGCCGAGGATTGCCGCAACGGGATTTCCCTTGCGATGCTTCGGCGCATGCTTGTGATGGTCGCGCCCGGACAGGGCGCCCAGATTCCCGGGTTCCTGAAATCCTGGCTGGAGGAGCCGGCATTCGCCGACCATATTCACTGGCTTTCGACGGTGTGCGGCATCGATTTGGAGCACTACGGCAGCGAGGCCGATGCCGACTCCATCAGGGACACCGCGATAGCGCAGCCGTTGATCGTGGGAACGGGACTGCTCGGCGCGCGGGCGCTCTTCTCGCGGTCGGCCGGCCGGCCCGCCTTGATCGATGTCGCGGCGGGACACAGTCTCGGCGAGCTGACGGTCGCGGCGAGTGTCGGGATGCTCAGCGAGGAACAGACCATGGTGCTCGTCCGTGAACGCGGCAGGGCCATGGCCGCGACGGCGGCGAAGTCCGAGGCGGGCATGGTCGCGGTCCTCGGTGGGGACCCCGATGACGTCCAGGCCACGATCGAGCGCCTTGGCCTGGTCACCGTGAACGACAACGGGCCGGGGCAGGTGGTCGCCGCGGGTGCGCGGGAGGCCATCGCGCGGCTGGTCGCCGAGCCTCCCGCGGCGACTCGGATCCGTCCGCTGCAGATCGCGGGCGCCTTCCACACCCCGGAGGTCGAGCACGTGGCCGTGCGTCTCGACCGCTGTGCCCGGGCGATCACGCCCCTGACGCCCCCTGCCCGGCTGCTGTCCAACCGGGACGGTGAGGTCGTGACGGACGGGCGGGAGATGCTGGACCGGATCGTGCGGCAGGTCAGTCTCCCGGTGCGGTGGGGCCTGTGCATGGAGACCATGACGCGGCTGGGTGTCACCGGTCTGCTGGAGCTGCCGCCGGCCAGCACCCTGACCCGGATCGCGCGGCGCGCGCTGCCGGGCGTCGAGGCCTTCGCCCTGAACACCCCCGACCAGCTCGACGACGCGCGTGTCTTCGTCGACAAACACAACACCGCCCCGGGGCCGGCGTGATCATGCGGGCCCGCACGGGTACCGGCCGTCCCGGGAACGCAACCCGCATTCCTCACGATCGAAGGAGCGTCATCGTGTCCAGCCTTGAGGAAATCCGCTCGGAGTTCTCCCGGATCGTCCATGAGATCGCCGGGGTGCCGCTCGACGACATCCAGCCCGGGAAGAACCTGGTGCACGACCTGGAGCTCGACTCGCTGTCGATGGTGGAGATCATGGTGGCGGCCGAGGACACGTTCGGGGTGAAGATCCCCGACGAGGAACTGCACCAGCTTCCCACTGTCGAATTGGTGACCGCCTACATCCAGCGTGAGCAGGCGTGACCCTCATGGACACACGAGTACTGGTGACCGGGCTCGGGGCCGTCACACCGCTGGGCGGCGATGTCGCGTCGACCTGGGAAGGGCTGTTGGCCGGACGCTCCGCCGTCACGGCTCTGACGGATCCCGGGTACAAGGACTTTCCGAGCCGTCTCGGCGCGCCCGCGGCGGTCGATCCGGCGACGGCGCTGTCTCCGAGCGCTGCCCGCAAGCTGGATCGGTGCGGGCAGTTCGCCGTGGTCGCGGCGCAGGAGGCCTGGCGTGACTCCGGGCTGGCCGGCCTCGCGGACAGCGGTCGGGCGATGCCGGGCGAACGGCTCGCGGTGTCGGTCGGTTCCTGCATGGGCGGCATCGGCAGTCTGCTCCAGGCCTGGGACGCGCTGAAGGAGAAGGGTCCCCGGTACGTCTCACCGTTCACGCCGAGCAGGGCATTGCCCGACGCCGTCGCCTCCTGGGTGAGCCTCGGCCTGGGTGCCAAGGCGGCGGTCGAGACGCCGAACGCCGCCTGCGCGACGGGAAACGACGCGATCAGACGCGGTCGCGAGCTGATCGTGTCGGGCAAGGCCGACGTGGTCGTGGCCGGCGGTGCCGACGCCCTGCTGCATCCGATCGGGCTGGCGTCCTTCGGCGCCATGCGGGCGCTATCCTCTCGCAATGACGAACCGGACCGGGCGGCACGGCCGTTCGGCAGGACACGGGACGGCTTCGTGCTCGGTGAGGGTGCGGCCATGCTGGTGCTCGAGTCGGCCCGGCACGCGGCGGAGCGCGGGGCGCGGGTGTATGCGGAACTGGCCGGCGCCGGGTACTCCGCCGATGCGTACGACTTCGCGCTGCCCGATCCCACGGGTGCCGGGGAGGCGGCCGCGATACGCGAAGCGCTCTTTGTCGCGGGCATGGATCCGCGTCAGATCGCCCATGTGAACGCGCACGCGGCCTCGACGCCGCAGGGCGACCTCGTCGAGTCGGTCGCGATCCGTTCGGTGCTCGGCGCGCACACCGACGACGTCGTCGTCACCGCGCCGAAGTCCGCCATGGGGCATCTGATGGCCGGGGCGGGAGCCGTCGAATCGATCGCGACGGTCCTGGCGCTGCACCATCGTCTGGTGCCGCCCACACTGAACCAGGACGACTACGACGACGAGATCCGCCTCGACGTGGCACGGGAACCCCGCAAGCTGCCGGACGGCGAACTGGGCGCACTGAGCAACTCGTTCGGGCTGGGAGGACACAACGTGGTGACGGCGTTCCGGACGATCTGACGACGCGTACTCGCCGACGAGCGGCCCGTCGAGGCGGAGAGCAAGAGGACACGGAGCCGGCCGCGGCGGATCCCTCGCGTCGGCCGGTGGGCCAGGGCCGGGATGGGGCGTCACCCTCCGTCCCGGCCGTTCCATCGGGGCAGGTGCCGGGGTCAGAGGTCACACGGTTGGAGGCCGGAGGAACTCCGGACCATTCTCACGGTCTGCCGCCCCATCTTCGACGACTCCAACTCGTCCACGGCCGCGCGGAGCACTTCGGCCGCCCAGTCGTCCAGGCTCAGCCCGTGCGCCGTGGCTAGCTGTTCACAGCGTGTCAACTGTTCGGGAGAGAGCCGGATCTCGATCGATCGGCTCGACCCGCGGGGAATCGCGATGCCTTCCAGCACGTCCGACCGGTCGCACCGCAGCCCGGTGTCCACAGCGGAGCCCTGCTCGTCCCGCGCCGGCAGGGCCCGGGCCTCGGCGCCCTCCCGTTCGGCGAGGCTGGCCCGTATCTCCTTGCGTAACTGATTGCGGGACCAGCCCTCTTGTTCGGCCCAGTGGAGCCAGTAGTCCTGCTCGGCCTGCCCCAGGGCGGCGACCTCCGCGTGGTGCGCGAAGCTGAGACCGGCCCGTCGGCGGGGAAGACCGAACCGGCGTGCGACCCAGGCGTAGTTGCGCAGGGTCTGGTAGCCCAGTCCCGTTCGTTCGATCACTTCTCGGTACCGTCCGGTGTAGGCGGTCTCGCCGTACAGCACCCAGTCGGCGAGCCACCAGGTCGACGAGTCCGTCAACGAGGCGAGTTCTGTCCCTATCTTTTCCCACACACTGAGGGATAACTGTCCAGGAATTACCAGTCCGGTCTTTCGGAGCGCGACCGGACCGGTCACGTTGATCATCACTGGCTGGCCGGCGTTTGCTGTATTGCTTCTTTCTCTGGCCACGACAGTCCCCCGGTGCCGTAGGAGTTCTTCACTTCTATCGCGGAGCAAAATGATCCGTTCTGCGTCGCGCAAGTGAGCCGTATCCCTTGAAACAAGGTCGCACCGCTCATGTCTCTTGGCGCCATACCCTTACATACCACTCCCCGACTTCGCCACTGTCTCAACACAAACACCTGCGCGACGTCCTTCCGACATCGCCGACACGGGCTGCGGCGCCCCTTAAAACGGGATCACCGCCGCCACCTGGGAAGACTCCCCTCTCGCCGTAGACGCCGATGGTTCAGGCAACGACTGTTCATCTTTCTCCTATATGGAACATGGCCGAAACGGAACGCCCAGGGCGTCGCCGGGACCAGAGCGCCCCCATACCAGCCCACACATACTCACTGCTCAGGTGGCGTTGCCGTCCCACCTTCACCTTTCGCACCGGCCGCGATGACGACAGCGACGGCGTTGCCAGCATCGTCGCGTTAAGAACGCGTCAGGACTGCCGCGCCGACCTTGCCATCCGTCCCCCGATCCCCTCGGCAGACCACGACGGCGAACCGCACACGCTTTATTGGCTATTCCCATACGGGCTCGACTACCTTGCTTCCGACCTCGACGAGAGACGAATTGAAATCAGCGCGACTCCCGTCAAATGCGAGCGAGTCGCCGAAAGGACGTGACTCGGTTGTTCGTGCCCGGCCCTTACCGTGAACCGGACGCCTCGTGGGCGGTCGACCTGGTTCGCTCCTTCCCGTTGGCCGTTCTGATGACCAACGGCAGCAACAACGACGTCCCGTTTGCGACCCACCTGCCCCTCATCCTCGATCCGGAGACAACGGAGCACACACCCGCCGATTTGACCGGCACGACCCTGCTGGGGCACATGAACAGGGCCAATCCGCACTGGCCGTCGCTCCAGGACGGAATGCGGGTCCTTGCGGTATTCACCGGGGCCCACGCCTACGTCTCTCCGACCGTCTACGCGAAGACGCCGGCCGCCCCGACATGGAACTTCACGTCCGTGCATGTGCACGGGGTGCTCAGCCGGCTCGACGCCGAGGCTGCCGCGGAGCGGACCCTCGGGGTCGTCCAGTCCACCGTGCGCGCGTTCGAAACCCGGTTCGGCGACAACTGGGACATGTCCGGCTCAGTGGACTACTTCCGTCAGATCGTTTCCGCTGTTGGCGCGTTTCGAATCGAAGTGGATCGGGTTGACAGCATGTTCAAACTCAGCCAGGAACAGAATCCGGAGACCTCCGACCGCGTACGGCGGGCCTTCGCCCAGAGCGCCTGCACGCGCCACCGCGACGTGGCCGAGCTCATGAGCCGGCTGCCCCAGGCCGTGGGAGCCGAGGAGTCCACCGGGGCCTGACGGCGGCAGGCCCGGCAGGGCACCGGCACCTGTCCCGCCAGCGGGACACCCCGGACACCCGCCCTGCACGAAGGGTGGCAAGAACCACCGAGAACCACAGTTTCGCCCGGTCCCGAATCTCGTCGGAAAGGTGACTCCTCCGTGTCCGCAGTTATCGCCTCGTCCGCACAGGTGAGCATGTGGCTCGCCCAGAAACTGGCTCCGAGCGTGTCGAACAATCTCGCCGCCGTCTGGGAGATCGACGGTGAGATCGACCCCGCCGTGATGGACTCCGCCTTCCGCGCGGTGCTCGGCCAGACCGGCACCGCCCTCGTGAACTTCCGTGAGGACACCGACGGGCTGCGCGTCGTATCCCGCGGGCTCGGCGACTGGAAACCCTTCTACGACGACGTGCGCGGCACCGCCGATCCGGAGGCGGCAGCCCATGCGCTGATGGCCGAACACGTGGGCCGGCCCTTCGATCTGGAACACGACCTGCTCTATCGCATGGGCCTGATCAGGCTCGGTGACACGCGCTTCTTCCTCACGGTCATCGCCCACCACATCGTGACGGACGGTTTCGGTGTGGCATCAGTGAGCAACCGCCTCGCCCAGACCTACACCGCGCTCAAGCGCGGAACCCCGATGCCGGAATGGCCGGGTGCCGACCCGACACCCCTGTACGAGGAAGACGTCCGATACCGGGAATCCGAACGCTTCGCGCGGGACGCGCAGTTCTGGCGCGACTATCTGGCGGACGAACCGGACGTGGTCCGGCTGCCCAGGGGCCTCGGCAGCGACACGCCCTCGTCATCCCCCTCCGTGTGGGCCGATGTGGCCGCCTCGGTCGGCGTGCTGAACCGCACGGCCACCATCACGAGGCTGGAAGCCGAGCAGTGGGCACGCGCCGCCGACGCGGCCGGCATGACGATGTCGACCTTTCTGACGACGGCCGCCGCCGTATTCTTCCGCCATGCCTGCGACCTGACGGAACCGGTCTTCTCCCTGGCCGTGAACAACCGCCGCGGACGGACCCGGCACATTCCCGGGCTCATGGCCAACTTCGTTCCCCTGCGCGTCAAGGTGCCGCTCACGGCAGGCTTCGCCGACCTCGCCACCACGGTGGCGACCGCGAAGTCCACCGTTCTGCGGCACTCCTTGCACCTCATATCGGACGTCAAGCGCGCCATGGGCCAGTCGGGCTCCGTCCGCAGCCCCCTCGGCGTCATCCTCAACTTCATCCAGGTACCCGCGAACGGCCCGGACTTCGACGGGAGTGCCGCCTCCTTCACGGGAGGCTCGTTCCCCACGCTGAACGAGCTGATGATCACCGTGATCGACGGCAGCAGCCTGGGCGGCGACCTGCAGATCCGCATCGACGCACCGTCCGCCGGGTACGCCGCCGCGGACGTCCAGGGTCTCTCCGACCAGTTGATCGCCCTGATTCGTACAGTGGCCGCAGACCCGGGTGTCCGGGTGGGCGCTTTGGACGTGTGGCAGCCTGCCGCTCGCCGACGGCAGCTGGAGAGCCTGAACGACACAACCGCGCCGATCCCGGACCTCACCCTCCCCGACCTCTACGAGCAGCAGACGGCCGCCACTCCCGACCGGCACGCACTGATCACCAGGGCCGGCGCAACCGCTCTCACCTACCGGGAGTTGGACACAGCCGCCAACCGGCTGGCACACGAACTGGTCCGGCGCGGGTCGGGCCCGGACACCATGGTCGCTCTGGCGCTGCCGCGCTCGCCCGAACTCGTGGTGGCGACCCTCGCGGTACTGAAGGCCGGTGCGGCCTACCTTCCCCTCGACCCGGACCACCCCGCCGAACGCCTGGAGTTCATCCTCCGCGAAGCGCGGGCGTCCCTGTTGCTCACCACCTCAGAGATCGTGGGAGATCTGCCCACGGCCGGCCTGCCCGTCGTGATCCTGGACGATCCGGCCACGCGATCCGCCGTGTCGGAACTGCCCGGTGAGGCACCGCCGGCCCGCTCACGCCATGCGGACCAGGCCGCCTACTGCATGTACACCTCGGGCTCGTCGGGAGTGCCGAAGGGCATCACGGTCACCGACCGCGCCATCGTCGGGCTGGCACGAGACCGGAGGTGGGAGAGCGGCGCCCAGGACTGCGTCCTCCTGCACTCGCCCCACACCTTCGACGCATCCACCTTCGAACTGTGGGTGCCCCTCCTCCGCGGCGGTCAGGTCGTCGTCGCCCCGCCACAGGGGCTGGACGCCGACACGCTGGCCGGCCTCGTCGCCGAGTACCGCATCACCTCGCTCTGGCTGACGGCCGGGCTCTTCGCCGCCATCGCCGAGGAACGTCCCGATTGCTTGACCGGTGTACGCGAAGTCTGGGCCGGCGGGGACGTGGTGCCGCCGTCCGCGGTCACCAACGTCCTGCGCGCATGCCCCGACATCGCGGTCGTGAACGGTTACGGCCCCACGGAGACCACGACCTTCGCGACCTGCCATCGCGTCGACTCCACCGACCAGGTCGCCGACGTACTGCCCATCGGACGTCCCATGGACAACATGCGCACCTACGTCCTGGACAGCGCGCTGCGTCCGGCACCGCCACATACCGTGGGCGAGCTGTACATCGCCGGCGTCGGACTGGCGCGCGGTTACCTGGGGCCGAAGCGCCTGTCCGTGGAGCGCTTCGTGGCGGACCCGTTCGGCCCTGCGGGGCAGCGGATGTACCGCACCGGGGACCTGGCCCGGTGGACGGCCGACGGCGCGCTGGAGTACGTCGGCCGCGCCGACGCCCAGGTGAAGGTGCGCGGTTTCCGCATCGAACCGGCCGAGGTGGAGGCGGCGGTGGCTTCCCACCCGGCCGTCGCGCAGGCGGTGGTCGTCGCCCGGGCGGGCCGCGGCGGGGGAACGCGGCTGGTGGCGTATGTGGTGCCGGTGGACGGCGCGGTCGGGCTCGGCGAGGACGGTGGCCTCGACGTCGACGCCCATGCGGGTGTGTCGGTGGCGGAGCTGCGGGCGTTCGTGTCCGGGCGGTTGCCGGAGTTCATGGTGCCGTCCACGTTCGTGGTGCTGGAGCGGCTGCCCCTGACCGCGAACGGCAAGCTGGACCGATCGGCGCTGCCCGAGCCGGAGTTCACGGAGACGGTCTACCGGGCTCCGTCGAGCCCGGCCGAGCGGGTTCTGGCCGTGGTCGTGGCGGAGGTGCTGGGTCTGGACCGGGTCGGTGTCGATGACGACTTCTTCGCTGTGGGCGGGGATTCGATCCGGTCGATCCAGGTGGTGGCGCGGGCACGCCGGCAGGGGATGGAGGTCACCCCGCGGCAGATCTTCGAGGCTCGGACGGTGGCCGAACTGGCCCGGGTGGCCTCGACGGCCGGGGAAGTCGTCCGGCTGGAAGAGCTGGAGGGCGGCGGTGTCGGCCGCATGCCGCTGCCCCCGGCCGGCCAATACCTGCTGGAACAGGGCGACACATACGACCGCTTCGCCATGGCCGCGCTCCTCCAACTGCCGGACGGCATCGATGAGGCGGGCCTGACCGCGACGCTGGCCGCGGTGATCGACCATCACGACATCCTGCGCTCAAGACTGTTGCCGCAGGAGGGCATTCTGGCCGTGCAGCCTCCGGGAACGGTGACGCTCACCGGTCTGATCCACCGGGTGGAATGTGACGGCTCGTGGGATGCGGCCTGGCAGGAACAGGCGGGTGAGGAGCTGGACGCGGCGGCGAGCCGGCTCGATCCGCGTGGCGGGGTGATGACGCAGTTCGTGTGGTTCACCCCCACCGATGACACACGCGCCGGGCGGCTGCTGGTAGTGCTGCACCACCTGGTGGTCGACGGGGTGTCCTGGCGGATCCTGGTCCCGGACCTGGCAGCCGCCTGGCAACAGACCCGCACCGGCCGGCCCGTCGTCCTGGATCCGGTGGGCACCTCGATGCGCCGCTGGACCCACGCCCTCACAGACCACGCCGCCAGCCAGGTGGAACAGCTGCCGGTGTGGCG
>NZ_JBIAWE010000047.1:0-11516 GCF_042895235.1 Streptomyces sp. NPDC001410
GGCCGGTCAGCGCTTCAGCTTCGCCGTGACGGTCGCTGGTCTCGCGGTAGATGGCAGAGGCCTGGGTGTGAGCCTCGATCGCCTCCTCGAACCGCTCCCCCTCAGCCAGGGCGAGACCGAGGCTGCTCAGCGTCTGCCCTTCGCCGTGACGGTCGCTGGCTTCGCGACAGATGGCCAGGTCCTGGGTGTAGGCGTCGATCGCCTCCTCAAACCGCCCCACCTCGACCAGCGCGAGACCGAGGTTGTACAGCGCTCTTCCTTCGTCGATTCGGTCGCCGGTCTCGCGGAAGATGTCGGCAGCCTGGATGTGAGCCTCGATCGCCTCCTCGAACCGACGCACCCGCCGCAGCGCGAGACCGAGCCTGTTCAGCGCTCTTGCTTCGCTAGGTCGGTCGCCGGTCTCGCGGAAGATGTCGGCAGCCTGGATGTGAGCCTCGATCGCCTCCTCGAACCGCCCCACCTTAGCCAGTGCGATGCCGAGGCTGTTGAGCGTCTGCCCTTCGCCGTGACGGTCGCTGGCTTCGCGACAGATGACCAGGTCCTGGGTGTAGGCGTCGATCGCCTCCTCAAACCGCCCCACCTCGACCAGCGCGAGACCGAGGTTGTACAGCGCTCTTGCTTCGCTAGGTCGGTCGCCGGTCTCGCGGTAGATGTCGGCAGCCTGGGTATGGGCCTCGATCGCCTCCTCGAACCGCCCTACCTCGACCAGCGCGAGACCGAGCCTGTTCAGCGCTCTTCCTTCGTCGATTCGGTCGCCGGTCTCGCGGAAGACGCCGGCGGCCTGAGTGTAGGCGTCGATCGCCTCCTCGAACCGCCCTACCCACCGCAGGGTGAGACCGAGGCCGTTCAGCGCCATCCCTTCGCGAGGGCGGTCGCCGGTCTCGCGGAAGACGCCGGCGGCCTGAGTGTAGGCGTCGATCGCCTCCTCGAACCGCTCCACCTCGACCAGCTCGATGCCGAGGTTGCTCAGCGCCTGGCCTTCGCCGTGACGGTCGCCCGTCTCGTGGAAGAGGGTGGCGGCCTGGGTGTAGGCGTCGATCGCCTCCTCAAACCGCCCCACCTCGACCAGCGCGAGACCGAGGTTGGTCAGTGCCATTCCTTCGCCGTGCGGGTCGCTGGTCTCATGTAGGAGGGTGGCGGCCTGGGTGTAGGCGTCGATCGCCTCCTCGAACCGCCGCACCTCGACCAGCGCGACGCCGAGGTTGGTCAGCGCCTGGCCTTCGCCGTGACGGTCGCCCGTCTCGTGGAAGAGGGTGGCGGCCTGGGTGTGGGCGTCGATCGCCTCCTCGAACCGCCGCACGTTCCACAGGGCGACCCCGAGATTGGTCAGCGCCATTCCTTCGCCGTGCGGGTCGCTGGTCTCGTGGAGGAGGGTGGCGGCCTGGGTGTGGGCGTCGATCGCCTCCTCGAACCGCCGCACCTCGACCAGCGCGACGCCGAGGTTGGTCAGCGCCCCGCCTTCGCCGTGACGGTCGCCCGTCTCGTGGAAGAGGGTGGCGGCCTGGGTGTGGGCGTCGATCGCCTCCTCGAACCGCCGCACGTTCCACAGGGCGCCGCCGAGGTTGGTCAGCGCCATTCCTTCGCCGTGCGGGTCGCTGGTCTCGTGGAGGAGGGTGGCGGCCTGGGTGTGGGCGTCGATCGCCTCCTCGAACCGCCGCACGTTCCACAGGGCGCCGCCGAGGTTGGTCAGCGCCCCGCCTTCGCCGTGCGGGTCGCTGGTCTCGTGGAGGAGGGTGGCGGCCTGGGTGTGGGCGTCGATCGCCTCCTCGAACCGCCGCACGTTCCACAGGGCGCCGCCGAGGTTGGTCAGCGCCTGGCCTTCGCCGTGACGGTCGCCCGTCTCGCGGCAGATGGCCAGGTCCTGGGTGTGTGCGTCGATCGCCTCCTCGAACCGCCGCACCTGCGACAGAGCGGCACCGAGGCTGTTCAAGGCCTTTCCTTCGCCGGGGCGGTCGCCGGTCTCGCGGAGGTGGGTCAGGACGGTCGTGGCGATTGAGATCCAGTCGTCAAAGTAACGGCGGTAGTTGAGGTAGCCGAAGAGTGAGAAGGCAAGGGAGGTCGTGGTAGCGGGGTGGCCGAGGACTGAAGCGGTGGCGATCAGGTTGGCGTGTTCGGCGTCCAGCCATTCCAGGGCGTGGTTGCGGTTGTTGAAGCGGGGGGAGCGGAGGCTGGGCCGGGTGTCGAGGTGGGTGTCGGCGGCGGCGGTGGTGTCCTGGTAGTGGGTGAAGAGGCGGGTCTGGGCGGTCTGGCGTTGGTCGGGGTTGGCGTAGGTGCGGCCGTGTTCGTCGGCATACAGGCGGACCAGGTCGTGCATCCGCCATCGGCCCCAGATCTGCCCTTGTTCGACCAGGTGCGCGTCGGACAGGTGCTGCAGCAGTTCTTCTGCCCTATCCGCGTCGGTGCCAGCCAGATGGGCGGCGGCGTCGGTGGACAGGTCGGGGCCGGGGTTGAGGGGCAGCAGCCTAAACAGCCGGGCGTGCTCATGCTCGAGGAGCCGGTAGGACAGGTCGAAGGCGGCGCGTACGGCGCGGTCGGGGCGGCGCAGCTTGTCCAGGCGGGTGTGCTCGGCCTGCAGGGCGGTGGCCAGGGAGAATGCGGGGCGGGCGGGCGCGGCAGACAGGAGTGCGGCGGCGATGCGCAGGGCAAGCGGCAGGCCCGCGCACAGCTGCGCAATCCTCGTCGCGGCTTCGGAGTCGTCGGTGATGCGGGTGTCGTCGTCGCGGGCGTGGCGCAGCGCCTGGTCGAGCAGGGTGACGGAGTCAGACGCGCCAAGAGCAACGAGGGGGAGAGGAAGGCGGGCTTCGAGGCCGTCGAGGGTGTGGCGGGAGGTGACCAGGGCGGCGGTCACACCGTCGGTGGGCAGCAGCGGGCGGGCCTGTTCGGTGGTGGAGGCGTTGTCGATGACGACCAGGATCCGCCGCTTCTGTTCGGCGTACTCGGCTAGCACGCTGCGGTACAGCCGCTGCCGGTCCTGCAGACCGTTGGGTATGTGCTCGCCAGGAATGCCGAGAGCGCGCAGCATGCCCTCCAGGGCTCGCTCGGGCGACAGGCGGAGTTTGGGGTCGTAGCCCAACAGGTCGGTGAACAGCACCCCGCCGGGGAACCAGCCCAGTTTCTTCAAAGCCTGGGTGGCGATCTGGACGACCAATTCGGTCTTGCCGATGCCGGCCAGGCCGGACACCGCGGTCACCAGTGCCGCTTGCTGCCTTTCCGTGTCTTCGTCGCGAGGGGCCAGGTTCTCCAGCAGCGTTTTGACGTTTTTGTCGCGTCCGGTGAAGGCGGCAGAGGGGGCGGGCAGGCCGGACAGGGCCGGGGTGATCTGCGGCGGCAGCTGCACGGTGATGTCCCGGCCCTGGATAACCGCGTGGAAGAAGATCCCGCCGCTGATCGTGTTGTCGACCCGGCCGTCCGCCTCGCCCTCATTGGCTGCATCTGGCTTCTGCCCCATGCGGGTCAGCCCCGCACGGGCGAGTGGTTGCTGTCACCGTCATCGGGTCCGGCTGCAGACTGCGTGGCCGCTGGCGGCACGGACGGCGGCGGGGGTGCGGTGGTGAGGGACAGGCCGAAAACGTCCCGAGCTTGGATCACCGGCCCGTGCTGGGTGCCGCCGCTGATGGTGTTGTTCACCGTACTGTCGCCGGTGTGCACCAGCCTGGCCTGCGCGTGCCAGGCTTCAAGACCGGTGCGGAAGCCCGCTTCCAGTGCGGCCCGCACTGCCAGCGCGGTGCTCAGCGCCTGCGCTCGCTGCTGGTCGGCCGGGTCCTGTTCCAGCCGCGCCAGCTCTGCCTCTCCGGAACTGACCGTCGGCGCCTCTGCTCCGCCGCCGTCGCGGCGAAATGGGCGCTGCACCAGAGCCGTCAGCCCCGCCCACATCTGCCGCCCGAATTCCCCGCCGGCTCCACCGGCCAGCGCCGCCAGCAGCCCCACTGACACCGGATCCATCTCACAGCACCTCTACCTTCCGTAAAAAGCTTCCGGACTGGCTTCAACCGCCGCAGCAGTACGACTCTCTGTTTACCTGAAAGGGCGATGTGGTGGCCGGTGAAGCGTCAACTCACGGTCCGGCGCACCGATGTTGGCGGGTTCACCCGTGGGTTTGTGGTGAAGTCGTGGGGTCGGTTTGCAGGGGCTGCTCCAGGAGAGCGCGGGCTGAGTTCGCACAGCGGATCGAGGTCTTCTCGTCCAGCCGAAGACCTCGGCGAGGTGGAGCGGGTCAGGGCCATGGGCGAGTGCTTCCTCAAGCTGTCGGTCGACGCGGAGTTGTTCCAAGGTGGCGGCCTGGCCGCGAAGCGGTGAGGTCAGGGAGACCGCGCTGACCGGGGCGGTGCCCAGGGCGGTGAACTTGTGGATCAGCAGGTGCGGCCAGGCAGCACGCCCCAGCCGAAGCAGGTCGGGCAGCTGCCTGGCGGTTTGCACTTGCCCGCCGGTAGAACGTAGGCCATCACATCGGTGGTAGAGATCGGCCGTCCCGGCGCCGCGGTACCACCACTGGGGCCGCACTGGCCGCGGCGGCGGCCTGCTGGCCGGTCTCCTCGCCGGGGCGCGGGACTTTCTCCGGCTCGGGGATCAGCAGATCGCCGATCTCGCAGCAGAGGACGACGCAGATGACGTCCAGGTCCTCGAGCTTGAGGGAGACCGGCTGGCCGGACCACAACCCGGACATCTTCCCCGCCGAGATCACCAACCCGTGCTCGGCCATGCTCCGTTGGAGCTCGGACGCCTTCCAGATACCCTTGTTCGCGGCGGTCAGCCGCAGGTTCCATCTCATCGGATCAGCCCTTCCAGCCGCTTTGCGGCCCGCTCGCTCCCGGCGGCCCAGGCGTCCTCGACCCGGGTCTGCTGGACGTGGACGTATCGCATCGTCGTGGCGATCCAGGAATGTCCCAAGACCTCCTGAACTGCGAGCAGGTCCAGCCCGTTCTCATAGAGTTGGGACGCGCAGCAATGCCGCATGACATGCGGCGTCAGCTTCTCGCCCCATCCCGGCAGGTGTGCTTGGGCCGCGTCCTTGAGACCCCCGCGCAGGGCGTCGTCGCCGACCCGGCGTGAGGAGCCGTCGGCGTTCTTGCGCTCGGAGGGGAACAGCGGGGCGCCGGGGCGGGTGTGGTCGTCGTCGAACTGGCCCCACACGTCTTCGATGAACCACCGCAGAGTGTGCGGTCGGCGCCGTTGATCAGCGGGACCATCCGCTCGCGCGGCCCGGAGCCGCGGGCGCCCTTGCCGTGGCGGACGTGGAGTTTCCCGAAGCGTCCGAGGTTCCACTTGATGTCGGCCAGGTCGAGCTTGCACGCCTCACTGACCCGCAGGCCGACCTGGGACATCAGCTTCGCCGCGGTGTAGTTCCTGGCGGTAGGGGCGAACTTGCGGCAGGTCGCCAGCTCGCCGCCCCAGCCTGTGAACAGGACCCCGACCTCCGGCCCGGTCGGCGGAATCCGCACCTGGGCGTCCTTCGCGCCGCGCGGCCGGTTCATCTCGTCGATCGGGCACTCGACCACCCGGCCGGTCATCCGGTGGAACTCGACCTTGTGACGCAGCTCCAGGAACATGAAGTACGTCCTCAGCGCCTGCGACCGGGCCAGGCGAGTGCCGCTGAGTGAGTTCCGCAGCACCTTCCCGAAGTACACGTCCGCGTCGGCGGGCTCATGTCCCACAGGGGCCGGCCGAACCAGGTCCTGATCTGCTCCAGGTGCCCGACGTCCCCGCGGATCGTGCCGTCTGCCAGGCCCGCCGAGGCCCGCGCGAGGACGAACCCGGACAGCACGTCAGTCTCGAACCGCTCCAGTTCCTCCGCCGACGCGGGCACCCAGTGCTCACGCAGGTCCCGCACGACTGCGAGTGCCGCCAACCCGAGCCTCCCCGCCTTCGGCCCGACTGCGGATCGGTCGGACGAAGTGAGCACGCTTCAGGAATCGCGAAGTTACGTCACAAGGCCGCAGAGCACCCGAGAGAGGAAGAACCCCTGGCCATAGGGCCAGCGACTCAGCGGGGCTCAGGGGAACTCACGGGATGTCGCGCAAACGCGCGGGCGCGCGAAGAGCGGTCCAGAAAGTCCAGAAACCCCGCGCGCGACGCGGCCCTCTACGCCGGGAGAGGGCGCTGCAGACAAGTAGTCGGCGCGCGGCGTCGCCGGGAGACGGCACTACAGCGCAGGTCGCAGGGGCGCACGGGCTCCCGGCGGCAGAGCTCCGCCGCGACCGGAGGCGCGACTAGAACGGCGACCAGGAGCGCGACCAGAAGCGGCACTAGAGGCGCGACCAGAAGCGCGACCTCGGCTCTACTTCATGCTTCGCCCCCTGGACTGGCTCGGCTGCGGGTGCACGGCGGCGGCCGGCTGGTGCTGAGCGGCCTGCTTCGCCTGCTGGGTCTGCTGGTGGGCGCGGCGCCTCGTCACCTCCCGGTCGTACAGCTCCGGGAACTTCTCGGCGATCGTGGCGCGCAGGGCCTTCTCGGTGCGGGCGTCGGCGGCCTGGCGGCGGTGGCTGGCGGCGTATCCCCGGAAGTCGCCCGCCTTCCGGGTGGCGCGGCCGACGTCGTCACGGTCCTGCTTGTCCATGCTGTGGCCGAGCCGTTCGGCGACGGAGCGCATCTCCACGAGCCGCTCGGCGGCCTTCTCCACGTCGGCGGGCGGCACCGGCGTGCTCGCGACACCGAAGCTCTCCGCGAACCGGCTCTGCTGCACCTGCTCCCATGCCTCCCGCAGGGCCTGCCGGGCGTCCCGCTTCGCGTCGGCCTCCATGTCCAGGTACCCGGCGCGCTCCCCGGACAGGCGCTCGGTCAGCTGGCGGTGCTCCTTCCGCGACGTCAACGCCAGGCGCAGCGCGATGCGGCTCTTGCCCTCGCTCTCGGCGAGCTTGGCGAGCTGCCGGGCGCGGTCGTCGGCGTGGCCGGCCGCGGCGAACGCGGTCTGCAGGTGCTCCCATGCGGTGGCGACATGGGCGTCCGCCTGGTCGAGGACTTCCCCGGCCTCGGTGGCGAACCGCTGCCCACGGGTGGGCTGTCCGGTGGCCTTCTCCTGATCGAGGCGCGCGGCGAGTTCCCGAGCCTTGGTCTCCGCCTCGGCGGCGGTTGCCTCGGCGTCGACGGCGAGCCGGTCGCCCTCGGCGATCAGCCGGTTCAGCTCCTGGGGGGAGACCGTGCCGTAGATGCGCTTCGTCCAGGACGGGACCGCGCGTTCCTCGGCACCGGCCTTGATACGGGCGAGCAGCTGCTTGGCCTTCTCCTCGGAGCGCCGGGCCTGCTCCTCGAGCTGGGCCTCGCTCTGCGCCTGGCGGTGGGAGAGGGACACCGACTTGGCTCGCCCTGCCTGTGCCGTGCGGGTCTGCCGGAGCCTGCGTTCGGCGTCGGCGCGGGCCTCCTCGGCGGACAGGTCGCGCTGCTGGGGGAGCGGTGCGGGGGCCGGCGGTTCCTGCAGGAGGTCGGAGACCATGCCGTCCGGCCGGGACTGTCCCAGGAAGCGGGCGAAGGCGTCGATGGCCCGCTCCAGGCGCTCCTTCTCGGTGCGGGATTCCCCGAGCCGGGCCCGGGTCTTCTCGTCTTCGAGGACGGCCAGCGGCAGCCACAGGTGGTTCTGGCGCCGGGCCCGGGTGATGCCGGGATACGTGGCGAAGGCGTTCGCGCCGTGCCCGTACATGAGCGAGGTGTTGCACGTCAGGCCCTGGCTCGCGGCGATCGTCATCGCGTATCCGAGGGACAGCGCGCCACCGGCGACCTTCTGCGGTGTCACCCAGCCGGACTCATGGCGGTAGCCGCCGGGGGCCTTGGCGTCCCTGACCCGCCAGGTGATCTCGACACGATGGTTGTCGTCCATCGCCGTGATGACAGCCCGGTAGCCGTTGAGCATGTCCGGGCCCTCGCCCCGGCGGCTGCGGTAGTCGTTCTCCCGTACGCGGACGATGTCGCCCACGGCGAGGGTGAGCGTGTCACCGCCGGGCAGGGCGTAGGTGTGCTCGTCGCCAAGTTCCTTGTTCTCGCGGCGGATCGCCTGCGCACCGAGGTTGAGCGCGTCGACGTCGCTGTTGCGGGCGGCGAGCACCACCATGTTGGCGATGAGGTCGTGCGGGTCGGCCCACTCCTGCAGGCGCAGTTCGTCCCACGCCATGAGGATCTGGGAGCGGGCCTCCTCGGCGGTCTCGGCGGGGTGCACGCGCCCGCCCTCGGCGAGCATCCGCAGCGCCAGCTCGTGGTCTCCGGTGCGCCAGACGTCCAACGCGGCCCGTTCGGCGGCGTCCTCCTGGCGGCGGTTCTCGGTGAGGGTGAGCCCGTGGACCAGGCGGTGGACCTCCCTGAACCAGCCGCCGGGGCCGATCGCCTGCAACTGCAGGTGGTCGCCGATGCCGACGACCTTCGTGCCGGTGCGCGCGGCCTCGGCCGTCAGCACGGCCGCCGCGCGGTCGTCCACCATCGTCGCTTCGTCCACGACCAGGACGTCGACGCCGCGCAGCCCGTTGCCGGTCTCGATCTCGCCGAGCCAGGCGGCCACGGTCCGGGCGGGGATTCCGGACGCGTCGGTCAGGTTCTTCGCGGCGACCGCGGCGAGGGTCGCGCCGGCGTACGTGGTGCCGGTGGCGTCCCAGCCGATCCGGCACGCCTCCATGAGAGTGGACTTGCCCGCGCCTGCGACGCCGACGATGGCGTCGATGCCGTGCCCGGCGGTCAGTACCCGGGTCACCGCGGCGGACTGTTCCTCGGACAGGTCGAACCCGGCGGCGACCTGGAAGACGTCGATGGCGGCGGCGGCCTGGTCGCCGGTGAGCTGCACTGCGCCGCTGTCGAACCTCTCCAGCGCCTGGCGGCGGACGCTCTCCTCGGCGTCGAGGATGTCCTGGGTGGTGTAGCGGTCGATGGACGACATGACGGTGGATCCGATGGTGGGCACGCGCACCGCATGGCCCTCGACCGCCAGGACGTCGCCGCACAGCCTCTCCAGGCTGTCCGGGTCGGCGTCGATCCCGAACTCCAGCGCGTTCGCCACGGCGGCCAGGAGCTGCGCGCGGCTGAACGTCTTGTCGTTCGCGGTCAGTCCCTCCTTGGGGTCGCACACGACGGCCGCGATGTCGCCGGGCGGCGGGATGCGCGGGCCGGCGCCGGGCCCGTCGACACCGGCGCCGCCGTCCGGGCCGGGCGGACCGGGGGCAGCCGCGGCCACCATCGCGTCGACGTCGTCGACGACCTGTTCGGCGCGCTGCCTCCAGCTCTCGCGCATCGTGGTCGCGTCGACGTCGAGCTTGTCGCGCTTGGTCGCCATGGAGACGGCCTGCTTCTCCTGGCGGCTGGCGTCGGCGCCGGCCTTCTCGTCAACGAGCGCGGCCCGGCGGGAGAAGTGGTCCCGCACCTGCTCGGGGATGCCGACGATTTCCCAGGCGCCGGTGCGTTCGTTGCGCACGCGCCGGATGCCGAAGTGCTCGTACGTGAGCGCGCGGACGCGGGCCTTGAAGTAGGCGTCCAGGGCGGACGCGTGCAGGTGCAGGTCCTTCCCGCTGTTGGCGATCGACCGCCACTTGCCGTCCTCGCACAGCGCCATGTTGGCGACGTTGACGTGCAGGTGTAGGTGAGGGTCGCCGGGCTCTCCGGCCCGGATCGGGCGGGCGCTCTGGTGCTCGACACTCCAGGCGAGCAGTCCGCCGGTGGCGAGCCGGACCGGTTCGCCGTCCTTGCTGCCGACCGCGTACCCGGCCCACCGCTCCATCTGCCGGAAGGTGTCGTCCTTGGCCTGGTGGACCAGCTCGCGCAGCTTCTCCGCTGGGAGCAGGGCCATCAGGGCCTGCACCACGCTGTCGGACTTGGGGAGGTCGAGGACCACGTCCCAGCCCCGGACACGGTCGTCGACACGGAGGTCTTTGTTCTCCCGTGCCGTGGCGAGTTCCGTTTCGCCATAGACGTCGTCCAGGGAAATCCCGGCGGCACGCGCAAGTTTGTGAAGGGTGGTCACCTGCATGCGGTGCATGTCACCCAGGTGGTGAACGTTGCGCTGCTGCTGCTCTAATACGCGCTTCTGCTTCGGCTTTCCCTCGAACAGTTCGCCCGGCTCAACGCCCCTTTTCTCGGCGGCCTTTTCGATGGCCTCGATAAGCCGGGCGGTGGTCAGCTGAGCCTTTTCGTGTGCGCGCACGGAGGTGCGGGACTTGATCAGGCGGGCGCCGGTCTCAGGGTGGCAGCCTGCCATCAGGAGACGGGCGGCCCGCTTGCCCTCCTCGTCCAGCCCGGCTCCCTCGACAAGCCCGACGGCTTCCAGGCCGCTGCCCATCCAGACCAGAGCGGACCCGCCCTCGGAGCGCAGCCGGTACTCGACGGCCTGGCCCTTGCCGTCGTCCAGGACGACGGTCTGTTCGCCGTAGGACTCGACCACGTCGCATCCGGCCTGCTGCTTGAGCCGGTATTCGACCTGCTCGTCCTCCTCGATCGGCCTGACCCAAGCCACCGGCCGCCCCTCCCCATGCTGTGCTTGTGCTTCTCACCCCGCCTGCTGGGGTTCCCCGCGAGGGGAACCCCCTTTGTCCTCTCCGGTTTTTGGATCACACGTACGTGGCCCTGCTCACCCACCGCACACACGACACGCTCAATGGGACACACAGCCGGCTGTCCAGCCCTGTAGCCGGGAATCATGTGACGTCCCGTATCGGTTCCCGAGCTTCGCCTGGACCTTCTTCCGGGCACTGCGCCCTTGGCTCCGCATCGCGCTCGAGTGCAGCGGTTCTCACCGTCAGGTTGTCGACTCGGCGGCTCGACTCATCGACACGGGCCAGGACTTCAGTCCATTGCTCAGTGGGCATCATGCCTACCTCCGGTGATCCTTGATGCCCGGATGTTGTCCCTGGTCACAAGCCCAGAACGGCCAGGAGCACCGAACGCCTCACGGGGCGGGAAGCGATCTTTTCGGCTTCCCGCGTGGCGGGCGTCTGAGGCCACCACGACGTCCGTCGGCAACGCGGAACGACCAGCCCATCGGGAGGTCCGTGCCGGCCTTGACGCCAACCCTCACGGGGCGGCTGACGTCGGTGCTCTCACGCTCCACAAGCTACGTTCCGTAACTGGTGGAGGCGCGGTCGGCACTGCCGAAGCCCCAATCCGACAGGGATTACAGGGAAAATCGCTGACCTGCGGGAACGCCGACAGGGAAGACGACAGGGCCGTTACAGGGATTACAGGGGAAATGAGATTTCCCCTGTAATCCCTGTCTTTGCCCTGCAGCCTCTGACAGGCGCGAAGTGCCTGGTCAGCGATTTTCCCTGTAATCCCTGTCGCCTCGCGAAGCTCAGCCCCTGCCGGCAGGCACGCTGGTGCGGCCTGCGGTGGCAGTACGGTGAGGTGTTCTGGATCTACTGAGTCCGCGAGATTGGGCCCGGGCATGCACGAGGAGATGGACAGCACGTCGGCGCTGGCGTTGGCGTGCTCGGCCGGGCTGCGGCTCGGAGGGGCCCTCTACTGTCGGCGTCGGCTGAACTCGGACCCGCTTTGGGCGGTTGAAATGTGACCCGGTTGGTGGTCGGTGGGTGGTGGTTCAGTCGTTGTCGGGTGTG
>NZ_JBIAWE010000048.1:0-4579 GCF_042895235.1 Streptomyces sp. NPDC001410
GACGCCGACCGGCCGCGAGCTGCGACATCAGACGCTCTCTTTGGCACGGCAGAACGATGAGGAACTGCTGACCGCGATCAGCCCCGCCGAAGCAGCGGCCCTGCTCCACACCCTTGGCCGGATCGCCGCCGCGACGGGCCTCATCGCGAAGTGACTCACCAGGCATGCGGGTCAGCGACGACATCACCGCCACCATCCGCAGCCTGATCCGCCCAACCATCATCCGCCGCTGGGCAAACCACCCCCAACGACACCGCTGACGATCGCCTATCTGCTCAAGCTCTAAGCAACGCGACCCCTGGACGGTGGAAGGCAACCTCTACATCGAGATCGACGATGAGCAGGCTGGCTGTCTCTTCTTCGACTGGGATCCCGACGACGCGGCGGTCCTCGAAGCGGCCGTCGGACATCCCCCCACCTGGGCAGTGCAGATCGATATCTCCGGACGGATCGACGGCACCGCAGAGGTTCGCCAACTGGTCGAGCTGCTGCTTGAGCACGGAGGCGTGGCGACCGACGACTATTCCGCCCACCCCTGGACCTTGCAGGAGATCAAATCTGGAGCAGTGAACGACGGTCTGCGCTTCTTCGACTTTCGTGCCTGCCACGAACTCAATCGTGAGCAAGAGCTTTCCTGACTCGATCACGGTGCAAGGGCAAGTTCGGAGGAGCCTGCATCCGCTGTCCGATGCTCCGCATCGACCCCAAGACGCTCGCCCGCCTGCAAGAGATCGAGGCGGACCTGATCCTTCGGCGCAAGCACGCCGAAGCCGAAGCCGAAGGTCGGCTCGGTGAGATCGAGGGCATCGACCTCACCCTGACCTTCCTGCGCGACAAGCGTGCCGAGGCGCACCGGATTCAGCAGCGAGAGACGATCCACCTCGGCCTACCAGCCGTCGGTTCCTGGAACGGATCATGACACCAACCCCAGTGGGACCTTCACCGACGTCAATCTGGAGACGCGCCGCCCCGACCAGCCGGTACCGCCGCGATCGGGGCGGTCGCGCATCTGCCGGCCACCGCCATCGAGGAGGGCCGGGACCTGTCCTCGATGAGAAGCATCCTGGCCGGCACCGCCTACCGTCTGCTGCCCGCCTGACAGCCCGGCCTCACTTCAGGTGCCGGGCGAAGAACCGGGCCGCGTCGTCCACCTCGAACCACGGGGTACCGGCGTGCCCGCCCAGATTGGCATGCAGCGTCTTCTCCCTGGTGCCGAAGGCGTCGAACAGGTCCAGGACCGGCTGCCGTTCCATCCCCTCGTCGTCCCACTGCATGAGGAACTGCAGCGGAATGGTGACCTGCCGGGCCTCCTCGCGCAGGGTGTCGGGCACGAAACCCTGACCGAAGAAAACGGCGGCCGAGATGCGCGGCTCGACCACCGCCAGCCGAATGCCGATGGCGGTCATCCCGTCGTACCCGACCGGGCCGCCGATCTCGGGCAGCGAAAGGAGTGCGTCCAGGGTGGTTCGCCATTCCGGCACCGCCCTTTCGACCAGCGGGACGATGAAGGCGTCGATGATCTCGTCGACCGGCTCACCCGCCTCCATCGCCCGGCGGAGGTCGGCGCGGGCCTGCTCATCGACGGCGGAACGGGGCCGGTCACCGTGCCCGGGGGCGTCGATGCCGGCCACCGCGAAGCCGTACTCCGCCGCGTAGTGCCGGGCCCGGGCCACCAGCCGGGGGAGCCGCTTGTGCAAGCCGCCGTTGTGGCCGATCAGGATCAGCGGGGCCGGTGCGGATGCAGGCGTCCACAGGACACCGGGGACCTCGCCGAGGGTGAATTCGCGTTCGAGGGCGCCGTCGTCGAGGCGCTGTTCAGAAGTGAATCGCATGGTCGTGCCTTTCAGGAGTGCTCTTGAACGGCGCTCCCGGACGACCTATCGCCCGACCGTGACCCCGGAGGGGAGCACCCATGTCGATACTGCGTTCACGGGTACCACCTCCTCGTTCTCTCGCACGGCCTCCGAAATGTAGCGGTGGTCGCTGTGGACCGCCAACAGGTTTTTGCGGAGACTCCGTGGCCGGACGCCACGTAAGGAAGGTGCAGTTAACACCCCACGGCAGAGCGGGACGAGTCCTGGCGCGCTCCAGGGCGCTCCCGAGGGTCACCGTCGCTTGGTGAAGCGCACCGCCTCTTGGGTGATCTGGATCCCGGCAAGCGACTCGACATAACCGATCGACACCCCGATCTTCATCGGGTTGGCTGGGCCGCATGCCCGAACTGCGTACTGACCGTCTGCTCCTCCGCCGGTGGTGGGAGTCCGACCTTGCACCGTGGGCGGCGATGAACGCCGATCCCGAAGTCCGGGAACACCTAGGGGAGTTGCTGACCCGTGAGCAAAGCGATGCCACGGTGGCAGAGATGCAGGCCGAGTTCGATGGGCGAGGCTTTGGGTGGTGGGCGCTGGAAGCACGGGAGTCCGGCGAGTTCATCGGCCGTGTCGGCTTGGACGAGGTGGGCGAGGACATGCCCTTCGCGGGGGTGGACATCGGTTGGCGGCTGGCGCGTTCGGCGTGGGGTCACGGGTACGCCACCGAGGCTGCCGTGGCCTGCCTGGCTTTCGGCTTCGAGGCACTCGGGCTACCTGAAGTGGTTGCGTCGACAACCGTCGACAACCTTCGTTCCCAGGCGGTGATGCGCCGCATCGGCATGACCCGCGACCCGGCCGACGACTTCGAGGATCCAAGCGTGCCCGAAGGGCCGCTTCGCCAGTGCGTGCTGTACCGGACCCCCGCAGCGATGCGCACCGCCTACACCATGCGTCCGGACGCGATCGACCACGCGCGCCCTTAGGCCGTGTCCGGGCGATCTGTTGAGTCGTTGATACGACTATGGGTGACCGGGGTGACCGGGGTGACCGGGGTGACTTAACGGGTGGTGAGTGGGATCGGCTGCGGCCGTACCTGCCGGTGAGCAATGGTCGCTGTGGTCGGTGGAGGGATCACCGGCAGGTGATCAACGGGATCCTGCACAGGGTGCGGACCGGTGTTCAGTGGCGTGACCTGCCGGAACGCTTCGGCTCCTGGACAACGGTGTATGAGCGCCATCGGCTGTGGTCGGCCGACGGCACTTGGGAGCGCCTGCTGCAGCAAGCCCAGGCCGCTGCCGACGCTGCCGGGGAAATCGACTGGGACATCTCGGTGGACTCCACCGTCATGCGGGCTCATCAGCATGCGGCCGGTGCCCGTACCACGCCACCGCCGCCGGTCGGCGGCTCAAAGGGGGCACCGGAGACGGAACACCAGAGCGAGACGCCGTGGCAGAGCCTTCTCGCCCGGCTGGTGGAGGTGGTCCAGGAGGTGAGGGACTCGGCCGCTCGCGTGGCGGGTTCACCACCAAGGTCCATCTGAGCGCCGACGGGCGCTGTCGGCCGCTGTCGCTGGTCGTCACGCCGGGACAGCGCGCCGACACCACCCAGTTCGTCCCGGTGCTGGAAAAGATCCGTGTCCCCCGACTGGGGCTGGGCAGGCCGCGCAACCGGCCGGACAGTGTGGCGGCAGATAAGGCATACAGCAACCGGCCGTGCCGCCGATACCTGCGCAGACGCGGCATCCGGCACGTGATCCTGGAGAAGGCCGACACCCGCGCCGCCCGCCTGCGCAAGGGCTCACGCGGCGGGCGCCCACAGGGCTTCGACACCGATCGGTACAAGAAGCGCGACGTCGTGGAACGGGCGATCAACAAGCTGAAGCAGTCAAGGGCCGTGGCAACCAGGTACGACAAGCGCGGCTACGTCTTCCTCGGCACCGTCACCACCGCAGCACTCATCAACTGGCTCCGCGCATGACCGGTCGGCCTCAGTGACCTTGGACCCGGGCGTGCGAGTGCATGTCGTGTCGGCCGTCGTCATGCAAGGCGGCGCTGCGCTTGGTGCCTTCCAGGGCATAGCCGCATTTTGCGGCGACCCCGCACGAGGCTTGGTTCCGCGTCGAGTGATCCAGCTCCAGACGGCAGAAGCCGATCTCGTCCAGGGCCCAGGCGCTCAGCGTCGTGAGGGCATGGGAGGCCACGCCGATGCCGCGCGCGGACGGAACACCCAGTAGGCGACGCCAGCGATTCCGTCGTCGAAGTCCAGGCCGCGCAGGGCGATCCGGCCGAGCACATCGCCGCTGCTGCTGGTGATCGCCCAGTGGCCACCCCTCTCTTGTTGCCAATCTTGCCGGTAGGCGTCGAACCATTCCCGGACCTGGCTCTCGGTCGAGGGCCGACGTGTATGCCAGCGCCGGATCTCGCCGTCCTGGTAAGCAGAAAGGAACACTGGCGCGTCGGCACGTTCCCAGGGACGCAAGAACAAGCCCTGGGCCGTGTGGAGCACCGGTTGAGGCGAGCCAGCAAGTGAGCCAGAGGGGATGACGGGCGGCGTCGACAGAGCGCGGGTCATAGGTCATGATCACCCGACAGTGGCCGCATACGTCAAGGTCACCGGCACGGCCGAGGAATGTCCGGTTTACCTGCCTCACAGGAGTGATCGACCCGACACCCCCTAGTAGTGCTTCGTTACGTCGTGTGATCTCGCCTGGTGGTGGGCATCTTCGTGGTGTGAGGCTGGGGGAAGTGGAGCGGCTCCGGGGTGAGTTA
>NZ_JBIAWE010000049.1:0-1187 GCF_042895235.1 Streptomyces sp. NPDC001410
ACGCGAGCATCAATGGACAAGCCCTCGGCCTATTAGTACCAGTCAACTCCACCCGTTACCGGGCTTCCATATCTGGCCTATCAACCCAGTCGTCTACTGGGAGCCTTACCCCATCAAGTGGGTGGGAGTCCTCATCTCGAAGCAGGCTTCCCGCTTAGATGCTTTCAGCGGTTATCCCTCCCGAACGTAGCCAACCAGCCATGCCCTTGGCAGAACAACTGGCACACCAGAGGTTCGTCCGTCCCGGTCCTCTCGTACTAGGGACAGCCCTTCTCAAGACTCCTACGCGCACAGCGGATAGGGACCGAACTGTCTCACGACGTTCTAAACCCAGCTCGCGTACCGCTTTAATGGGCGAACAGCCCAACCCTTGGGACCGACTCCAGCCCCAGGATGCGACGAGCCGACATCGAGGTGCCAAACCATCCCGTCGATATGGACTCTTGGGGAAGATCAGCCTGTTATCCCCGGGGTACCTTTTATCCGTTGAGCGACGGCGCTTCCACAAGCCACCGCCGGATCACTAGTCCCGACTTTCGTCCCTGCTCGACCCGTCGGTCTCACAGTCAAGCTCCCTTGTGCACTTACACTCAACACCTGATTGCCAACCAGGCTGAGGGAACCTTTGGGCGCCTCCGTTACCCTTTAGGAGGCAACCGCCCCAGTTAAACTACCCATCAGACACTGTCCCTGATCCGGATCACGGACCCAGGTTAGACATCCAGCACGACCAGACTGGTATTTCAACGACGACTCCACCCCAACTGGCGTTGGGACTTCACAGTCTCCCAGCTATCCTACACAAGCCGAACCGAACACCAATATCAAACTGTAGTAAAGGTCCCGGGGTCTTTCCGTCCTGCTGCGCGAAACGAGCATCTTTACTCGTAGTGCAATTTCACCGGGCCTATGGTTGAGACAGTCGAGAAGTCGTTACGCCATTCGTGCAGGTCGGAACTTACCCGACAAGGAATTTCGCTACCTTAGGATGGTTATAGTTACCACCGCCGTTTACTGGCGCTTAAGTTCTCAGCTTCGCCCACCCGAAGGTGAGCTAACCGGTCCCCTTAACGTTCCAGCACCGGGCAGGCGTCAGTCCGTATACATCGCCTTACGGCTTCGCACGGACCTGTGTTTTTAGTAAACAGTCGCTTCTCGCTGGTCTCTGCGGCCAACCCCAGCTCAGG
>NZ_JBIAWE010000049.1:1283-2867 GCF_042895235.1 Streptomyces sp. NPDC001410
CTCACCAGAGCTGGCCCCCCTTCTCCCGAAGTTACGGGGGCATTTTGCCGAGTTCCTTAACCATAGTTCACCCGAACGCCTCGGTATTCTCTACCTGACCACCTGAGTCGGTTTAGGGTACGGGCCGCCATGAAACTCGCTAGAGGCTTTTCTCGACAGCATAGGATCATCCACTTCGCCACAATCGGCTCGGCATCAGGTCTCAGACACATGAGCGGCGGATTTGCCTACCACTCGTCCTACACCCTTACCCCGGGACAACCACCGCCCGGGATGGACTACCTTCCTGCGTCACCCCATCACTCACCTACTAACCGCTTGGTCCGGCGGCTCCACCACTTTCCTTTGCCCGAAGGCTCCGGAACGGCTTCACGGCCTTAGCATCACGATGCTCGATGTTTGACGCTTCACAGCGGGTACCGGAATATCAACCGGTTATCCATCGACTACGCCTGTCGGCCTCGCCTTAGGTCCCGACTTACCCTGGGCAGATCAGCTTGACCCAGGAACCCTTAGTCAATCGGCGCAAACGTTTCTCACGTTTGTATCGCTACTCATGCCTGCATTCTCACTCGTCAACCGTCCACAACTACCTTCCGGTGCTGCTTCACCCGGCAGACGACGCTCCCCTACCCATCACAGCACCCGTTGGGGCTATATGCTGCAATGACACGACTTCGGCGGTACGCTTGAGCCCCGCTACATTGTCGGCGCGGAATCACTAGACCAGTGAGCTATTACGCACTCTTTCAAGGGTGGCTGCTTCTAAGCCAACCTCCTGGTTGTCTGTGCGACTCCACATCCTTTCCCACTTAGCGTACGCTTAGGGGCCTTAGTCGATGCTCTGGGCTGTTTCCCTCTCGACCATGGAGCTTATCCCCCACAGTCTCACTGCCGCGCTCTCACTTACCGGCATTCGGAGTTTGGCTAAGGTCAGTAACCCGGTAGGGCCCATCGCCTATCCAGTGCTCTACCTCCGGCAAGAAACACACGACGCTGCACCTAAATGCATTTCGGGGAGAACCAGCTATCACGGAGTTTGATTGGCCTTTCACCCCTAACCACAGGTCATCCCCCAGGTTTTCAACCCTGGTGGGTTCGGTCCTCCACGAAGTCTTACCTCCGCTTCAACCTGCCCATGGCTAGATCACTCCGCTTCGGGTCTTGAGCGTGCTACTAAAATCGCCCTGTTCGGACTCGCTTTCGCTACGGCTTCCCCACCCGGGTTAACCTCGCAACACACCGCAAACTCGCAGGCTCATTCTTCAAAAGGCACGCAGTCACGAGATGCAGCAAGCTGCATCCGACGCTCCCACGGCTTGTAGGCACACGGTTTCAGGTACTATTTCACTCCCCTCCCGGGGTACTTTTCACCATTCCCTCACGGTACTATCCGCTATCGGTCACCAGGGAATATTTAGGCTTAGCGGGTGGTCCCGCCAGATTCACACGGGATTTCTCGGGCCCCGTGCTACTTGGGTGTCTCTCAAACGAGCCGCTGACGTTTCGACTACGGGGGTCTTACCCTCTACGCCGGACCTTTCGCATGTCCTTCGCCTACATCAACGGTTTCTGACTCGTCCC
>NZ_JBIAWE010000050.1:0-4284 GCF_042895235.1 Streptomyces sp. NPDC001410
TTGAGGTGCTGGACCGGCACCTGCACCACCTGCGGCCGCCCCCTCACCGCAAGCAGAACCAGAGCCAGAACGAGAACCTAACGAAGCACTACTAGCGATCTCCCGCCACAAGCTGGCCCGGGACGTGTGCCACGGCAAGCGCGGCACCATCCACCAGGCGTACCGGGACGGCGTGGAGGACCAGCTCGGCTCGCTCAGTCTGGTCCTCAGCACCATCGTGCTCTGGACGACCCGTTACGTCGACGCCGCCGTCGCCCGGCTACCCGGCCGAGGGCCACGCGATCCGCGAGGAGAACATCACCCGGCCCCCCTCTCAAGCACCGCAACCTGAACCTGCTCGGCCGCTACAGCTTCACCGCCTCGACCCCGGCCGTCGGCGCCCTGCGCACGCTGAGCGACGCGGACGCGCTCGAGCTGGACGAGGACGACGAAGGCGCGGACTGAACGCCCACATCGGGTGACGCGGGCATATCAGGTGGCCGGGTGCTCGGAAATCGCAAGCGCCGGTAGGGGAGCTGATGTCAGACTGCCTGATATGTCCGACTAAGCCTTGATTGATGCGGCCGACCTGGCGGCCTGCTCGATCTTCGCGCAGTAGGCTGCACGGGCTTCCTCGTCGATCGGCCTCTCGTGTTCGGGGCGCATCCCGGTCCGGCCGTCGAGGCCCTCGCGCAGGATATCGGTGTGCCCGGCATGGCGGTTGGACTCGCCAAGGACGTGGACCATGATGGCGAACAGGTTCGTGTTGGGATAAGGCTCCGACCACCACGGCACGTGGCCGGGGGCGTCGAGGGGAAGCTCGTTGATCGTCGCGTCCGAGTGTTCCCATGTGCGCCGGTAGAACCCGATGATCTGATCGCGGGTCTCGTCCTCGGTCGCCCACAGATCGTTGCCGTCGTAGTCCTGCCACCGGCACAGCGATTCCGGGGAAGGGCGGTCGAAGACCTCGCCGAAGTACCTGGCCTCGACGGTGGCCACGTGTTTGACCAGGCCGAGGAGGTTGGTCCCGGTCGCCGTCAAAGGTCTGCGGGCGTCGTATTCGGACAAGCCGTCGAGTTTCCAGAGCAGCGCCTCGCGGTCCCGCCGCAGTCTCCCGTGCAGGTTGTCCTTCGCGAATTTATCGATCATGTGGCATGAGCCTTCCATGGGCTGTTCGTGGTCTCAAGATCCCGTACGTGGTCCGCAACGGCTGGCAGAGCAGAGACTCAGGACTCCTTACACAATGAGCTACCGGGAATGACTGTCTGTCAGAGAGACGTGGGGGTGGGGGTGGGGTGCGTGACGGCTCGCGGCCGACCGGACCTGCGACGGTTACTGCGCAGGAGAACTACACGCATGCTGTTCGGTGCCGTTCTCTGATCCTGTTGAGTGGTTCGGGACGGGGACCGGGGAGGTGGGCGGGTGCCAGGTGAGAATCCAGCCGGCGGTAAGCACCGCCGCGCCGCCTGCCAGGGCGATTGCGCCGCCTGTTCCGATGCCTGCGGCCACCGAGCCGAAGCAGGCCGGCCCGACGCCCTGCAGCGTCATGCTGCCGGAGCCGAGCAGACCGAAGGCCTGGCCCTGGCCATCCTGCGGCAGGGCGTCCAGGAACGGCCGTTGCAGGCCGAGACCGTAGGCTAATCCGAAGCCGCAGAGCAGCAGCAGGCAGGACGAGACGCCCACTCCGGGCTCGGTAGCGAAGCCGACCAGCGGCAGTCCCGTCAGCGCAATCAACGGGACTACCAGTCGCTCCCGGGTGGGTGGCCGTAGCAGTCGACCCACCAGCAGGTCACCGACAAGCATGCCGACCGGCAGACAGCCCATCAGCACCGCGTACCAGCCGGGCGCGAAGTGGCGTCCTCCCGCGTAGGCGACGATCAGACCTTCCGCGCCCGCTACGAACGCGGGCGGTAGCCACTGGGCCAGCATCAGTTGTCGTACCGTGTGTCCGCGCAGCAGTAGGCCGGCACCGTGCAGGCTTGCCCGGAGGGCCCCGCCATCGTCCCGAGCGCTGCCGGGTGTGCCGCCGAACTCTCCCGGCTCCAGCCGGGGTAGCCGGATGCGGATAGCGAGCGCGCAGCCGAGGTAGAGGGCGGCGCTTACCGCGAGCGCCCGGTGCGGGCCGAGTACCGCGACGACCGCACCTCCCAGCGCCAGACCGAACAATTGCGCGCCAGAGGAGGCGATGTTGTTCAGTGAACGGCCCAGTACATAGGCGTCGCCCTTCAGCCACTGCGCGACGAGCCGACTCGACGCGCCGCCGAACACCGGTGTGGCGAGGGCGACCAGCGCCACGACACCGAGGCTTGCCGCGATCGGCATCCGCACCAGGGCGAGCAGCAGGGCGGCGGCGCACTCCAAGGCGTAGCCGCCGGCGATGAGCGCGCGGGGCGGCAGTTGGTCGGCCAGTGAGCCCAGCAGCAGCGAGCCGAACAACTGCGGGAGAAAGCCGATGCCGAAGGCCAGTGCGCTCAACAGCGCGGAGCCGGTGGCCGCGAAGACCAGCACCGAGAACGTGGTGATCCGCAGCGAGCCCGCAGTGATCGCGACGGCGCGGGTCGAGAAGAGCAGCCGGAATCGCGGATCGGCCAGCACCTCCCGGTAGGTGGCACGGTGGTTGCCCTGCGCGGGTTCGGCGGTTGGGATCATGACGCCCAGCCTCGCCGTGCGCCCACGCCACTCACCAATGATTCGTCGCTGGACGAATCGGAACAGACGTCCGGCGGTAGCATCGCAGGGTGCTCCGCTTCGAAGTCTCCGTCGAGGACCTGCTGCGCAGCCGCTTCGCGCTGTCGCCCGCGATGGACCTCTGCTTGCTGCTACGCTCGCTCGCCGGCCAAAACCGGCCGCTGCCGCGAGCCTGGGCCACCCGGCTCCTGCCGGCCTTTGAACGGCTTCGCCGCGAGACCGAACTGGACGCCGCCCTCGCCCTGCACACCCCGCAATCCGGACCGAACTTCGTCGCCCCGCCCCCGCGCGGCATCAACCAGACCTGGGCAGACGACCTGGCCATGATCCGGGCCACACCGCTGGAAGCGGCCCGCCACGAATTCGCCACCACCGGGACCGGCCCGTCCGCCCATGATCCCCGCGTACGCGCAGTGCTGGACTCCACGGACGCCGTCTCCAGGATCGCCGAGGCGATGGACCAGGCGTGGCACGAGCTGCTCGCCACGGACTGGCCGCAACTGCGCGCGATCTGTGAGCGCGATGTCGTGCACCGGGTGGGTGTGATCGGCGAACACGGATGGGCCAAGACCATCGAGAGTCTGCACCCGAGCATCGCCTGGCGCGCCGGCGGTATCGAGATCGGCTTCTTCCCCCCAGTCGGAAACGTCCGCCTCGCCGGCGACGGGCTACTGCTGATCCCTTCGGTCTTCGTCGGGAATATCGCCGCCCACCTGGAAGACCCCTGGCCCAGGACCTTGGTCTATCCTGCCCGCGGCACCGCCGCCCTGTGGGGCGAACAGGAGACGGTCCCCCAACCGGACGCGCTGACCGCTCTGGTCGGCCGGGCCCGAGCCCGGCTGCTGTTGGCGCTGGACGCCCCGGCCAGTACCAGCCACCTCGCCCGAAGCCTCGCCATGGCACCCGGCGCGGTAGGAGACCACCTCGCCATCCTGCGAGGCGCGGGGCTGCTCGTCCGCGCCCGGTCCGGACGGTCGGTGCTCTACCGGCGCACCCCGCTCGGCGAGGCGCTGGTCGCCGGTTCGGGCTGAGGGCTCAGATCAGCACTGTTTTTTGAGGCGCCGCCAGCAGATGATTGCGCAGCCGAGGGTGAGGAAGTCCTGGTGGATGTCGGCGCGGATTTCCCAGCGGATACGCAGTCGGCGGAACCGGCGCAGAAGTGCGAAGGCCGCTTCGACGACCCAGCGGTTCTTGCCCAGGCCGCTTCCGTGCCCGGTGCCGCGCTGGGCGATGAGCGTACGGATGCCCAGCTCACGGACCTGGCGGCGGTAGACGTTGTGGTCGTAACCGCGGTCGGCGTAGAGGACGTCGGGGCGCTGACGGGATCGTCCGCGCTTGCCACGGATGGGCGGTACGGCGTGGATCAGGAACCCTGGCTCACCTCGTCAGCCGGTGACGCCGTGCTGGAGCTGCTTCTCGGCGCAGAGCAGATGGCGGCCGCTGACAAATTGGGTTGGAGCCAACCACACATCGGGCAGACAGCTCTCGTCGTAGTGGACGCGGGCACCGGACCACCTCCACCAGCCGGGTGAGCAGGCTCTGCCACGGTGTTTCGCCCTGGTGTTCCGCCGTTCCGGCCCCCTTTGACGCGGGCGCCGGCGGCGGTCCGGTCCGGGC
>NZ_JBIAWE010000051.1:0-2921 GCF_042895235.1 Streptomyces sp. NPDC001410
GTGCTGGCGACCAGCTCGGTCAACTTCGACGTCTCCGTCTTCGAGATCTTCACCGCCCTCAGCCAGGGGGCCACCGTGGAGGTGGTCCGGGACGTGCTGGCGCTCGGCGAGCGGCAGGAGGTACGGGCCGATGTGGTGCACACCGTGCCGTCCGCGTTCGCCGAGCTGCTCGACACCTTCACCGGGAAGGTCGAGATCGACACGCTCGTCTTCGCCGGTGAGGGCCTGTCGGCGACGCTGGTGGAGCGGGTGCGCTCGGCGCTGCCCGAGACGCGGGTGGTCAACGCCTACGGCCAGACGGAGAGTTTCTACGCCACCGCCTTCCCCGTCCCGGAGGAGTGGCGGGGCACCGCTGGCGTCCCGATCGGTGTGCCGATCGAGAACATGCGCACCTACGTGCTGGGGCCGGGTCTGACACCGGTACCGCCGGGTGTGGTGGGCGAGTTGTACGTGGCTGGTGCGGTGGGGCGTGGCTATCACGGCCGGTCCGGGCTGACGGCGGAGCGCTTCGTCGCCGATCCATTCGGCCCTGTCGGGCACCGCATGTATCGGACCGGCGACCTGGCCCGGTGGACGGCCGACGGCGTGCTGGAGTACGCGGGCCGCGCCGACGCCCAGGTCAAGGTGCGCGGTCAGAGGGTCGAGCCGGCCGAGGTCGAGACAGTGGTGACCTCTCACCCGGCCGTCGCGCAGGCCGCTGTCATCGCTCGCGAGAGCCGCGGGGACGGCACCCGGCTCCTCGCCTATGTCGTACCGGCCGACACCGGTCACGGCGTGAGCGAAGGGGACACGCACGTCCGTTCCCTGGAAGCCGAGCTGCGGACGTTCGTGTCCGGGCGGCTGCCGGAGTTCATGGTGCCGTCCGCGTTCGTCATGCTGGAGCGCCTGCCGTTGATGGCCAACGGCAAGCTGGACCGGGCCGCCCTGCCCGAGCCGGAGTTCACCGAGACCGTCTACCGCGCCCCGTCCGACGCGACGGAACAGGCACTCGCCGGCCTGTTCGCCGAGGTCCTCGGCCGAGACCGGGTCGGTATGGACGACCGGTTCTTCGAGCTAGGTGGGGATTCACTGCTCGCGGTGCGGTTGGTAGGCCGCATCCGCGGTGTGCTGGGCGTCGAGGTGCCCATTCGCGCGGTGTTCGACGCTTCCACCCCTGCGGAGCTGATGGCGCATCTGCCGGCCGGAGCGCGCGTACGCCCCGTGCTGCGGCGTACGGAGAACCGTCCGGAGCGACTGCCGCTGTCGTACGCGCAGCGCAGACTCTGGTTCATCGACCGGTTCGAGGGCCCTTCCGCCACCTACAACATCCCAGCGGTACTCCGTTTGTCGGGTTCGCTGGACGTACAGGCGCTGGCTGCGGCGGTACGGGATGTGGTGGTCCGGCACGAGAGTCTGCGGACCGTGTTCGTCGAGGACGAGGACGGGGTGCCGTTCCAGCGTGTGCTGCCCGCGCACGAGGTGTCGCCGGAACTCACCCTCGTCGACGTGTCTCCGCACGAGCTGGACGAGGCGGTACGGCAGGCCGTGACGTACGCCTTCGACCTGGCCTCGGAGATCCCGCTGCGAGCCCGCCTGTTCCGCCTCGGTCCCGAAGAGCACCGGCTCGTCCTGGTCCTCCACCATATCGCGGGCGACGGCGGATCGGCCGGACCGCTGGCCAGGGACCTCGTCACGGCCTACTCGGCACGGCGGGACGGCGGGGCGGCGCCGGACTGGGAGCCGCTGCCGGTGCAGTACGCCGACTACGCCCTGTGGCAGTCCGAGCTGCTCGGCGACGAGTCGGACCCGGAGAGTGTGGCGGCCGCGCAGGCGGCGTACTGGCGCGACGAACTGGCGGACTGCCCCGCGCCGTTGGACCTGCCGACCGTCCGTCCCCGACCGCCCGTGGCCCGCCACGACGGCGACTCGGTCGCCTTCACCCTCGACACCGAACTGGTCGAAGCGGTGGAACGGCTGGCGACCGAGCGCGGCTCGACGGTGTCGATGGTCCTGCAGTCGGCTCTCGCCGTGCTGCTGCATCAGTTGGGGGCCGGTGAGGACATCCCGATCGGTGCGCCGATTGCCGGTCGTACGGACGAGGCCCTGTCCGATCTCGTCGGGTTCTTCGTCAATACGTGGGTGCTGCGCGCGGAACTGTCCGGGAACCCGAGTTTCGAGGAGCTGCTGGAGCGGGTGCGGGGCAAGGCGCTGAGTGCGTACGACCACCAGGACCTTCCGTTCGAGCGGCTGGTGGAGCTGCTCAACCCGGAGCGTTCCACTGCCTACCAGCCCCTCTTCCAGGTCATGTGCGCCTGGCAGAACGAGGCCCGGCCGGACCTGGGCATGCCCGGACTCCGGGTGACGTCGGAGCCCGTCGCGACCGGGACGGCGAAGTTCGACCTCTCCCTCAACCTGGCCGTCGTCCCGGGCGGACAGGGGCCGCAGGTGCGCGGCGATCTCGAATACGCGACCGACCTCTTCGACCGCGACACCGCCGAACGCTTCGCGGACTGGTACATCCGCGTCCTTCGACTGCTCACTGCAGACCCGCGGGTGCCGGTGAGTACGGTCGCGCTCCTCACTGCGGACGAGCGTGAGCAGCTGGTGGTGCGGGGGGTGAACGAGACCGCGGTTGCGGTGTTGCCGGTGTCGGTGGGGGAGTTGGTGGAGCGGCAGGTTGCGGTTTCGCCGGATGCGGTGGCGGTGGTGTGCGGGGATGTCTCCCTGTCGTTTGCGGAGGTGGATGCGCGGGCGAATCGGCTGGCGGGGGAGCTGGTGGCTCGGGGTGTGGGTGTGGAGTCGGTCGTGGCGGTGGCGTTGCCGCGGTCGGTGGAGTTGGTGGTTGGGCTGTTGGGTGTGTTGAAGGCGGGGGCGGCGTATGTGCCGGTGGATCCGCGGTATCCGAGCAGCCGGCTGGAGTTCGTGCTCGCGGATGCGGGCGC
>NZ_JBIAWE010000052.1:0-2365 GCF_042895235.1 Streptomyces sp. NPDC001410
TGTCGGCGTACAAGTGAACGTGCACCACCTCGTACGGATGAGAGTGCACCAAAGTTGATGCGGTCACGGGTGGGTGCCGCGAGTCTTCTGTCGTCGGTTTCGGGGTGGCAGAGGGGCGGCTGAGGTGGTCTTGGACCCGCATCGCTGGCTGGAGTTGAGGCGGTTTCGCGGTCTGTACGAGTCCGGTGCGATGAGCCTGCGGGAGATCGCGAAGGAGACCGGGCTGAACCGCCGCACGGTCACGAAGTACTTGTCGGGCGAGGCTCCCGTCGCGCCGCCGAAGCGGACGGCCGATGGCCGGCAGCTGCGACGGGCGGTCGACGAGGTCGCCCCGCTCATCGACGCGATGCTCCGGTCGGAGATCCTGCTGAAGGCATCGGTGATCCACGAACGTCTGGCGTCGGAGTACGGGGTCACCATCAACTACCAGCGGGTCAAGATCTACCTGCAGGAGGCCCGGCCCCGGATTGCCGAGGATCTCGGCATCAGCCCGGGTGAACTGGCCGGTCTGCACCGGCGGTTCGAGGTGATCCCGGGCGCCCAGGCCCAGTGCGACTGGGGCGATGAGGGCAAGATCCTCGCCCACGTCGGGATCCCGAAGGTCTACTCGTTCCACATGACGCTGTCGTACTCGCGTGATCCGTTCTGCTGCTTCACCACCAGCCAGGATCTGGCGAGCTTCTTCGACTGCCACCGCCAGGCGTTCGCGCACTTCGGCGGGGTGCCGATGACGATCGTCTACGACCGAACCAAGACCGTCGTGCGCCGGCACGTCGCGCCGGGCGAGGCGGTCCCGCTCCACCCGGAAGCCGTCGCGTTCGCCGGGCACTACGACTTCGACATCGACGTCCTGGCCGCTTATCGCCCGACGGGGAAGGGCCGGGTCGAACGGCAAGTCTTGATCGTCCGCGACCACGTTCTGGCCGGACGGGCCTTCTCCTCGATCGACGAGATGAATGCCGCCTTCTCCGCCTGGGTGCCGCTGCGGCGGGCGAAGGTGCACGGCACCCACGGCGAGATCATCGGACACCGGGCAGTGCGGGACCACGTGGCCCTGCGGCCACTGCCGCCGACTCCGTATGTGGTCGCCCAGCGGCATCTGCGGCACGTCGGCAAGGACTGCCTGGTCGCCTTCGACGCGAACCTCTACTCGGTGCCCGCCCGCAAGGTCCGCCCCCGTCAACTGGTCGAGATCCGGGCCACGAAGTCGCAGATCAGCCTGCACTCCACCGTCCCCGACGCCAGCGGCGAGACCCTCTTGGCTGTCCATCCACGGGCAGTTGGCCGCGGCGCCCGCGTCGTCGACGAGAAGCATTGGGAAGGCCTACCCAAGGGCGACAACCGTCGCGTCACCACCGGCGACGTGATGCCCCAACCCCGCCATGACCAGCCTCTGGGCCTCGAAGCCGGCCCGCTGCAAGCCCTGTTGAACCGGGCCGCTGCCGCCAGCGTCGAGGTCGGCCGCCGCCCGCTGTCCGTCTATGACGAACTGACCGGCACCCGCCCCTTCTCCACCAACCGCGCGACGAAGGAACCCTCTTGAGCCAGCTGACCGGCAACCGCATCCGCACCACGGCCGGCAAGCTCGGCCTGCCTCATCTCGCGGAGACCATCAACGAGTTCACCCGCCGGGCCGACGAGGCGAAGATGGGCTACCTCGACTTCCTCGACCTGGTCCTCTCCGAGGAACTCGCGGTCCGTGAGGACCGCCGCTTCCGCAGCGGACTGCGGACCTCGAAGCTGCCGCACCACAAGACGCTCCACGAGTACGACTTCTCCTTCCAGCCCGACCTCGACCCGCGCAAGGTCAAGGACCTCGCCACCCTCTCGTTCGTCGAGGCCAAGGCCAACGCGGCCCTGCTGGGGCCGCCGGGAGTCGGCAAGACGCACATCGCCGTCGCCCTCGCGGTCGCCGCCTGCCGGGCCGGCTACTCGATCTACTTCACGGCCCTCGACGACATGGTCCGCAACCTCAAGACCGCCGAGGCCGCCGGACGGTTGGTCAACAAGCTCGGCACCTACCTGCGGCCCAGCGTCCTTGTGGTCGACGAGGTCGGCTACCAGCCCCTCGAACGAGCCGAGGCGAACCTGGTCTTCCAGGTGATCTCCAAGCGTTACGAGAAGGGCTCGGTCATCCTGACCTCGAACAAGACCTTCAGCGAGTGGGGCCAGGTCTTCGGCGACGAGGTCCTCGCCACCGCCATCCTCGACCGGCTCCTGCACCACTGCGAGGTCGTCTCCATCAACGGCAACAGCTACCGGCTGAAGAACCGCCTCCAGGCCATCGAGCGGGACACCGACGTGGCCTGAGCAGTGGTGCACATAACTCTGTACTTGGTGGTGCACTCAGACGAGTACGGGGACA
>NZ_JBIAWE010000053.1:0-2291 GCF_042895235.1 Streptomyces sp. NPDC001410
CTGTCGGCGTCGGCTGAACTCGGACCCGCTTTGGGCGGTTGAAATGTGACCCGGTTGGTGGTCGGTGGGTGGTGGTTCAGTCGTTGTCGGGTGTGTCGGTGGGGACGCGTCCGAGTTCGCGTCCTCGCATGCGGTAGGAGTCGCCCTTGAGGGAGTGGACCTCGGCGTGGTGGACCAGGCGGTCGATCATGGCGGCGGCAACGGTCTCGTCGCCGAAGACCTCTCCCCAGCGTCCGAAGGGCTTGTTGCTGGTGACGATCACGGACGCGCGTTCGTATCTGTTCGAGATGAGCTGGAAGAACAGGTTCGCGGCCTCCGCTTCGAAGGGGATGTAGCCGACCTCGTCGACCACGATCAGCGGGTAGCGGCCGAGTCGGGTGAGCTCGGCCGACAGGCGGCCGGCCTCGTGGGCGGCGGCGAGCTTGTCGACCCACTCGGCGGCGGTGGCGAAGGCGACGCGGTGTCCGGCCTGGCATGCTCGCACTGCCAGGCCGATCGCCAGGTGCGTCTTGCCGGTGCCGGGCGGGCCCAGGAAGACGACGTTCTCTTTGCCTGCGATGAAGTCCAACGTGCCCAGATGCGCGAGCTGTTGGCGCGTCATGCCGCGCAGATGGGTGACGTCGAGCTCCTCGATCGTCTTGATCGCGGGGAAACGGGCGGCCCGTACTCGTGCCTCGCCGCCGTGCGATTCACGGGCGGAGACCTCGCGCTGGAGGCAGGCGACCAGGTACTCCGTGTGGGTCCAGGACTCCTTGTGGGCCCGTTCGGCGAGCCGGTCGGCGGCGGCGAGAAGGGCTGGTGCCTTCATCGCCCGGGCCAGGAAGGCCAGGTCGGAGGCGGTCTGCTGGCCGGTCCTGCGGCTCGTGACCGCGCCGGCAGTGGGTGCGGGTGCGGGTGCGTCACCGTCGACGGTGGTGGGGGTGCGGGGCATCAGCCGGCCTCCTTGCCTTCGCCGCCGTCGATGACGGTGAACAGGCGGTCGTAGGAGCCCAGCTCGCGTTGCTCGACCTCGATGAGCGGGCCGGAGGCGGAGCCGACGGCGTGGATCTGTCCGGTGGGCCGGCGGCGTGCTTCCTGGCGCATCGCGTGTCCGGCCTCGGCGTGCTCGGGGTCGGTCAGGGTCTGGTGGCGGGCCCAGCAGCGGGCATGCTGGGCGACGATCTCGCCGCCGGAGGTGAGCACGATGACCTGCTCGTTGTCGGTCAGCACGGTGACCTGGTGGCCGATCGCGGCGGGGGCGACGGAGTAGTCGCAGGTCTCGACGCGGACATAGTGGTCCCGGCCCAGCCGGGTCGAAAACCGCCACCAGGTCGGCGGGTCGACCGCGGGCAGGGTGAGCATCTGGGCCCGGTCCGCTTCCCACCGGTCGGCCGGACGGGCCCCGAGGGTGCGGTGGACACGCCGGTTGGCGACCTTCAGCCATGCCGCGAGCTGGGTGTTGAAGTCGTCCGGTCCGCTGAAGTGCCGTCCGGGTAGGAACGAGGTCTCCAGATAGCCGTTGGCCCGTTCCACCAGTCCCTTCGCCTCCGGATCCCTCGGGCGGCACAAGTAGATCTTGGTGGCGAGCAGGCCCGCGAACGCGGCGAACTCGGATGTCGGGCGGCCGCGGCCGACGCCGGCCTCGTTGTCCCAGACCAGCGTCTTGGGGACGGCGCCCCATTCGGTCAGCAGCCGCCAGTGTCCGTCGATCAGGTCGCCGGTCCGGCGGGAGGGCAGCATCCGGGCGGCGATCACGCGGGAGTAGCCGGACACCATGACCAGGACCGGCGGGCGTCCGCTCTGCCCATAGCCGAGGGGGATGTCCGCGTCGGGGAACCACAGGTCGCACTGGGCCAGCTCGCCGGGCCGATAGACCGTGCGGGAGACCGGGTCGACCGGGACATAGGCCGGCCGCAGTTCCCGGATCCGGTCCTTCAGGATCGTCATGCCCCGTTCCCAGCCGATCCGCTCGGCGATCACCGTCGCGGGCATCGTCGGGGTCTCCCGCAGCAGTTCCCGGATCTGCACCTCGACCGCGTCGACGGCCGAGCCCTTGGCCGGCCGCCGGTACTGCGGCGGCCGGTCGCTGGCCAGGGCCCGTTTGACGGTGTTCTTCGAGATGCCCAGATGCCGTGCGATTGCCCTGATCGGCATCTGCTCGGCCCGGTGCAGCCGGCGGATCTCTGCCCAGTCCTCCACGAGGATCACCTTCCCTCCTGACCTTGATCACCAAGGTCAGAGTCAGACGAAGATCACCAAGTGGGTCACTTTTGATCCGCCGTCAGAGGGTCAGCGTTCGGCCGTCGTCGAGA
>NZ_JBIAWE010000054.1:0-2249 GCF_042895235.1 Streptomyces sp. NPDC001410
AGAGGACGTTAAGTCCGTTTCCTGTAGAGGCCTTCCGGGCTGGGTGAGGATGCTTTGGCTGCCGAGTCAGCCGGGTGTCGGCGGCGGTTGAACTCAACCGTCGTCGAGACCGAGTCGGGAGCGGGTGACGTTCACCGTGGAATCAGCTTCGTGGCCAGGGCCGAGTCGCTTACGCGGCACCCTGCCTTTCCTGCGGCCCCGACGGATCGACAGCTGTGAACGTGGAGAAACGGCAAGTCAAAGGACTGCTCAGCTACCCAAGGCTTACCACTCCGGCGCCAGCACCGACCAGACCTCGGCGTCGTGGCGGACGTCGCGGTAGAGGTAGGTTTCGCGCAGGACGCCCTCACGGGTCATGCCGAGTCGCTTGGCCACGTTGATGCTGGGCGTGTTGTTCGGCGACACCAGCCACTGCACGCGGTGGATGCCGCGTTCGTTGAATGCCCAGTCGATGATTAGCCGTGCGGCACGTCCGACCAGGCCCCGGCCTGTGGCGGCAGGCTCCAGCCAGCAGCCTGCCTCGCAGGTGCCGGCGGCGGCGTCGAATTTCGGGAAGGAGACGCCACCCACGAGGGTGCCGTCGAGCCAGATACCGTACAGTCGGCCGGTGTCGGAGGCTGCCTTGTCGGCGTAAAGCTGGAGATAGCTGCGGGCGGAGTCCAGGTCTGCGGCGAGGTCGGGCAGCTCCATGTGCGCACCGATGAAGTCACGGCCCCGCTCCATGTGCGCGAGGAACTCCTCGGCCCGCCACGGCTCCAAAGGCCGCAGCTCGGCCCCGTCCCCCAGGGAAATCGCGAACATAGCCATCCTTCAAGGTGCGCTTATCCGACCATTGGATCTTCGCACGCCCACCCGCTACGGACGGCGGCGGGGGCTTGCCGCGTTATAGGGGGTGTTGCGTCCGTTTCTGGTAGCGGCCTCGTCCGGGTTGGGTGAGGAAGCCTTGTCGGACGAGGCGTCCGAGGCGGCTGCGGGTGACGTTAACGGTCGCCTCGTCGGTGGGCATGCCGAGGAGTTCGTGCAGCTCGCGGGCTCGGAATGCCCGGCCGGGGTGCTGCTTGAAGGCGTTCACGATGGCCTGGTAGGCGGTGTTCGTCTCGGGCGGACCGGGCTCGGTCCCGGGCGGGATGCGTTCGGCGATGATCTTCCGGGTGGTCGCCAGGTCTGCGAGTCGCGCTTCGGTCTCGGCCAGGGCGGCAGTCAAGTGGCCGTTCTGGTCGCGTAGTTCACCGGCCCGGGCCGTGGTTTCGTCGTGCTGGACCTGGAGGTCTGCCAGGAGCTCGCTGATGTTCACGCGGCAAGCCCGAGGGTGTCGCGCCAGGTGGGGGCGGGTGTGGTGAGGCGGCGGGCCATGTTCGCGATGGAAGCCCAGTAGACGCGCGAGGCGGAGGTGTCGGGTCGGTGGTCGTACTCGCGGGCGAGGCGGCGATGCAGCATCAACGTGCCGTTGACCTGCTCCACGATCCACCTCTTCGATTGCGGGACGAAGCCTTTGCCCTGGTCTGCGGGGTTGCGGCGGACGACCTCGACGTCGATGTCCAGCAGGGCGCCGTGGATGAGAACCTCGTCCTTGAAGCCCTGGTCCACCAGGGCCTTCTCCAGACGCATCCCGCACCGCTCGGCCGCCTGATCGAGCAGGGCGGTGCCAGCGGCGTTGTCGTGGGCGGAGGCGGCCAGCACCACGACGCCGATGATCAGCCCCAGAACGTCGACGGCCAGTCCCCGCTTGCGCCCCGACACCTTCTTGTTGGCGTCCAGTCCCGTCGTGGTCTTCGGGACACCCGCGGCCGCGCGGACGGACTGGGTGTCGATGATCACCAGGGACGGGTCCTCTAATCGCCGGGCTCTCTCCCGCACCTGGCAGCGCAGGAGTTCCTGGATCCGCTGGTCGAGCCCGTCCTCGCGCCACAGGCCGAAGTAGTAGAACACCGCCGACCAGGCCGGGAAGTCATGGGGCAGATAACGCCACTGGCAGCCCGTCCGGTTCTGATAGAAGATCGCGTTCACTACCTCCCGCAGATCGCACGACCCGGGATCTCCGGTCGCTGACCGCGCCACCCTCTCCTGCTTCCAGGCCGTGATCATCGGCTCGATCAACGCCCATTGCTCGTCCGCTAAGTCGCTCGGGTACGGCTCTCGCTTCATGCCCAGCATCCCAACATGGACATGACCAGCGGATGCCCCTGTATGACGATCAGTCCCACGATCGAGCGATCACGAACCGAGGAAGATCGGACTTAACGTCCACT
>NZ_JBIAWE010000055.1:0-1849 GCF_042895235.1 Streptomyces sp. NPDC001410
ACAGGTCGCGCCGATAGGTGATCGTCAGAAGTGTCGTTGGGAGCGGTTGGTACAGCGGTGGGTGGTCCTTGCCCGGCGGATCAGGCTGCGGATCGTGATGATGGTGTCTGCGAGGTCGAAGAACGCATCGATGATCGTCGCTCGGCGTTCGTAGCAGCGGGCTAGCCTGACAAAGGCGTTGTGCCAGGCATCGGTCCGCTCGATGTGCCAGCGTCGTCCCGCTTGAATGGGGGCCTTTTCGCCCTTGTGTGCGATCTCGCTGGTCAGGCCGCGGCGCTCCAGTTGGTTCCGGGTCTTGGCGGAGTCGTAGCCAGCGTCCAAGTGGACTGTGATGTCGTCGGGTAGGGGGCCGAGGTCGTCGAGCTTGTCCAGCGTGGGAGCGAGCAGAGGTGAGTCGTTGCGGTTGGCCGGCGCCAGCACTCGGCCGAGCGGGATGCCGTAGCCGTCCACCAGCAGCGAACGTTTCATCCCTTGCTTGCCCCGATCCACCGGGGATCGTCCGGCCACCTCGCCTCCGCCCGGAGCCTTTGTGATGCAGCCGTCCACCGTGATGTGTTCCAAGAGCAGGCCGACGATCCGGTCGTAAGCCTCCAGAGCGACCTGCTTGAGCTGCGCGAACGCTCCGGCTTTGATCCACTCGTCGCGGCGGTTTCGGATCGTGGTCGCCGAGCAGGTCGAGTCAGCGATCGCCTCGTACGAGCAGCCGAACCGCAGCAGTTGGATCAGCTTCTCGAAAACGACTTGGTCAGCGACCCGCCGCCGGTGACAGCCCAGCGGATGCGAGGGGACGTACACGGGCCGAGCGGGAAGAAGGGCCTCGAACTGAGCCCATAACGGGTCGACCAGGAAAGCTGGAAGCACAGGCATGCACGATCCCCATCCTTGAGCACTGATGTACACGGTCCGGTGATCTTTAAGGTCCTGCCTGCGCAGTTCCTTGCCTTGGCCCACGGTCCATCTCCGCTGCCTTTACAGATGGGTGGGCCTTCGGCGCGATGGCGTTGTGTCAGTGACTGACTCACCCTGAGGTTTGTCGGATCCGTCCCAGAGGCCGGGCGGGGACTCCAAGCAGTCGGGCCGCTGTCAGCAGGGCTGTGGCGAACAGCAGGGGGCCGATGGTCTGAGGGACCTGCTGATGGACAGCGCCGATCGCTGCGTCGACGATCTGGACCGCGCCGTTCAGCGCGAGTAGCAGGCCAAGGGAACGCCAGGCGCGTATGGCCAGCAGCCAGACCATTCCGCCGAGCAGGACGATGCTGCGGGCCGCCATATAGGCGGCATACGTCCTGGGCGCGGCCTGGTCGCCTCCAGGCACCAGCCCGCCTGGGTCGACCAGGCTGGACACCGTGAAGTAGCCGGACGTGAACACAGTGAGGAGCGCGACAAGCCCGCCGAATCGACGGACATTTACTGAGGGGACCATATCATTCGGGCACCGAATCATATGGCTAGGCTAACGTTGACTATGTGGCAGCGGAAGAGTCTTTGACCGACACGGTGGGTTTCTTGTTGGGCAAGCTGGGCCAACAGGCGAACGTGCGCTTCGCGGACCGGCTAGCCCCGCTCGGGCTGCGCCCCCGGCACTGCGCCGTCCTGGAACTCCTGTCCGGCGGGCCGCTGGCGCAGCTCGAACTGGCCAAGGCCGTCGGCGTGACCGCGAGCGTGGTCGTCGACATGCTCGATGAGCTTGAGCAACTCGATGCCGTGCGACGGGTACGCGATACCGCAGACCGCCGGCGTCAGCTCATCGAACTGACGCCGACCGGCCGCGAGCTGCGACATCAGACGCTCTCTTTGGCACGGCAGAACGATGAGGAACTGCTGACCGCGATCAGCCCCGCCGAAGCAG
>NZ_JBIAWE010000056.1:0-1803 GCF_042895235.1 Streptomyces sp. NPDC001410
CACACCCGACAACGACTGAACCACCACCCACCGACCACCAACCGGGTCACATTTCAACCGCCCAAAGCGGGTCCGAGTTCAGCCGACGCCGACAGGGGCGCAAAAAACGAGAGCATCACCCCGGTGACAGACATATGATCGGGCCGGTCGTCGGGGCAGAAGCTGAGCCGGGCTGTCGGATTCAATTCGAAGGCGCCGGCGCTCGCGCCTGACGTTGCGTCCGAGTCGAGGAGGACAGTTGGCTCTGCGGAAGAAGGGCACCCGCCTGATCACGGTCGATGGCGTGGCGTACCGGTGGCGTGTGTCCGGCGGGGCCGGTTGCTGCACAGGGTGCGCGTCGGGGCGGTTCGACTTCGTGGTTGAGCAGGCCGATCAGAAGGGCGCGGTGTTGATGGCGGCGACATCGGCCTTTCCCGTGGTTCCCTCCATCGTCGGGGCGGGAGTTCGTGCCGCGCTCGATCACGGATGGCAGCCGGCGCGAAGGGGACCGGCTTTCCGACTGACCGGGCTGGTGTAGACCATCTTCCGGCCGCCGGAGGCCCGCGATCGGAGGGCACGCGTGGCGTCACTCGATCCGGCAACCCGAACGAGGAATTACCGCCCCGATCCCGGACTCGAGTCCGGCAGGCCAATAACGTCACGGCTGTCGGCCCCGGAACCGGTGAAACAGCCTTGGAAGCAGCGCCGCCTGGAACAACGCGGGCTTCGCTGAGCTCGTGGTAGCTGATCCGACTGTCACCCGCACCGGTCTCGGTGGACAGAGCGCAGTACAGCTCACCTACGAAGTCCCAGGTCACCAAGACATGGCGGTGATGCTGCCACATCTGCCTGGTACTGGCCTCACCGCGTTGGCGGCGGCTCCTCATGAGTGGTCGGGCCGAGGCTGAGCCCGGTGCCGGCGAGGCAGCCGTCGACCGGCCTCAGGGCGGTACTGGATCTGCTTGAGACGGTGCTTGACCGCCCGGGTGATCTGGCTGAGGTCGGCCGCCGCGAGGTTGCCGAGGTCGCGTTTTCCCAACGACCACACGCCCTCAGTCGGGTTGAGGTCCGGCGCATAGGTTGGCAGCTGGACGACCCTCAGCCAGTCGGCGTTCGCGTCGATGAACTCGCGCAATGGGCGCGTCAGGTGCAGCCGGATGTTGTCCCAGACCAGGACGATGGGGCCGCCGAGCTGAATGCGGGCGCGGACGATCAGGTCGCGGAAGTCGCGCCAGCCGAATCCCTTCGGCTGGTCCTTGCGTCCGGTGTATTCGCGGACCGCGTAGAACAGCCGAGACCGTTGAACGGGCTTGTAGCAGGTCATGCCCGCCATAGAGACCCGTCCGGAGCCACGCCCACGTACTCGTACGACCGGTGTGCGGCCCCGGCGGCCCCAGGTCCTTGCACGCGGCGGAGTCAGCGACTGCCCGGCCTCGTCCTCGAAGACGAGCCAGGCCACGCGCTCCGCCGCGATGCTCTTACCCGCGGCCAGGTCTCCTTCCTCCAGACCTCGACCGCATCGTCATCGCGCTCGATGGCCCTGCGGGCGGGCTGCTGCCACGACCAGCCGTGCCGCTTGAGCAGCCTCCAGGTGCCCTCGACCGTGTAGGGGACGTGGAACAGGCGGCCGATCAACGCTTTGATCCGAGCGAGTGTCCACCGCTGGTCCGCCCAGCCGTGGGAGAGCGAACCGTGTTCCAGCTCACGCTCCAACCGAGCGACCTGCTTCTCACTGAGCGTTTTCAGCACGGCCACTGATCGGGTGACGCCGACGGGGTGCGCAACGCACGAGGCTCCCGTGCCGTTGGGGGAGGTGTTCGAAGT
>NZ_JBIAWE010000057.1:0-1441 GCF_042895235.1 Streptomyces sp. NPDC001410
GATCAGTCGTCGGAGTCGGGCTTGGTGCGTGCCGCCGCGTAGGCCTGGGCCGGTGTCATGGGAACGCCGCCCAGTTCAACCGTCTTGTACGGGCTGACCTTGGCGCAGGTCTTGGCCTGGTCGGCGGTCTGCGCATGGGCGTTGGAGACGGCCGCCTTGGTGTCCGCGGGCGCGGACGAGGTGCCGCCGGGGTAGCTGGTGCCGCCGGGCCAGTCGCTGCCGATGACCAGGGTCAGACCACTGCTACCGGCGGCGGCGTCCTTCTTCAGGTGCGCGGCGGACAGACCCAGCGCCTTCGCGGCCGTCTGCGCCTCGCCCTTGTGGCCGGTGCCGTAGGTCAGGGTGGTCGTGGTCGCGGGGCTGGGGGCGTTGGCGGTGGTGGTGTCCGGGCTGAAGCCCTGACCGGTCAGGGCGGCCGCGACGGCGGAGGCGCGGCCGGTGACCGTGGTGCCGTTCTCCACCGTCACCGCGATCTCGGACTTGGGCACGGCCGGGGTCTTCGCAGTCGCGGAGGCCGCAGCCGACTTCCTGCCCGAGCCGGTGGTCAGGGACTGGTCGCCCGCGATGGTCGCGAACAGCGCCTTGGCCCCCGCACCCACCACCACCCGGTTGGCGTCGTTCGGGTCACTGCCCGTCTGCATCGTCGTGAAGGTCATCCGCTTGGTCGGGACCTTGTTCAGATCCGACGCCAGCGCGATCAGCTTCTTCACCGTGCCCAGCCCGTCGTCCACCGTCAGCGCCCTGGTGGCCGCGTCGGCGAGGTCGTAGACCGCGGCCGGATCGGTGAGCGTGCCCGCACTCTTGAACTTACGGATCATCGCGCTGAGGAAGATGTGCTGCGAGACGGTACGCCCCAGGTCGCTGCCGTCACCGAACCCGTGCCGGGAACGCACGAACTCCAACGCGGCCACCCCCTTCAGGGTGTGCGCGCCCTTGGACAGCTTCAGATGCGAGTACGTGTCGTACACGTCGTCGCTGACACACACGGACACACCGCCGACCGCGTCCGACATCTTCACCACACCCGAGAAGTCCAGCTTCACGAAGTGGTCGATGGGAATCCCGGTGAGCTGGTGGACGGTCGCCACCTGACAGGCCGGACCGTACTGCAGCGCACTGTTGATCTGCCCGTAGTACCCCGCCGTCGACCGACCCGTCGCACCGTCCTTGCACGCCGGCACCCGGGTCATCGTGTCCCGCGGAATGCTCATCACCGTCGCGTTCGAACGGTCGGCGGATATGTGCACCACCATCTGCACATCCGCGTTGCTGCCCGTCTGCACCCCGGTCTGCGAACAACCGCCACCCAGCTTGCAGTCCGCCTTGCTGGTCCGCCCGTCCGACCCCATCACCAGAATGTTGATCGGCGTACGACCGAACGCATCGGCCTTCTCCGTACCACCCTTGCCGTCCAGCGACACACTCCGGATGTTGCCGTTCA
>NZ_JBIAWE010000058.1:0-1146 GCF_042895235.1 Streptomyces sp. NPDC001410
CCCGAGGTGGACGCGGTGCTGTCCCGGTATCCGTTGCGGGAGTTGGTGACCGCGTCCGACGCGATGCCGCTGCTCGTGGAGCGGGAGCGGGCGCTTTTCGGCTCGTGGTACGAGTTCTTCCCGCGTTCGGAGGGCACGGCCGAGCAGCCCCACGGCACCTTCCGCACGGCCGCGCGGCGTCTGAAGGCGATCGCGGAGATGGGCTTCGACGTCGTCTACCTGCCGCCCATCCATCCGATCGGCACGACGTTCCGCAAGGGCCGCAACAACACCCTCACCACCCACCCCGACGACGTCGGCGTGCCGTGGGCGATCGGCTCCCCCGAGGGCGGGCACGACGCCGTCCACCCCGCTCTGGGCACCATCGAGGACTTCGACCACTTCGTGGGCCGGGCACGGGAGTCGGGCCTGGAAGTGGCCCTGGACTTCGCCCTGCAGTGTTCCCCGGACCACCCGTGGGTGCACAAGCATCCGGAGTGGTTCCACCACCGCCCGGACGGCACGATCGCCTACGCGGAGAACCCGCCGAAGAAGTACCAGGACATCTACCCGATCGCGTTCGACGCCGACATGGACGGCCTGGTCACCGAGACGGTGCGGGTGCTGCGGCACTGGATGGCGCACGGGGTGCGGATCTTCAGGGTCGACAACCCGCACACCAAGCCGGTCGTCTTCTGGGAGCGGGTGATCGGGGAGGTCAACGGCGCCGACCCGGACGTCATCTTCCTGGCGGAGGCCTTCACCCGCCCGGCGATGATGCACACCCTGGCGCAGATCGGTTTCCAGCAGTCGTACACGTACTTCACCTGGCGCAACGACAAGCGGGAGCTGACGGAGTACCTGACCGAACTCTCGGGTGAGGCCGCCTCCTACATGCGGCCCAACCTGTTCGCCAACACCCCCGACATCCTGCACGCCTACCTCCAGCACGGCGGCCGGCCCGCGTTCGAGACCCGTGCCGTGCTCGCCGCCACCCTCTCCCCCACCTGGGGCATCTACAGCGGCTACGAACTGTGCGAGAACACCCCCCTGCGGGAGGGCAGCGAGGAGTACCTCGACTCGGAGAAGTACCAGCTCAAACCCCGCGACTGGGACGCCGCCGCACGCGAGGACCGCACCCTCGCCCCCCTCATCACCAAGCTCAAC
>NZ_JBIAWE010000059.1:0-1052 GCF_042895235.1 Streptomyces sp. NPDC001410
TGTATTGACCCGCAGCGTTGTTCACGCGGCTGATCGGTGGCTGGCCGCCGAGTGCGGTGTGGCAGCGGTGGTGGTTGTAGGTGTGGAGGAATTCTGTCAGGGCTTCTGTCCGTTCGGTGTTGCTGGTGTAGGGCCGCAGGTAGGCCCATTCGTCGAGCAGGGTGCGGTTGAAGCGTTCGACCTTGCCGTTGGTCTGCGGCCGGTAGGCGCGGGTGAGCTTGCCGGTCGCGCCGAGGTCGGCAAGCGCCTGCCGCCAGGCGAAGCTCTTGCGGTAGGGCCAGGCGTTGTCGGTCAGGACGCGTTCGACGCGGCCGATACCCGAGGCTGCGAAGAACGCTGCGGCCCGGCGCAGGAAGCCGGCGCAGGTGGCGGCCTTCTCGTCCGGGTGGATCTCGCTGTAGGCGAGGCGGCTGTGGTCGTCGACGGCGGAGTGGACGTAGTCGAAGCCCACGTTGCTGCGCCGGGCCCGGCCGGCCTGGCGGCCGAGGACTTTGTGGCCGCCGCCGTCGGGGATACGGCCGAGTTTCTTGACGTCGACGTGGACGAGTTCGCCGGGCCGGTCGCGTTCGTAGCGGCGGATGGGCTGGCCGGTGGGCCGGTCCAGGTGCGCCAGGCGGTTCAGGCCGTGCCGGGTGAGGATGCGGTGGACGGTGGAGGCGGGCAGGCCCAGGATCGGTCCGATACGTGCCGGGCCCAGCTTGCGCTCCTGCCGCAGCCTGCAGACATGCGCCTCGGTGGCGGCTGCGGTCCGGTGCGGTGTCCTGCGGGGACGGCTGGAACGGTCGATGAGTCCGCTCTCGCCCTCGGACCGCCAGCGCCGGATCCACTTGTGGGCCGTGGGACGGGAGATGCCCATCTCCGCGGCGACGTGGGCGACGGGACGACCGGAGCGGACACGCTCGACGAGCAGCCGCCTGCCGTGAACGGTCAGCCGGGCATTACGGTGGGACACGAAGGCCTCCGTGCGGTGAAGATTCGACACCTCCACCACACACGGAGGCCTTCGCCACGATCAAGACCGGCCCGCGTTAACAACGCTCGTGATCAATACA
>NZ_JBIAWE010000060.1:0-1037 GCF_042895235.1 Streptomyces sp. NPDC001410
GCTGATCCCGCCGCGGCACCGAAGCAAACACATCGCCAACGAACTCCGATAACTCACCCCGGAGCCGCTCCACTTCCCCCAGCCTCACACCACGAGGATGCCCACCACCAGCCGAGATCACTCGACGTAACGAAGCACTACTAGGAGCTGTCCGGTCGATCACGCGTCCCGTTAGGGTCTCTACGGAGGGGCGTGATGAGTGTTAGGGAGATGGGTCGCGCGGAGGCGGTCGCGCTCGTGCAGCGGATCATGGACGCGGACTACGCCTCGGACGACGAGGTGGACGGCTGGCTGGACAGACTGGACAGAGCTCTGACATGCCCGTCCGGTTATGTCGGCGACTTGATCTTCTGGCCGCCGGAGCGGGAGCTTTCGGCTGACGAGGTAGTCGATCAGGCTCTGGCGTACCGGCCGATCCCTTTGTGAGGTAGCGGCTCAACTCCGAAGCCAGATGAGCAGAGCCGCGGTGGTGGCGGTGCCGAGGAAGACGTAGCCACGCTTGTCATAGCGAGTGGCCACGGCCCGGGACTGCTTCAGCCTGTTGATCGCTCGTTCGATGGTGTTGCGCTTCTTGTAGCGCTCTTCGTTGAAGCCGGGTGGCCGTCCGCCGCGTGAGCCTTTGCGCAGGCGGACGGCCTGGCTGTCGGTCTTCTCCGGAATCGTGTGCCGGATGCCACGGCGCCGCAGGTACTCGCGGCACGGGCTGTTGCTGTACCCCTGGTCGGCCGCGATGCTGTCGGGCTTCGTGCGCGGCCGGCCCAGGCCGACCCGCGGAACGCGGATCTTCGCCAGCACCGTCTGGAACTGGGTGCAGTCCGCCCGCTGCCCTGGCGTGACGACCAGGGACAGCGGGCGGCAGCGGCCGTCCGCGCTCAGGTGGAGTTTGCTGGTGAACCCGCCCCTCGAGCGGCCCAGGCCCTCACCTCCCGCACCACCTCCACGAGCCGGGTGAGCAGGCTCTGCCACGGTGTTTCGCCCTGGTGTTCCGCCGTTCCGGCCCCCTTTGACGCGGGCGCCGGCGGCGGTCCGGTCCGGGC
>NZ_JBIAWE010000061.1:0-1020 GCF_042895235.1 Streptomyces sp. NPDC001410
CGTCGGCTTATGAGGTCGATCATCGCGACGTGGATTATGGCTTCGGATCGGTGGGGGTGGGTCTCGTAGTCGCGTGCGAGACGGCGGTGGTGCATCAGCCAGCCGAAGGTCCGCTCGACCACCCAACGTCGGGGGATCACCTTGAACCCTTTGGCGCCGGGGTCGCGTTGGACGACTTCGACGTCGATTCCGAGGCGGGCGCCGTGGTCGATGGCTTTCGTCCGGTAGCCGGTGTCGGCCCACGCCTTGGTCACTCGAGGGGTTGCGGCGGAGATCTGGGAGAGCAGGTGGATGCCGCCGGTGTTGTCGGAGATGCTGGCCGCGGTCACCCAGACGGCCAGCAGCAGGCCGAGGGTGTCGACGCCGATGTGGCGCTTGCGACCTGCGATTTTCTTGCCTGCGTCGATGCCCTGGCCGGCCGCTGGCACGTTGGCGGAGGTCTTGATGCTCTGCGCGTCAAGCACGCAGGCGCTCGGCTCGGCATCCCGGCCTTCGGCTTCACGCACCAGGCGCCGCAGCAGGCCGTTGAGCTGGTCGAAGACGCCTTCCTTCTGCCAGGCGGCGAAGTAGCCGTACACCGTCTCCCATGGTGCGAAATCGTGCGGGAGGTACCGCCAAGGGATCCCGATGCGGTCGACGTACAGGATGGCGTCCATGATGCGGCGCAGGTCGTGCTCGGGTGGGCGGCCGATGTCCAGGCCCTTGCCTCTGCGCTCGGCCCGCCAGGCGGTGAGCGTGGGTCCGATCAACTCCCAGCGGGCATCGGACAGGTCGCTGGGATACGGGCGCTGTCGCGTCATGTTTCGGTAGTACCGTCGGGCACGACGCATCCCCAGGGCGCAAACAGCGTCAACCGGGGGCGCTTTGGGATCAGACAGGAGCGACTCGACTCAAACGGGCAGAGGTATGGAGTCTCCTATCGCACAGGCCGCATTGACCACTCTCGCCCCAGCAGTCGCAGACCCACTCGCCCTTCGAAGCGCCACCAAACAACCTCGCCAGGACAAAACACTCTTTGAG